>JBBSXJ010000001.1:0-75680 GCA_038045825.1 Nanobdellota archaeon
TAAAGTCTCAATATCCATACTATCATTATAATGATAACACTATATAAATATTGTGCTTTGGGAGAAATATTGAGGTATAAAATAATTGCTAACACAAACAATACTTTGAGATTTTAAGAGGTTAAAAGCATTATCTAGATGCGCAAAATACAGGAGATTAAACAATGAGCCAAAACATTTATATATCATTGGAACATAAACGTTACATATGGAACAAAATAGTTACGATAGCTATGAGCACGAAATTATCCTTACATTACTTAGAGGAGAGAATCATGGAAGAGGTATTGCAAAAATGCTAAATGTAAATCATATGTCTGTACTCCGAATTCTAAAAAGTCTAATGATTCAGAACATAGTTGATTATAGGGAAGAGGGTAAAAACAAAGTCTACTTTCTAAAAAATGGTATTGAATCAAATATAGCGATTAATATGGCTGAACAATACAAATTAGCTCAAACCCTCAAAAAATATCCTAATCTGCGAAACATAATTGAAGAAGTTCAAAAAAATAGGGAAGTAAGACTTGCTTTGTTATTTGGATCATATGCTAAGGGACTGGCAAAAGAAAGCAGTGATATTGATATTTACATTGAATCTCTAGATCAAAAACTAAAGAAAGAACTAGAAGTAATAGAACCAAATGCTAGCATAAAATTAGGTAAATATGATCAAAATAATTTGCTAATAAAAGAAATAGAAAAGAATCATGTTATAATCAAAGGAGTGGAGGAATATTATGAAAAGAGGATGCACCGAAATATTTAAATAAGTAATAATACTTAAATTACTTAGATAAATAAAATGACTAATATGACCTTATCAATACCAGAAGAACTCATGAAGATCATGAGAAAGCACACTCAGATTAAGTGGAGTGAAGTAGCTAGGCGTGCAATTTGGGATGAAGCAAAGAAAATAGAACTTATGGATAAGATACTTAGTAAAAGCGAATTAACTGAAAAAGATGTTCTAGAAATAGGCAAAAAGGTAAAGAGAGGAATTGCAAAAGCCCACGGGCTATGATTAAACTCATAATAGACACTAATCGCATTATGGCTGCATTAATCCGTAATGGACCATCTAGAGCATTATTATTTTCAAAAAACTTTCAGTTCTTTACTCCATATCATGCATTAATTGAAATTGCTAAACATTCGGAAGAACTCTGTGAGAAAGCCCATATTAATTCAGATGAATTTGAATTGTTAATAGATACATTGTTTGAGAAGATAACTACTATGCAAAAGGAAAATTATATTCAATTCTTAAATGAATCTCAACAAATGATTAAAGATAAAGATGATGTACCATTTATTGCTCTTGCATTAGCATTAAATGCTGATGGAATTTGGAGTGACGATACTGATTTTCAAGAACAAAAGAAGTTTAAAGTTTATACAACAAAGGATATGCTAGGGTTATTATGAAAAGTGAAGATAATCTTTGGAAAAATATCAAATTTCCCATAACTCTTCAAAATAATCTTTATATTTCTTAGATACTTGCTTGCTTTGAATTACAAATGCTATTATTTCTTTACCTGCAACAAGTGTTAGCACCTTATCTTTAATTATTGCAATTGCTGTCGGGAAGTTGAGTTTACTTGACTTTAACTTGTAATACTTCAGTTTTTCAAATTCTTTAATATCTTTTAAGACTCTTTCATGTACAATTACTCTTGCAGCTATCTTTCTTTCTTCTCTTTGTAAGTGAAATTTGTGTATTAGTTCTTTGACTTTTGGGCTACTTATCTCTAAGTCTCCCATTCCAAAGGCAAGGTATTCTCCGCCTTTACTTAATTCATCAAGGATTTCATTATAAATTGTTCTTAGACCTTCAATTCCCGTGTAAACTTTGGCTTCTTGCTTTTCAAGTTCACTATTTTTCAGCTTATTCAAATCAAAGACTATTTTCTTGGAGTCTTCTATTTTTTCTGAGATATCTCTCTTTTTAGACTCCAGATAATCTATAATTCTTTTAGGATCAGAACCTTCAAAATAACGCGTATTTTCTTTAGTAACTTCTGTGACTAATCCTTTCTGTTTAAGCCTTTCAAGAACATCATAAACCTTGCTTCTAGATACTCCTGAAGAACTGATTAAGGATCCGGTAGTCGTTGAACCTGTCTTTAAGAGGGCTAAGTATACCTTTGCTTCACCTTCTGTTAAGTCGATTGTCTGGAGTGTTTTAATGTCCATAAATTAGATTGCCTTTCTGAGTATTTAAGTATTCCCCTAAGGGGAAGATTATCTTTACATATCTATTTTTTGCATTTTCTATATGATTATTAAGGTAGCTGAAGATGGAGAGAAAGTCCGCATAAATAGTGAAACCAGAGCTCAAATAAAAGATTATTTGTATAAAACCAACACATCTACCTTAAAGTTGGCTCGAGAGATGACTAGATTAGCAGAGCTTGATGGAAAACCATATTCTTTTTCAGAACCAACAGTCAATGTATGGGTTAAGAAAGAAGGTAACAAAACCTCTAAAGAAAATATTGTTTATTTGTTTAGAGCAATTGGAAGAGAGGATTTAACAGATAAATTGCAGATTGTAGGATCAGAGGAAAAGGCTACGCTCCGCTTTGTAGGAGGAGAAAGAGTTAGTTTATCTGAAGTGGATAGAAAAAATATTGAAGACTATCTTGATAAAAACCACATTAATAGAACCAAACTATCAAATCTAATGAATGAAACAGCAAAAAGAGAAGGAAAAGATTATTGTTTTAGTTCAGGTTCACTTTCAAAATGGATTAGATTTGGAACAGCTACTTATAAGCAAAACTTAGATTATGTATTTAAAGCAATTGATATACATTCAAAAACTATTCATGGATGCAACTTTACAGAACGAGTCACCTTACCTACTCATTTTAAAGAAAGATCTATAGATCATATAATAGATAACAATTTTGAAGAGGAAAAGAAAAGATTATTACTTGAGGAAGCTACTGTTTTAAGGCCACTCTATGAAAAATTAATTGGAGCTTATGCTAAAGCAGGTCCATTAAGAAAGAAACTAGTAGTTGGAATTGAAAAGTTAGTTGAAGACTTTTTTGTTGAGGAATAACTCTAATAATTTGACTAATTATTGTAAATATAGCGGAAAGCGGTGGGAGGCATTCACTTCCAATAGGATATTACTAAATAGTGACAGAAAGATTTAAATATCTTAAGAAACACTGTTTTTTATGAATTTTAAGTTCGCATTTATTGCTTTGATGGTTTTAGCTGTGTCTTTGGCTTCTATTGGACAAAGTTTGGTTTTTGAACCTGAGACAATGCCTTCTTGGTCTGGAGATTACCAGCCTGTTCCTGTAGTTAATGATCCTTCTATATCATCTGCACCGATTTCAACTGTTCCTACTAGTTCATCTACACCAGTTTCTGTTGAGCCAACTAGTCCTATTTCAAGCGGTGTACCTCCTGTTTCCATATATCCTTCTGTTAATCCTGTATCTATTGCACCTGTTTTAATTGATGTTTCTGCTAATCCTACTCCTGTAAATCCAGCGTCTGCTCAGTATACTGCTACATCAAGTTCTGTCCCAATCTCAAATCCTAGTTCTGGTGGTTCAAGTTCAGTTCCTATAGCACCTACTAGACCCACTAATTCAGCTACTCAAACACCTACTACTCCTACATCCGAGCCTCCAAATAATGGTGGGGGAAGTGGTGGTACAACAGGTGGAAATGGTGGAAACTCAAACGATGATGACGATGATGATTCTGGAAGAAGAAGATTAGAGCCAATAACATTGCCTTTGGAAGAATTGAGTACATCTTCTGAATCTGATGAAGATGCTTCTGGGTTGTCTAGAATTACTGGAGCTGTTATTGGAGCTATTGGGAAGAAAGGATTAGCAGGAATAATAATACTTGCTGTGGTTCTTGGAGTTGCAGGATTAGTTATATACAATAGAAGAAAGATTGGTGTAGTTAAAGCTAATTAATTTTTTGACTTAATTATTTATAAGAGTCTATATTCTCTATTATTTCATCTGCATTGTCTATTACATTCTTTAAGGCATCATCGTGACTTGCTTTCCTATTATTCTTTAAGTGTTCAAGAGCTTTTGTTGCTCCTGCGATGACTGCTAGATGCAACTCTTTGTTTTTTTTATCCATTTCTTTTTTTAACTTAAAGTATATTTAAGGATAACTATGATTGAAAGAAAGTTAAACTGCTTGGTTTACTAATTAATTTACGAAAATCTCTAATAAATCCAGCATTAGCTAAAGTTCTTGCTGCTCTATATACATCGACAAAAGTCATCATTTGTTGTCTTTGTTCAACTTCTGGAAGCCCTTTTACATTATCATAAACTCTTCTTATTACTGGTTCAACAATCCCATCATGAGGATTAATTTGAAGTTCACTACCTATCTCTTTTCTGAAAACCTCATACCTCATAATGTATATAAGAAATATTAATTTATAAATTCTACTATGAAAACTATTAACTTTGAGAGTCTTTATGCCATCTAAAAAGGAAGAATGCTGAAACGGCTGCTCCAATTACCTCTCCAATAAGTCTGCTTGCAACGGAGACTAAATAAGGATGGGATTAATTTGTTAATCTGTAAATGGCTGAAGCTATTCCAAGAGCATAACCTGAAGTCTCTTGAAGGATCTGTTTTAGAAGTAGATCTGACAGACTAGATAACAGGAAGCTCTTCTAATACTGAAGTTAAATCGTTGTTTGCCATAGGATTAATTACTTGAGGTTATCTTAAAATTAGGTATTTAAATTTACCTAAAGTCTCCATTTGGCTCTGAACTTTTGATGAGGAACCTTCTGATGAGGTTTCCTTTTTTAGGGAACCCTATTAGTAGCTTTGAACCTGCTCAAGTCCACTCTGAATATAAAAGAATTAGGACTAACTGGTTTATTTACTTTTTGATTTATAGAATTAATTCCATAATATATTCATCGTAATAATTACCTTTTACCTTTAGCTCTTTTCTTAATTCCCCAACTTTTCTAAACCCAAATTTTTCATAAAGGTATATTGCTGATAACTGTTTTGTCACTACAGAAAGCTTTACTTTATTTATTATTTTTTTAGACTTTATTATTTCTAAAGCATGGTTCATTAGCTTTGTAGAAACTCCTTTTCCGCGATATTCTGGTTTCACATATACAGAATATATATTAGCGATATGCGCTAAATTTATTGCAGTTTCAAAAACAACCACTAAGATTCCAATGGCTTTCTTATTTTCTAATGCTATTAGTCTGACACTGTTTTTATTTTTGAAGTTTTCTTTCCATTTACTAATAGGTATCTTGACTTCTTCTTCATAAGAACTGCCAAAAGATTCTGGGTTTGTTCTTAGAGCATCTAATCTAATTTCCTTATATTGTTTCCAGTCAGTTAAGTTTGCTTTTTTAATGATTATTGTATCCATCTTTTTTAATAAAGTTTTTCGGTTTTTATAGTTGCCTGAGTTATAAGCCTCTGGAGGGGATTGAACCCCCGACCCCCAGTTTACGAAACTGGTGCTCTACCACTGAGCTACAGAGGCGCAACGCATAAAAACTAAGATGTTTTTTAAAGCATATGTCTGCAAAACTGTTTACTGTTGGAGTTGCAATGTTTTTGGCTGTTGCATTAGGCCTGTTCTTATTCATTGATTCTTTTAAAGGAAATTTGAATGAGGCTACAGGATTAATTGTCGGTGAAGATTCATTTCCAACATACTTAGAGACACACCCAGCAATAGAATCAATGCCAAAGAGTTCTTCTATAGGTGTTATTATTGGAGAAAATAATTATGAAATAGATGGAAGAAGTGTTTATCTTAATAATGGTGAGATGGATAATGATATAGAAGTCATACTCCCTGAGAATTATGAGACTATTATAGGAGAATTGGGACTTTGTGATGCTATAAAAAAGGCTAATAGTGATAATGATCTTAAGATTGAATTACATGCAAACAAGGCGACTCTACTTCTAAAGTATAGGAAGTTGCTTAAGTATAGTGAGTGTTTGAAATGAAAGAAAGAATAATTGAATCTCTTAAAATTACTGGATTAGATAATAAAACTATTGAAGAGTTGATAGAAATACCTAAAGACTTGACCCATGGAGATTATTCTTTCCCTTGTTTTATTTTATCCAAGACAATGAGAAAAAGTCCTAATCACATTGCTGAGGAGTTAGCTAAGAAGATTAACAAGAAAGGATTTGAGAAAATTGAAGCAATCGGACCATATATTAATTTCTTCCTTGATTCTAAGAAAGTTGCTCATGATTTATTGAGCAAGATAGCAAAAGATAAGAAGAATTATGGATCAAATATTGAAGGAAAAGGAAAGAAGTTCATGATGGAGTTTTCTCAGCCTAATACTCATAAGGCATTTCATGTCGGTCATATAAGGGGAACTAGTTTAGGAGAAAGTATTGCTAGAGTACGCGAATTTTCAGGATACAAAGTAATAAGGGCAAATTATTCTGGAGATACTGGAATGCATATTGCAAAGTGGATATGGGCATATAATAAATTCCACAAAGGAGAGAAAATACAAAATAATGAGAGCTGGTTTGCTAAAATATATGTTGAGGCTGTTAAGAATTTGGAAGGAAATGAGAAAGGTGAAGTAGAGGTTTTGGAAATAAATAAGAAACTTGATGAAAAAAGAGATTCTAAACTTTTGAAAATATGGAAAGATACTAGAAGCAAATCAATATCTGCATGGAAACCAATTTATTCTGACTTGGATGTAAAATTTGATGAGCAGTATTTTGAATCTCAAGTTGAAGAAAAAGGAAAGAGAATTGCTTTAGAGTTGGTTAAGAAAGGCCTGGCTGAAATATCTGATGGAGCCACTATAATGAATCTTAAGGATAGGAATCTTGGTGTCTGGATTTTATTAAGAAGAGATGGTACTGTTCTTTATTCTGCTAAAGATATTGCGTTAGCAGAGGAAAAGTTTGCTAAATATTCAATGGATGAATCTCTTGTTATAACTAATATGGAACAAAATTTGCATTTTCAACAACTAAAAAAAACTTTAGAGCTCATGAAATTCAAGAACTGGGAAAAATATTATCATTTGGGATTTGAATCTGTAAGACTACCTGAAGGAAAGATGTCTTCTAGAACTGGAAATAATATTCTCTATGCAGATTTCAGAAAAGAGCTTGTTTCTGCAGCTAAAGAAGAAATACTGAAGAGAGATAAGATTAGTGATAAGGAATCTGAAGATAGAGCTTTTGCTATTGCAATATCTGCTATAAAATATTCTATGCTTAAACAAGATACAAATAAAGTAATAATATTCAACAAGGAAGAGGCTATTCGTTTTGAAGGAGATACTGGACCTTATTTACTTTACAGCTATGCTAGGGCTAACAGCATAATTTCTAAATCTAAACATTCAAAGAACTTTAAAATAGATAAAATAGAGAGTCATGAAAGAGTTTTGATAAATGAACTTGCTCGTTTTCCAGACTTAGTTCTTGAAAGCTCAAGAACATTTAATGTTAATAGCGTAGCACATTATGCTTATAATTTATCTCAGAAATTCAATGAGTTTTATCATTCTTGTCAAGTTATTGGAAGCAAGGAAGAAAAATTTAGAGTTGCAATTGTAAATTCTTTTGCTATTGTCTTAGAAAATTCTTTGAAATTACTTGGGATACCTGTTTTAAAACAGATGTAAATTTTAGGTAATAATATTTAAATACAGAGATAAATTTTTATGAATCCAATGAAGATAGAATACATTTTAATGATAAATACAGTTATATTTGCAATTGTATTAATAGTTCTTCTAGTACTCTCAGGAAAGAAAGGCAACAAGAAACAAAGAAAAGTCATGAGCAAAGAAATGCGTAAAATTAAAGATCAGATTTCTGAAAATAGCGAATAGTTAGTCTTAAAAAGCTTCTAAACTCCAAATCGCTGTAGGCGAGTTGGCGCGTTAGCCCTGCGCTGTTACACCTGCGGGCTTCAAGTGAACTTAAAGGAGTGCGTGAAACGAACAAACTCTCGTCTTTTACCAGACGTTGAGGATTTGTCCTGTTCGACCGTGCTCCTGTGAAATGGGTCAGGCCTTGATCGGAGCAGCCCTAAGCAGAAGCCTCGGTGCTTGCAGAAAACAATTCCGAGGATGGTGGAAGGTCAAACGAGTTTTTGACGTCAAGCAAGCTCCCCGCCTACATTTTTAGTAATCATTTAAAAACTTCTTTCTCTTTCCAACTTTATGAACAAAAGAGGACAGGTGTTTTTGATGGCTGCGCTTATAATTGCAGGAATACTAATAAGTCTTGTGAGAATATCAAATCAAAGTACTGCGAGAGATGAACCAGAAGCTTTTTTTGATTTAAGCGATGAAATAAGCTTTGAAACTAAAAGAGTTTTAGATTATGGAGTAATTAATGCTGAACCAAACATCAGCGGACTTGCATCTCAATTGTTGAGTAATTATAGTGAAGCCATAGGAGATCAAGATGTAGCTTTTGTATATGGTAATCCTGCCACTGGAATTTATGCTTATTATTATAACAATGTACAAGTTATTGGAGTTACTCTTTTTAATGGAATAGCTGTGCCAATTACAATACAAAGCGGTAGTCAAATTGTGGCAAATTATTCCAGCACAGCAAATACTGTTACAATAAGAATTGATGGTGTGGATTATGTTTTTAATTTAAAACCTGGGCAGAATTTTTACTTTGTATTAGCTAAAGATGAAGAAGGAGAGAAATTTGTTACCGTTGAATAAAAAAGGTGTAAGTATAATGGTGGGGTATGTTTTGTTGATAGCAATTGCAGTATCTCTTTCTACTGCTGTATTCTTTTATTTGAAGCTTTATTTGCCAGATGAAAGGCCCGAGTGTAATGTTGATATTAAACTTACAATAGATTCTGTTAGTTGTAAATGGAATCGGCCTATTAATCCAGATTCAGTTAATATTAGATTGGATGTTACAAACAGAGGATTGTTTAAAATTGAAGGCGCTTATGTAAAAATAGGAGATTATGATAGAGCATATAGAGATGATTTGAATCCTAGTTTGGCTCTAGCATCTTTATGTAATGGTGGCTCTCCTGTCTTAAATCCGGGAGAGAAATACTGCGAGGTACTTCCTTATAATCTTGTTCCAATAAAGGTTCAAGAGATAAGTGTGCAGCCAATTGTTTGGATAGATAACAAACCAATATTATGTCCTGATGCTATTGCTTCAAAGACAATTACTTGTATACCTTAATAAAAAAAGTCAACATATAAAAACAGATATAATCTTTTCTTTATATGTTCAAAAAGGGTGTTAGTCCTGTTGTTGCTACTGTTCTTCTTATTGTAATAGTGATTGTTCTTGCTACTATAATATTCATATGGGCTAAAGGATTTTTATCTGAAAGTGCTACTAAAGGAGATAGAGTTGTTGAGAGTTCTTGTGAAGATGTTAATTTTAAAGTTCAAATTGCTTCTAGTGCAAGCCAGTGCAGTAGTGGAAGTGGTTGGGCTATAGATATAAACAACATAGGGAATGTTCCAATATACGGCATTAAAGTTCTGAAGTATGATGATTCAACTGGAAGTATTGACGATTTGGCTCTTGCTGATGAGACTTTTGTTGGAGGAACGGTTACTGTTGGAAGATCTTCTTATGTTTGTATGACTGGTACATTAAACGGTGGAGATAAATTCAGAATAATACCTAAGCTTCTTGCAGAGAAAGATAGTAGAAAGATTGCTTATACATGTCCTGAAAAAGATGGACAGACTATTGTTTATACTTAATTTAATTAATTGAAAAGGTATATAAAAAGAGGTTCTGATAAATATCTTGATGGTGATGATTGATTCTAGAAAGGGTGTTAGTCCTGTTGTTGCTACTGTTTTACTTCTTGTTTTAACAATAGTAATAGGCGGAATAGTATTTTCTGTAGTGATACCTTTTGTAAATGATTCTCTTGGAGAAAGCAAGGAATGTCTTGATATTTTTGAAGGAGTTGAATTCCCTGAAAGCCAATTTAACTGTTATTTGTCTGCTACTTCTGGAAATGAAACTGGTTTTTCTATAAAAGTTAATAAGGAAGGAATATCAAGGGTCAGAGTTGGTTTGATAGATGGTGATGGCAACTCTGATGTTTTTGAGATATACGAAGGAGCTTCTGATGCAAATTTGAGGCCTATGGGTGGCGCACTAGCTGAAGCACTTACATTTCCTGCTATAAGTGGTCAGAGAACATATGTTGTGAATAAATTGTACAAGAAGGCCGAGATATCTGCTTTGACAACTTCAGGAGATGTTTGTTCTGTTGCAGACATTATTGAATTTGAGCCTTGTATAGGCGTCACATTCCCATGATTATAAACAAACACTTTGACATAAGGGGTCAGATATGGGTTGAGACAGTAATATACACATTAATCGGATTGGCATTGATAGGATTGACTTTAGCTATACTGACTCCTCAGATAAGAGAATTTAGGGATAGAAGTGTAATTGAACAGACAATAGAATCGCTTAATACTTTTGACTCTAAAGTCATAGAAATTCTTGATGCTCCTGGAAATAAGAGGAAGATTACATTCAGATTAGATAGAGGGGAAATAATTGTTGATTCTTTTGATAATGAAGTTAGATATATTCTTGATGGGTCTAATGTAAGATATTCAGAACCAGGGGTTGAATTGAATATTGGTAGAATAAGAGTACTTACAGAAGAACTTACTGAAAAATATAAAATAATATTGTCTTTGCCTTATTTACATAATATTACTTATGATGGGGCTGATAGAGATAACGAAACATTCTCTCCTGTAAGTATACCTTACGAATTCTTTGTTGAAAACAAGGGAAAGATTAACAATAAAATATGGATAGACATCACAGAGGGTTCTTAGTATGATAGATTTAAATGCATTTAGAGTTTTATTATTTAAGAGGTGTGAATATGATAAGCATTAATCCCAATCCCGTTGTACCTGTATTGCCTAAAATAACTGACAGGACTAAAATTGATGTAAGGTATGCTTTGATACAACCATTTGCAAATGCACATATTTACTGGGATGAAGAAGCTGGAGATTTAGTCTATGACGTTGAAGAGCCTTTACTGAAAGATGAAGATAAAGAGACTATAAGGAAATTGGAAGATGCTATGATTGAATTGATCAATGTGAATGTAGTTACTGAAAAAACTCCCGATAAAATAATGGAATACGTTGATAAAACTGCGAAATTCCTTATAAGTGAACTAAACTTGAAAATAGAAGAAGGAAGTTATGAGAAAATATTTTATTATCTGTATAGAGACTTTGTTGGATTCAATGAGATAGAACCATTGTTAAGAGATTATTTTATTGAAGATATAGAATGCAATGGTGCTAATACTCCCATATATGTAGTTCATAGAAATTATCATAATATAAGAACAACATTAAGATTTAAAGAATTAGATAATCTTTCTAGTTTTGTTGAGAAACTAGCACAGAGAAGTGGGAAGTATGTTTCTTATTCTGAACCATTGCTTGATGGAACTCTTCCGGATGGAAGCAGAGTTAACGCAACTTATACCCAAGATGTTACTTCTAAAGGTCCTACATTCACAATACGTAAATTTACTAAAATACCATGGACACCAATACAATTAATTTCATTTAATACTCTTAGTCCTGAGATGCTTGCTTATTTCTGGATGCTTGTGCAGTATAAATCAAATATATTCATTGCTGGAGGAACCGCATCTGGAAAAACAACTCTTCTTAATGCTATTGCATTTTTCATTCCCCCTGAATCTCACGTTGTAAGTATTGAGGATACTAGAGAACTTAATTTACCTAGAGAGAACTGGATTCCTGCAGTTGCAAGAGTTGCAATGAGTAAAGGAGGGGTTGGGGAAATAGATTTATTTGACTTGCTTAAGAACTCATTCAGACAGAATCCAAATTATGTTATTGTAGGAGAAGTTAGAGGTAGGGAGGCTTTTGTATTGTTCCAAGGAATGGCATCTGGACATCCTTCAATAAGTACAATGCACGCAGATTCTGTTGATACTCTGATTAAAAGGTTGGAAACTCCCCCTATTGAATTATCACCAACTCTTGTAAACTCCCTTGATTGTGTTGCAATAATGACTCACGCTTTGATAAAAAAGAATGAAACTAGAAGGTTAAGAGAAATTGTAGAAATAGTTAATGTTAAAGGTGATGGGATGGTAATGGTAAATACCCCGTTTGTATGGAATCCTGCACAAGATACTTTTTATTTCAAAAAAGAAAGCAAGGTCTTTGAAAAAATATCTATAAGATATGGTTTGACAATTGAAGAGTTGCAGAAAGAATTTTTGAATAGGAGCAAACTGATATATGAACTTTACAGAAGAAAGATATTTGGATTTGATGAGGTAAGAAAAATAGTTGTAGACTACTATAGAAATTCAAAGACTGTTCTTGAGAAATTTGGCATAAATTAGATATATAAAGCAATTTTCATTCGTATTATAATGAAAAAAGAGGATGTATTTTTGGTATATAAGATGCTTGTCCAAATGAAAGATTTGTCTGAAAGACTTGAAGATTCATTGAAAAAACAGGATTTTATTAAAGTCTCACAATTAAAACAAAAAATGCTCGAAATGCAGAGGAGCCTCGCTAAAATATTATGATTATTGAAAGTTTGAAGGCAAATATAGATACTGAAATAAACATGATTCGCGAGCTTGATAAGATTTATTCTTTAGAGGCACAATTTGATGCAGAAGAAACTAGAATATACTTTAAAATTGCAGAGTCATTGGCAAGAAGAGTATCCATACTTAATGATAGTATTCCAGATATACTTGATAAAATAGGAACTGATTCTATTTCAAATAAAAGAGAGGAGGAACCTAAAGGGCTTGAGATTGTTCAGATAAAGCCTCTTAATACTACTAAAAAAGAGGTTGCAGTTATTGTTTCAGAGAGAAATAGAACTGAGTTCTTAAAAGAATTAAATATTGACTCTCAGCTAATTAAAAAGATAAAAAAGAGGCAAAAAGAAAAGCCAAAGAAGCTTGAGAAATTTAATACAACAAACTGGTATGGTAAATTTGCCAACAAGGTATTTTTTAACTTCTCTCAGAAGCTTGTAAGTGAGGGATCATTCAAATCATTGATACTTGATATAAGAAAGAGCAATTTGAACATACTTTCAACAACTTATTTGTCGATGATGTTTATGACGATAGTGCTTGCATCTATTCTTGGTGTATTTGTAATGATATTCTTTCTATTTTTTAGTTTTGATTTTCTCAATTTATCAATAGAAGTTTATTCTGGGTCATACCTGTTAAGATTTGTGAAAATATTATGGGTTTTATTAGCAGTTCCTGGGTTAGCTTTTTTAGTTTTATATTCATATCCAGCTGCTGAAAAGAAATCAACCGCTGGAAAAATAAATCAAGAAATTCCTTTTGTAGTTATTCATATGGCATCTATTTCGGGAAGTGGTATTGAACCAGTTGAATTATTTAGAATAATTGCAACAAGCAAAGAGTATGAATTTGCTGGAAATGAGTTTACCAAAATATTGAATCAAACAAATCTTTACGGATACGATTTAAGCACTGCTTTAAGAAATGTTTCTTTATCCACTCCCAGCTCTAAATTTTCAGAGCTGCTTAATGGAATGGCAGTCACAATAAACTCTGGGGGGGACATGAAAAAATTCTTTGAGAAGAGAGCTGAAAGTTTATTGCTTGAATATAGACTTGAAAGAGAGAAAGCAAATAAATCTGCTGAGACATTCATGGACTTATATATTAGTATTGTAATTGCTACACCTATGATAATGGTAATGCTTCTTGTTATAATATCTATATCTAAAATAAGCACGGGGTTCAATCCCACTCAGATGACTACTGCAATTATTGGTTTAGTTGCTATTGTAAATGTAATATTTATTGCATTTCTGCATATGAAACAACCCAACTACTAAAAATGAATATCAAACAAATAAAAGAAGTAATGAAAAAATATGGAAAAGCTTGGATTAATCAAGATACTGATTTATTAATATCTTGCTTTTCTGAGAAAGGAATTTATCTTGAGAGCCCTATATCAAAACCATACAAAGGACATAAAGAGATTGCTAACTTCTGGAACAATACTGTTGTTAAAGAAACTGAAAGCATTAAATTTAGATTAAAGAAGTGCTATATATCAAATGACAAAATAACAGGATTTGCAGAATGGGAGTGTGAAAATCTTTACAAAAAAAAGAAAAATATTATGGCCGGAATTATGTTAATTAATATGAAAGGGGGCAAAATAACTTACTTAAATGAGTACTGGAACACTAAAATAAAATGATACTAAAAAAGGCAAACTGGATAGGAATAATATTTGGATTAATATTAATAATAGTTGATTTTATATTCTTTTTTGGAGAGAATTTATTCTATTTTCTTATTGGAATAGCAATGGCTGTTATTGCGCTTCCTTTTGTTGTAACTACAATATTTGAAACTAATCTTGAAAAAGAAAAGAATGAGCAATTCTTGGAATTCGCAAGAGCTCTGGCTGAAAATGTTAAGGGTGGAACCCCTATAGGACAGAGTATCAAAAATATGAGAAATAAGAATTTTGGTTCACTTACTGAAAATATAGGAAAACTTGCGAATCAAATGTCTATTGGAATTCCTATGAGCAAAGCGTTGCACACTTTTGCTGAAGATATTGGAAGCGTTACTGTAAAGAGAGCTATTTCATTGATTAAAGAGGCTGAGATGGCTGGAGGAAAGATAGATGATATTTTAGATTCGGTGGCCTCATCCATTTATCAAATTGAAAAGTTAAAGAAAGAAAGAAGTGCAGCAATATCTTCTCTTGTTGTACAGGGATACATAATATTCTTTATATTCATAGGAATAATGCTTGTAATGCAGTTCAAGATAATTCCTTTAACTGATCAAGTAAATAGTGTTGGGGGTCTTGAAGGGATAGGTGGGGGGATAGGAGCTTCCAGCGGAGAAGGATTCTCAACAGATGATTTATCAAGGCCATTATTATGGATGCTTCTTCTTCAAGGATTATTTAGCGGACTTGCAATAGGAAAGTTATCTGAAGGGTCTGTAAAGGCAGGAGTCAAACATTCTTTTGTTATGGTAATTGCTGCTTTCTTGATATCTACAGGTGCCAAGTTATTCCTTTAGTTCACGGCCCGCGCATTTGGAAGTTTTGTCTAATTTCTCGAGCAATCAATTTAAATCTAAATATAAAGAATGTTTCTTGATTTGATATCTTTAAAATATAGTAGTAAATTCTATTCTCCCATTTACATCTTCAGGATTTTCAAATGGAGTGTCTATTATGAATCTTAAATTTCCTTTTTCCCCTATTGGAGCTTTTAATTGTAGCCCCGCTCCATAATTTTCAGAACCATGTAAGTCAAAGCTGGCAGTTATTAATGGAGTAACTTCTGCTTTGCCGATTCTTGTTACATATGCAAGTGTTCCATTTGCAGATCTAGTGTTTGTTTTAGAGTCATTTGTAGCAGATAATATTCCCACAAGCCCGTTATCTACTCGATCATTAAACGGAACTCCTTCAATTGGCGCCCTTCCAAATAGGTCTGTAAAAAGATCATTTGTAAACATATCGGCATTATTAGAGGTTCTGCCAACTGCCCAATCGGCATAGCCCCTCTTGATTCCTCCAAACATTAATTGGCCAAAAGCATTAGTTTCTCCATCTTCTGAAAAATCAACTTTTCCAAGAGTTCTATAACCTAATTTTACCTCTGGTCCAGCATGATTTGCAAAGAAACTTATAGAATACTTATTTTCTAATTCAGAATTTGTGAATGCAAGTCCTAACCCTGCACGATCTTCATTTGAGAAACTATGTATCACATTTCCAAGAAACTGTGTTTTTTTGCCCCATTAAGGTCTAAGTAGTCAAATCCTATTCCTATTTGGCTATCACTAAACTCTTTTGTAAGGCCAAATCCAGTTCTTAGAGAGTCCTCTGTTTTGCTTAATGATGCATCAAGAACTTTATCTCCGATTAATGTTTTTGATTCTAATCCTACTCCGTTCTCAACCGTTGATCCGGTTAGCCATAGAGTGTTAAGATCGTTCGGTTTAAAACGGGCTCCGAATACATAGTCTGTATTTCCTGATATATCATCAATTCTTCTAACTTTAAAATCTTCATCCATAATTCCATTTCCAAATCCTAAATCATAAGTAATCTTATCTGGGCTGAATATGTAGGCTGAACGTATTCCATTGGGCTTTTCATTTTCAACGTTTTGTGCTTGTACGTAATCTCCGATTAATGTTGCTCCTGCAAGCAAGCTAGTTCTTGCAATCTTTCCTAATTGTTCTTTTAAACTCATCTTAATAACTGCTAATTTAGCCTATTTTTAAATCTTTCTATCTTGTTACCCCTATGTAGTTAATAAGTAATTAAAAGGTTCTTAATTTTTATCGGGAATATTGTCACCATTTGGTGGTCGATCATCCTTAAAAATAAAACCAATCTTATATAATTAACAAAATAAGAGCACACGATGCTCACCAGATTAGACAAAACTTGCTACTGCCCGGCCCGCGCATCCATACATCATGTCCATTTTCATGGGGAGTGGCCTAATTGCACAACCTAAGATTTAAATAAGCTAAGTTCACTGCCTAATTATGGTACAAGAGACTATAGGTAGACCAGAAATGATTTCAGCTATAACTGGAATACCAGTAGATGAATTGAATGAAGGTATGCGATGGTTAACAGTAGCCAATGGTCCACTTTCAGGATCTGTAAAAGTTACCCCTAATCAAATGAGTATGGTATATGCTGCTACAAGAAAGTTTGTAGCATTACAAATACTCTGTCCTGATGCTGTAGATTATTACAAACCAGCTTTGGATGCTATAGAATCCGCTTATAGAATAGATCATCATATTGGTTTTGTAAAAGGACTTGAACACCTTATGGCTCTGATGTCATGGGAATAATTTCTTTTTAGAGAATTCATATCAAATAGTCTAATTTTTAATAAACTCCATGGAATTAGGCAACTAACCCTATGATTTATTTATCCTTAAGTCAAAAGTGTTAAAAACTTCTAATATTCATTAATTTTATGAAAAAATCACTGCAAGAAATCAAAGAAAAGATAGCCCCATTGCTTAAAGAGAATAATGTAACTAAAGCAGGGATATTTGGTAGCTATGCACGTGGAGAGGAGAAAAATGGAAGTGATGTAGACATATTAATAGAAATGAATGATGGAGGAGGATTTGACTCAATAATAAATCTTAAGATATTGCTTGAGAAAATCCTTAAAAGAAAAGTAGATTTAGTTGAATATTGTACTATAAGAAAAGAGCTAAAAAGATCTATTCTGAGGGATGAAATAAGAGTTATATGAAAAGAGATTATAAACTGTACTTGCAAGATATAAAGGAAAGTATAAATCAAATCGAGAGTTATTTAAAAGGAATTTCACAAGTTGAATTTAATAAAAATCTTATGCTTCAAGACGCAGTCATAAGAAGGCTGGAGATAATTGGAGAAGCAAGTAAAAATATTCCTGGTTCGTTAAAAGAAAAAAATAGACATGTGCCTTGGATTAGAATGCAAAACTATAGAGACTTTATCATCCACTCTTATTTTGAGGCTAGCTTAAGTAGAATTTGGGTTGTTGCGACAAAGGAAATAAAAGAAATTAAGGAAGCAATGAAAAATATTATTTTGGTTTAATTCCGCTTCACGCTCTTTGGACACTAGAGCCATGTGTACGGCCCGCGCATATCATTAAATCTTTTTAATCAAATAAAATAACTCTTGATTTGTTCTTGTTATTTTATAATCATATTTTAGGGCTTTGAGTATATTTTCAAACCAACGCCTGTATGGGCTATTCATCTTTTTTCCAGTTAATGTGCGGGTTGCGAAACTAACAATGAAATGTTTTGCATTTATTTTCTTTAAGAGGTCTCTTGTTATTCCTATCCTTCTATCTCCTAGAATGTCTAGTACTTTGAAAATAATACAAAGGTCTACATCAGGGAAAGTTGGTTCTTCTCTAATATCTTTATGATGGACATCCCCATGAATTCCATTAACTTTGAAAAATTCATTTACTATTTCAAGGTCGTATTCATTAATATCATAAGCATGATACTTTATGCCAGGTTTTGCTAGGGCTATTGGATTTATACCACAACCAAGATCAAGAATACTTTGCGGATTTAGAGCTCTAATCATATTTCTTACAAGAGGATAATCATCTACTCTTTCTCTTGTTGAAGAATGCTGTAACAATAATTCATTGATATCTCCGCTTTTGATAAATTCACTTCTATTTTTGATATTTGACTTAGAAGCATACTGTCCAGTATATTTTCTTAGCTCCTCTCTTACTTCTTTTATTATAATTTTTTGAGCCTTTTCTGAATGGGTGTCTTTTATCTTATTTTTTAACAGATAACTTTCTAGAGTTGATATTACAAGAGTATCTGGAAGACTTTTTAGTTCAAATTTCTCCTTTATTTTTCTGACCAGTTTATCCATTGATCTGTAGAGCAACCTATATAAATAAAGGTAAGTTTTTTAGATTTGATGTATAAAAAAGGATTGAGCCACATAGAATTTGTGGTTTCATTTACAATATTCATAGGGTTTCTTGTATTTGCTTTTGTATTCTTTAATCCGTTGCAGAGTCAAAGAACATTGAAGTCTACAATGGATTATGCTTGGATTGAGGTATCTCGTGAGGGAAGAGAAAATATTGAAAGTTACTCTGTGTCTATAGATACGGGATATGCTTCGGCCGTAAATTTTGAGATAGCTGGAATACCTTTAGATTATAATGCTACTGCAGAAGATGAAAATGGTAATCCAATAGATGTACATAGAGATTCTAACGGGATAGTTTATCTTGATAGAGGAACTAGCAATTTTATTAAGATATTATACTCTCCTGCTTTAGAGAATAGTCCTTTTGTAAGTCTTGGAGCTTCACTTGGAACAATAACTCCTACCACAACTACAGGTAATTTTTATATTTCTTCTTCTGAGATAAAAGACATCTATTTTGAGAGATTATTTTTAGAATTAAATCAAAGTTATTACTCTGATTATGCTGCACTTAAAGAAGACTTGAACTTGCCAAACAGAATAGATTTTGGATTCATAATTACTTTTGATAATCATCAAATAAGAGCAATGAATGATGTACCTGAGGGTATTGAAGTATTGTCAAAGAATGATAGAGTCGAGATAATTAAACAGAATGGAGATCATGGATTTGCCGAGGTAACTGTTTTGGTATGGTAAATCAAAAAATCGATGTTGATACTCGATTTTTGGATGATCGAAGTGTCGACTTAAGGAGACACTTGCGACATAAAAAAGGAATTGCTAGGATAATTGAACTTCTTATAGCTATAACAATTATTTCAATAATATTACTTGTTACATACAGACAAAGCTTACCTTCACAAGAAACTCAGGATTTATCTGAAAATGCAAGAGACATATTATCTGAAATAAGCACTATTGATAACTTAAGAGATGAAGTTGTAGCTAATCAAGTTAATGTTGTTGCAATGACTAACACTCTTGCGTTTATTAACTCGAGTTTACCTGATTATATTAAATTTGAATTACGTGCGTGCATAATAACAAGTTCATGTGGTCAATCTAATTATGTTGGAGATGTCTACTCTGCCGAGAGAATAATAAGCGCCAGTAGAGATGAGTTTGGTCCTGTTAAACTAAGATTATTCTTGTGGGTAGAAGAATGATGAAGAAATTTGAATTTTTAGAGCATACTGGAGACTTGAAGTTTAGAGCATATGGTAATAGCTTGAATGAGATGTTTGAGAATTGTGCTTTGGCTGTTTCATCCGTATTTTCAAGAGGCAAGAAGATTAAGGCATTGAGTAAAAAAGAGATTTCTGTATCTGGAAAGGATAAGGAATCTATTCTTTACAAATTTATTGAAGAAATAATATACTTATTTGATGCTGAAGGGTTTGTTATCTCTCGTGCAGATGTTGAACTTAGTGATGGGAAATTGAATGCAACTGCTTACGGGGATGATTCTTCTAATTACAAAGATTTAGACGCAATAAAGTCACCAACATATGCTGAGATGTATGTAAAAGAGAAAAATGGAAGTTGGGTTTGTCAAGTTGTTGTAGATGTTTAGATATTTAAACCAATCAAGCTACTTTTAGACATGGTAAATATTAAAAAAATAAATGAATACACTTGGGAAATTCCGAAAGAAAATGGCATGAAAGTACCAGGCAGAATTTTTGCCTCTGAAAAATTATTTGAAAAAATAAAGAATGACTTAACTTTTGAACAAATAAAAAATGTAGCTAAACTTCCAGGAATAATTGGATACTCTCTTGCCATGAGTGATGCCCATCAGGCCTATGGGATGTGTGTCGGAGGGGTAGCTGCTTTTGATTCTAAGAAAGGAATTATAAGTCCCGGAGCTGTTGGTTTTGATATTAATTGCTTAACTGGAAATAGTTCAATAGTTACTGAATTTGGAGGATCTATGAAAATTGAAAACTTTGAAAAATTACAATCTGAACTAGAGATAGATGATAATGGAAGAAAAATAAAAAAGATTGTTTTCTCAAGCCAGCTATCTACTCTCAACAATCAAAATAAATCTATGGAGGGAAAACCAGTTAACCTTATTATGTCAAGAAATGCTGAAAAAGTCTCCGAGATAACTCTTGAATCTGGATTAAAAATAAAGACGACTGAAGAACACCCGTTTTTGACTAAAGAAGGTATGCAAAAAATTTCTGAAATTAGTCTAGGGAAACTTGTAGGCGTGGACTTATTTGAAGGAATTGAATTAAACGAAGAAATAGATGAAAAAGAAGCCATTATTGCAAAGATAATGGGTTACTTGTTTGGAGATGGGAATTTCTCCAGATTAAAGACAGGACTAAGAGCCTCTGCTTATGGAAAAAAAGAAGATTTAGAGGAAATTAAAAAAGATTTAGAGAGAATACGGGTTAAATCATATATTTATTCTAGAGAAAGAGACCACTCTATAAATACAAGATATGGAAATGTTAAGTTTAGAAATATAGAATATTCATTACATATAAACTCTCAAGAATTCAATAGACTGCTAGAACAAAAAGGACTTATTTTAGGAAATAAAACAAGGCAAGAAGTAAGAATACCTCAATGGATTAAAGAGTCTAAACCTATAATAAAAAGATTATTTTTAGCTGGATTTTTTGGAGCTGAAATGTCTACTCCTAAAACATTATCTAAAACTTGCTTTTTCTGCCCAACAATAGATCAAAATAAAATTGAATCTCTATCTCAAAATGCTCGCGACTTTTTGATAGATCTTTCTTTGCTTTTAGAAGAATTTGGAATAAATAATACTAAAATAAGCGAGATTGATGATTTCCATAATAAATATGGAGAAAAAACAAAGAGGTTTAGGTTATTTGTAAAGGGAGAAGAAGATATGCTCAAGCTATGGAGAAACATAGGTTTTGAATACAACCAAAAAAGAAAAAATATGGCTAATATAGCTTCACTTTACATCTTACTTAAAAAACAAGAAAACAATAAAAGACTGTATTTGGCTCGAAAGATTAAAGAATATAAAAATAGAGGATTCAAACTGAAAGAAGTAAAAAAGATATTATTTAAAGAAATTAATGAAAGATTCATTGAAAGACATTATTATGAAGATGCAGCTCAAAGAATTAAATTAGATTTTATTTCTTTTAAGGATTTTAAAAGGCTTAAACTGGAAGAATTAAATAATTATGGAACAATATTTGATAAAATAGCAGAAAAAAAAGAAATAATTGGCAATCACAGAGTATATGATTTTAACGTTCAAGACAATCATAATTTCATAGCAAATGGGTTTGTTGTTTCGAATTGTGGCGTCCGATTATTAATATCTAATTTAGATAAAAAACAATTCTTGTCCAAAAGAAAAGATATTTTAAAAGAAATTTATAATGCTGTCCCTTCTGGGGTTGGCAAAAAAAGTAAATTCAACCTCAACAATAAAGAAATTGATAACGTTTTAACTAATGGTGTTGGGTGGGCTATTGATAAAGGATATGGAGAGGCAGAAGATAAAGAATTATGCGAAGACAATGGTCAAATAATTGGAGCTGACTCAAAGAAAATATCTGCAAAAGCCCGTGGACGAGGAATGAATCAACTTGGTACATTAGGAGCAGGAAACCATTTTCTAGAGATTGCAGAAGTTGAAAGCATTTATGATGAAAGAGTTGCTAAAATATTTGGCATTAAGAATGTTGGACAAATCACAGTCATGATTCATTCGGGCAGCAGAGGCGTTGGACACCAAGTTGCATCAGATTATATGAAAAAAATGGAAGAAGAATATGGTTACAAACATTTACCTGATCGACAACTTGCTTATGCTAAGATAGACTCTGTATTAGGAAAAGACTATCTTGCTGCGATGGCAGGCGCTGCTAACTTTGGATTTACGAATAGACATTTAATTATGCATCAAGTCAGGGAGTCATTTGGAAAACACTTTCCTAAATCTGAATTAAACTTAGTTTATGACCTTGCACACAACATTGCAAAATTTGAGGACCACACAGTTGATGGTAAAAAAATGAAATTATTAATTCATAGAAAAGGTGCAACACGTTCATTTGGTCCTGGAAGAAAAGAAATTCCCTTAAAATATCGCAAAGTCGGATGTCCTATATTTATTCCAGGGAGCATGGGGACATATTCTTACGTTTTAGTTGGAACAAAAAAAGCTGAAGAATTGACATTTGGCTCAACTGCGCACGGGGCTGGAAGAATATTATCTAGAAGCGAAGCTTCTCGAACTATCACTCCTCAAAATCTTGCTAAAGAGATGAATGACAAAGACATTATCCTAGAATCTGCAAGTATGAAAGGTGCAGTGGACGAAGCACCCGCCGCATACAAAGATGTTAATGAAGTTGTTCGCGTAAGTGATGAACTTGGTATAGGTAAGATGGTTGCTAGGCTTAAACCACTCGGGGTTGTTAAAGGATAATATTATTGTTTAATCTTTTTGATAATCTTTATAAACATGCGACGGATTAAATGGCAATGAGGAGATTGATAAAAATACTATCTTTTGGTTTATTTTTTATTCTCTTGCTTGTTTTTAATGTCAGTGCTCAAGCTTGCACAGATAATGAAAGAATACTAAGACTTTCAAGTACATCTAATGCTCATGGAGAAATATATAATGGATTAGGAAATTATGGGACTCAAATATGTTTTCCTAATTTATTTCCTGGTTACTCTATTGGAGCTAACCCTCATGATTGCATTATTCCAAATGAGGGGGCTGAACCCACTAATCTTGTTTTGAGACTTAGTGATGATACTAACGCTCACGCTCAAGCGCCAGATTACACTGGAACAGCTTACCCTATAGATATTTGTTATGGAAGTCTAATTTGTGTTAGTAGTACGAGTGCTTGTCCTAGTGGGCAGACTGAAGTTGTTTCTCTCTTTTCTGATACTAATTCTAACCTTGAAACTGTTGGGACCAATAATTATGACACGAGAATTTGTTGCACTGCTTCTACTAATCCAAATATTTTGAATGCAAAGTGGAAATATTATGATGGCAGCGAAATACCTAATAATGACCCTCCTATAAATGTTTGCAGAAATAATTATATAATTGCTAGCGCACAGACTGTTGGATTAAATGGTCAACAAATTACATTTAGATTTTTAGATGATGATTTAGGTTCTGATGACGAGATCATCCGTTTGAATGCTAATGTGGTCAATAATAGGGCTGAAATAGCTTTAAATTTGGGTGACTCTGCAGTTCAGACAATTATACAAGGAGAGCTTGGAGGAACAGAAGGAGATGATTTAGAATTATTATTTGAGGCAATTGCTCCTTCTGATACAGAAAGATCCTATCAAGTAACTTATCAAAATAATTCTGCCTTATGTTCATTCGAACCACCTCAAGCAAATATTGAGGCTCCCGTACATAGAGGGGTTTATTTTGCTAATACTGAGATTCCTTTCACTTCGGGATGTACAAGCCGAATAGGTCCTGTGACAAATGAATGGACAATTACTCCTCAGAATGGACAACCATTTACTCGAACTGAATCGACATTTAACCATACATTTACATCTCCAGGGCAAGTTAATGTAAAATTAAAGTGTACTGATTTAGATGGAAGATTTGATGTCAATGAAAGTCAGATGTTAGTTGTTGCCAGCCCTTATGTTCTTGCTTACATTAACGAACCTAGATTGAATGAAATCACATACAGAGTTCCTCCTGTTTCTGGACCTTACTTCCCTAATGAATTTTCATTCAATGCTTCTGATAGTTTCGCTGTTGATTCTAGCGGATGTACTCTTGTATGTATAGGTGGAAACTGCCCTATTGAAACTGAGAACTCTCTTCTATCTTGCGGAGCAAGTGGAGGACCAATACCTATTACTCCTCAAGCTGGTGGTTACTCCAGTTTATTCTTTAACTGGACTTTCTTAGATAGTGACTGGACTAGTGAATGGTCTAGTTTTGAAACTGGAAATGGAATATATTCAGGATCTGTTCAGTATGATGATATGTCAAATACATTGAATGATAAGAGAATAATAGTAAACGTTAGATATACTAATGGAGCAAGTGCTCAATTTGAAAGAGAATTTACATTGGGAAGATGCTTGAATAATGGAAATACATACTATGCTTCCCAAACTGAAAGTTATTCTACAAATGAAGCTAATGATAAATGTAAAGGTGGAGATGGTTCTGCTGGAACTGCAGATGATTGTTGTGCTACAGGACTTCAATGTCTTCATGGAACTACTGCAAATCCATTGTACTCGTGTCAAATACCTTCTGGAGGAATGGTTACAGAATGTGAAGACTTTAGAAATCAATCTGAATGCAATGGAAATACAAACCCTGCGATTCCTCAAGCATCTTATGGAGGAAACCCTCCTGCTTGTACTACATTAAGATGTCAATGGTCTAGCACGTCTAATTCATGTGGATTGAATGTGACTACATATCAATCATCTTCTACTACTGGAGCATGTAGTTCTGGACCAGGAGCAATAATTACTAGTTCATGTTCTTATACTACAAGTACAAGTGAATGTGTTAATGGGAGAAAAACTATAAGCTATTCAACCACTGGAGGAGTAGCTTGTCAAAGAAATCCTGTAATTGTTCCTTGTGGCTCATTGAGTTTTGAGCTTGGATTCTTTACATTAAGAGAATTCTTACTTTCTATTCTACTAATTGGAGCGATATATTTCGTATTCAACATTAGAAAGGAAATTAAGAATAATGAAAAGTAAGTTAATTATTGCAACTTTTGCTTTTGTTCTTTTTGGAGTTATTGGTGTTTTTGCGAGCGTAAATCATCTGCATAATACTATTGCAACGAATTATTCTGATGGAGATGCAATAAGAGGAAATATCAACTTGAGATTGAGTAATGAACCTGGAGATACTCAATTAACAAGTAACTTTCCTGGAAGTTTGACTCTTTTAGAGCTTATAGAAAA
The DNA here is from genome assembly GCA_038045825.1 of Nanobdellota archaeon. GTDB lineage: Archaea > Nanobdellota > Nanobdellia > Pacearchaeales > GW2011-AR1 > SICU01. Next base: position 25,551 of record JBBSXJ010000001.1, read on the forward strand.
TCAGACTGGATTAATTGAAGGAATTGATTATAATTGTTCTACTAATTGGTGTTTGAATGATTACTCTTCATCTGGAGTTGTTCAACAAATTCAAATTGATTCTGGGAGTGTTGATTACACCGGATTTAAAATAGAGGGTTCAGGAGTTGAAGTTAAAGATTCTAAAGTTAGAATAAGCTCTAATGCGCCTTCCAGTTGCACTCCAAATCTTTACGTTGATTTACTTTCAGATGGAGATAATATACTTACAAGCCAAGGAAATGGAGAAAGCTGTGGAATAAGACATACTGGATGTTATGACCAATCAAACACTTTGCTTGCAAACATAGTTACAGGAAGACAGTATTGTGAAAAGATAAGCATCCCTCAGGCTCCTGGTTTCATAGTTGGAGCTCAAATAAAACAAGGAACTGGGGATTCAAATCTGACAGTTAAATTATATGATGGAGACAGAGATAGTACATCTCTTCTTGGTTCATGCAAGTTGCCTCAAAACTTGCAGCAGACTCAGGAAAGAAGCTGTGTTATAAACTATTCATCATACGAAACTAGAGAGTATTATGTTTGCATATCAACAAGTGTAAATAATGGATATCAAATCGGTCAGGAGACTAATTCTCCTACATGCGGAACTGCTCAAGGATTTAATTCATTGAACAGCGATTTTGATATATTTGCTGAGACTGAAAGATATGCTGCATCTCCAAGTTTTGTAATAAATGTAAGCACTTACAAAAAGGCTTTCAATTTGAATCTTACTCAAGTTATAGACCAATATATCCAGAATTTATATGATGGGAATTGTCAGAATGATTGTTTTGTGCCAATGAAAATATTTGGAGAAAACCAGACTGTTTTATTTAGTGATCCTGAGCTAAAATATGAAAGCTTTGGAGCATCACTTGCACCCATACAGGAGATTAATTCGCTGGATTACGAATCTACAAGAATAACATCTAATAACTTGAGTCTTGATATATCAAAAGCAAACTTTGTAATACCTATAGCTAGTAGTGAAAATGATTTTAGACTTTATTTAAATGGAGATAATTTTCTTTCAAAGTCAATAAACATAAGAAGAAGCTTTTTGTTCGACATAAATCCAAAGTCTGTTGCATTTGGACAAAATGTGAGATTTAATGCTACTTCTGCTGTTAGGATTACAAGAACAATATGGAATTTTGGAGATGGAACTCCTGTTCAAACAGTTAATGGTACATCAATATACCATGCTTTCACGAGGAATGGAACTTCATTCACAGTTAATGTTACTGCAATATCCAATAATACTCAAGCTACAAGACAATTTACAGTTTTTGTAGGAAACCCAAGAGACATAGCTAATTTGACAATAATAGAATATAGAAGAAGATTAACAAATATTACTAGTCAAATAAATGGATATCCTTCATGGGCTGTGCCTAAAATACAAAGTATAGTAAGTATTAACAATATGACTTCTAGACTGAATTCTATTGAACTTGATTTTAGAAATGCTACTTTAGAGGAAGATTATCAAAATGTGATGCTTGACCTAATTAACTTAGATGTGCCTGCTTATGTCTCAGCAACAAACTCAGGAGATAACCTTCCACTAAGCTTAGGATATGAAAATATTAATCCATCTTATATAGAAGAGATTGAAAATAAAGACTTACAGAATAGTGGATTAAGGGAACAAATAGTTGCTTGGATGAATGATAACTTCAATCCAGAAATATCATTTAGAAAGATACAGAGAATAGGAAATAGTGGAACACAACCTGTAGGAGCATTATTTACAATAAAAACTAATCCACTTACATCTATTGATGATAATGTATACCTGATATTTGGACAGGATGTAGAGAACTTTGGTGTTTACAGAACAAATTATAATCCTTTGTCAGTTACATCGGGAACAGATTATATTTTGCTTGATACTTCTAAGTCAGAGACATTTGAATTTTTTGTAGAGGGAGATTTTGATGCAGAGACTCTTGGAGCATATATTGCACCATCTCTTGACATTCTTGGAAATATTGAAGCGCCTTCAGGGGTTTGTGAAATAAATGATATATGTGAGTCTGGAGAAAGCGCTGATTCTTGTCCAGAAGATTGTTCAAGAAGGTGGTTTAAGTTTACAATAATTGGATGGATATTGGTTGCAATAGGAGCAATTATTGGTTACATAGTATTGCAGGAATGGTATAAGCGCAATTATCAGAAAAGTCTATTCCCTAACTCAAATGATTTATTCAATTTGATTAATTTCATATACAATGCGAGAAAATCTGGTCTTTCTGATTCTGATATCAAGACAAAGTTGAAACAGCAACAATGGTCAAATGAGAGAATAGGATTTGCATTTAAAAAGATAGATGGTAAGAGGGTTGGAATGCTTGAAATTCCTATATTTACACGCAAGGAACATAAAGAAATAGTAAAACAAATAGAGAATAGGCAAAAAGCACCTGTTGACGCAAGATTTATTAAAAGACCTTATTATCAATGAGCATGTTAAAGATATTATCAAGATTATTCGGAATTTTCAGGAGGAGAGACAACTTAAAGATAGGTTTCTATGGCCCTCCTAACGCAGGAAAGACAAGTCTTGCTAATTTATTATGTAAAGACTGGACTGGAGAGGAACTTGGAAGCGTAAGTGAAATTCCTCACGAGACAAGACATGTTCAATTTAAAGAAAAAGTGGAAATAGAACACAAGGGAAAGAAAATGGTCTTGAAAATAGTCGATACTCCTGGAATTGCTACTAAGATAGATTATGAAGACTTTCTTGGATATGGGATTGGTAAACAAGATGCAAAGAAAAGAGCCAAGGAAGCAACTCAGGGAATAATTGAGGCTATCAAGTGGCTTGATGATATGGATGCTGTTGTAATTGTCCTTGATTCTGCAGAGAACCCTTATTCTCAAGTAAACTTAACTATAATAGGAAATCTTCTTGCTAGAAAGATTCCTGTTCTTGTTGTTGCAAACAAAATAGATTTGAGAAAGTCAAATGTTAAAAAGATAGAAGCTGCGTTCCCTGAATATCCTGTTGTTGGTATATCTGCAAGAAAAGCTATGAATATGAATGAATTTTACGATGCTCTCTTCAAACTAACTAAAAAAGTTTGAGGTAAAATTAATATGATAGTGAAAAAAAACAACAAGTTGAAAGGATTAAGCATACATATTATGCCTTATTCTGAGATAAGAGAGCTTACAATAACTGAAAGAGTCAAGAAGATACTTAATTTAATCCTGGGGAATAGAGTGGTGATACTCCAAGGAAGATTAAGGCCTGAAGAGGAGATAAGGCTTATTGAAGATACTATGGCGATGGTCGATCATATAAAGACTTTCAAAGGGATTGAACTTGCTGTTGTTGACTCAAATAAAGATGAAGGTTTCTTCTTAAGAATGAAGAGAGGAATTGCTAGAGGATTGACTGGAGAATCTAATTCTTTGACAGTTATAGGGCCTGCCTCAATTGTAAAGGAAATAAAGAAAGACCCTTCTAAGATTGAAGTATTCTTCGGTTGATTTTATACGACAATATTTATTAATATCAAAATTTGATAGAATTCCGTGCCACATAAATGTATACACTGCTCAGAAGTTTATCCTGACGGATCTAAAGAAGTCCTTGAAGGATGTAGCAAATGCAATAGTAGATTCTTCTTCTTTGTAAGCATGGATAAATACAATAAAATATTATCTGCTAATCCTGCAAAGGAACAGTCAAAACCACAAGAAGAACAGATAGAGACATTGTCAATACTTGATGAATTAAGTTCTGAAGATAAGAAACACATGGAACAGGATGTGCGTGAAATAATGGGTATTGAAGAGATAGATGCTCCTGTAATACTTGATTTAGAGACTGTTAAAGTTACCAGCCCTGGTAAATACCTGCTCGATATACCTAATTTATTCAGTAAGGAACGCCCTTTGGTTTACAAATTAGAAGATGGCAAGTATGTTATTGATTTGTCTTCTAGTATTCGTAAGAAGTGATTTAAATTGACTTAGAAATTGCTTCTTCGATTATTTCAGATATTGATTTCCTTGTTTTCTCCCTAATGCTTTTTAACTTATTAATTAATCTCTTGCTCAGAGTAATGTCTATTCTTTTTCTTCCTATTGGCCATTCACGAGTCCTGTCATAATTCTCAAGTATTTCAAATACATATTTACCTTCTTTCATTATTTTATTATGTAACTTTTTATTTAATTGCATTTTTAAGACGCTCCTCTATTGCCCTAATTTGAGATATATTCTTTGAAGCTATTGATAGTATATGATGGGCTATTAAATCCTGATTGACTGATTTATTTAATTGGTTAGCAAATACAAAAGCTAGATAAGCTGCAGTTCTTTTATTCCCATCTGTAAATGGATGATCTACTAATATTACTCTAAATAAATAAGCTAACTTTTTATATTCTCCAATTTTATTGTTTTCTTCGTGTTTCAGAGCAAAGTCAAGACTAGCCTCATTTCTTATGCTTCCACCAAATCCTTTGTTTATTCTAATTATATCTTCTTTACTTATTTTCATACACATAAATATACGTAAGCAATATATAAGCTTTTCTAAAACTATATGAACTTTATTAGAACCATGGGTTCTACTGTAAAGGTTTTAAAGTAATTAGTCATTATATACGCCATGCCAGACATCAAGAAAATAGTCTCTGAACAAATAAAGAAATTAAAACCAGATATTGAGTCAATAAATGAACTTAATAAAAGAAGCAAAGATTTTATTGCTAAACTTGAGAAAGAAATATCTAAAGCTAAAGTTAATGCTGATGTTTTCGTTGGAGGAAGCTTTGCTAAAGGCACTCTTTTGAAATCAGATAATTATGATGTGGATATTTTTGTAAGATTTGATAAAAAATATGAGAACTTATCTGATAGACTTGAGAGATTCTTAAATGCTGTATGTATGAATCTTAATTTAGATGTTGAAAGAGTTCATGGAAGTAGAGATTATTTTATTATAAGAGATAAAAAGATGTTTGGATATTTCGAAGTGATTCCAGTAAATAAAATATCAAGTCCTAAAGATGAAAAGAATGTTACTGATTTAACTTATTTTCATGGGCCTTATGTAAAAAAAAGGATAAATGGATTTGAAGATCAAGTAAGAGTTGCTAAGAAATTCATGAAGGCTCAGGAAGTTTATGGTGCTGAAACTTATGTAAAGGGTTTCTCTGGGTATACTGTTGAACTTTTAATAATAAAATACAAATCTTTTGTTAAAATGCTTAAAGAACTACTGAAAGTTACTTCTGAGAAAAGACTTGTAATTGATATTGAAAAGAAATATAAGAATTCTAATGAAGTTTTCATTCAACTTAACGAGGCTAAAATACATTCTCCAGTAATATTAATTGATCCTACATATAAAGAAAGAAATGCGCTTGCAGCTTTATCACACGATACTTTTGTTAAGTTTCAGGATTCTGCTCGTGCTTTTCTTAAGTCTCCATCTAGTAATTTCTTTGAGAAGAAAGATATTGATTTCAACAAACTAAGAGAAAAGAATAAAGATAATTTTATTTCTATACAAATTCAAACAGATAAACAAGCGGGTGATATTGCTGGAACTAAACTAAAGAAGTTCTTTGAATTGGTTGTAAGAGAGGTAAAGAAAGATTTTATTTTGAATGATAGTTATTTCAGATATTCTGGAGGAAATATTGGGGAAGGATATCTAATCGCTAAACCGAAAAAAGAACTTGTTCGTATTGGACCACCATTGCATATGAAAAAAGCTATTTTGAGTTTTAAGAATAAACATGCTAATACATTTGAGAGGAACAAGCATATTCATGCGAGAATGAATATTGATTTTAATTTGCGTGAGTTTCTTGATTCATGGAAATCTGGTTCAAAGACTTTAATGGAACAAATGCATATAACTGACTTTAAGATAACTTAAGCTGATTTTCTCACATCAAAAGTATAAAAGCCACCTGCATACCCCCATGAAGAATGTCCAACAGTTACCATATAACCAACTCCAAAAATTGGAGTCATTATTGAAGCTGTATTCTTAATTACTAGTCTTATATCTTTTTTAGTTCTTTCTGCAATTTGTGCTAATTTCTCTGGAGAAGTTTTATCTCCAGTCAATAATATTGGATATTCCTCTGCTAATATGGTAAATGGATTATAAACTCCTGAATTTAATTCTGAAATGGGCATTACTCTTGCCCCTCCCCTACCTATTACAACCCATCCAGATAAGTCTGACCCCACTACAGGTCTTAATTTATCCACAAGATCTTTTTCGTTAATTTTAACCTCTCTATTACCATATTCGTTCTCTCTAAATTGAGGATTATCTAATGCAACAATTAAACCGGATTCTTTAATTTTAGTAATGGTATTTGCAATTAAAGGATTATACTTTCTATTTGCATACCCAATTACTCTCTTTGCTTGCTCATTATCTTCATTAAGATAACTTGCATGCATCAAATTTAATAGCTCGCTGAATGTTGGAGGTCTAAATCCTTCTTCACAACCTGTCTGCAGTCTTTCTATATTTTCACCTATTTTTCTATTACTTAAAGAATAAACAGTTCCATCGACTTCAACAGTTTTACCATCTGGTGAAACATTAAAAGAAGGCTTTTTCATCTAAACCTCTTAATTACCTTTATCAAGCATTGCTGAAAGAGAACTTGCGAAATATGGTGAATTTATCCATACTCCTACTTCTTCCTGCATGTTCTCAGGATGAATCATTAAAAGCATTTCTTTCTTGTCGATTATGAAATATTTTCCTATTTGGTTTGATTCTTTTACTTTAAGGTCATTTCTTGATGCTATTCTTTTTACTTTGTAGCTGTCACCTGAAAGAGATATTCTTAATTTTATTTCTTTGTTTATTTTACCTAGAACTGACAATAGAACTCTTGATTTGTCTTCAAAGTCTTCTGCTGTAGTATGAATTATAATTTCTTTTTGAGCAGAGTCAATCATTTCTTTTAGTTTTGAAAGTAAGTTTGATCTTCCCTTTATGTGTCCTGACAATTCTTCAAGCTTAACAGGAGATATTCCTTCTTTATGCAACTGAACTAACTCATCATATTCTTGAGTAGTCTTCAAGTTTGATAGAGTATTAACTTTTTCTTGAGCTTTTGTAAGAGTGTTTGTCTGCATTCTTTCTAGAACTGTTTTAGGCTCTACAGCAATGTATTTTACTGGTTTCCCAACCTTAACTATTGCGAACCCTCTTTTTGTTAAAGACTCTAGAACGTCGTATGTTCTTGATCTTGGAACACCTGATATTTCAGCTGTTTCTCCTGCAGTAACTATTCCTTTAGAAAGTAATGCAAGCCATACTTTAGTCTCATAGATATTAAGATCGAAGTGTTCTTTCACTTTGTTTACTATTTCTTGTTTTATTATCATATAGGAGCGAAAATTTGAGGGTATTTAAAGGTTTCTAGTGTTGTAACTATAAAGGAGTTATATAATCAAAATAGTTATATACTAATGAAATTTCTTAAAAGAATGGAATTAAAGAATGCTAAAGTTGATTTTCAGGCGACTGGGTGGGTTGTTGAAAAAGATAGACCTGCCAGATTTGGTGCTTTAAGTAGATGGTTTGTTAATAGGGTTGAAGGATTTGGCAAAAATGTAGATTCTATCTTAGAACATGCCTATCAGAAAGGAGAGAATAGAGTTATGGTTCTTACAGATTATTATCAACCTAAATTTCAAAGAGTTGTAAATGATAATTCAGTAACTGCTCTTGAAAGGGTTGGTGTAGGTGTTCATGATGATTACAAAGACACTTTCACAGGGTTTACTAAAAATGGAGGAAGAAGCTGGCTGTATTTAGTTAGAGGAAAAGAATACTTCTGTAGAGAAGGTCATGTATTGGCTGTCGGGACTCCAACGTCACTTCCTGCTGAAAGAAGTTGGTATAGACACGGACCAAAACTTGAAGATGTATTGAAATTTGAAAAAGATCAAGATGCTATTCTTATTCCTTCTCATCCTCTTTCAAAGTTTGGATTTGGTGTCAAAGCAATATTGCTTGCAATTGGAGAACCATCTGGGACAAACCTTGGATTACAAGAAGATACTATTAGGAAATATGCTGATTATTTTGATGCTCTTGAAGCTTATAGTTTAAGTATGGATTCAAAACAAACTAAAAGAGTTCAAGAATTAGCAAGAGAACTTAAACTGTCTACAGTTAGTAATACAGATGCTGATTTGAGGTCAAGTTTCTCTACATACAATACTTTTGATTTAGTTGACTTAACTAATCCTCAAAAATTCAGAGATAGTATTAGAGCTGGTTTAAAGGGAGAAGGAAATAAACATGTAGAACATAGAGGAGAATTTGTTAAATCTCTAAGAGACAAGATAACACATATTTTGCTTAATGTTGCTCAAAGTAGAAAATATTTCTAATATCATATTAGATAAGCAATTGCTAAAGCAATAAAGCATCCTATTGATATGAAAGGCATGGCTGGATAGAACTTGCCTTTTTCTGATTTATAGAATAGGAATGCTAGAGCTAAAGTAGCTCCTACTGAAATTGTTACTGCTTGCCATAATCCTAGAGTTCTAAGAACAACTCCTGCAAGTATTATAGGGAATACAACATCTCCTCCACCTAGAATTGCCAAATTGATCTTTATTTTCTTTGCTTTGCTCTCTTTTTCTTTTATTGATTTAGCTTTGCTAAGAACCAACTTGTCTTCTCTTCTCATGTAAGGTACAAAGAAACCTGAGAAGAGCTTTAGTTTTTGGATTTGGAACTTAGCCATTTTTTGCATGAATCCAGAGTGCCATACTGCATACATATCATATAGAGATATTACTACAAGCAAAATAGATACAGACCACACATTAAGAATTGGTATGAATACTGTAGCTATTCCAGGGTAAATTAATAATTCTGTTGCATTATGGACATACATATTTCTATGGAATATTTTTAGTATTCCTAGAGGGATTGCTAAAATTAATGAAATGAGTGTTGCTCTTGGAAAAGGCATAAGAAACGCATTTATGGCTATTGATAATCCAAGAATAACGACTATTGTGAACCATCCCCTCAAGAATGTTTCTGCTTTTAATTTCATAAGAAATAGCATCAATGCAACCGCTATTATTAGAGCAATTACTATTGATATTATTGATTCTTGGGGTTTTATGTCTGTAGGAGGGTCAAGACCATAAGGAAGATTGTAAACTGTTTCGTTCTTTATTTCTCCAGTTTCTGTGACTACTTGCTTTATTTCTGGAAGATATTGATGAGCTACATAAATTCCTATTAATTGTGCAAAAAAGAATAAACTTATCAGAATTAATGTGACTTTTACTGTATGCTTCATATTTCCTCTTCCGAATTAAACTTGAGCTCCAATGTATTTAAATGTGAGGTGTTTGTTAAAACTGATTAATAGAAAAACTTAAATAGTATCACCCAGGTAATACTTTATGGAAACAAATAAGTCTGACATGGAAACTGTGCCTACGAAGTTAACTAAAAGAATTATCACTGAAATGGAAGAAATAATTAAACAGGGATGGTATGCTAATAGATCTGAATTAATTAGGGATGCTGTGCGCGACTTAGTTAAAAAACAAAAAATAACCTTATTGGAGTCTGCTATAAAAGAGGATATTCAATGGGGATTGTATGGAAAGTAAGGCTATCTCTGATACTGGTCCTGTAATTCATTTAAATGAAATTAATTTAACTTCTGCTTTGGATGTTTTTTCATCAATATTCATACCATTAGAAGTTTCTCATGAATTGCAAAAATATAAAATAAATCTTCCAAAAAAAATAAAGGTTAGAGAATTAGAGGGACTGTCTAAAGATATAGTTAAGATTTTAACTAATGAGTATGACTTGGATATTGGAGAATCTTGTGCTATTTCATTGGCATTGCAAGAGAAAGCGGATTACTTTCTTACAGATGATTTAGAGGCTCGCGAAACAGCAAAAAAATACAAATTGGAAGTTCATGGGACTGTAGGAATTATTCTAAGAGCATTTAAGGAAAAAATAATTGATAGAAAGACAGCTATAACAAGAATAAACGATTTACATGAGAAATCTACTTTATTTATCACAAAAGATCTTATTAAAAATATAATAGAAGCAATTGAGTCATTTTGATGTCGATAGTCTCTCACATAAACCACACCTTTTAGGAGGTGTTCAAGACTTCGATCACTGCAACAGTATCGTCTGTTGCAGGTACTACAACTTCTTTGAAGTTGAAGTCATCCAAAAATCGAGCACCAATCAAACCACACACTTTAGTATATGGCAGTGCATCGATTTTTTGATATGAATAATTTGCAAGTATGTTTACTACTTCAATCTAATTGTTTCCAAATTTCTAGGAACTATTGTTTCTATACCATACTGGCGGTAAATACTTGATGCGAAATCCAAACAACGAGATTGTTCTCCGTGAGAAATTATTACTTTCTTAGGTTTAGGAGTCATTCTTCCTATAAACTGCATTAACTCTCCTCTTCCAGAGTGAGCTGAAAGACCAGACATTGTTTCAACTTGCATGTTTACATTTATTGTCTCTCCTCCAAAGTTTTCATCTATTCTTACAACTTTATTTCCTTCTGAGACTTGTCTTCCTAAGGTATTAGGTCCTTGGTAACATCCGAAAATTATTAGGTTCTTTTCATTTTCAGCAAATTCTTTGAAATATTCAACTGAAGCTCCTCCAGCAAGCATTCCGTTTGTTGCAATAACTATGCATGGGCCTCCTTCAAAGACTTCTTTTCTTTCTGTAGGAGAACCTACTCTTTTGAATAATGAAGAAGTAAATGGATTTTCATCATTGAAGATTTTATTTCTTATATTACTTCCAAGAAATTCTGGGTAAGCTGTGTGAATTGCAGTTATATCCCATAACATACCATCAAGATAAACTGGAATTTGGGGAAGCTTCCCTGTGCGAATTGCATCTTCCACTCTTAGCAATGTTTCTTGAGCGTGACCTAAACCCAATTCAGGAAGAAGTATCTTTCCCCCTCTCTTTATAGTATCATTAACTAGAATGCAGAATTTCTCATCAACTTCTGATAATGGGGGCTGAATCTGGTCTTTGCTTCCATAAGTTGATTCTACCATTATTGATTCAACTCTCGGATAGAAGTTTACAGCGGGATCGAGAAGTCTTGTTTTTCTATAATTTGAGTCTCCAGTATAAACAAAATTATGTAATCCATTTCCTATATTTACATGAGTTATAGCTGATCCAAGAACGTGTCCGGCATTATAAAATGTAATCCTAATATCTGGAGTTATATCAAAGACTTCTCCATAATTAAGACATATTGAGTGTCTAACCATCTCTTTTACATCATCTGCTCTGTATATTGGAACTTCTGCTTTTTTGTAATGTACACTTACAAGATCAAGAGCAAGAAGAGCTGAGATATCTCTTGTTGGAGGAGTCATATATACAGGACCTTTGTACCCCATCTTGTATAGATAAGGAATTAATCCAGAATTGTGAACCACTATATTTCCGGCTATAAAGTTGTGGCTTTCTACTTCTATATCTACTAAATAAGGATATGGATTTTCTTTTGAATCTATGGTTGTTATTTTTTCCCAGATAACCTCTAATTTAAGAATATTTTCTAGAAGAGATATTTTATTATTAATGGCAGAAATTGTAGATGTCATCTTGTCTTTCATAAAAGATGAAAGGATGTGTGAAATCGAAGCCGCAAATTCTTTAGAAATTCTGTTTTCTTCTATTTGTTGTATTTGAGAAACTTTTAAACCAGTAGAAAGGCTTATTTCAGTTCTGGTAAGACTTAATAGCTGCCTAAGAACATACATATCATTTAGATCTATTCTTTTATTAATTTCAGTTATTCTATTCTTTAATACATATAGAAGTGTTTCTGCAGTCTTTCTTGTTGCATATCCTTCTTTTCTTCTAAATAAGTCTAAAAGACTCATAGGTAAAATATTACTTAAATTTGGACTATCATGTACTTTTCCCAACATGCCCGCTACTTTTAGTATTTCTCGCAAGTCATTTGAAGTTAAAGGCACTAAATCTTGTTTATTAAATTCATGATTATTAAACTTGGAAACTTCACTCATCAGATTGTCCATTTTATATTTTATTGAGAAGCCAACTTTTTCTTTGAACCTAGACAATCCGTAAATTGAAGATATACTTATGTCGTTGCCTGAAATATGTGAAGGGATATTGTTTAAAGAGAATAGATGCTGTAAATCTTTAATCATTTCTTTGCTGAATGAAGTTATTTTAATTCTGTTTGAAACTGTACCTTCTGCATCAGCAAAACCCCTTAAAAATGCTAGTTGTACTTCGTTTCCTGAATTAATTATCTTTTCAGGTATCCTAATATCTCTTGTTTTAGAGAAAAATTCTGGAAAGTTATTTTCCAAGAATCTAATTATTTTTATATTGTTTATTTCAAGAATATGTGCATTTTTTGTTTTATCTGAGTGATGCCTTATTATTGCCTCGGAATTAAATAACTCTTTGATTATTTCTTTATGATATTCTAAAATTGGGATATGTGAATCTGTTAACCTTAAAGAATAAGGTGTTGATTTATGCCCATCACCCATATAATAACCAATAAATTCTGCTAGATTTGGAGTCAGCTCATGAGGAAGATGTGTTTTGCCTTCCCCTTTTTTATTATATTGGACTTTAGTGATTAGTGGAATTAGCTCTCCTAATTTTTGATCTTTATGGAGTAAATTTGATGGCAAGAGCATATGTTCTGTTAATTCTTGGGCCTCAGTTTCTTTGATTTCTAGATTTTTAACTGTAAAGAATCTATGGTTTGGAGAAGACTCTATTGTTGAATAAGGCGTTTTAATTGTTAGTACTCTTTTATGCCCATTAGTTTGAGTTTTTTCAGTTACTTTAGATGATATATATTTACCAGATTTCCAATCTAATGAAATTACGTTTTCCCCTACTTTAATATCATCTATTTTCTTGTAACCTTTTTCTGTTAGAACAGGATATTGTGGAGGCAGACAATGGTCTAAATGAGCGTGTGAAAGAACTATTGCATCAATACTTGAAATGTCTCCTATTTCAGAAACATCTAAGTAAGGGAATCTTTCTGGACCAGATATAACTCCAACGTTTATTCCACAGTCAAAAACTATCTTTGACTTTGGAGTCTGCAATAAAAGACATGAACGGCCTACTTGTCTTCCAGACCCAAGATAAGTAAGTCTAACCCACATATCCATCTTTTCAGGATTCCAGTTCTCATAAATCTTCTTTCCAATTTCATTCAAGAATTTCTTTCTGTAAGAGTTATTTGCATAAAGGACATCTCTGATTTTTTCAGTTATTTTTGAGTGGATCGCAGGACTTCTTTGAGTTTGGATTGTCCACATCGTAGAATTCTTTATTTCTTTTAGAATTGAACCATTCTTTCCTATTACTATTCCAGGGCGCTTTGCCTCCACTATTGCAGTAGATCTAGGAACATCAAATATTATGGATTCTATTTCTGCATCTGTTGGAACTAATTCACGAATGGTCTTCTCAGTCTCTTCTTGAGGGGCTAGCATTGAACTATCCGCCCTTAACTCTATTCTTTTTTTTACCTTCTTTACTATATCTCTTATTTTATCATCTGAGTTTCTAAAGAATTCTTTGTCTGTTGTGTAAAGAACTATGTTTGCTCCTTCAAAGATTGCCTCGCTAACTACACCGTTAGGTAATTCGCTTTTTATTGCCTTTAATATTTCACTCATTGTAATTAGAAATTACTTTACTGTTTCAAAACTTACTATAGCTTCCTTATCTGCTACTTGTTTAATTTCACCTTTCTTTACAAGGTAAATATCCATTCCAGCTCCTACACTAGGTTCTCTGGCCGTAGCTGCCTTAATACATTTTGTGACCATTGTAATAGCTTCTTCTGTTGACATATTCTTCTTATATTCCATGTCTAGTATAGGATGTGCTTGTGCTATACCTGAACCAGTAGCAACATACGTTTCTGACTCTTGAATATAACCATCTGGAGAAATGTCATATAAGTATAACCCGTTTTCATCATAACCTGATAAAATAAAATGAGTTATTGCCGGAATCATTGAAGGTGTTCTGATATTCCCGTATACCATATTTGCCATGAAATTAGCTGCTTCTGGTACAGATATTCTTTCCTTTGTTCTTAGTTCTTTTAATTTGAATTCTGCACGTAAAATGTCCAAAACTTTTCTTGTATCTGAAGCTGTACCTGCTGTTGTAGCAATCATTCTGTCTGTTAACTCCAGAACTTTCTTAGCTGCTCCTGCAAGGTATGAAACTCCTCCGCCTTGAGCACCATAAGATTGTCTTCTATCTGCAGCTACGATTATCCCGTCTTTGCAAACTATGCCAATTGTTAAAGTTCCTGTTTTTAAAACGTGTTTTGAAATGTCTTCATTCATTAGAAAGAATACCTCTTAGATTATTCTAAACCAATAGTATTTAAATTTTTCTATGGAAAATTTAGTGTATTTCTGGAGCACTTACTACTTCTGAAACACCATTAGTTTTCTTGAAACGTATGACATGATCTACAAAACCTTCCATTTTTGTTTCATGGCTTACAATAAGGAGCTGTTTTACATTTAACTCCTTTAACATGTCTCTCATCTTGTCAAGTTGTTGTTCTGAGAATCCTTCAGTAGGTTCATCTAATATTACTACATCGCTTGTTTTTATTTTACTTAAAACTGAGTTAATTAGCTGATTTAGTGCTAATCTATAGGCTAGAGCTACTGCAGTTCTTTCTCCTCCTGAAAGATATTCATAATCTAACTCAAATTCATTATGAATTATTACAGGTGAGAAGTTTTCATCTAGATAAACTTCAAAAGCGTCAGTTGTAAGCATTGAAAACCATTTGTTGAATATTTTTGTAAACTCTTTTCTCAAAGCAATTAATATATTCTTTTCAGTAAACTTTGTAAGATTTGTGAAGTTGTTAGACAACCATGTTTCTACATCAAGCATTTTTATTAATTTATTTCTTGATTCCTGTCCTTTTTGTATCTCCACACTATATTTTAGTATTTCTTTTATAGTCAATTCTATTTCTTTTTTTATCTCTGCAAACTCTATCTCTTTGTTCTTTTCTGAGTTAACTAAAAATGCCAATTCATCTCTTTTAATTTTCAATAAGTTGTCGTACTTTAAATAATCTAAAGAATTCTTTTTCTGCGAATCTATTTGATCATTAATAAAAACGATATCTTTTTCAAAAGCTTCTTTTATCTTTTCTAATTCTTGCTTTTTAGATATATATTTATTTAGATTTTCCTGCTTGGCATTATTGATTTGTATTGCGATCTTATCATTCTCCAAGCTTTTTAGAATACTCTTCTGGTTTGCTATATCAATGCTAATTCTTTGAATCTCATTTGTAAGAACTATTTTATCTTTATCAAATCTGCTTATTTTTGTTTCTACTTCATTTATTATGTTGTGTTTGTGAGCTTCTGGAACATCTTGAAGACAAGTAGGACAATGTGTTAACTGAAATATTTTTGTTTTTTTAACTAGTTCGCTTTGCTTTTGAATATCCAGAGAGTTACTGTTTGAACTAAATTTCAAATAATCTCTTTCTAATGAATCTATTAATATCAGAGTCTTTTCTATTTGCTCATTAATCTTCTTTGGATCAAGACTTATAGCTACAGACTTGGATGAATTTATCAAATCATCAATTTCAGACATATCTTTAGTAAAGCGAGATGTTTGTTCATGTTTATTTCTCAATACCAATGAGAGCTTTTCTATTTCTTTCTTGAAACTCTCTCTTTCTACCAACTTATTTTGTAGATTCTCAACTTCCTTTTCTTTTAACAATCTCTCTTCTTTTGTTTTCTTTATTTCTTCTTGTTTTCCTGCTATTTTAGATTCAAGAATACCAACAAACTTTTGACTTGAATCTAAATCATTCTTTCTAGTATCTATAATTGCTGATTCTGCTTGTAAGTATCTTGACTCATCTCTTATTATAGATGCTATTCTAGCTATATTTTCCTGTATTCTTTTGTATTTGTCTATTCCAAAAACGTGTCTTAAGACATCTAGTCTTGTTTCAGTATCCTCTTGAATTATTTTCTTCATTTCTTCTTGGGGGGTATAAACAGTGTATTTATAAACAAGATTATTTTTCCTTACAAATTCTACTGGATAATTAAGAAGTGCTAATATTCTGGATTTTACTTCTGTAACTGATGACTCAAATCTTGAACCATTTACAGTAATTGTAGCAAAGTCTTGATTTATTGATTTTGAACTTCTTTTTAGGCCCCTATCTATTATTACGTTGCTTCCATTAATATCAAGTTCTAATGAGATTTCACCATATTCTTCTCCATTTGAGAGTAATGCTGAACCTCTCTGTCCAGGCTGAAGACCAAAAAGAGCATATTCTATTGCTAAAAGAATAGATGTTTTTCCAGAGCCTACATCTCCTGCTAAAAGAACTGCTCCTTCTGGAAAAACTACTTCTTCCTCTTTGTAACTTCTTATATTTTTTAGTCTGATTTTCTTGAATATCATGGTAATAGAACCTTTCTTGAATCTGAAAATAATCTATCTTCGAAAACTCTTGATGTTTCATCTTCTTTCTTTTCCATGTCAAGCATTGATAGAAGAAGAGGTATGTGTTTGTTCAATTCATGAGGATTCTTATTACAAAAGCCATTAACTATTTCTGATTCAAAATCTTCTGTTGTAGG
The DNA here is from genome assembly GCA_038045825.1 of Nanobdellota archaeon. Lineage (GTDB taxonomy): Archaea > Nanobdellota > Nanobdellia > Pacearchaeales > GW2011-AR1 > SICU01. Next base: position 42,320 of record JBBSXJ010000001.1, read on the forward strand.
AGTTACATCTATCTCAACTATTGGAAAGAACAATTTTGTTGTGTTTTTCATAAAACAATATACTCCTTGTTTTCTTGAGAACTCTTCTATTTTGTTAAAATTTATATCTGTTATCTTTCCTTTTTCTAGAACCCCTTTTAGTTTTAGAATGAATATCTTATCTTTTAAGGGATGTTTCTTTAACTCTTCAATTATTTTGTCTGTCCCTATCAAAGAGTCTGTTATTTCTAGATCTAAAACTAAAACATCTTTTAATTTTATATTATGTCTCTTTGCTTCTTTGTTTGTATCAACAATGTAGAAAGTTCCGTACTTTAGGTCTTCTAATTCAGATGCATTGTTTGGGTATATTGGTCCACCGTATACTGCATTTCCTTTTTCATATTGAAGATGTAAATGTCCTAGAGCAATGTAATCCACTTTTGGCAAAGATTCCCTGTTTACTGATGGAATATCAAGGTTTGGAAGAGCATCTTTCATTGTTGTATGCAACATCAATATTTTGAACATTCCAGGTGCATCTTGTAGTTTTATTCTTGGGATATCGTAAACTTCTAAGCCTGTTTTCTTACCAGGATAACCGTAAATTGCTGCTCCTTTGCATATTGTTGGTTCTAAAATAATTAAATTATCTTTGTCTATTGGTTTGAAAACATTTACTCCAAATCCTGACTTTTCCATTACATCTAAGAAGCTTTTTCCAGATATTGAATAATCATGACTTCCTGCTATAAAGAAGACAGGTATATTTGCTTCTTTTAGTTTTCTGAATTCATTGAACGCATCTTTTATTGTTTCTATTGGAGGGTATGGAGAATCAAATAAATCTCCAGCTATAAGAATAAAATCAACTTTCTCTTTTTTACATGTCTCTAAAGCGCTCTTAAAACTCTCAAAATTAAGTTGTTGTAATTCAGGATATCTCCAAGCGCCTAGGTGACAGTCGGCAAGGTGTCCGAACTTCATGAAGTTTGGTTATATGTGGAGTTTTTAGAGATTGTTGTGGTGCTTAGAAAAGCTAATTCTGAACTTCGTATGGTGGAAATTTGGTAGCTAACATGAATGCTGCTCTTTCCGCCTCTATGGGGGAGGCCCTATTAGGACCCTGACCTCTTGCATCGCAGACACGCTCATTACTAGTTAAAACATAACCTTTACCAACAACTCTTATTCTAAATCTTTCATCAAAACATTCCTGTGCTACTTACAAATCTCTTAAAACATCATCTAATTTTGCATAATGAAATATTTTACTTTGTCTGTCTCTGGTTCTAAACCAACTGTACCAGTTTCTTCTTTTTGAACATGAATCCAACTCATATTAAATAATTAAAAAATCCCTTTATAAAATTATTATGCTCAATTCTGACAGAGCAGTTGTTTATATTTACCGAATCATTCCTTTAAATTCTGGCAGATGCGACTCTATAAAATGCAAGATATTTCTTTTATATTCTGTATTTAGAGAGATACCTAAAAAATTAGGTTTGGAGTAAATAAGAAGCCAACCTTGTTTTGATAGCTCCTTAACTATTAAATCTCTATGCTGAAATCTCTTAAAATGTTCTAATCTGTCGTATTTGTGACCCCAATTATTTTTTCTTGCTAGTTTAAACATAATTTGTGCTTTTTCTTTTTCTAAACCATCAACCATTTAGTTGAGACTATTTCTTTATTTATTAATGTTTCTATTATTGAAATAACTCTTGCATAATGAAAACATTTAAATATCCATTATAACCTAATGCTTTATGAAAGTAAAAGAAAACAAGTCAATATTCTTAGAATATATGGGGGACACTCCTCAACTTAGAGTTCTTGACTTTTTGATAGACAATCATTTTTTTGATTACCCTCTTACTGAAATAGCTAGAGGTAGCAATGTTAGTTATAACTCTCTTGTTTCATTCTTTTCTGGTTGGATAAAAAAAGAGATAGTGATTAGAACAAGAAAAATTGGAAAATCTGATTATTACCAATTAAATATGGATAATTCTTTTGTAAAAAATATAATAAAGCTTGATTGGAGCTTGACTAAAAAGAATGCTATGCCTGAACTGAAAGATGAAGAGTTAGTTGCTTAATTTAATTTCTAGAACTTCTAAAACTTCGAAGAACATCTTTGTTGAGGCTATTACCTTTGAAATGAGCTTCTCTTTCTCTAGTTTCTTATTTATTTCATCCATTGGAGTTAATGATGAAAATAACAATAGGATTATTCCATCTTTTTCTAGATGAGGTTTAACATGATCTAGAAAGTTTAGAATGAATTCATCTCCGTCATCTCCTCCAGTAGTTGCTAACTCGCTTTCTTTATCTTCATCTTTATCTTTTGGAAGATATGGAGGATTACATATTATTAAGTCAAACTTTCCTTTTACTTTTTGGAACATGCTTGAACGAATCTTCTTTATCTTTTCTTCCTTTATAGAATCTAATGCACTTTTGTTAATATCAACAGCTGTAACTGATTTTGCTCCATTATCTAAAGCAGATTTTGCAAGTATACCTGTGCCAGTACACATATCAAGAACAGATTTATTTTTACAGTACTTTTTTATTACAGATTCTAACAAGTAAGAATCTTCCTCTGGTTCGTATACTAGGCTCATAGACTCAATAAGTCGAGAATGTCATCTTTAAAGACTATTACTGATATTAATGCTAAAACTAAGAGTAATAATACAAGGATAAGAACAAGTATCTTTCCAACGCCTGGAGGATTTATTTTTTGAGAAGGAAGAGGTTTTGGTCTTGAAAACTGCGCTTGTTGAGGTTGAGAAGGAGTTTTGTATTGTGGTGCTTGAGGCATCTGAGTTCTTTGTTGTTGAGGAACTTGTTGCTGAGCCTGAAAATTTTGTGGTTTGGAATATTGTTGTTGAACTTGAGTTTGTGTAGATATTTGTTGAGGCTTAGAAGATATTTGAATCTGCGGGGTTTGTTGATTAACTTGTTGTGCCTGTTGTGCTTGTAATTCAGGATTGTTTGAAATTACGTAATCATAAGCTTCTTTTACATCTTTCATAGGGTAACCAGAATTAATCAAAGATTGAGCTACTTTCTGAGGGTTACCACCATGATCTATTGCATTCTTCAGCATTCCTACTATATCCTCCCTCATGCTATTTTTATTGACTCTCCGTTTGAAAGCAAATGAACATTATAACCTTTTTTGTACCCCATATCTTCAGCAACATGCATTCCGGGAATTGTTTTAGCATGATCTCCATGAGAGGGAATCACATTTTCAGGATTTGTCAATTTTATTAGTTCGATTAAATCTTCCCTAGATCCATGACCTGACACATGAAGGTTATCATGTATTCTTGGTTTGAACTCATCCAATCTCTTCATTAACTCACTCCTTGATGCAATTGTTTCAGGAGCTGGAATTGTTTTGGAACAAAATACTATATTATCTCCTTGGCGAATTCTAAGGGGGAGCTGATTTCTTGACATTCTATCTAATACTGAGCCCTTCTCTCCTTGATGGCCTGTGCAAACTACAAGATATTTATCTCTGTTTGCTTCAACCATTCTAAGAGTTTTATCTACTTGTTTTTTATAAGTTGCAAGAATAATCTTATTTTTGAAAGGTACTTGATTTATCATTTCTCCTGCTGAGACATATTTTGCTAGACTCCTGCCTATGAAAACTATCTTTCTATCTAACTTCTGACCGAAGTCAACTATTGATTTAAGTCTAGCAATATGAGATGCGAAGGTTGTTACTATTAATCCCTCTTTACTTCCTTGTAACTCTTGAAACTTATCTTTGACCAAGTCTCTAGCAATACTTTCAGAAGGTGTTTTCTTTTCTGCATGAGCATAAAGACAGTTCACTACAAGAGCCTTTACACCTTCTTTTGATATCTGTTTAAGTCTTGAATAATTTGGCTTATCTCCAATAACAGGAGTATCATCTAATTTGTAATCATTGGCATATAATACTACACCCTCTGGAGTGTGGACTGCTACTAAAGCACATTGAAGAGTCGAATGAGTCATATTTACAAACTCTACTTTGTATTTACTTTTCCCATTTATATTAGCAAAACCATTTGGTTTTATTGAGTGTATTGGATTTCTTATCCCTCTTTCTGGTAATAGATTCTTTAGAACCTCGGTAGTATAAGGGGTTCCTGAAATTGGAGCTTTATATCTATGAGCTAAGTATTGAACTGCTCCAACATGATCTAGATGAGCATGAGAAATTGCTATAGACTTTACTTTTCCTCTTAATCCTTTTTCGTCTAAATAGTGGTCATTAGGAAGTGCACCTATATTTCTCATTCCTTGTTCTGTTGGTATTTTTTCTTTTTCAGTTACCCCTACTAAAGCTGGAATGAAAAGACCTGCATCGCATAAAGTGACATCATCATTGCATTCCACAGCAGTCATATTTTTACCTACTTCAGAAAAACCACCAACTGCATGAATTTTTAACATATTAGAAATATTGAGATATAAGTTTATAATGGTTTGCGAGAATTAGAGATAAACGCTAGCTCTATCTGGATTGAAGCTATAGCCCCTATCTTCTGTGGGAGTTACTCCTTCGTCAACTAGACCATCGATGGCCTTTGCAAAATCAACCATCTTATTTATTTAATTAGATTATATTATTAAATATTATTGTAATTTTTGGTAAAGTAAGCTATAAATAGACAAGCAAATTTGGTATTAAAATGGAGCATCATATTAATGTTTTATACGGGGCAGTAATATTGCTTCTTATTGTACAGTTAGTTTCTTTTACATTTGTAAGCTCTCAATCTGCGAAGCTTATTGCTCAACAAAATAACTTTGAAGAAGAAATTAGAGGATCTCTTGGAAGTGTAAGGCAGGAGAATCAATATCAGATTGGAGAGATAGTAAGATCAATTTCCCAGCAAAGAAGCGATTTTGAGAATCAAATAGATCTGCTGAAGTCAACTCAGCAGGATCTATCTATTATAATTGAAGATGCAATAAAGAAAGTGGTTACTATAACTACAGATATTTCAGCTGGAACTGGATTTGTAGTTGCAGAGGGGGATTACATATTGACAAACAATCACGTAATTGACGGAAGCACAGTTATTCAAGTTCAGACCTACAGCAATGAAGTCTATACCGCTGAGGTTGTTGGAGCAGATGCTTTGGCTGATTTAGCAGTCTTGAGAATTTCTGGGGATCTTGAAAGTTTTGAGCTTGCTGATTCAGACTCTGTGTCTATAGGGCAGAAAGCAATAGCTATTGGAAATCCTTTAGGGCTATCATTTACTGTTACTGAAGGAATTGTTTCTGCTCTTGACAGGGAAGGACCTAATGGTCTTAATTCATATATTCAAACAGATGTTACTCTTAATCCCGGAAATTCTGGAGGCCCTCTTGTAGATAAAGATGGAAGAGTAATAGGAATGGCCAATTTCAAAGTTGGGGGAGCTGAAGGACTCGGATTTGCTTTGGAAAGCAATATGCTAAGGATAAAGACCAATGAGATAGTTGGTTCTGAAGTATTATAATGTTTAAGTTAAAACCATCCGCGCGTGAAAGCAAGAGATATATTCTAATTAGAGGAACAAGATATAATATTGAGAAAGCAATACTTGAGTTCATAGGGGTTTTGGGATGGGCTAAAGCATCTCCTGTTTTTGTTTCTGAAGTTTCTGATGAAGTTGTTTTAGCTGTAAATAACAAAGAATTGAATAATGTAAAGGCTGCTTTTGCACTTGCAAAAGATGAGTTGAAGATATTAAGAGTTTCAGGAACGCTGAAAGGTTTGAATAAGTGAGTACAACAATACTTAAAAATGTATTTTAGATTTGATATATATGAGTTCAAGAACTAAAAAGTCTAACTTAGAGAGTCTTCAAGCTAAAGTTTTTAAGGGAAAAGAATTAAATTGGAGACCTTCTCCAACTCAAGGCCCATCTTTTCAGTTTGTAGAAACACCAACAACATGGTATCTTAATAGGATTGGAACGGATGTTATATATGTGCAACCTAGAGATGATACTTCTATGCCTACATGTTATGATTGTAACTCAGATGTTATGTCTAAATATCAAAGGGTTACTGAAAGAGTAGAAGGTATGGGGGGTTGTGCAGGAGGAGATGTTAAAGATAAACTTGTAAGATATTGCCCTACTTGTGAAGGCGTACCACCTAGTACTGCGACTGAACATGAAAGTACTTTTTAACATGATAAATAAAGTTTGATATAGCAAATTTTAAATAGACTTCATTCTCAACAATATTATCTAAAAGGAGTTTACTAATTAAAAAACAACAAAATGGATATGCCAACTGAAATGCAGCATCAAGCAATGGGTTACGATAGAGCCGCGACCATGTTCTCACCTGAGGGTCATTTATTGCAGGTTGAATATGCTGAGAAGACTGTAAAGCTTGGAAGTAACAGTGTTGGTATTGTTTGTAAAGATGGAGTTGTAATTATAGCGGATAAAAGAATTAGGGATAACTTGATTGCTCCTGAATCTGCAATGAAGGTCTTTGAAGTTGATGAACATGTTATGGCAACTGCTGCCGGAATTGCTTCTGATGCAAGAGTCTTAGTAGATAGAGCAAGATTACTTTCTCAACAACACAGAGTTTCATATGGGACGCCTATTGATCCTATTTCTGTAATTCAGATGATTGCTGATAACAAACAAGCTTATACTCAGTATGGTGGATCAAGACCATACGGTGTTGCCATAATGATTGCTGGAGTTTCAAAAGGAAGAGGTCATTTGTATACTTCAGATATTACTGGAAACTTCTTTGCTTACAAAGCAAACTCCATAGGAGAAAATGATGAACAAGTTAAAGAAGAGTTGAGAAAGGGAGTTAATGAAAATATGACTATGGATGAAGCTATAAAGTTTACTATGAAGATATTCAAAGATTTACTTGGGAAGAACTTTGAATTAGCAAGATTTGATGTTGGAATGATTTCTATGAAGGATGCTAAGCTTGTTAGATTACACGGCGAGGAACTTCGCAAGTATATTAAATAATTTTATTTTTAGATGTAGTTGAAATACTGCATTCTTTTTTATAACATGCATTGTTGTGACTCGTATGGCTAGAAAATACGATGAAAGGGAAAGAGAATTACATGATGAGGGTGTTAGAGAAGAAGAACTCAAGAGTGATTTAGCTAATTCTGCTTCTTCTATGCAAAGCCCAGGACAAGAAATGCAATCAAGTAGAAGAAAATACGAAGTGGAAGCTAAAGATATAGTGGCTAGTCAAACTACCGCACCTGTCGAAAATACTAATGAAGTAACTGTTGACTTTAGAGATTTTGTTAGAAAAGAAGATGCTCATCAAGACACAAGAGAGAACCACATCATAAGGTTAAGAGAAGCAATGAGGATTATTGAGGAAGAAATAAGACATATCGAGCTAAGAAGTGAAAATATATAGCTAAATCTTTAAAAATGTCATTTGCTCATCTTAATCATGGCAAACGTTGAAGCACGCATTAAAGTGAATGGGAAGCAATTTGAAATATCTGTTGACTTAGATGAAGCTCTGAAAGTCAGAATTGGAAAAGGCAATGTTAATACTGCTTTGAACTCTCCTTCTGTTTATACTGATTTGAAAAAGGGAATGGTTGCTTCAAAAGCTGAACTAGACGCTGCTTTTGATACATCTGATGTTTATGCAATAGCTGAAAGAATTATGAAGAATGGAGAAATTCAAAAAGATCAAGAATTTAGAGATGCTGAACGCGAGAAAAAAATAAAACAAGTGATTGATTTAATTTTACGCAATGCTGTGGATCAGCATGGAAGACCATATACTGATGACCGCATAAGAAAAGCTATTCATGAAGTTCACTTTAATTTTGATAATAGGCCTGCTGAACAACAGATGCCTGAGTTGATTACTAAACTAGCAACAGTAATCCCAATTAAAGTTGAAACTAAAAAAGTTAAGTTGACAATTCCAGCAAGATATAGTGCTCAAGTTTATGGAATGCTTAAAGATTACAAAGAAAGTGAAGAATGGCTTGGAAATGGAGATTTGCAAGTTGTGATGAATATTCCATCAGGATTGCAAATAGACTTCTATGATAAGTTGAATTCAGTGACTCACGGTGCTGTTATTAGCCAAGAAATGAAATAGAGATCTATTTAGAAATTAGCTTTTGATGGAATACTGCTTGTTTTAGATTGATTTTTAGAAGAATTTGGAAATTTATTACTGAGTCTAATTGATTCTGTAAGATCCCAATAACCACCAGCACTTTCCACTAATTCAAGTAAGCCCGGAGGAAACATTCTACTTAAACTACTTTTAATAGTTCTTAATGGACTTCCTTCTTTTGGCATTCTTACATATTTTACTTTTTTTGAATTTTTTAGAAAATAAGAAGCATAAGCTATAATATCATCTATAAGATCGATTTGTTCTTTAGTTAAATCGAGTTTTGCTACAGGAATTTTTCCAAAACTAATTTGCCTGCCATCATCTGTATTTTTAGGATAATAAATTATATTATCTTGAAATATTCTTTGCATTGAACGTGCTTTATCTCCGTTTCTGTAATTTTCTGTTAAATCTTCTTGAACACCATAAAAAAATAGTCTATCCAAACCATTTCCATAATCTATATCTTGAAAACCTTGAGTCGCTGTAAATTCTCCGCAAATTCCTCTAATTTTATGAGTTCCTCTTAAAAAATGATTTATCCTGGTAAATCCATGGAGACTATCATTTTGCTGAACTGCTCTGACATTTAGACTTCCCCTTATCATTTAAAGCTGGAAAAAATCGGATTTATAAACATTATTGTAAAAACTAGTTTGACTTTGAATGTCTTCTTGTATGTTCTGGCATAACTCTAAAAAAATACCTACTAAAAATTAACAATTTATTCCTCTACCAGATGAAAAAACAAGAGTTGGGGGATTATTTAGGAAAGAGGCAATTTCAATTTTAGATTTACCTACATAATAAGATAAATCTAAATAATGTCCTGCTTTTTCTGCCAAATCAAATAGTTCTTTAACGAACATCCTATCAAAACCGGCACGAATGGCTCGATAACCGCTTGTTTCTTTAGGAGGGAGTGTAATCTTTTTTAAATCTTCAAATTTTATTCTTGAGCTAAGATGAATCAAAATATCTCTAGCTAGTATAATTTTTCCTTTATCTAATTTACATTCTTCTACTGAAATTCTTGCAAAGCCATCTCTATCATACTGGTATCTATTATTGTGATCATACTCTCTATCTAAATGAGATGGAAACAAGTCATCTGCCATGGCAGAAGCAATTTCTGAGCTTCTAAAATTTTTTAAAAAGGCTGTCTTATTTCCATAGAAAAATAAATCACCTTCATTTTGCGAATAAGTTATAACTTGATCTGCTACTGAAAAATCTGCACAAATTCCTTCTATTTTATTGGCTCCCCTTGCACCTCTCATTCTTACGACTCCATAAAAACCATCATCTTTCGGAACTGCTCTTAGTTGTGCAATTATTCTTTGTTCTACCATGAAAATAGACCAATAATTTCATTTATAAAAGTAATTGATTTAAATGCTGCATTTATAGACATTTAATGTATCTGATTCTTCTAATAATAAACAATCTTTCTTCATTGCTTCTAGCGGTGCTCTTTGATTAGGACCGAGCTTAGAATATCCGAAAAAGTCTTCTAGAAATATAAAGTTTTTAGTTTGATTATTCCAGACTTCTGCTCCTGTGTATATATCAGCTCCATTGTATAAAGCATATCCGCTTTCTAATCCATTTAATGAAAATGGTATAATGTAGTCTGGTTTCTTAAGATACCATTCTACACCTGGACTTGATAGGGTTACCAAAGTATTATTCATAATCAAAGTCTTAGTTGATTCACTTAAAGACTTGTAATCTATTACTGGTTCTGTTGCTGAATAAGGGCTTATTACTTGGGGTTTAACTACAGTTAGATAATTAGAATCAAAAAATAAGTTGGAAGGATAGATTATTGCTAATGCAATGATAAGAACACCAATTACCTTATTGCTTTCATATAAATAAGATAATAATGAAGCTAGAAATATTATTACTGAAAGAATTACAAAATAAGCATAGCGTAAAGCAAATACTTTAACAAAAAATAAACCTGTAAGCAATATTACTGAAGGCAAAAGTAAAAGATAAAACATTCTTTTATTCTTTTTATATGTAAATGGAATTCCAAGTAAAGAAATTATGAAGAAAGCTCTTAGACTCTTGAAAAGCTGGGAAGTGTATTCTTCAGCGTATTCGCTTCCTGTAGATATTGTTGCTCCAATTCCTAAGAAAGATAAACCAAAGTAAGCTCCCACTAAAATTGGAATAATGAAAAGTTTCCAATCTTTATGCTCTCGGAAAAACATAAATAAGAAGAAAGGAATCAGAACTAACCCTGCTATCTGCGTTTGAACTAAAACGATCAAAGAAATGGAAGCAAGCCAAGCATATTTCTTGCTTTTTTTGGATTTATACAATAAGTATAGTGTTAGGAAAAATAAAAACTGAAATGCTTGATAAAACCTGGCCTGGCGAGAATAAACTATCTCAAGAAATAGAAAACAGGTAAATAAAGCAGCAATAACTCCTGTGCTTTTATTGAACTCCTTTCCTATAAAGAAAGCTAGCAGGATAGTTGCAAGACCAAAGAGCACACTTACAAATCTAACAGCAAAATCTGCAGAACCAAAAATTAAAATAAACAACCCTTGTAAATAATGAAAAACCAAAGCCCTGGAATAAAAAAGCCCTGAATCAAAGATAGGGATTCCTTTAGTGGCAATGTTTTCGGCAGCTATGGAAGAAATTGTTTCATCAAACCATAATGGGCTCGAGCCTAAAGAATAAACTCTCAAAACTAAACCAAAGATGAGAATTAAAGCAAGTATACTAAATACTATCTTGTTATTTTTATCCATATTATTAGCAGAAACTTAGATTAGTTAAAACTTAGTTATGTCAAAGTGTTTGTTTAAAACAACATCCTTTAGGGTGTGAACACTTTCAGCATAAGAATTTTGTTAGCATCCAAAAAACTAAACAAACTCCACATTTAAGTGTGGGGTAAACTCAAAGTCTTTTTGATCTTAATTGATTAAACAAAAGATTTATATAGGAACAGTTAGTTCCGTTATAGGAACTATTAGTTCATATAAGATGACATCTTTAACAGACAAAGAAAGTGAGATATTAATTAAATTATTTAAGAATTTTAGTACGAACTATAATGCAAATTCAATATCTAAAGAAGTTGGTCTTAGTCCGAGAGGATCTTTAAAAATATTAAAACGTTTAGAAAAAAATGGAATATTAGCAGGTAAAAAACTAGGGAAAGCTGTATTTTACAAATTAAACCTGCAAGATTTATATGCAAGTAAAATAATGGAAACGACCTTAATCAAAGAAACGAGAACTAAGGCTATGAGGTGGATTGATGAATTTAAAGAAATATTTGATTATACTGATATAGTTCTAATTTTTGGGTCAGTTATAAAAAATCCAAAACATGCTAGCGATATAGATGTTCTTTTCGTTTATAAAAAGAAAAATTATAAGATTGTTTCCAACTTTATTTTAGCCAAAAACAAAATACTGTTTAAAAAAATACATGATATACCTCAAACTATCCAAGATCTAAAAGAGAACCTTAAAGATAACCCAGCTATTATAGATGCAATAAAAAATGGTTATGTCTTGCATGGTTATGATAAAATTGTTGAGGTAATAAAAAATGTCACAATCTTCTAAACATGTAGGATGGTGTTTAAATAAAGCTAAGAAAGAACTAGAAGAATGTAAAAAATTGGGAAAGAGAGCAAAACATAGAGGCTTAGTTAAATCTAAACCTGACAAGCAAGAATCGAAAAATCATTTGAAAAAGGCTGAAGAAAATTTAGAATTTGCCATCCAGCTAGATAAAAATAAATATGGTTATAAGATTATAGAATCTTTATTTTACTGCATATATCAATGTTTTCTCTCTATTGTAGCTAAATTTGGTTATGAATCTGCAAACCAAACATGCACAATAAGTTTAGTTGAATATTTAAAAGAAGATGGCAAAATAGATTTGGATCAGAAATTTATTGAAATGATGAAATATAAAGATGAACAGAAAGAAGACATGTATAGCATTATTGAAATGAGAGAAGATTATACTTATAGTTCTAAAGTCTCTGTAGAAGAAGAAAAGATTGAAGAATTAGTAACTACTTGTAAAGAGCTTTTGGAAAAAACTAAAGAAATCATATATTTAGAAGAACAATGATATTTAGGACAAATAAGGTATCTAAAATTAAGATAAAATAATCAAATTTATTATATACAAACACTTAAAATGGGTCTGGCATTGAGGATTTAATATAAAATGGCAAAAAAATATGGATATAAGTGTGAATATAAATTTAAAGAAATTAAATTTAACAAAGAGGATATTTCTAATAAGACATCTATGGCTAATGTAGAAAAAAGAATTGCAGACTTAAATGAACAGATAAACAATAAGTAATGCTAATAGAACTATTCAATAATAGCGCTTATTTGTAAATTCTTCCTCTTTTATCAAAGACCCTTACAAATAAAATCTTTCTTTTAAAATCTATATCTATTAACATCCTATAGTCTCCTATTCTTAATTTATAATCTTCACCTTCAAAATGTTCTAGAAACCTAAATGGATCCAAAACAATTTCATTAAATCAAAAAATCGATGCACTTTTGATTTGTGCTCGATTTTTGGATGATTGAAGTTTCGATTTTGTGAGAAACTATCAACATTTAGATTTAATTCTTTCTTGGATATCTTTAGGAAGATTTCTGAAAAATTTAGTAGCCTGGTTTGAGAATTTTACAGAGTAACTCATAAATTCTCTAAATCTGTGTAAGAGGATTCAGGGTCTTTTCGAGCTTTTGCTAATTCTTTTTTAGCCCATTCTGTAAGCTTTCCTTCAGACATTAGCATATATTTTATTAGAGCAATATCTCTCTTTAGGGATAAAATATCATCATGCAGATGTTTTGCATTAACTTCCATATATTTCTTACATTAATCTAACTTTTATAGTTTTCCATTGCCTATTAGAACTACTCGGTAATCTATACAAATCCTTAAAAAACCGTATTAGAAAGTAATTTAATCTAAAATGGACGATAACTCTAGAAGAAGGCAGGAAGATTGGGAGAGAAGTTTAGCGGCTTGGAAATCTAAACAAAATAAAGAGAGTAGTGTACCACATCATCAACCAAAACCAGTATCGACACCCAGCCAAGATCAGTATTCTTCAAAAGCATTTAACAAATTTCTAATCTTTTTGGCTTTTGCAATTCCTCTAGCACTTTTAGGTTATGCGTTATATATCAATTACCTACCATTTGGCTATGAGAAAAGCTATGAATTAACAGTTGACGAAAATGGGGTTATCTCACCATTGTCAAATGAAATTTACTTGACAACACCCCAAGGAAGAAAACTCTTATCATTGCCTGAAGGTGTGCAGGGACAAGTTAACTTAGTTATTGATCCAAAAGTAGTTCTGAAGAATTCAACTATAAATGTTTCAATTGAAGGAGATAATGTATACCTAGCGCCTCTATTGAGCTTGGATTTAGATAGTATGGAATGGGATCACAACTGGGATTTCAGTCAAAATATCCCAGAAGAATTTGAAGGCACAGCAGAATATAATGAAGAAGAAGCATGCACACACTTTAATGCCTATAATGAGCAAACCTTAAACTTGCCCAATTCAGAAGACATGTTTGAATCAGGGCCAATGAGCATTTATGTAAAGTGGAAGCCTAGTTATGTAAGTCAGAAATTAGGAAATAATCAACAGTTAGCAGGACATTTTAACTGGGAAATATGGCAAAACGAAAAGAGTGTTCAGTTTAGAGTTGGTAGAATGAATGACGCTAATGGCTCGATGCATTCAATAAGTTATCCAATTGATCTAGAATTTTTTGGAAAAGAACATGAAGCCTTAGCAGTTTATTCTCCAAGTGAAGATGGTAATGGATATATTGAATTATGGATAGATAAAAATTTAGCAGGAAGAGCATTAATTGGGAGCGATGTTATCTATCCAGATTATAATTTTAATATCTCGTTAAATTTTGGTTGGAGTTCACATAACAATGGAAATAATCCTTATTATGATGGTTGTTTATATGAAGTTAAGGTAACCGATATAGCATTGAAAGAAGAGAGAAACCAATTTGAAATAAATGGAATTAATGGAAAAATGGTTATCCCAGTCATAGGAAACGGGAACTTAAAAGTTCTAAAGGCTATAATTTCACAATGAATAAAAATTATATAATCTAAGATTATTAGATATCTGATGAATATCATTCTTGAAGTGATTGAAAAAACAGGCAAGAATCTTCTCTTAACTTCTGAGCGTTGGGCTCATATTAGAAAAGATCACCCTGAAGTAGAATTAGAAGAAATTGAGAGAGCGCTCATAAAACCAATAAACCTAATTAAAATAAATGATGAGAAATATTATTATTTTCATTACTTTAAACATAAAAAGATTTCAAATAAATTATTAAGAGTGATAGTTAAATATAAAAGCAATAAATGGTTGATAATGACTGCTCACTTTGTGCATAAAATGCATCAAAATGAATAAAGGAATGAGAATATATTATGATCAGGAATTAGATTATCTTACGATTTTTGTAGGTGAGCCTAGATTAAACTATGGAGAAGATATTTCGGAGGGAGTTACGATTTTCAAAGATCAAAATAGTAATGAAATTATAGGAATAGGGATTCAGGAATTCAAAGAAAAAACCAATTCGTTGAATGAGATCGAATTGAAACTACCATTTAAGATAAGTTTTTTCCAGAACTAACGAAAATAAAATGAAAGAAAATAAAACATATGATATATATATATTATGATGAAGAAGCGGACTTCTTAGAGGTGTCTTTCGAAGAACCTGCGAAATCAGGAACCACAGAAGAGATAGAAGAAGGAGTTTTCGTAACAAGAGATATAGATTCTCAAAGAGTTTCTAATGTTGGAATTTTATCATTTAAGAAAAGAGTTGAACTTCTTAAAAGAGTATTAGCAACGCTTAACAAAAGACTGCCTATTGAAATAAGCATCTCTAAATAATAAGTTATAAGTTCAATAAAACTTATACAAAGCATTAAAAAACATGATGTCGCCTATTTTTTATGAACAAAGAGAATTTCTATAAAACAGGATACATCTTATCATTAAATCTTTCAATCATAGCAATTTTATTGATGATATTGAGCTTAGTAGAAATTATTGATTTGGATATTTTTTTAAGTTATAAGTTGTTATCTGGTATTTTAATAGCCTCTTTAACACTGACTGTTTTCTATAAACATAATTTAGATAGATCAAGAAATCAGTATATTTCATTCATAGAATCAATTTTGCAAACTTCACCTTATTTCTTTCTATCAATCCTAATGATTTTAGCAATTAATCAATTCCTGAAGTTTGAATTCATAATTCAGAGAAATTTTCATTTAATAGCATTAGGAATAGCTTTTGGATTTCTTGCATTTTATAAAAATAGAAACAAGATTGAACATGAATTAGAAGAAGAAAAACAAAGAGAAACTCAAACAGAAGAACAAAGATTGCATGATTTCCAGTATAAATTCCCAATAATAAATAGAATTTGGGGAATAAGAACAATAATTAGATGGTTCTATGCTGAAGGATTATTTTATTCCCTAACAATTATTTTGACAATTATTATAGGAACATCACTTATATTTTATAATTTAGGAGAAAGTAATTTTACAAATGATGAATTTGCAACGATGGAATCTGCATCTGGATTTTATTTTACAAGCACTTTCTGGAAATGGGATTGGATTAGAGGGTTTTCCGGAGAATACACTAATTGTATAGCCCAAGATATATGGTGCCACTATACGCGAGCGGAGATTCATTCCTTACTTATAGCATCTATCTACAAATTAATTGGAATATCTGAATTTTCTACACGTCTTGTTTCTGCAATATTTGGATTATTATTGTTAATAACTGCTTACCCCTTACTTAGAAAGTTTGGTTTTAATAAAAAAGTTTCTTTATTAGCTTTAATCTTAATTACTTTGAACCATAAAATCTTGGAATTTAGCAGATATGGTAGAATGTATGCTTTGATGATCCCATTAGTCCTCTGGTTCATATTACTCACATATATTTTATTTAATAATGAGGTAGGTAAAAAAAGATTAATTTGGTTGACGGCTTTAACTTTATTTGTTTTATTATTACTTTACAATCTTCATTCTCAAAACCTAATAATTGTCTTGGTTTTAGGGGTGATATTTATGTCTCAAAAATTATCTAAAAAATCAAGCACGTTTCTCAGAATATTATTAATTCTTATAGCTCTTTTTATTTTAGTAATATTTTTATCAAATGTTTTGTCTATTGTAGAGCCAGCATTTGAGTTTGTAAATTTTGATCAAAGAATCTACAATTATAATTATGAATACATCAATTATATTTTTGATTATCCTTTGCCACAAATAGGTTTTATTATTTGTATGTCCTTTATTCTTACTAGAGTCTTTAGTCCTCACAAACTTGATTTAATAAGCAACTTAATAGCAATATTGATTTTTTCAGCAGCAGTCTTAATATTTTTAATAGATAGATTTCCACATCCAGTATATAGCTCAACTTTACTCCCGCTATTAGCAATTATATTAGCTTTTTCAACAGATTACTTCAGCAAGATATTTGTCAGAAAGGCGTTTAAGTTATTTATATTTATAATAATTATAACTTGCGCAATTACCTCTTTAATAAACAGTTTTGGAGAGATATACGGATCTCAGAGTTTTTACTATGCAGATTATGAGAAAGCCTATACCCCTCTAATTGAAAATTACCAACCTGAAGATTTCATAATAATGGGTTATAGTAGAAAATATTATCTTAAAGATTTGGAATATAATGGTGGAGATATATTTGAACTTGGTCAAAAGGATTATTCCACGAATGTCGATAATAAATTTATGGAAATTTTAGAGACACATAAGAGTGGATGGATAACATGGGATAAGTTTTCTGAAGGAGATCTTAAATCTTCTATTAGAAATTACATCGAAAAAAACTTTAAACAATATTCTGGAGAAGGCTTAGATGATACAAGAGTAAATGTTTATTATTACAATAAATCACTCAGCGATTAAAGTTTTCTGTAAAATAGAATTATCTTTAACAAATTAACCAAATTTGTGATTATAACAAAAAGAATAATTAATAATTTCACATTAATTACTTCTCCCATAAATAACCATATTGAGCCTAAAGCTAATATTCCCAATATTAACGGATATATTAATATTTTAGCATATCCTAATGGGGTGATGTATCCATTAGATACAACTGCTTCAATTGCATATAATGGAAAGATTAGAGAAACAACATGAAAAATAAAAAGAAAATCTGAATTGTAATATTCTGGGAATAAATTTTTAAGTACCAATGGAAAAGTTAAGTAAAGAAATAATAATATAATTATAGAAAAATAAAAAGAAAGTTTGGAATGTTTTACTAATTGTTTTCTTATATGATCTTTACCAAATGAAATGTGTTCTTCTATTTTTCTGGGTCCTAAAATTATTCCTATTGCAGCAAATATATTGATTAATACAAACAATATTCTTATGACAAGCTCGTAATACCCTACTAATTCTATACTTCCTTGGCTATTTAAGATAAACAAGACAAAACGAGTATAGAGAAATAGAGAGACATTTGCTACTGCAATAACTATTGAATAAGAGAACATTTTCTTAATTAGTGGTCCAGAAAATCTACCAAAAGTAAGACTTATATTTGGAATGAATAGGAAAAAGAAGTTAACCCCGTAAAAGACACCCTGTGAAATCAATGCTCCAGTCAAACTATAATTTTTAACACACCAAAAAGTAAAGAGAATGGATAAAATACTTGGAATAATTGTTAATATTGCTAAAGATTTGAATCTTTTTAAGCCTACATAAAGACCATCATAAACCCCAATTAAAGAAGTAAAAACAATTACCGGCGTTAGAAACAAAAAATAAAAATTAACTGATTGAAAATAATAATTATAGATGATTGATAAAACTAACAAAACAGCCGAAACTAAAAATCCTAAAAAGAATGAAGAAGAAACAATTGTTTTTATTTTTAGATCATGTTTTATTGATGATTCTGCTATAAACTTACTCACTGCACTAGATAACCCTAGGTTCCCAATTGTAGAAATTAATAGGACGATTGCCAATAAGAGTGAAAGCTTACCGAAATCTATAGGAGATAAAAAAGCCGCTGAAATTAAGAAAATAAGCAAATACGCTCCTTGCCTAAATCCTATCTGTAATGCCCTCCATAAGAAGTCTTTAAAAATTAAATTATTCTTCATTGCATAGTAGCTCTGAATAAAGGTTATTATAATCTACCATTATCTTACTTTCAGAATAATTTTTTATGAGTGAAATATTATTTCTTGACATTTTCTCTATTAATTTTTTATCTGAAGAAATACCCCTTAATATGGATTCTATCTTTTTTTTATCTCCTGGTGTGAAGAGATAACCGTTTACCCCATCTTTCACATATTCTTTGATTGGACCAAGATTAGATGCTAAAATTACCAATCCCCTGCTCATTGCTTCAAGAATGGTTACTCCAAAAGTTTCTGAGTATGATGGTAAAATAAAAAAATCTGAGGAATCGTAGTATCTGTTTATTTTTCTATTTGGTACTTCTCCAGTAAATAGGATGTTTCTATTTTTGATTGAAGGTATTTTACTATTTGGACCTCCAACAAATTTGAATTTTAATTTTGTATCTTCCAAATCCTTACTTATTTCGATTAAATCATCAACACCCTTATATTTGGAAAGAAAACCCACATATAAGATAGATAGATCTTTGGAAAAAGCTTTTCTTTTTACAATATTCTTATCTTGAATAAAATTAGGAATGATTTTTGATTTTTTCATGAAAAAATGTTTATTTAAAGCATATCTCCTAAGGTGATCTCTTTGAAACTTGCTTAATACTATTATTTTATCAAAAAATAATAATGAGAAATTAACATATAATGGGACTGCTAGGCTTCTGTATAACCCATAAGCCACTAGTTTCATTATTTCTCCACTATATAACTCCTTATAACCCATCCCAAAATTCTTATGGAATGTGATTACTTTCTTTTTTCCTAACAAAAATGGAATCATAAAAAAGATAATTATATTTGAAAGATGAACATGGATGAGTGGATATCCTCTTAATTTCTTAATAAATTTAAAGAACTTATCTATTTTAGGAAATATTATTTCAAAACCAATTTTATAACATGGAATAAACTCTTTTTTATTATATAGATTAGTTTTATCTTGAGAGTGCAATATTAAAGTTTCACTCTTCAAATTATTAGAGATTCTAGAAACCATTACGTCCAGCCCACCATTTTCACCTTTAGAAATGTGAAGGATTTTATTTTCTAAGTTCATTTTATTAAATCTTCATATTTAGGAATAACAGTTTTAAGAGAGAAAACATTTTCATATCTCTTCCTTGCATCTTTTGCATACCTCTTAAGGATTTTAGGATTTTTAACTAAATAAGTTAATTTTTCTTTTACTTTGGAGACATCTGATGGTTTCACTAATGATCCGGTGTTTCCAACTGTTTCAGGACAACCAGACAGATTTGAGGATATTATAGCGCACTTCGTAGACATAGCTTCCTGGAATACAACGCCTAAAGTCTCTTTTGATGATAATAAAGAAAATATTTTTGATTTATTAAATAATTCTTTATACTTTTTAGAAGAATTATCTAACCATCCAGTAAAGATGATTTCTGGATTATTTTTAGCCATCGATTTAAGTTCATTTTTGTAAGGTCCATCTCCTATAATATAAAGCTTCCAACCTTCTAAATTTGCACTCTCAAAAGCTTTTATTAAATATTGAAAACCTTTTCTTGGAAGAAGTCTGCCTGATGAAATTATAATATTCTCTTTTTTTAGAGACTTAATTAAAAAATCTTTCATTGGATAAGGAATTACTGCAAAAGGGTATTTTCCTATTTGTGCCTTAATGAGATTTATATGAGATTTTGATGGTGCAGTAATTATTTTAGCCCCGATACAAACTTTCCTTATAATGGATTTAGTAAACTTGTGCATTAACTTAAAGCGATCAGAATTATAACCGGGAACATCACTGCCGTGACTTGTAATTATGTATGGAATACCAAACTTCTTTTTTGCCCATAATGCCACTATTCCTGTTGGAATAATGAAATGAGTATGGTTGATATTGTACTTGTTGGTTTTTAGGTGCTTCTTTAGAAAGTGTTTTGCCGATATTATGTATGTGAGCATTTCTAGAGTTGTACATATTTCTTTCTTTTTTCTTAAACATTTTACTCTGTAAATATTGATGCCATCTTTAACCTCGAAAAATGGAAGACCTTTGTAATGCATTGTTACTACATCTACACTATGTCCTAACTTGACGTAGCCCTTTGCAATTTCATAAGATGCAGGAGAAGCTCCGCCTCCTAATGGAGGAAATTCATAATTTAGCATTAAAATTCTCATTTTATTATTTGAATTCATTAAAACTCGTTTTATTTGGGATTTATATAATATTCTCTAAAGCACTGCAGACTTATTTATTTAATAGCTGTCTGATAACTGCTAC
The DNA here is from genome assembly GCA_038045825.1 of Nanobdellota archaeon. GTDB lineage: Archaea > Nanobdellota > Nanobdellia > Pacearchaeales > GW2011-AR1 > SICU01. The sequence goes on from JBBSXJ010000001.1 coordinate 63,036, forward strand.
AAAACTTATTCTTTTCTCATCCATGGTTCGATCATTCTATAATAATTTTCTATTCCGTAAATGATTATATTATTCTTTACTATCTCTTTTCCTACATTATTTTCATTCGTTTTTAACATTGATATAAATTCAGTTGTAGTAAAATCCTGTATTTCTAAAGATATAGGTAATAATCTCAACTTTGCAATTAGTTCTTTTGCTTTCTCATTATTGTCTGATATTACACATAAATCTATATCTGATCGAGCCTTATTTGTTTTTTTAACTATTGAACCAAATAATAATACTATAAAAAATGGATATTTTAGAGAAAGTGCATCTTGTAAAATTAATCTTAACTCTTTATGATTTTGCAGGAATTGTTTTGTTCTTTTGCTTTCAACCGAGTAGATTTCTTCACTTATGGATTGTTTTAATTGTATTAAACTTGCATTACCTATTTTTTCTTTATAGATAATATCAGGATATAGATTATTTACAATATTATGTGTGTTTTTGTAATCTATAAAAGTAGCTCCTGAAATAGTTAAAATTGGTTGGTTGTTTTTATTTTCTATTAAATAGCTAATTATTTTTTCTTTTGGACTTAGTTTGATTTCTTTCTGCTCTTGCATATTCTTGTTTTTTACCATAATATTATGGTATATTTACCATATTTAAATCTTTCTATTGGTAATAGGAAATTCATCTTTTAATTAGCTCCCTGACATAATACCGTTTTTCTACATGGGAAGTGTTTAGATTTGTTCTAATTGTAAGATCCATCAAGATTCCAAAACAAAAGAACATAACTCCTATAATTATTAGGAAGAAACCTAAGAAGAACCAACCGCTTCTGTTCAATGGAAGACTTCCTGTAATTTTCTGATATATTGACCATATGATTGGAAGCAAACCTGCGAAGAAAGATATTAGGCCTAAACCACCGAACATGTGAAGCGGTCTGTTTGAATATTTGTTTAGAAACCAAATGTAAATTAGGTCTATGAAGCCTTTGTACATTTTCTTATAATTGTATTTGGTTTTTCCCTGTGTTCTTGGTCTGTGGTTTACTACTACTTCTCCAATTGTAAACCCTTTCCATCTTAATAGAGCTAAGATGTAGCGATGCATTTCCCCCCATAAGTCTAGAGATTTTGCTGCTTCTTTTCTGTATACCCTTAGTGTACAGCCAGTATCATGCACATCATCTTTAATTATAATTCTTCTAAGCAATCTGCCTATTTTTGTGAGTATTTTTATTCCTGACTTGTCTTTTCTGTGTTTTCTCCAGCCAGCTACTACATCTAGATTATCTTTTTCTAGTTTTTCTAGTAATTTTGGAATGTCTTTGGGGTCGTTTTGAAGATCTCCATCCAAAGAGATTATTATATCTCCTTGGGCTTGCTTGAAACCTGCGTCTAAGGCTATTGATTGACCGTAGTTTCTATTGAGATTTACAATAACTGTTTTTGATAACTTCTTTAGTTCTTTTAGAGAATTGTCTTTGCTCCCATCATTAATATAAATTATTTCGTAATTGCCTAATTTATCCATTACTTCCCTTATTTCTTTATCTAACTCTTTGATGTTTCCTTCTTCTTCATATATTGGAACTATAACTGAATACTTCATTGAACTTCCAGAAGATTGAACTATTATAAATATTATCTCTAAGAGTTATTATAAAACTACTGGGTGTCTTTCAATTGGGCACCTCATTTCAAGGGAAACGAAATAAGCCGAATGGTGATATTCACCTTTAGCGTATCTTTTTGCAAACATTTCTCCAATTTCTCTATCTTTAAATAAACAAAAGATACGATATGCAAGTTCTGGATCTTTACGTACAATGTTTTTTTTTGCTTTAGGCAATCTAATTACTTCCTCCTCTTTCTTGATGATATTTAATAAACTCGTCTATTTCTTTTTTCATATCTCTTTCTTTTTTACTATCTAAAACTGATCTAACTAAATCTGTAATCCTTATAATTGCCATTTTTAGATGAAAACTATTTTATTTATATAAATTTAGGAATTAGAGAATGTGTTTAGGATTTTAGGGCTAGAATTGTTGATTGAAGCATTTTATACCACAAATCTTTATAAAGAGTGAATTCATGGTTTTGTTTCTATGATGATAAAAAACAAGACTGGTGGCGTTAGTAAAATCTTAAGCAGTGTGATTACTGCTTTTGTTATTGGGCTGCTTGTTTTTGTTGGTCCTGTTGATGCTTTGCGCTTACAGCTAGATGGATTAAGAAACACTCCTTATCAACTTGGAGAAGAAGTTAACTTTGTTGGTTCTATTAAGATAGAATCAAATGAAAGAGTTGGACTAACTAATGTTAGTGTTGAATTGAATGATGAAGTTGTCTGCACTTTTACAACTTCTGGGACAATATTATCTGGTTGCCAGGGGATTAGCGTTTCTCTATTATCAAATACCGCTCAATTTGGTTATGGATATGGGTACAGCACTTTCCAACAAAACTGGACAGGAAGTAACTCTAGTTCTAATGCAGGAAATTATGCAGGTTATGGATATGGATACGGTTATGGATATGGATATTCAAATGGACCTAGCCAACTTACTTATAACATAACTATACAGACTCCTCAATCATACTTAAACTTCCCAGGAAATAATGAATTAAAGTTAATCTCTCAGACTTCAACTCAGACATTTAACTCAAGAACAGAAAGATTTGTACTTATACCTCCAACTGGAAACTCAAATATATTCTTAATGGGATCTGAAGATGGAGAGGCTCTTTTCTGGGGAAGATTCAATAGCACAGAGCATACTATGAAGGGAGAAGTTATTTGGAGAGAAAATACTGCTATTAGACGTAATGGTGAAGGAAGTTATGTTGTTCATAATCCGCATTCAGGATCATTTGCTCTTAGATTTTATGATCCTAACAACCCTTCCGACCCTGGACTTAACTGGACAGGCGCTTATGGTCATGGAACATGGAATATGGCTACTGGAAACTCCACCTTGCAGGGAATAGTTTACTTAGCTCCAAGGTAATTCTTGAATTTTAGATTTATTCTTATCTTTTGATTAATTAACTTATAAGTAGCTACAAATAGAAATATTTAAATAGGTTTTGTTAAGCCAAGGAATATGAAAGATAAGGCAACTCCACATATTAGACTGACTGCAACTGTAAATGGATTGGAAATTGTGACTGAGGAAGTTCAAGTTCCTTTTGGATTTATAAATGAAATTGGATTAAATTTAAGAGGCTATAGATCTACTGTTAGAGAGGTTGGAAAACCTGATCCAAGATATTCTAGATTCTACGGATCAGTTGAAGAAGCAATTAAAGGTCATTGTGGCTTGGCTTTGACAGGCCATAATAATCCAGATTCTATTAGACCAGTAGATAGATCTGTAGAATTTATTAAAAGATTTGGTAGTCTAGTTGAAAAAAAGGAGAAAAATAAGTTTGATATAGATTTTAAGTCACCTTACTCTAATTTTATGAAATGTAAATATGATGATGAAAGGAATAGATAAAATGATACCACAAGCATCTAGACCAATGGGAGTTGCGTTAGTGATTGAGTTTAATGGAAAACATCCTATTGAAATTCATGGTAGAATTAATTTACAAAATTATTTGTCTACTATGTGTGATACTGGTGCGAAATTGATAGCTCGTTACAGAATTGATACACCTGAAGAAATTGGTTTTTATGCTGGAGAAGTTACTAGATATCTTCAATCAAGAAAACCTGGTAAACAATTGACTCGAGGAGAAATTGATGCATTTTTGGTTTCTGAAAGACAAAGCACTAACTGACATAGATTCTTAGCCTTGGATAAACACAATATTTAAAAAGGGAAGAAATATTGAAATATTGAAATTACAAGCGAACAAAGGAATTATTACAATTATTCTTTGTTGATTGGTAAATTACATGGAAAAATTTAACGAAAAAAATAACGAAGAGAATTATGAAGAATTCGTTGGTGTTGCAGAACCTTCTAGTAGAACTGTTGTAGTTCCTGGAGAAGTTATTGCTTCTGGAGACGATTTCTTAGCTGGAGAAGGCGCTAGAAAAGAAGGAAACAATGTTGTCGCATCTCGTTATGGATTAGCTGAAAAAGTTGGAAGAGTTGTTAAAATAATACCGTTCTCTGGAGCTTTTATCCCAAGAAGAAATAATGTTGTTATTGGAAGAGTAAATGATATAGTTCACTCTGGATGGATTATAGATATTGATTATGCTCAAAATGGATTCTTACCTTTGATGGAAAGTCCTAGATTTGTAAACAAACATGAAATGGATCAATTTTTAGCTATTGGTGATGTAGTTGCAGCTAAAGTATGGTCAGTTTCTCCTAAAGGAATAGACTTAGCAATGAAAGGAAAGGGTCTAGGAAAATTAGAAGGTGGATTTGTATTCAGAGTAAATCCTTCAAGAGTTCCTAGAATTATAGGAAGAGAAGGAAGCATGATTAACTTGATAAAAGAAAAAACAGGATGCAATGTTACAATTGGACAGAATGGATGGATTTGGATAAAAGGAAATGATATTGATTCTGAACTTAAAACTAGAAGAGCTATAGAATTTATAGCTGAGAAGGTTTTGGTTTCAGGATTAACAGATAAAATGGAAAAATGGTTTGGAGAAAATAAATAAAATGGCAAATATAAATAATATTCAAACACCTAACAGAATTGCAAATAAAATTTATTATAGTGTTTTAGGATTACTGGGAACAGCATCAGCAGCTACAGGAGTTTACGGAATGGTTTCAGATCAAGATAATTATGCAATGGGTGGAATTATTATGACAACTGCATTTATACTAGCGGGTATGCAAACCGCACGCGTTAATAGACGTAGGACTCAAGATCTTCAAGAACTAGAAAGGGTGGTTAATCAATTCAGATGACATTCAAAAGACCTGACGGAAGGAAACTAGATGAAATGAGACCTATTGTGGCTAAAATAGGAATTGTTCCTAATGCTGATGGAAGTGCAATGTTTACATTTGGTAAAACTGTAGCAATTGCTGCAGTTTATGGACCTAGATTATTACACCCTCAACATATGCAAGATCCTAAGGCTGCTATATTAAGAGTTAATTATGATTTACTTTCATTCTCTGTTGCAGATAGAAAGAAGCCTGGACCTTCAAGAAGATCACAGGAAATTTCTAAAGTTACTGAGTGGGCATTATCTCCTGCACTTGATTTGAAAGAATTTCCTAATACAGTTATTGATGTACAGATATACATATTACAAGCTAATGCAAGTACAAGGGTGGCTGGAATAAACGCTGCTAGTATGGCTTTGGCTCAAGCTGGGATACCTATGAAAGATTTAGTTTGTGCTGTATCTGTAGGAAAGATGGATAAGGACCTTGTTTTAGATGTTAATGATGAAGAAGAACACTTTGAAGATGGAGAGGGCGCAACAGACATGGCTACTGCTAGATTAGCAAACTCTGACAAATGGACATTACTTCAATTAGATGGAAAGATACAACCTGATCTTTACCCTAAGGCATTAAGTATGGCAGACAAAGCATTTGCTAAGATTTATGAAGTGCAGAAAAAAGCATTAAAGAGTGTCATGGAGGAAGAAAAATGAAAAAATTTTTGTTAACAAGTAAAACTTTTGCCTGTTCAATATTCCCAAGTAGGGGAGGAATATTGACATGAGCGCAATGAATTTATCTAATTTGACTTATAATACTTTAAGCAAGATGTTTGTTGCTGGAAAGAGATTTGATGGTCGTAAACTTTTAGAGCAGAGAGATTTCACAGTGGAATATGATGTTTCTTACAAAGCTGAGGGAAGCGCTAGAGTTAAACTAGGAAAAACAGAAGTTGTTGTAGGAGTTAAAATGGAAGTTGGGACTCCTTACCCTGATTCTATGGACAAAGGAAACTTGATGGTTTCTGGAGATTTATTGCCTCTAGCATCACCTAGATTTGAATCTGGACCTCCTAAGTTCAATGCTATTGAATTACCAAGATTAATTGATAGAATGGTAAGAGAATCTCATATGATTGATTTAAGCAAATTGGTAATAACTGAAGGAGAGAAAGTTTGGGTAGTGATTATTGATATTTATCCTATAAATGATGATGGAGCATTGATTGATGCCGCAAGTATTGCTACAATAGCTGCTTTACAGCAGGTACGTATCCCTGAATTGAATAAAGATTTAAAGATAGATCATGATAAAAAAGGAACAAAGAAATTGCCTTTGGTTGATTCAATATTGCCTTTGTCATTTACATTCTACAAGCTTGCAGATTCATTATTCATTGATCCAACAAGAGAAGAAGAAGAAGCAGCTGATGGAAAGATTGTGTTGGGCATATCACATTACAAAGGAAAAGAACATATGATACACTCTGCTCAAAAAGGAATGGAAGCTCATTTATCAACTGAAGATATAACTGAAATGATGAAAACTCTTCCAAAACTGTATGACGATACACTTAAAAAGCTTAAAAAGTTTCTGAAGTAACATGGTTGAAGTACATGAGGGTTTTACTAGATTTGAAATAGCACGTATATTGGGTGCTAGAGCTTTGCAAATTTCTATGGACGCTCCACTTTTAATGGCTATTTCTGACGAAGAATTGACAGCTATGCACTTTGATGCTTTGAAAATTGCTACGAAGGAATTTAGAGCAGGAGTTTTACCTATATCTGTAAGAAGACCTATGCCTCTAAAGACAGGAGCTAAACTACATCCTGTCCGTGATGACTCTGTTGATGATGAAAAGATAGTTGAGAAGGAGAAAGAAGTTGAAAAAGAAATAGTTGAGAAAGCTGAGGAAATGGGCCTTGTTAATGAAGGTGATACAGAAGATGCAATTATTGAAGATTCTTCTGGTGGGTCTGAAGAATAAAACTATATTAGATAGCATTGATGCAATTAATATTTTAGATTACCAAAGAGCCATTCATATTGATTTTTAAACTGTAAATAAGCAGTATCAAATCTATATTGATCTGATCTTGACAGTTGGGTTGTTTCCTTAAAGTTTTTTACATTATCTAGATATCTCATAAAAGATTTCTTAAATTCTCTTAATTCTTCTTCATCTACTGGGTTTACCCTAAGTTCTTGAATTATTCTAGTGCTGTCCTCCAGCCCATTAACATATTCAATTAATCTGCTTTTTGTTGATCTTTCTATTCTTCTCTTCTTATTCTCTGCAAATATCTTTCTGAATTTTTCTAGTAAACTCATATTTTTGAATTCAATACTATAGTTTAATAGTTTTACTGCTTTGAATATGTTAGTCTAAGATTTTATAATCAACTCTTCCAGAAAATGCTCTTTCTAGTTAGTGTTTTTCTTAAAATTTCACCATTAAACTCAACCCGGACAGAGCCTATCTTAATTACTTATTAGTAATTATTTAATTGTGAACATTGCAGTTCCAGTCTTGAATATACGATAGCCCATTGATATAATTGGGCTCTTGTCAAATTTTTCTCTTCTTTTTCTCTGAAATGTCTGGCTTCTTTAAGATAAATTTCGGTTATTTGAGATAATTGTTTTAAGGATCTTGGATTTGATGATCTTACCGAATTAATTGTTCTCACTCCTTCTTCCATATTGAAAATATGATAATTAAACAAAGCAATTCTTTCTTTAGTTCTTCTTTTTGAAGTGAGAAAATCTAACAAACCCATTGTTTAAACCGATAATTATGTTTTAATAGCTTTATTGTTTTATTATATTATGATTATAAAAGAGGTTAAGGCTAGAATCATTGAAGATTCTCGCGGAGAAAAGACAATTGCTGTGTCAGTTAATAGATGCGAGGAAGCTTCATCTCCAAATGGGAAATCTACTGGAGATTATGAGACTAGATCTTATTATAAAAATATTGATTTTTGTGTTAAATTTCTCAATAATTGGAAAGAAGATGTTGAAATAAATGAATTTGATGATTTAAAGATAGTTGAAAAGATTATTTGTAAGAAACTTAAAATAAAAAGTGCTAATGAATTTGGAGCGAACTCTCTTTATGCTTTTGAGTCTGCAATATTGAAAGCGCTTGCATATACCAATAGAAAACAGCTTTATGAAATAGTTGGAAACTCAAGAAAAATACCTTTCCCAGTTGGAAATGTTATTGGTGGGGGATTGCATAGTTCTTCTGTAAATAAACATCCTAATTTTCAGGAGTTTCTTGTAATACCCAAAGGAAAATCTATCTCTAAAAATATTAAGGCTATGAATTATTTATACAAACTAGCAAAGAAGAAACTTAAAATAAAAAGAGTAAATGATGAAGGAGCTTTGCTTGTACAATTTAATGATAAAGATGTTCTTGATTTGTTAAATAGATTCAGGATTAAAACAAAGAAAAAGTTTAAGTTCAATATTGAGATTGGATTGGATTGTGCAAGTTCTTCTTTATTCAAGAATGGAAATTATAATTATTATGAGAGAAAAATAAATACTGAATGGCAGAATAAATTCATCCAAGAATTAATTGAATATTATCATTTGTTTTATTTGGAAGATCCTTTCCATGAAAGAGACTTTTCTAGCTTTGCTAGATTAAATAAAAATGTTGGCAAAAAATGCATGATTGTAGGTGATGACTTAACTGCCACTCAATATAATAGAACTGTTGGAGCAATAAGAAGTAAATCTATATCAGGGATAGTAATAAAACCAAATCAAAATGGTTCATTGCTTGAATTGAAAAGGATATTTGGTTTGTGTAAGAAGCATGGAATAAAAACTATTATTTCCCATAGATCTGGAGAAACAATGGATAATGCATTAGCTGATTATGCTGTTGGTTTTGGAGTTGATTATATTAAATGCGGAGTTTCTACATCATGGAGAGAGGCTAAGCTAAAGAGATTAAAAGAAATTGAGAAGAGACTTAAATGAAAAAATCAAAAAAACTTTGAGTTCACTTCATACTAAAGTTTTCGGTTTGTGTGAGAGACTATAGACATCAGAAATTTTCTAATTAGAATTTTTACTACACTGCAAGTTGCTTGGTATTCGATCAAAAAGATCTAAAGATTGTCCGATTTCAACTAGTATTAAAAATCCCTTGGAAATGAAAGAACGCTTGTTAACGCAGATAGCATTTGATAAATCCTAATGATGCAATTAGTTAACCCCTATACATATTTATAAACCATTAATTCTCCTTGCCTCTATGGATCACACATTTAGTGGGAGTTCTATAAAGGATAAGGGAACTCATTATGAAGCCACGGCAAACACTCCTGAAGGTAGAACAACAATTACTTTTGGTAAATTTTACCAGAGAGACTGGGAAAGAACTTATGGGTTATATATGAGAGAAATCGCGAAGCTTAAAGTTAACAAGGATAAAATAGAAAGAAAGGGAGATTCTTCTTTAGTTTGTCCAATTGTACATTTAGATGACTTAACAATTATAGATGTTTGATTAAGATGCGCGTTAAGGATAATAAAATCGAAGTCTTTAAAAACCCATAATTCTGATTGATTTAAACTTAGCAGGTACGGACTGAAATAAACTCCGAAAAACCCCTGCACTGTTTATATTAAAATTACAATGGCAAAAACAAAGAAAGAAGAATCAATAATATCAAAGGTAGCTCATGCTGCGGAACATGTTGTTGAAGAAATTGGAGAAGCAGCTGAAAAAGTTGTAGAAAACGTTAAAGAAGCAATTGTTGGTGAAGAAGAAAAACCTAAGAAGAAAACTCATAAGAAAACAGAATCTGAGAAAGAGGAGACTGAAACATCTGAGGAAGTAAAGGAAAAGAAACCTAAGAAAGAATTATCTGAAGCTATGAAGGCCAAGCTTAAGGCTCTTGAAGGAAAATTCAAAGAAATTGAAAAAATAGATATTAAAGAGAAAGTTACTGGAGAAAAGAGTGAGCCTACTGACACTCTTGTTCCAATTGAAGATTACTTGAAGAGTTCTATGCATTTAGGCACTAGGGTTATTACTCCAAATATGCGCAAGTATATTTACAAACGCAGGGCGGATGGATTAGCAGTATTCAACACAGCAATGCTTGACTCAACAGTAAAAGAAGCTGGAGAATTCTTATCTAAATATGCTCCAGAAGATATGATTGTTGTATGTAAGAGAGAAGCTGGATGGCATGCAGTAAAATTATTTGCTGAAACTTTGGGAATAAGATCATTCACAAAGAAATACCCTGCTGGAATATTGACTAACACTAACTTGGCTAACTTCTTTGAAACAAAGCTTGTTTTGATTTGCGATCCTTGGTTAGACAAGAATGCTTTGACTGATGCTAATATAGTCGGAGTTCCTGTTCTAAGCGTATGCGATAGCAACAATTATGCATTTGGAATAAAGCAAATAGTTGCAGGAAACAATAAATCTGCAAAGAGTTTGGGAATGATAATGTATTTACTTGCAAAGATTTACATAAAAAATAGAGATATGAAAGTTCATCTTCCAGAAATTGAACAATTCATAGATGACTGGGCTAATTTAATTCCACCTAAGTAATCTTCTAATTGCAATTATCTTTTTATAGACTTAAAATTATCCTCTATTTTAATGGAGCATTTCATTGAGTCTCAACAACTTACTCCTGATATTATATTTGACATATTTTCTAGAGCTGATGAATTTCGAAAAGATAAACTCCACGAACCTGTGTTGAAGGGAAAGGTTCTTGCTACATTATTTTATGAGCCTAGTACTAGAACTCGTCTTAGCTTTGAGACTGCTATGTTGCGCCTAGGTGGAAGTGTTGTTACAACTGAAAATGCTAAAGAGTTCTCTTCTGCTGTAAAGGGAGAAACATTACAGGATTCTATACTTGTTGTTTCAAATTATGCTGATGCCATTGTAATAAGACATTATGAAGAAGGCATGGCGAAGATTGCTGCTTCTGTTTCTAAAGTTCCTGTGATAAATGCAGGAGATGGAAAAGGGCAACATCCAACTCAAGCATTACTTGATTTGTATACAATTTGGAAAGAAACTGGAAAATTAGATAATTTGAGGATTGCAATTGTTGGAGATCTTTCTTCTGGTAGAACTGCTCGCTCTCTTTGCTACCTATTAGGTAAATTTCCTGGAAATGAAATAATCTTTTTATCTCCTGAACACTTGAGGATGAAACAAGATATCAAGGAATATCTTTCAAGACATGGAATTGCTTATAGAGAAGAAAAAAACTTAGATGAGATTTTGCCTGAAGTTGATATAGTTTATATGACTAGAATTCAGAAAGAAAGAATTACTCTTGATGAGTACAATAGTGCTAGAGGGAAATATACAATTAATCAAAATAATTTTAATTTACTTAAGAAAAGTGCTAGGATTTTACATCCTTTGCCAAAGATAGATGAAATTGTTTTACCTATTGAAATTGAAGAAACAGATAAAAGAGTAGCTTATTTTCGGCAAGCCGAAAACGGTTTGTATATTCGCATGGCGCTGCTAGTGCATTTGATGCAATGAGCAGTGTAGATTATTCGTATATTTGGAGAATAAGCTCGAAAAGATGCAACTCTGTTCCACGCTGAATAGTGTCAGGAATTCTTCTTTTTAGTTCAGGCAATTCTCCTCTATATGCGGCTATATGGGCTCTTTGCTCTTCAGAAGGCAAGGCGAGGAAACCATCTGAAGAAAGGTGTTCTAATGCGCGGTATAGATCAGATACTGCTTTTCTTGCTTCTACTGCTTTATGAAATTGATTATCCTTCATGGGGCAGTGGTAGAAAATTTTGGTTTATAAATCTTGACACAGATTACTCGTGCATTTGATGAGTTAAGATTTAAATATAGACGTTTTTGTTGATTTTTATGAGCCATAAAGTTAGTTTCTCTTATGTTGACCCTTATATGCCCAATAGATTGCTTGAAGCAATTAATCCAGACAATACGGAATTATACTCTGTTATTTTGAATGCGGATCTGACAGACCCATGTGTGTTTCCTCATTCATTAACGGTCGACCTTAGCAGTCGAGGAATGGTAAGAACATGGATTTCTCCTTTTGATTTTAATTCACATTCAGAAGCAAAAATATTTGCTAGGCCTTTAAAATTTCACGAAGTCAAATTAGTAAAGGGCATTAAATCGGATCTTGGCTCAGTCAGAGATCTTGCTAGAGAATTTATTGGGAACGGATACAGAGTTGTGAAGTTTGGTGCTAAATGGGATACTGATAGGCCTGAAGATGGTTATGCAAGACTTGAGGTAAGGGGTAATGGTCTAATAGAAATTTACGGTGATAGGAAGCAAATGTTCGTTGATTTAGTAGATAAATTATTAAAAAAACATTTATAACTAGTTTTCTAAAAATCTTTATCCTCGAAACATTTAAACAAAGTTGACTTTTGTCAACATGCATAAACATCCTCGAAACGTTTAAATAGTATATTTTAGAACATCATTCATTAAGATGGAACACGTTGTGAGTGTCTTACGTTATAGCGTCGGGGTTCATCTCCCGGCAAATGCAAAGTAAGATATGATGTATGCAATCGGTTAATTAGTATTTCAACAAAACTTTTATTTTTTGGAGCGAGTGCGAAATTACTTTATAGAAAGGTAACAAAATTATAATAATTAATGCAATCTTGCCAGATGCATACGAGATCGATAAGATTTTAGAAAAATTAATTTTTTTCACAAATCCAGTTGATCCCGCTGGCGG
>JBBSXJ010000002.1:0-9334 GCA_038045825.1 Nanobdellota archaeon
CAAAAACAATGGAAGAAAACATTAAAATACAAGATTTTCTAAAAAAGGTAGCAGACCAGCTTTCAGAGTCTGCAAGAAAAGAGGAGCTAATGATGTTACAACGCCAAATAGATTTATTCATGACTGCAAAAGGGAGGCACAAAGCCTAATGGGTTTACTGGAAGAAGTACAAAGAATGAGACAGACAGGAATGCAAGATGATCAGATAGTCTTAAAATTGCAAGAACAAGGAAATCCTTACAGAGCAATATCTGAAGCAATGTCTCAAAGTAAAATAAAGCAAGCAATTGAAGAGCCAGAAATCCCTCTTCCTCCAATGCCTTCAGATTCTCAAACGCCCGAGCAAGAATACCAACAAGAAAACATGCAAGAGATGCAACCTTCAATGCCAATGCAACAAGAACCTCAAAATCAACAAGAATATTTCTCAGGATATAGTCCAGACTCAGGAGTTCAAAGCACACAACAACAAAACTATGAATATAGTCAAGGACTAAGTAGCGATACTATAATGGAAATATCTGAACAAATAGTCTCAGAAAAATTATCAGATGTTAGAAAAAAACTAGAAAAAATGTCAAACTTCAAAACAGAATTAGAAACTAAAACGGAAGCAATAGAAGATCGTTTAAAGAGAATAGAAAAAATAATAGACACTCTTCAAGCATCAGTCCTTAGAAAAGTAGGAGACTATGTCACAAACGTTGAAGACATAAAAACAGAATTAATTGAAACTCAGAAAACATTCGCAAAGGTTCTAGGCCATAAACACGAACATAAAAAATGAATAGATTAGCAGAAATAAGCATAACCATCATAATACAATTAGCAAGCATCTTAATTTTGGGACCACTTATCAAAGTATTTACTTTGATAAGTATGTTTATTATAAGACTGCCTCAACCAATATTAATTCAAATAATAATAAGTGCTATTACTATTTTAATTGTTGTAATAACCATAAGCAAATTAAAGATTTCTTTTTCAAGTCAACTAATGGGATCTGCAATTATTTTTTTCTTTGGCTATATTACTTTATTTCTTGTAAGTGGCTCAAATCTCTTATTACGCACTAGATTAATTGATGTAGTTTCCATGGGAGTAATCTGGTTTATGATTGCATCAATATTCTACTTTAAATCTAAGAACTCAAGTTTAAAGAATAAAAGATAAAAAATTACTTCTTATCTCCGCCCCATTTCCTTACTAATACCCAAGTAGCAATAGCTGCAACTCCTACCAACAAGAAAAATCCCTTAACTCGAGGAGAATAAAGCCAAGCAAAGAATCCAACTAAGTTAGGATCTCCCTCTGAAACTTCAGCATAAGTTGCACTTGGCCAGTAAGGTGCAAGAGAATGCGAAAATACTTTTATACCTGAAATAAGAAAAATGATTATAAGCAAAACAACAAAAACCCATCCAATTCCCTTCCCAATCATAGCATCAGTTTTACCCATAAAAGCAACGATTGCCATTATCAAAAACAAAGCGATAAGCAAAACAGCAAACCAAGGAATAACATTAAGAAGAACTTCTCCAGCACTTGAAGCAGTAACAAAAATAGTTGCAAAAACAAAAGATATGAATATTTGAGCAGCCTTATTCTCTCCTATAAGTTTGGTTTTGTGAAGGACTGCAAACATTATAGCAAAAACCGCAAGAAAAACAAGCACGGGTCCAAAATATGCAAATGAAGACAAATCAGTGGCCATGGTTATGAGGAAGGTTTAGGTCCTCTTACATTAACAAATGGAATTTCAAAGTTCTTATTTTCCCAATCCTTCTCTCCATCAGTCTTAGGAGTTACAAACAAAGGAGCAAGTATTGCAATTATAACAACTATCCAAACAACAGAAACCCAATTAACTTGCCACCAAACAGATCCAAACCAAGCAAAGCTGTTCAATACACTTATAATTATTATCAAAGCAATAATCACTCCTCCCCAGAAGAATGTAGGCATCCATTGTCTCCAATTAGATTTCTGCAAGAACAATCCAGACAAAACGAGAACTACAACTAAAACCGCGACTCCAATTCCTAGTCCAGGCAACAATAATCCAAAGAAATCAGAAACTATCTGTAATCTCATTGCCATCAAAGCCGTAGCAGCGGCAATAACAAAATTAACCCCCCTATTTGCTCCTAAAACACCTGTAGAAGTCAAAATACCAAATATTACTGCAAATATAAGAAGTGCAGGAAGCAAAAAGTCAAAGACCCCTGAAACCTCCCACTGAGAATACAAATCATATAAAGAAAAGAATTGAGCAAAGATTCCAGCACTAATCATCATGAAGTCAAAATACTAAGTTTATTTAAATATGTTTCGTAAACACTACTAATCTTTCCCAGGCTTAGGTTTATCCCCGAAAAACACAATCAAAAATCCAACAATTATTATTGCAATAAATACTATATTAGTAACAAGATTTGTTCCAGGTTCAGTAAATTTGTAAGTCAAATAATCCCAAGCTCCTGTAAAGTAAAGTCCAGCAATAACAACCGCGATAAAAGCAAGAACTATCATCGTATTCTTAACTCCTTTGCCATAAAGCCAAATATCTTTTCCGTCATCATCTTTGTAAAACAATGATACTAATATCAAAAAGACAAGAATCATAACTATAGCAACAGCCAAAAAAGGAAGCAACTGATTAATTATACCAACAGCCCTGGCAAAAGTTATAGTAACTAACCCAAATACCAATGCGACCATAGCATCAATCTGTTTCTTGTCTTTTCCAAGAATCTCAGATTTCTGTAAAATAGCAAAAACAATTGTAAATATCAGTATGAAAGGCAAAACTCCCTCTGAGATAAGAGGGCTAGATAAAATTGTTTCAACCATAACAAGCAAAAATATCTTAATTATTTAAATTCTTGCAAAAAGAATTTAGAATGAATCAAATCCAGAAGTCATCATGCTTCCAGATCCTGAAGAACTACCAGGAGAACTTGTAGCAGAAGAGTTAGTAGAACCCAAATCTATTCCTTCACTCTTTGAAGGTATAGAACTGCTAGTAATTACAAAAACATCTCCAATAGCTTTTACAAACTGATGAGGGATAATAACTCCTCTAGCACCACCAAGTGAACTTACAAAACTTCCATTAACTCTAATCTTCCAACCATCTACCTTATTATCCATTAAGTTAACATCTTCAACCTGACCAAAGTATTCTCCTTCAGCAGTATATACGTGTTTATTCATTACCTCAGACACTTTCTTTATTTTAAGCATAAAGAAAACTGCTTTGTAGTATATTTATACTTTACGCTATGTAGATGAGCATATTACACTATATGATTTAGCAGACATAAATTTATATGTCAATGTGTTTTTCGTAAATTGAGGAACACATTGATCACCCAAAAAATCAATAAAGATTTATTTGAGAAAAATCAAAAACTAGCACAAAAATGAAAAGTAGAGAGATAAACGAAATAATAATAGCAATAATCACCCTAGGTTTTGTTTCTGGATTCATAGAATTAATTCAAGGAGACTTAGAATCATTCGGATATATTGTTTTATTTGGAGCAATAATAATAGGAATCAACATAATAACTAAAAAAATAGTAGCATCAAGATTAGATGCAGATGTACAGCATGAAGTTTGGAGAATGAATAGATTCTGGTTCAATCCGGGAGACAAAATAAATAAAAGTATTTTTGCAGGAGTATTAATTCCTATTTTTGTAGCAATAGTAAGTCTTGGAACAATAAAACTAATGACTGTACTCACATATGAAACAAGAGCATTAAAAAGAAGAGCGGCAAAAAGATTCGGACCTTATAGCTTCACAGAGATGACTGATTTCCACAATGCATTAGTTGGAGCAGCAGGAATAATCGCATGTCTAGCCATAACATTCATAACTTACTGGCTTCCTTTTCCTGGAACTGAGATAATAGCAAAAATGGCAACATTCTATGCATTTTTCAACCTAATACCATTCTCAAAATTAGATGGTTCTCAAATATACTTTGGTTCAAGAGTTCTATGGTCTGTTCTTACAATAATAACTTTAATATTCATGATGTATGCAATTCTTTTAGTATAGGCTTACAAATGAACGAAATAAAAATTTTACCTAGAGAGTATCAAAAAGCAATTGTTGAAACAGCAAAAGAAAATAATACTTTAGTTATTCTCCCAACAGGAATAGGAAAAACTCTTATTGCATTAATGTTATCTGTAGAAATAATAAAAAGATTCCCAGGTAAAAAAATATTGATTCTTGCGCCAACAAGACCTCTAGTCGAGCAACACCTAGAATATTTTAAGAAAAACTTGCATGAACTATTTGCAGAAATAGATATTTTCACCGGAAGCGTAAATGCAAAGAAAAGACAAAGTATATGGAGAAACGCAGAAATAATATTTTCAACACCACAATGTATTGCAAATGATGTTAGAAAGGGTTTATACAATCTAGAAGATGTATCTCTCCTAGTAATAGACGAAGCACATAGATGTCTAAAAAACTATGATTACACTTTTGTAGCAAATGCCTACAAATCCCAAGCACTAAATCAAAGAATTCTAGGCCTAACAGCTTCTCCAGGTTCAGATAAAGCAAGAGTTCAACAAATATGTAAAAATCTAGACATAGAAAGACTAGAGATTAGAAACAGAGATTCAGAAGATGTAAAACCCTATCTGCAAGAATTAAAAATAGAAAAACATGAAGTTCCATTTCCCAAAGATTTTATAGAAATCCAAGTTCTTCTAAAAAGAATTTATAACAGTAAAGTAGAGCAATTAAGAAATAGAAATCTTCTATTTGAGCCTGCAAACAAAATTACATTACTAAAATTGCAAAATAGATTAGCAAGTCAAGTATCTCCGGGAAATTTCAATGCAATGATTGGAATGTCTTTATGTGCTCAAGCAATAAAAATTTCTCATGCATTAGAACTATTAGAAACTCAAACAATATCTGGATTAAATGAATATCTCAAAGGCTTAGAAAAACAAGCAGAAGAGAAGAAAAGCAAAGGTGTTCAAACACTAGTAAATTCATCAGAATTCAAAGCAGCAAGATTATCAATAAACAAATTAATAGAAAACAAAATAGAACATCCTAAAATTGAAGAGTTAAAAGCTCTAATAGAAAATGAAATAAAAAATGACGAAAGAACTAAAGTAATGGTATTTACCCAATATAGAGAAACAGCTAATATAATAGTAAATAAATTGAACGAAATAGAAAAAATTAAAGCAAGAACATTTGTAGGTCAAGCAAAAAAACAAAGCTCATCGGGAAATTCAGGCCTATCTCAAAAAGAACAAAAACAAGTCATAGAACAGTTCAAATCTGGAGAAGTTAATGTATTATGTGCAACTTCAATAGGTGAAGAAGGCCTTGATATTCCAGAGGTAAATACAGTTTATTTCTATGAACCAATACCATCAGAAATAAGAAGAATTCAAAGAGCAGGCAGAACTGCAAGATTAAGCAAGGGAAAACTAGCAATCCTTATAACGAAAGGAACAAGAGATGAAGCACACCACTATGCTGCAATAGCAAGAGAGAAGAAAATGAAAAAAACAATTGAATTAGTTAAACAAGATTTAAAAAATAAAACCTTAGAAGATTACTAATGACTTTCTTCAACATTTTTTCAAATAAAAAGATAAAAGAAAATAAAAAAACAATTATCGCAGACAATAGAGAAAGAAACTCTTTAGTTATAAGTGAATTAGTTAAGTTAAATCACGAAGTTCAATTTGAACAATTAGAAATAGCAGATTATCTAGTAAATAACATAGCAATAGAAAGAAAAACAAAATCAGATCTGGCAAGTTCAATAATAGATAAAAGAATATTCAATCAATTAGAAAATATGAAGAAATATGAAAACCATTTACTAATAATAGAAGATGACAATTTGATATCAAATATCAATGAAAATGCAATAAAGGGTTTCATGTTAAGCACAGTTTTGAAATATAAAATTCCAATAATATATTCAAACAACTCAAAAGATACGGCAAAATACATTTCAATCCTAGCAAATAAAAAAGAAAAAGAGCCATCAATAAGACAATCAAGGAATTTCTTATCCAAAGAACAACAAGTTCAATTTATTTTAGAGGGTTTTCCTAAAATAGGACCTATAAAATCTAAAGAATTAATAAAAGAATTCAAAAATCTAAAGAATATTGCAAACGCATCTAAAGAAGATCTAGAAAAAATATTAGGTAAGCAAGCACAAGAAATCTACAACCTAATTAATCAAGAATTTGAACCTTAAAAGCCCTAATCCTCAAATCTTCTGGAAATCTTTCAACCATTCCCGAAATAAAAACTTTCTTACCTACATATTCATTATGACATTCACAAAAAACAGAAATATCATCAACAATAAGCAATTTTCCAGTTCCAAACTTTCTCTCTTCATCTACAATCCCTGAAATAGAAACAACCTCTCCAACAACAAGGCTGTCAAGACTACTAACCCCTTCTCCATTAGAAATTAAAAATGAAACTAAAACACCTAAGCCAATAATTCCTACAATTAATGCAATTCGTCGCATGAAACTATAAGCATAATCTCTAAATCTTAAACTTTTAGTTTAATGAGTTAAAGATTGTAGCACAATCTTTAAATTAACCTTTCGATAGTCAAGAATATGGATACAAGTGAAAAGTTAGACTTAATAAAAAGAAATCTTCAAGAAATTATAGGTCTTGATGAATTAGAAGAAAAAATCTCTAAGAAAAAAGAAATTTCAATATATTGGGGAACAATGCCTACTGGAAGCATTTCCATAGCTTACTTTTTTCCAATGCTTAAAGTTGCAGACTTCCTAAAAGCCGGTTGTAAGGTAAAAATACTACTAGCAGATTTGCATGCAGCTCTTGATTCAGTTCCATGGGATATACTAGAAAAAAGACATGCATATTATGAAGAAGCTATGAAATCTATTCTAAAAGCAATAGATATAGACATAAAAAAGCTAGAATTTGTAAAGGGAAGCAAAATACAACTTAACGAAAACTACTTACACGATCTGTTAAAACTAAGCACAATCACCAGCCTACACGATGCAAGAAAATCAGCCTCGGAGGTAGTTAAAAACATCGAAGGAGATTCAGCAAAACTTTCAGGTTTAATCTATCCATTAATGCAAGCATTAGATGAAGAATATTTGAAAGTGGATGCACAATTAGGTGGAATGGATCAGAGAAAAATAATGGTATACGCAAGAGAAAACTTACCAAAGATAGGATATAAACCAAGAATTGAGCTCCTCAATCCAATTATTAGAGGTTTGGTAGGTGAAAAAATGAGTTCAAGCATAGAAGCAACAAAAGTAGATTTATTAGATGATAAAGAAAAAGTAATAAGAAAAATAAAAGAGGCAGAATTTGTTGAAGGTAGTGTAGAAAATGGAGTGATGGCTCTATTCAAATATTTTATTTTTGTACTAAAAAATGACAGAGAAGAAAATCTGACCATTTCAAGACCTGCAAAATTCGGAGGAGATAAAGAATATAAAAATTACGAGTCTCTTGAAAAAGATGTTCTTGCTAAAAAGATCCATCCTCTTGATGTTAAAAACTCTTTAGCAAGCGAACTTAATGAAATCTTAGCTAAACTTCAAAGTGAAAAGCTAAGAAAACTTCACAAAGAAGCTTACAAATAATATTATAAAGACAATTTACAACAATTTAGAATAAAAAGATGATGAAAAATAAGAAGATAATACTTGTCATTTCATTCCTAGTTTTAGTAGTTCTAGCATTCCTTGTTTCAGCAGTTGTAAGCACAATCTCTCCTCTAAGCGGTACAAATCACAGCACAGCAGCGTTAGTTCTATTTAATATTTCATTTGTAAACAATACAGATATACTTATTCCAGGAACACCTCAAACAACTATAAATGCTAGTTTCTTCAGAGTAAGCGGTGCTACAAGAACATTTCTAACAAATAGCTCCACATGTAGCTCAAATGCATGTTGGACAACATTTAACGTATCAGGGGTAGATGGATTCTTCAATATAACCTCCACAGTTTACAATTCAACCGCTCAAGTAAATTCTTCAGTTAACATATCTTCAGTTTATTTTGACTCAACACCTCCGGCAGTTTCAGCAGATAACTTTGCAAGTTTCGCATCTGGAGGTAACTATTCTCAAAACCTAATACTTAACATTTCAATCACTGATGCAACAATAGGGGTTCAAACAGTTTTCTTCAATATAACTAATGCAACTTCAGGACTACAAAATGCAACAGTTACAGCAACATTAGAAACAGGAACATCAAGATATTCAACAACGATAAACACGACAGGATATCCAGACGGATATTATAACTTAACAGTCTACGCAAATGATACTTTAAACAACTTAAACCGTACAACGACAATTCAAAGATTTATATTTGATAATAATCTACCAACCGCAAGTTTCACTTGCGAAGATTATACTGTAGAAGAGGATGAAGAAATGGATTGTGATTGTAGTGGTACAGATAGTCTTTCTAATATATCTAGCATTGATTTCGACTCAACACCTTCTACATCTACAGTAGGAGAAGACCAGCAATCAAACTGCACAGTAACAGACAAAGCTGGAAACATAAAAATATCTTCGATATTATATGATGTATCTGAAGTTACAGGAACAACATCTTCAGGATCATCCGGATCATCTTCAGGAACAACTACTTCTGGATCCACAACAGGTTCAAGCACAAACTCAACAAATAATACTACCCAAAATACTTCATCTGGTGCTAACCAACTTCAAGGAAACCAACAAAATGAAAATGAAAATAGTTTCAAAATAAATTATTGGATTCTAGGAGCCATAATAATTGTAGCAGGATTAGTAGTATCAATAATAATCTTGATTAAAAAAGGAATTCTGCAAAGATTATTAAAATTCAACAAATGAAAGAGTTTAAATATTAAACAATCATATTCTTGTCATGAAAAGAGTACGTGTGAAAAAAAATATAGTCTTCTTAACAACCTTAATCGTCTTTGCATCACTGTTTGCATGGTTAGTTATGGCCGCAGAAGGAGATAACGTAAAAGTAATAAGCCTTGCCTCTGGAACAAACATGACTTCTGTAACTAACAGATTATTCAACGTTTCTTTCGATAACACGACAGATATTCCAAACGCTCTAAATGCAACATTTTTCTTTAACATCAGCGGAACATGGACAAAAATAGGAAACACCACTGCAACAGGATGTAATGTTAAAGCAGGATTATCTTCCTGCGCAATCACCTTAAACGCTACCGTAACAGATGGAGTTTATAGCTTAAATGCAACAATATACAATGCTTCTGCATCTATATCT
>JBBSXJ010000003.1:0-188701 GCA_038045825.1 Nanobdellota archaeon
GTGCTGAAAGCATCTAAGCACGAAGCCATCCGCAAGACGAAACAACTAAGGCCGTTATAGAAGATGACGTTGATAGAGCTGGTGTGTACGCCCTAAGGCAACGAGGGGTTCAGCATACAGCTACTAATAGCCTCAATTAATTGTTTAGAAGATCAGAAAATCTTCGGATTTTCTGTCTGTTCAACTTTAACAAGATTGAACATATCAGAATTTTAATAAGGACTCACAAATTTTTGCTTATAATTTCCTGCGTACGCGCGTCTATGATTTATCTATTCTTTATGATTAACCAAAAAACATAAATACTTTTGATTTGCCATTATTTCATGGAAAATGTAACTATTAGCAAGAAGGCTTTGGCTGACTTAATCAGAATTAAAGAAGAATTTGATTTGATAGTTGAATCTCTTGAATTAATGAGTAATAAGGAATTTATGGAATCTCATAAAAGATCTAAAGAGCAAATAAAGAATAGAGAATTTGCTAATTGGGATGATTTACAAAATTCTTCCAACTAAAGAATTTGAAAGAGACTTCAATAAATTAGATAAGTTTTTTCAAAATAGAATTACCAAGAAAATTGATGAAGTTGCTGAAAATCCAGAGAGATATAAGCATCTTCGTTACGATTTAATTGGAAGTTGCAGACTTAGAATAGGAAAGTTGAGAGTTACATATTCTTATGATGTAGATAAAAAAGAATTATATCTAGAGAATATTATTTTTGGGCATGATTATAAGTAAAGATGTAATTTTGATTTTATTCCTGAGCTAACTTAGCTTCTAGGCCAAGTTCTCTGGCAATTTCAACAGCTATTTGATTAGCGTTTTCTTTAGTCGTATAAGGTCCACACCTATACATGCTATACCCAATTGGACTCTTGCTAAGATCTGGTACAAATGTGTGATTACCTATTGTAATCTCAACCCGATAATTATCTGGAGGTTCTGGGTCACCTCTTGCACCTTCATAATAACCCACTTTAATCTGAATATTGTTCATTATTTTAAATAAATTAAACTCTTTATAATTATTTAGATATTAATTATTTCTTGTTGGATTTTATAAAATAGAAGAATGTATAGAATAAAGCTAACAAAATTCCGATTGATAAAAAGATAGTTGTATATGTTCCTTGGTATTTTCTTGTCAATGCATATGCTACTGCAATTATTCCTGCTACGCTTATCAGACCACCCATATACTTGTTGCTTGCCATAATGAATCTGATCCAAACTAAGAATAAAGCCATAACTAAACCTATAATTATTCCGAATACTATTTGCACCCATCCGAAGTCTGCATTTGTTTTTATTTTAAGAAAATAAAAGAATAATTCTGCTAATATTACAAAAGAAATTGCTGTGATCGTTGTTAATTTATCTACCGCAAAGGTCTTATTATCCGAATCATCTTCATCTTCGTAATCATCTCTTTTTTGCGCCATTATGTATTTTGATTTTGCTATTTTATATATCTTTAGAAGAAAATTTAATTTGTCTTCTATGTCTTGCCCATGCAAAAATAGCATATAATGAAGATCCAAGAATTCCAAAAGATAAATCAAATATTGTGTCGCGCAATGGATCAAGCAATAAATTGAATTTGTCAAGGCCAGTTATATCTCTTAGATATACTCCTTGTAATTTCCAATTAAAGAATGAATCTAATACATATTCTAGTATTTCAAAAATTCCTAGAAATGCTACTACAGATAAAACTGTGAATGTTAGTTTCCATTTCATTGCTAGTTTAAGTTTGTTTACCATGAAAAATATAATAGAACAGAGAAGCATTGGAATAACAAAATGTTGTAATTTATCGTATGTGGGATATACAAAATATAATGGACTCATCATTAAAGTTGAGACTCCTATTAAAAATATGAAAATATAGTGCTTTAGTTCCAATCTGACATCAAAAAGATGATCCACTAAATATGAAACAAGAATTACTCCTAGAAATGTTGAATATCTTAATGTAATTGATGATGAGTCTTTGAATAAATATATTGCAACTAAAAGAAGAATTGATATGATTCCAACTATCAAACGCTTGTGTCTGTAAGCTTTCTGAATCTCTTTTTTTATTTTATTTTTTAAGTAGGATCTTCTTGACTCTTTATTATTGACAATCTCTTTTTTCATCTGAAAATTAAAGATGCAATAGCTTTAAATATAGTTCTTTTTGTTATTTTTTGTGAGTCGGGCAGCTAACTCCGAAGGTGTCTTTCGATAGACAAGAGTTTTTATGAATTCTCCTTTGAGGAAGGTCCGGACATCGATAAAAGCGACTGCTTGAAAAGGCAGCTGTCGTGAGGCAAGAGCTCCGCAACAGAAACGAACCAACCTTTTAATTAAGGGAACGGATGAAACGCACTAATTGTGCATCGCACAATGGTGACTCCAACTCTCACGAGTTGAAGTGGCGCCTTCGCTGATGCAACCACCAAAGCCGTGGGCTTAGAATGATGTTAGCACAAAGAGTTTGTCCTGAAAGGGAAACGATCTTTGACAGAATCTGGCCTATGCCTGACTCACTTTATTTTACCATTATAAGATTTCTACTCTAGTTTATAATAACCTGGTCTGTCTAAATAAGTGGGTATAATCTTAACTTACGAAGATCTTCTAACTACTTACAAAACTCGAACGCATCGAATAAGACACTTAAAAGATTACACTCATCTTTTTCCAATCAATGCAAATGAAACTTTAGCAGGTATTGTTGCAGATTTAATGGGAGACGGCAATTTACAAAAAACTCCTGTTTGGAGAATTGATTTTACTTCTAAAGATTTAGAAGAATTAAAAAGATTTGAAACTGAAATGTTAAAAAATTTTAACATTAATGGAAAAATAAGGCCTTGCTCCACTAATAAATATCACACCTATAATATCGGATTTAATTGCGCTCCTGTTGCTCGCATTTTATATCTTGCAGGTGTTCCTGCTGGACAAAAAGTCTTACAAAAATTTGATTTACCAAACTGGATAAAAGAAGATAAAGACTATTTTAGAAGGTTTTGCCAAAGATTATTTACTTGTGAAGGAAGCATTAATTATGAGTTAGGGAGAAATCCTAGAGTCGGAATAAATATGTGGAAATGTGAAGAATATTTAAACCAGGGAAGAATTTTCTTTGAAGATATATCTGATTTAATGAAAAAATATTTTGATATAGACTCTAAGGTTAGTGTTGGAAGTTCAAAGAATTTAAGAAAAGATGGGATAATTACCAGACCAGTATACATACTAATACCATCTAAATCTACTTTAATATTTCATAAGAAAATTGGTTTTGAAGGGGAAAAACAGAATAGACTTTCTAATATTCTAAATACTAAAGTTTAAAACCGCTCTTTTTTATTGTGTTCTATGGGCGGGTAACTCAGTGGGAGAGTACACGACTGAAGCTCGTGCTGCCGGGGGTTCGATTCCCTCTCCGCCCATTAATTAATAACAAAACCTGTTATTTGTGCATTAAGTGGTTTCCCAAAAACATAATCACAAGGCATTGCTGTGCCTTCTGCGTTTTCTATTATTGGTATAATGGAGAGCTGTTTATCATTTACACTTTCTAAATTAACTTCTTGAGAAATTGATTGTCCTGGATTTAGAACTAAATCTATTTTTTGAATATCTATATTATCTAGATCGTCTTTGATTTGTAAATTAAAACCTTTTATGACTTCGTTTCCAGTATTTGTTGCTTCAATAAAATAAACTCCCCATTCCTGATTTATTCCTGCTTCAAATGAAACTCTTTCACAGTATGGAGCAGGAGCAAGTTGAGCAATGAATTCATTGCTGGAATTGTATACTATGAATCCAATCGTAACTGTTATTGCAATTAATATTACTGTAGCAATTATCGGCGAAACTCCTTTTCTCACAGTCTAATTAAATTTTGGTAATATTTATAAACATCGGCTTGTTTTTCAGCATATGAAGAAAGAGATGATAGATAAAGAAACTAAGCATCACGATAATAGTTCTGGAGTTGTAGGAATTATTTTTGGAATAATGTCTATTCTTTCGGGGGCTCCTGGAATATTGCTTGGATTGATAGGCTTTTTCTTTTCATTAAACCAAAATAAGAAAGCTAAGAACAATTGGTCTAAGTGGGGAATGATACTTAATGTAGTAGGTTTTGTGCTTGGAATTGTTTTCGCAGTTTACATATCAGTTTATCTTAGCAACGTAGTTGCTGGTTTACAGGGAATACCTGGTTAATTATGGTAAACAAAAATAGAGAGGGAGCTTTGGAGCTTTCCATAGGTACTATTGTAGTCATTGTTATAGGGATGAGTATGCTTATTCTTGGTTTGGTTCTTGTCAGGACGATATTTGCTGGTTCAACTCAAAGCATTGATAGTCTTAATGATCAAGTGCAAAGTGAAATTCTTGGTTTGTTTGGGGATGGAAATGGAAACCTTGTAATAAAATTAGGTTCAGCTGATACTGCTAAGGTTAAACCTGGAAGCGATCCTTTCAAACTTGGAATAGGAGCAAGACATCCTGATGGACTTGCATTAACAGGAAGAGATAGTTTACAATACAAACTTACTCTTGCGGATGACAGCGATAACAACTGTTTAAGAATCTTGGGAAGGGAAAGAGCTGAAAATTTATTTATTACTAGAGTAAATACTTGGAATTCATTTGATGAATTTTCCGGCTCTACTGCTTTTGCATTAGTTCAAGTACAAGTTCCAAGTGGGACATCTAGATGCACTCAAAAAGTTAATGTTGATATGAAGCTTAAGGAATCTCAAACAGCAAGTGATGGAAAAGCATTCATATTAGAAGTTGCTAAAGAAGGAATTCTTTAAATAATATTGTAAAAGGTTTATAAAAGTAAAACACTTCTATTTGATATGCAAAAGAAGGTTGAGTGGTATTTAGATTTTGTAGATCCAAGATATAAGCCTCGCAGTGATGAATTAGTTGCTTTATTCTATTTTGAACCTGCTAAAGGTGTTCCAGTAAATGAGGCAATTGGAAGGATTGCATCTGAAAGCTCTACTGGAACTTGGACAACACTCTTTAAGATGCCTCCTAGAATGAGAAAATTAATGGCTCATCCATACCATCTAGATGGAAATTATGTTAAGGTTGCTTATCCATTAGATTTATGGGAGAAAGGAAATTTACCTCAATTATTAAGCGGTATTGGAGGAAATATATTTGGAATGAAAGCTCTTGATAATTTAAGATTGATGGATATTCATTTTCCTAAGAGTTATTTGAAGAGTTTTCCGGGGCCAAGACATGGAATGCATGGAATAAGAAAAATGATGAATGTTTACAAACGCCCTATGTTGGGTGCTGTTCCTAAACCTAAAATTGGTTTTTCAGACGTAGAGCACGCTGAAATAGGATTTGAAACATGGATGGGTGGATTTGACTTTGTAAAAGATGATGAGAATTTAACATCCACGAGTTTTAACAATTTTGATAAGCGTGTTAAGTTACTTGCAAAAATGCGAGATAAGGCTGAGAAAGCAACTGGTGATACTAAAGATGCTTACATCAATATTACTGCTGAAACAGATGAAATGAAAAGACGCGCAAAATTACTTCATGATAATGGATTCAAACATGCAATGATTGATGTAGTGGTAGTTGGAAATTCAGGAGTGCAAACTCTTAGAAGAGTTCTGGGGGATTATGGTATGGCCATACATGCACATAGAGCTATGCATGCTATGTTTGACAAAAATCCAAAACATGGAATGTCAATGTACATGCTTGCTAAATTAATGAGAATGGCTGGAGTTGATCAAATACATGCTGGAACTTCTGTTGGAAAACTTGTTGGTACTGCTGAGGAAGTTAGAAACGTTTCTGACACTTTGCGAGAAGAAAGAGTTAGTGAGAAAAGAAATATTAGACTTGCACAAGACTGGCATGGATTGAAACAAGCATTTCCAGTTACATCTGGAGGATTACATCCAGGCCTTGTTCCAGACTTACTAAAAATATTTGGAGATGAATGTGTCATGTTAGTTTCTGGAGGGATACATGGACATCCCAAAGGAACTAGAGCTGGAGCAATGGCAACCAGGCAGGCAATTGACGCAATTCATGAAGGAGAAACATTGGAGAAACATGCTAAATTTAATCCTGAATTAAAGATGGCGCTGGATAAGTGGAGTCACTTAAGACCTGTTTAATTATTTAATATTTAATTTACTTTTGTATCTGTCGTCAAATAAATTATAAAAAGGAATTAAAAAATGCATATAATCTTGACTTCTTGAAATATTTTCTATTCTACCTCTTTCTTCTAAGTTTGAACATTCATCTAAATATCTTCTAATCCTAGCACTTTCTACAAATAAATTTAATGCAATTCCCATAATAGATGTTGCTCCTATTATTCTTAAAATATTAGCAGTTCTTCTAAATCTAGACATAATTTTCACCACAAGAGTTTCTATTTAAGCATTATTACATAACTTAATATATCAAAATTCCATTTAATTTTATGATTAATTACAAAAAATACAAGTGGTTCTTTACTAGAAGTGGAAAACTTGTTGTTGGAGGCAAAAATGCTGATAGTAATGATTCTTTATTGAATGAATTGAAGAAAATGCGCAAAGACTTGATAGTTATGCATACTAAAGCGCCTGGAAGTCCTTTCTGTGCTATTATTGCGCCTGTAAATGTTATTTCCAATGAAGATTTACATGAATGTGCTGTTTTTACTGGGTGTTTCTCTCGTGCTTGGAAAGAAGGAAAGTCTTCAGCTTCAGTTCATTCATTTAAATTAAGCCAGTTAAACAAAGAAAGTGATATGAAGGAAGGAAGCTGGAATGTGAAAGGACGCGTAAAAGATTTTATTGTTAAGCTTGAACTTGTAATAACAAAACAGAATGGAATCGTTAGAGCTGTTCCTAAACAATCTGTAAGCGATCAAGAGATAATTGCGACTGCTGTTCCTGGGAAGATTGATAAGATTAAGGTTAAAACGGATAATTTAAAAGTCAACAAAGAGGAGCTTATCTCAGCATTACCTGCTGGAGGAGTTAAAATATCATGAAATCAGATACACTATCATTTCAAATTGGAAAAAATGGTTTAACAAAAACTGGAATAGATCATTTAGCCAGTGCTTTCAAGACTAGAAGGGTGATTAAAGTTCAGCTTCTAAAGAGTGCTGTTTCAAGTCGTGAAAAAATAGAAGAAATTGCCCAGACTTTGATGAATGAACTACCTGGGAAATATAATTATAGAGTTATTGGATTTACAATAATTTTAATGAAAAGAAGTGCCAGAAATTGAGAAGTGTTTATAATACCTCAAAATATATAGTGCTATTGTTAAACAATAACCATCTAATAAAAAATAAAGTGATATTCTAAGAAGATATGAAAGTTATGGGATTCCTTCTATTATGGGGATATGGTTACTGTGGACCTATTAAATAGAGATGTTCTTGATTAATTGATATAAAACTGTCAATAAGTAATCTTTATAAATGGTGTTTTTTAGTACCTTTCATGAACGCTGTTAAGACTATTCAAGCTGGAAAATATAATCATCTATTGGCAAATGAACTAAAAGAGCACAAGGAATTTCATGCTCCAGAATGGATTTTTTTTGTTAAAAGTGGAAGAGGAAAACAAAGACCTATTGAAGATGAAAACTTTTGGCACGGTAGAGCTGCAAGTATTCTAAGACAAATTTATTTGAGAGGAACAGTTGGCGTACAAAGACTTAGAACAAGATATGGAAACAGAAAAGACAGAGGAAAACAACCTGCTCACTTTGCTCCTGCAAGTGGAAAAATAATAAGATTAATTTTACAGCAGGCTGAGAAAGCAGAGCTTTTAACAAAGAATGAAACTCAAAAGAAAGGAAGAATGCTTACTGAAAAGGGCAAGAAATTGCTTGAGAGTATAAAGGAATAAAATGACACTATATCATAAAAAAATAGTTTTAGGCACACACACTCGCAGAACTAAGTGGGCTCCAGTTTGGGCTGTTGTTCGCAGATTTGGAAAAGGAAAGAGAGTTCATCCATCAGCAATTACTGCTATAAGAAGAAACTGGAGAAGAACAAAGTTGAAAATTAAACCGAGAAGAGCTACAAAGAGGCATTTAGGTTAAACATGACAACTTACGAGCTGGTTGCGACTAATCCTTATAGTTCTGGTGTTAACGACTCATTTATTAAAGCATTAGCTGCATGTTATGCAATAAGTCAGTCAGGCAATTATTTTGCTCCATCAGGCATGAATTCAAAAGGGATTATTGAATTTGAAACTAATCTTGGAAATGGAGCTGTTACAATAATGGTTTCTCCTCTGAATGGAAGACTATCTATACTTACAGATAAACCTGGTGATTTGAGAAGAGCGAGAATGGAAGCTGAAAGAACATTGTCATATGGATTCCTTAGATTGGAAGAGTTACCTGAATTTCTAACACATGGAGGTCAAAGAAGTAGTAGAGTGACTGCAGGGTCTCCCGAAGTATAACCTATTTGTATATAATGGCTGAAACACAAACTAACAAACTTGAAAGAGAATATACTATACCTCTTAGAAAGGAATGGACTAAAGTTCCTTCTTACAAGAGAACTGCTAAAGCTGTAAAAGCAATCAAAGAATTCATTGCTAAACATATGAAGGTTCCCAACAGAGATTTGAATTTAGTTAAAATTGATTCTTATTTGAATAATGAGGTTTGGTATAGAGGTTCTGCTACTCCTCCCGCTAGTGTTACTGTTAAAGCTATTAAGACTGGAGATGAGGTTAAAGTTACATTTGTTAGTGATCCTGAAAGAGTGAAATTTGCAAGACAAAGACATTCTAACAGAAATGTCAAAGTTACTAAGACAGTAACTGCTCCCGAAGTTAAGAAAGAAGAAAAGACTGAAGAAGAAAAGAAAATTGAAAGTGAGAAAGAAAAATCGGCAGCTATTGCTAATGAGAAATTAGCTGAAGCTCAGGTCAAAGAACAGAAACATGTTGCTAAGGATAATATGGCGAATAAGAAAGCACCTATTCAAAGAAGAAGAACAATTGCTTCTAATTAATCCTTTCGATTTCCGGCCCGCGCACCATTTTAACGTCGATAAATATTTAGAACAATCTTAAAGTGTCAGTCCATGAATTCTCTCTTGGCTCCCACGCCTTACTTCTTAATATCTAAAACTGCTACAACTGGATGATGGTCTGATGCTTTATTTGTCAAGGCATTTTGAATGACATAAGAATCTTTTACTTTTATATCAGGCGAAGCAAAAATATAATCTATCCTTACTCCAGATCTTTTATCTTTGGATAGATAATCTGTAGGAATTGTATAATCAAAAGAGTGAGGATGGGCCGATCTATAAGTATCTACTAGACCTACAGAAGTTAAAACTGGTACTGCTAATCTTTTTAGCCAACTATCTACAACAGCTTCTGGATATCTAACCTGGCCATGTAACCCCGCAATTAAATCTGCTCTTTCATATTTATCTTGAGGAGAAAGAGAATTAAAATCTCCAGCCAAAACATAAGGGTTTGAATGCCTAGCCAGTACTACTTCTTTGAAATATTTCGCCTTATCTTCTTCAGATACTGAAGGATGTGGGTGTGCTACATCTAGCATTAGAGGCATACCTTTCAAATCAATTGTTGTTCTTACATGATTTTGCATTCCTCGTTCATTATTTTGCATAGAAGTTATGGGATATTTTGATAGTATTGCTGACCCCCATTCTGCATCTCCTCTTTTTGCAAATCTATAATTTGCAAATCCAAACAATTTACCATAATCCATAAATATGCTTCCGCCTCCAGGCTTTTGAGCACCGTAACAAGCTTCTGTCAATACCAGAATATCAGGATCTTCTTGTCTTACAACTTCTTGTGCAGCAGTCAATCTTTCATTTTCTGGTTTATGGTCAAGACTATGAAAACCGTGTAAAACGTTGTAATTCATTACTTTTACTTGCATGTGCTTTCCAACTAAATCGTCTAAGCTCATTAAAATTTTTAAAGTAGATGGCTTTTTAAGCTTTCTTTAATGTATAACTTATTAGTGGTTACAAAATACAAATGTTTAAAAATAAGGATATTTCTTGATTTTTATGAGTGTTAAAAGAGTAAAATCTCAATATGTAGCATCCGAAGTGAACATTGAAGGTAGAGGAGCCTTTGTTAAAATTGTAAGAGATGGGGATGATACTAGAGCACACTTAATACCTAGATCAACATACGATGGCCTAGTTAGTGTAATTGATGAGACTAGACGCATAGCAAGAGACTCTCTTGGAAATTTTCCTGGCTATCTTCATGCTAACGATAGAGAGGATATGAGGGCATATCTACAGACAGGAGATCTTCAATTAATAGGTGAAGCAAAATACGAAGAAAAGAAGGGAGATATTAGAGCTCTAAGAAGAGACTTTGAAAGATCTATAGCTCGTGCTGCTTATTTAAGAAACAGAGGGGTTCCACCAGTATTTTCTGAAGAATTTGAGTCGCCATCCCAATGGACTGACAATGAGGGAAATGCATATCATAGATTTCCTACAGTAGATACTATAATTAATATTGTAACTAGAGAGAAAAGACCTGATAGACCAGACGGCAGATGGGGTTACTCTAATCCTGCAAGAATAGAAAATATTGAAAAATTTTCACAATATCTCTCAAGAGTGGATGAAGGAGCTCTCCAGGAACAGTTAGTGCAAGAAATTGATAGAATATATCACTTTTCAGATGCAAGTATAAGAGAATATGTAATTGGTAGAACTCGTATGGCTTTAGATAATTTAAGAGCTAACCTTATGCCACTTGGTAAAGCTGAAAAAGTAAAGAAATACAATTCTTCTTCTGGTCGTTTTAAGAAAGCAATGGAAGAACCTTTTTGGTTTACTCATTTTGATAAAGATTCTGTTCAAGCAATTATGGGGGATTACTGGCAACACTTTGTTGCTAGAGGTCTAGATTCAGATGTTCCTTTTGTTGCTCAAGCTCAAGAAGTTGAGAAAGTTGCAAGATTATTCCCTCAATTTGTACCTACAGATCTCCCCGGTCTTGAAGTTCAAAGAGTTGCTAACAGGCGTACAAGAAGAAATCTTGAAGCTAAAGCTATGGATAAGTCTAGTAACTTTGGTAGACTGACGAGACAGTTTTATGATGCTTGTGATGAAGAAACTGTTGGAATTCTAACTGAAGCTATTGGAAAAAGAGTTTATGGAAAAAATGAGCATGGAAGATTTAGAACTCGCGATCAGTTAAGAGATGCATTAAAAATGCCAGACAATGAAGGCGATAAAGAGCTTCATGAAAGATTGTTCGGAGAAGCTGCTACTCAAGTGGCTAAACGCATGGATTTAAAGGAATTCTGCGAATTAGCAGGAAATGCTCATCAACATTTAGCAGGGGCAAGGCATGTTTGGCCTTATATTGAACAAAGAATCTCTTCCCAAACGTTTGGTAGAGAATTTAAAGATTATTGGTCTGCAAGAATTGATGATTCAACTTTTATCTTACCACCATCAAAAATAAGAGATGCTATGAGTATTGGTAAATTCGTGTTTAATGGTTTTGCAGAAGGTTTGGTGGAAGAAATTGGTTTAGCTTATGTTGGTCAACTTACTGATCAGAGAGTTGTCGAAGTTGTTAATAAGAGACCTGCTCTTGAAAAAAGACCTAAAACAGAATTAGCACTTGCTCAAAGAATTAAATCTTTAGTTGATGGAAGAGGTCTCTCTGGCAAACCTATTAAATCAATAATGGCGCAACTTGGAATTAAATCCTTACCAAAAACTTTTGAGAGATTCATAAGTGGTCAAACTCTTAGACCTGATCATAATGCAGGAAGATACGGGTACAGACATTGGTAAATTATTTCCTCAAATGACTCAGAATAGCTAAGATAGTTTCTTTAACTGTTTGATCTTTAGTATCAATTATAACCCCGTAATCAAAAGAACTAACTTTCTTATGAACTACTCTTGCAACGTCAGCACCATGAGTCTCTCCCCTTTCTTTATCTCTTTCAATACATACTTCTACTGGAGCTTTAAGGGTAAATACATAATGAGGATAATCTAGTCTTTGAATAAGATCATCAATTTGAGATTTCCAGTAAAAATTACCATCAAATATTGCTATTTTGTATCATTTATTACAGATTTTGTAAGTTTTAATACAATTTAGTATTAATATCAATTATTAATAAACCATTCTGTATCTATATACAAACATTTTGTAACTATTAGTGCAAAATAGCATGGTTTGTGGTTTCTAATATAGAAAGATTTATATATCAATTGATAGTATTATCAATAGATACTATGGAAGCCCAAGAACTAAAGAAAATGAAATTTAACCTAAATGAAATTATCTCAAGAAGCCCTAGATTAGACACCGTAATCATGGTAGAACATTTCATTAAAGAACATAGTGGAGAATACAAAAAAACAGAATTATTCAACAAACTTCCTAAAAAAATGATGTGGGGCACTTTTAATGTAATTTTACAATATTTGTGGGATAATAATAAGATTGGGATAGATAAAAATGATTATGTGGTTTATATTTGGAATCCAGAGTTAGTAGAGAGACTTAAAAATAGAAAAGCATACTAAAAATTGTGTTGGGTAAACCTGCTAAAGAGATTAAATTTATGGAGCGACATATAGAGGATGATTTTCTTTCATTACCTAATAATCACCTCATAAAAAAAGGAATTCAAAGAGCAATTATTAAGATAAAAGAAAATGTTTTTGTAGGAGAAAACATTCGTAAAGAACTAATCCCTAAAGAATATATTCAAAAATATTCGATAGATAACTTATAGTGGTATCCCTTACCAAATGCTTGGAGATTAGTTTACTCAATCGCAACTGATAAATCAGAAGTTTTAGCAATAATCATAGAATATTTTGATCACAAAAATTATGCTAAAAGATTTGGTTACAAAACTTGATTGGTTGCGCATGGAATTAAGATAAATTATATCATGCGCGGGACAGCATTCTACATTTTGTTTTAAAGATCTCTTGCTTGAAGAGTTCTGCGACCATTTGCCTTCGCTCTTTCTGCTGCTTTATCTAAAAGTTCTTTGACTTTTTTGTTTAGAGCATCTGGAACTTCTCCTGCTACAGACATGTCAGGAACTGCTGACTTAATTTTACTTTTTATTACTAAGTCTATGTCTTCCATAAGTTATGTTATATTTTGGGATTTAAATTACTTTTGATTAAAATAAATAGTTTTTGAATACAACATAACCATCTACAATTAGGCCAACTAATCCAATTAATAAAATTAGAAACCCCATCCAATCAGGCATTCTCTTTTTAGTTTTGACCATATATATCCCGGTGATAAATAAAAATACAAATCCAATGAAACCAAAGATATCAAAGAATTCTGCTTCTTTGCCTGAAGTTATTAAAATTAAAGCGAATATTATTGAGAAGATTATTAATATTATTTGAGGAAATTTATTCATATTATTTATATAATTTAAAGTGCTCTGTTAATCTTTCAACCGTTTTTTTAAGACCAAATACCAAAACTCCCAGATAATCTAATTCGTGGTGTTTTTTGCTTCGCGTAATTTCAATTACTTTCTTATCATTGGTTGTTTCTATCATTTCTCTAGTGAATGGAACAAAATCCAAGCCATTCTTTTGAGCTACTTCCATTAGGTCCAATAAATCTTTATTTGAATTAGCTTCTTTAATCATTATTGCATGTTGAATATTAAGCTTAATTTTACCATCATCTTTGGTTAATATTGTGTCTTGCATGAATAAATCTCTTCCTTTTCTAGCTGCAAATGAGGAGGATAAGTGAGCAATTGTATTTAGTTCTTGCCATCTTTCGAGCTTTGATCCTTTATTGAGAACTGCTACTGCTACTTTAGTTTCTGAATCTTTAACAGAAGATATATTTTCGGGGCGCATTAATGGAAAGATAACTGTTTCTCTTAAAGGTTTTCCTTCAAAGAATGCAAATAATCTTTCTGATACTCCGAAGCCACATGTAGGGGGCATTCCATATTTTAGAGCTTCTACAAAATCTTTATCATGTTCTTGAGCTTCTTTATCTCCTGCATCTTTCATTTCCTGTTGTATTACAAATCTTTCTTCTTGATCTATTGGGTCATTTAACTCAGAATATCCATTTCCGACTTCACTTCCTCCCAAAATAATTTGGAATCTTTCTACTTTCCTTTCATCTTTTGGATCTCTTTTTGCTAGAGGAGAGACCTCAATAGGATGGCCAATTAAGAATGCAGGGCCAGATATTTTCTTTCTACAATATTTCCATAAGCTGTCCATTAGGTTTTGTTTTGATTGATTTGGTTCTACTACACCATTAAGTTCTTTTAGTTTTTTCTCCATTTCTTTAACTGTAGCTTTAAAAATATCAATTCCAGTTTCATTCTTTACTTCATCAGCATAATCAATTTTTTTCCATGATTTTGAAAGATCAAAAGTATGATCTCCAATGGCAAATTTAGTTTTTCCGTAAACCTCTTTTGCTAACTTTTTGTACATTTCTTCTACTAAATCCATTCCATCTTCATAATTTGCATAACCCCAATAGAATTCCATTTGAGTATAATCTTGTAAGTGTTCTGCATCCATTCCTTCGTTTCTGAATTGACGACCTATCTCAAATGTTTTGTCAAAACCTGCTACCATTAAACGTTTTTGCCATAGTTCTCCCATTGATATTCTTAAAAATACATCCAAGTTTAGAGCATTATGATGTGTCTTGAAAGGTGTTGCTGCCGCTCCACCTGCTGAAGTCTCAAGAACTGGAGTTTCTACTTCTAGAAATCCTTTTTCTATTAAAAATTGCCTCATAGTATTCCAGAACTTTGCTTTCCTAGAAAACATCGCTTTTGTTTCAGGATATGTTAAAATATCGAGATATCTTTTTCTTAATCTTTCTTCATCGTCTTTTAGACCATGATGTTTATCTGGTAATGGTAAGATGGATTTTGTTAATATTGTTATTTTATTTGCAAGAACAGATAATTCTCCTCTTTCTGTTCTGATGATATTTCCATCGACCCCTATAAAGTCCCCCGAATCAATCCATTTAGTAAATAATTCTTTTGTTGCTTCAGGCGTTGAACCGTGCTGTAATGTAACTTGTATTTTTCCTGAATCATCTTGAACAACTGCAAAAGCTATTTTACCAAAATCTCTGATGCTCATTATTCTACCTGCAATACTAACCTTACCGGATGCTTTTCCACCATTCTTTAGAGACTTGTGTTTTTCTATTAACTCCGAAGCGTAATGGGATCTTTCAAACTTATTAGGATAAGGATTAATCCCATTGGCCTTTAGCGCATGTAATTTCTTTAATCTTTCTTGAATAATTAGTTCTTCTCTACCCATTACAATAGTGGTTTAATGTGATTTATATGCGTTTTGATTATGCTTAAATCTTTCTTGAGAAAAAGATTTAAATACTATTTTATTGAAATTAAAACATGGCAAAAGAGTTCGAAGAAAACGAATTTGAAGAAGATGCAGACGAAGATGAAGAAGAGGACGAAGAGGAAGAAGAAATTTAGTTAATAACTAAAAATCCATTACTCTAAAATCCTTAAATCCTTGATATTTTTCTTCTTTTTCTTGTGTGCTTCTGATCATAGAATGTTGGGGGCCTGTTTTACAGGCAATTAACATTGCAGTTACATCATCTATATTTCCTTCTACAAATATTTCTACTATTCCATCTCCTTTGTTTCTAACAAATCCTTTTATTGAATATTTTTCTGCATTACCTTTAATAAAATTATTAAAGAAAACTGGTTGTATTGAACCTTGAATAGTTAATCTAACTGATTTTTTCATGTTTTTTCTTAGAGATTGAGGTTAATATTATTTGCTATCTGGAAGTTTACCTACTAAATGGTCTACTCCATCTACTTTTGCAGATTGGGAAAAGCTTTCATCAATGAGTCTTATGTGTGGGATGTTGTTCCAGTCTAATCCGAAAAGCTTTGTTGCTTGTTTATCCATGTCTAAAGGTTTTCCAGTTATAATGAATCCTTTATCTCCTGCATCTATTATTGCCAAATCAGGCATTTTGCACTTAAGGATATCATGGATCTGGTATTTTACTGGATGTTCTCTTAATTTCTTCTTTGTATTGGAGAAGAATCCTCTGTACTTGTATCCTGGGAAGGCTCCAAGCATTGTATCTAAAGAAGCTGATAATCCAAGTTCTGAATGCTCTCTAACTGGAGTAGCTGTGATTACAAAGCTGTTTAGAAGTATATCTGGGTAGTGTATAGATTTGAATCTTAAAAATTCTGGATTTTGGACCTCTACTGAGCTAGATTCGTTCAAGTCTATAAGACCGATGCTGTATTTCTCAGCAAGTCTAGTAAAACCTAGCTCATCAAAGAGATCTCTTGTTTCTGCACCATCACATCCTTCTGCCAGGATTATATCTGAACCAGGATTCTTGTTTGCCACTAAAAACTGAATCAACGGCTCAAGAAATTCTAGTTTTGTTGAATTTTGAGGTTGGCCTGGTACTAATTGTATTTTTACTACGATATTCTTATGTTTCTTTAATTCTTCATTTAACTTTATTAAGTTTAGAACTTTAGGGATTGTTTCATCATAAGACTTTAATCTGACTGCAAGACCTTTTACCATGAATAATTCTTAAGTCAAGAGTTTTTAACCATTATTGTGGTTTGATGCATTTATTGATTATCTATTTTACCTGGATTTTTTATTTTACCATATATGGCACCGATTAACATGCCCGTTAATATACTAACAATCAATGAAAGAAAATATCCTATAATAAGACCTATAATTAATTCTGAATGATTTGTTGCACCTAATCCAACTCCGAAACCAAATATTAGAGCCACGTATTGAGTAAGAGATAAAATAATTACTATCGGAGATAAAATATTGGCAAGATTTTGATTTAATTCAAACAATATATGGTTAAAATTAATAATTGCCATTAAGAATAAAATTGGAAGTGAAATATATAGAGCGATTATAGCCCCTCTATACCAATAAGAATTACTAAATTTCATATCCCCCTCCTATCTAATTCGTTGTTGACAATTGCAACTGTATGCGATGCAAAGTATTCTTTGTTTCCTATTGATACTGGAGTTGCTAACTTCTTTAGGCGTTTATACTCCTTATCTGGCAATCCCCTATGATCTCCTAAAATGAAAACAGGATTATCATTTATTTTTGATTCCCTAATATCTTCTCCATCTGGGTCTAGAACGAATATTTGTTTGCCTTCGTCTATAAGTTCATTTACAACTTCCATGAAATTTTTCTTTTCTATCCAGTAACCTGGAAATACTTCATTTTTCATTCCTTGTTTATATTTGTAAAGCATCTTTTTGAGAGTGTCTTGAACATTCTTCTTACTCAAATATATTTTATCGACTCCTGTAATTCCTTCCATTACTGGTTTTAACTCAAGATGTTTTACAGGATCAGGTGGTCCTGCAAATATTAAGTGGAGTTTGACATCTGTCCTCATTTTATGACTTAGGAAAAAAGCAGCTATTACTGAATGAATTGCTATATCTAATCGGCCAGATTTCATTAAGTCTTCTTTAATTGCATGTCCTGCTGTAGGAGCTGTCCTTGAATAGTAAATGAATTCTCTCATGATAAATTAATGAAATTACGTGTTTTATAGTTTATCCTTCAGTTTAGAATGAGATATACTTTTAAAAAAGTCATTCTTACTTTAGTTTATGGATGTTCAAGCAATTATCACTTCGTTGATTTATGACATCCCTGTAATTACTACATTTTTAGCAACCCTTATTTTTGGAGAAGAAGTTGTTATTATATTGGGCTTTATTTCGGGACTTGGTTTACTGCCATTATGGATATTGTTTGTCTTTGGTTTTATTGGAACACTATTATCTGATTTATTATGGTTTGTAGTTGGAAAGACTTTATTTAGGGAAAGAAAAAATCACTGGGCAATCCATACCCATTATCATAAATTTATGAGGCATGTCGATAGAATGGCAGCTAATAACATGTTCTTTGCTCTTTTTATAACAAGATTCTTTTATTTCTTTAGGCTTTTCGCTATAGTTCACCTTAGCAGACTTGGAATGCCATACCGAAGGTTCTTATTGTATGAGATTCCAATTATTGGAGTTTGGCTTGTAATTTTTGTAGCTATTGGTTGGTTCTTTGGAAGTGCAGCTGTACAATATCTGGATGTTTTTGGAGGCCTACAGAAAATAATTGCTTCAATAGTTATTATTTTAGTTATGTCTTTGTTAATTAAATCACTCATCCGCAAAGTGTGGGAAAAAAACAATTAAGTCCGCTTTTGTAGAAATTAAAAAATAAATAATTTGTTTATTTTAATTAAGTACAAACTCAGGTTTGGCCATTAAGTCTTTGGAATTTATGAATTCGTATACTCCTATGAACTTTTCATCTGAATAAACCACTACTTTTTCTCCTTTCTGTATTTTTTCACTTACTGGCTCTGATAAAAATGATTTAAATATTGGGGAACCAGTATATAATTTTTTTATAACATCTTTTCTTATTTTTATTGTAAGAAACATTTGATTTAATATTTCTCCTGAAATCAATACTTTTCTCAATGGTTCTTCATTACCTTTTTTGTATTCTTTTATTATCTTATCAAATTCATACATTGTTATTGCAGTGCTTTCATCAAAGATGCCCGCTTTTGTTCTTCTTAGTTCAAGCATATGTGCACCACCTATTTTTTCTCCTAAATCACTGCAGAGTTTTCTAATGTATGTGCCTGCCTGAACTTGAGCCACAAATAAAAAATCTTTCTCTTTTTGCTCTAATATTTCAAATTTTTTTACTTCTCTTTCTCTGACTGCACGTTTTACACTTGATCTTACTGGGGGGAGTTGGTTTATTTTACCTATAAATTTTTCTGCTTCTTTTTGCAGGTCTTCTTTAGATATTTCTCTATGGACTCTGATTATGCCAACATAAGTTTTATCTTTGTTCATCAAATAAGGATTTAATCTGCAAGCCCTGTTTAATGCTACTGGTAAAACTCCTGAAACTTGCGGATCTAATGTTCCTAAATGGGAAGTTTTACTTAGTTTTAAAGATTTTTTTATATATTGAGAAACTGTGAAACTTGTAGGACCACTTGGTTTGTCTATGTTTATTATTCCAAACTGCAGTAATTCCTTGATTGACTTTTGATTCATGTTGTTGTAAAATTACTGCTGGTTTTAAGCCTTAAGGTTCTAACTGTTTTGAAGTTATCACAAGGGTATTAAATACCCTATTCTAATGTTTTTCATGAATAAAATGAAAGGAGGTATTATGAAAAACACAAATATAGTACTAACAGTTTTCCTTATAGCTACACTTTTAGTTTCTGCAATTGCAGGAGCAGTAGAAGTAGGAGATATAATTAGTGCGGATCCTAATGTTATAAGTGCTGCATCAGTTGCTGCCTCAATAAGCGCTGTTGATGCCGTAGAAACAGAAATTGAAGTTGAAAATGAAGTTGAATTTAAGACTACAACAAAAAATACAGTTTCTAAAGGACAAGGATGGATAGTAACTGAAAGCAAAGGTGCTTTAGCGGAAATCCTCTTTGTAAGCAAGGAAGGAACAACAGCTGATGGAACTGCAACTAGTATTTCTAAAGGATGGTTTAGAGCTGGAAATATAAATCTTAAGCTTGAATCAACTGCAAATACTGAAACTACAAAGACTTTCCAAGTAACTGGAGGAGACGGTTCTGTAAAAGGAACATTGACTCTTACAAAAGGTCAGACTTACCAGACAGGTTTTGCTGTATGGAATGGGGATCTTGATATAATGGTTGGAGATAAACCGTTTGATGCAAAGGTTACTTTAGCAATTGAAGAGAAGAATAATAGAAAAGATCCTAATAGTGGTCGCGGAGGCTCTGGAAGTTCAACAGCTTCTGGAACATTAGTTCTTGGAGGCGAAAGCTTTACTCTTGAAGGAAAGACAAGTAGTGCCAAGAAACTCGAATTTAGAGTTATTGGATCAGATGGCGCTGTTGGAGAGTTAAATCTAGAAAGCAGAGATTCTGTAAATTATGCTGGGAAAATAGAAATTGAAGGAAAAGCCGGAAATGAAATCAAAGGAAAGGCAACTGCTCAATTGAAACGTGAAGTAAATACTTTATACGGACCTATAAAGATTGAGTTAGATGGTTCCTCTGCTGCAGACTTGGCTTTTATGGATGGAACTATCAAGATAGCATTAAGTGAAAAAGTTGCATCTGATAGCCCAGGAGAAAAAGACAAAGATGTTAACTCTGACTTAAGAAATGATGAGGATACAAGAGGAAGCAATTCTGATTCTTCAGATAGAGGATTCTGGAAAAGATTCTTCAGCTTTTTCGGCAACTAATCTTTATTTTTTTTATTTTTTATTTTTAGATTTTTTGGAAGAGGTTAGAACTGCACTAATTTAGATTTTATCCCAGAGAACATCAATTATATCTTTTTTGACTTTTTCCTTTTTTTGCTTTGAGCCAAGCATTATGGAGGTTTTCTAAAGAAAAAATAGAACTGTATAGATTGTTGTAAGTTATACTCATTTTGAGTCTTGGTTGCCAAAGCTATTCCAAAAGAGTATCTGTTGTCGTTGAACTCGTTCCAGTTGTTGCCGTTAAGGTTCAATCTGTCATCGTTCTCGTTCAAATCAGGAACTCTTCATTAGCCACTTACTTGAAATTAAACCACCACAATTTCAGGTTTCGCTTTTTGCGCAATTGCTACTTGCTGTTATTGTTGAATATTATTGGCAAGTGACGTGTAGCCTCGGCAAGTGCTTTTAGCACTCCAAGACAGAATAATTAGAATTTATTGATTAAAAATGTTTCTTAAAAAAGTTCGCTATTTGTCTAAAAAGTTTTTTTGCGCGCGTTCGCACTGATGTGCTCACTACTGACGTACCCCAAAAGAGTGCCCGTTGACGTCCAAGTCGAACCAGTCGTAGCCGTTGAGGCCCAAACTGCTGACGTACTCGCTCAAATCAGGAACTCTTATTTGATTGTCTGTTCCCTTGCCTAAAGCCCAAATGTATCCCCTCTTACCTATTTGACCTTGAATTTGAGCTAGTTTCTTTCCTGCTTCTATGTCTCCAGTTAAAGCAATTGTAAAAGGATTTGCTTCAATTTGCTTTGCATCTTGCCAACCTGTTTCAAAACTATAAGGCAATGCTCTTATTGTTTCATCATTACTGAATCTTACGCCATTTTTTGCATTTTTGCTTAATTTTGAGGTTAAACTCTTTTCATCCATTACTATTCTTCCATTTTCAACTTGAGGCATGTCTTGAACAATAACCATATTTGGAACGTAAAGAATAGCTGTATTTCCAGATAAGTAGAATTTTCTTGAAGCTTGAACAACTTTATCTGCTCCTGTAATGCCTTGATTAAAATATGATTGATGGGCTAAGTCTAGAACTTCTCTAAGGGTTGCTTGTCTAAAACCTTGTCCATAGTCTGCTTGTTTTAATTTATGAAAACTACCTGGACCAACTGGTGAATCTGCATACACTCTTCCAGCTGTTTCTATAGTTCCACCTGGAGGATTGTGCTTGAAGATTGATTTTTCCATGATTTTTATACTAATAATGGGTTTTTAAGCTTTTCTATTGTAGTAACTAAGTAATAGTGAATATATCTATTAGACTGAAAATTCTTTAAATTTTATGGAATATATTAAAAAGATGAGAGGTGTTTGATTTTTATGTCAAATAAAGCAAAGGGCTCTCGTGCTGAACGCGAACTGCTTGATATCTTTACTGAAAATAGTTGGAAATGTGCTCGTGTTGCTGGATCTGGGACTAATGATAACACTTTTTGTGATCTAATTGCTGGAAAGAAAGGCAGAAAAGCTTATACAATTGAGGCAAAATCTTCTAAA
Organism: Nanobdellota archaeon; assembly: GCA_038045825.1. GTDB lineage: Archaea > Nanobdellota > Nanobdellia > Pacearchaeales > GW2011-AR1 > SICU01. The sequence continues at coordinate 21,931 of JBBSXJ010000003.1, forward strand.
AGCCCTCGAATATACATTACTAAAAAACAAATTGAGGAATTTATCACATTCTCTGAAGTTATGGGTTTGACCCCTGTTGTTGCAGTACGTTTCAATAGAGAAGGATGGTTATTTATCAATCCATTTGATCCTGATCAGCTTGAAGATTCCGGAGTGAATTGGGTTGTTAATTTAAAAAATGCAAAAGAGAAGGGTAAGAAATTTGGACAGTTTTTTGAGACTCAATCTGAGGATATTATTTCAGATTCTTACTAATATACTCATAAGCTGAGAATGCTGCCGTGCAACCTTCTGCAACACCTGTAATTAATTGTTTGAATGGTTTGTCTGCGACATCTCCTGCTGCAAATACCCCTTCTACATTTGTTTCAGATGTTTTATGGTTGATTTCTATTTCGCCTTTTTGATTTGTTTTAACTCCTAGAGTTTTTGCTAGGTCTGATAATATTATGTGACCTATTGCTACAAATACTCCTTGAAGTTCTAGCTCTTTACTTCCTTTGTAAGGTTTGTCTAGAATAACTTTTTCTACTACCTTATCTCCTTTTATTTCTATAATGTTTGTGTTGTTAATGATTTCTATCTTTTTGTTTTTCATAATTCTTTCGTAGTTTATTGGTTCTGGTCTTATTTTCTCCCCTCTATAAATTATGTAAACTTTCTTTGCATGTTCAGCGAGGACCATTGCGTCTTTTGCAGCACTGTCGCTTCCGCCAACAACACATACCACCTTATTTTTAAATAATACAGCATCACATAAAGCACAAAATGCTAAACCACGATTTTCAAATTCTTTTGCACCTGGTACATCAAGTTTTTTCCACTTTGTTCCTGTTGCAAAAAGAATTGTTTTTCCTTTGTAATTATTTTCTGATGTTTTTACATTGAATATATTGCCTTCTTTCTTTACTGATTCTACTTTTTCTTCTTTTAATGTAACTTCTGGATAAGACTGTGCATGTTCTCTAATTTTATCCGCTATTTCTGTTCCTGTTAGTCTTATGAATCCAGGGTAGTTTTCAACGACATTAGTTGTCGTGATTACTCCTCCAAGTGGAAGTTCTGTTCCGTGAGATGCCCCAAGACAAAGAGTTTTCAAGCCTAAACGCGCTCCGTACATTGCAGCTGACATTCCTGCGCCTCCTGCACCAACTATAATAAAATCATAATCACTATTTTTAGCCATTATTTATTTTGAACTTTAAGGATTATATAAATTATAGGTTTGCTTCTGGTAAAATTATATAAGGTCTGTTTATTTTTAATTTAAATGAATAAATGGATGATTTTATTGATTATTGCCTTATTCGTTGGATTAACTGTTTTCTTTTTGAATAAAGAAGATGGTGTTAACAAAGTCTGTTTTGATGAAGATTGCTTTGTTGTTGAAGTTGTAGATGATGACGAAAAAAGACAAAAAGGACTTATGTTTAGGGAAGAGCTTGATGAAAATGCTGGAATGTTGTTTATTTTTGAAAATGAGGGAAATTATCCATTTTGGATGAAGAATACTCTGATTCCTCTTGATATGCTATGGATTGATTCTTCTGGAAAAATTGTAGATATAAAGGAAGCTGATCCTTGTGAGTCTGATCCTTGTGATGTAATTTATCATTCTGGCTCTGCTAAATATGTTTTAGAGATAAACAAGGGGTTGAGTGCTGCCCTTGGAATAGAAATAGGAGAAATTGCAGAATCTAAATTGATATGAATAAGAAAGCTTCGTTTCTACTTGCAAGTATGATAACTCTAATTATTGCAGGAAATTATATTTTCTTTGCTGATGATGGGATTGTTAGAGAGAAAGTTGAGATTGTTCGTGTTTTAGATGGAGATACTGTTGAACTTGCTGATGGGAGAAAAGTAAGGCTTCTCAACATTAATACTCCTGAAAAAGGATTGTCTTATTCTACACTTGGAAAAGAGTACTTATCAGGATTCACTGAAGTTGAACTTGAAACTAAAGGACTTGATAAATATACAAGAACTCTTGGAAGGCTTTATTCTGGGGATTTATACTTGAATCTTGAAATTGTAAAACAAGGATTTGCTCATACATATTTAGTTGATGAAAGTGAAGAGAGATTGTTTAATAACGTTGAGGAATATGCTAGAGAAAATCAGCTTAATATCTGGGAAAGGTCTGAATTCTATGGTTGTTTGGATGTGGAAATAAATAAATACGATGAATACTTGTTAATAGAAGACTCATGTGGTGTCAATCTAGTTGGTTGGAGTGTAAAGGATGAAAGCACTAAGAGCTATGAATTTGAGAAAGATTTCGGAGAATTATTCAAATTGTATTCTTGGAAAGGATCTGATGACTCTGAAAACATATATTGGGGAAGGGAAAATATATGGAATGATGATCACGATGAGATTTTCATTCGCGATAATAATGGTTTTCTTGCTTACTATTATTCTTATGGATAATTCTTCAGCTCTGCGGCTTAATGAAATTGAGGCTAACCCTGAAGGCACTGATTCTGGAAATGAGTGGATAGAGCTTTATTCGCAAGAGTCTGTTTCTCTTGATGGACACTTTTTGGAAAATGGAGATGGGGGAATTTACAACTTAAGTGGAAGCTTTAGCGGATATTTTGTTGTAACTTTTCCTGGACAGTGGATTGACAATACGAATGAAACAATATATCTAAAGTCTAGTGGAAATATAATTGATGAGATTGATCAATTTGCAGATAATAAAGTTGAAAAGACATATAGCTTCTGCGATGACGAATGGGAATTTATCTCAGAAACTAAAAATGGTGAAAACTCATGTGCAAATAATGAAGAACCTCAAACAAACAATAATGAGAGTGGACAAACTGAAATCGAAGAACCAGCTGTAGCTGAAAACAAAACTAAAATAAATAAAATTGCCATTGTTCCTTCTACTGAAAAAATTATTCAGCAGACTAAAATATCATTAAATAAAAATAATAATAATAAACCAACTGCTGAAATTACTAAAACATACAAGACTAGAATGAATGTGATATATTTCTTTATGGGTTTCTGTGTATTGCTAGTAGTACTTATTTCTTTAAGAAAGCTTTAACATTGAGATATTACTAAAGTTTCTGGAAGACATTTATTTATAGAGGTGGCTATACTATCTTGTAAGTTTACAACTTCTTGAGTATTAAGATAAACCTTTTTTCTGCCTTGTTCATCTATTATATTGCATGATCCACATGTCTGTCCGCAAGAGAATGATTCTCCAATATAATTAATGTCTAAGTAAGATATTTTTTCTTCAATGCCTACATCTATGCTAAGTTCTACTTTTCCATCAGAGTTGACACATGCACTTATTGCTTTTGATTTTTGAGATATACAGTCAACAGCAGGAGAAAGTTGATTTTCTAGACTATTTGAAAGGTCGCTTACATATCCCCATACTAATGAAATTGCCATTACACTCAAAGCCATTAGTAGAGTTACTTGAATTATTGAAGACATTCCTTTTTTGCTTAAATTGTACATGCTGTTGCTCCTGCTTCTGCTGTATTTATTGAACTTATTATTTGTCCATCAAAAGTTATATCAACTATTGGATTATTTTCATTCTTTTCTAAATATATTCTTAAAGGAACTTCTGCATTAACAAATGTTTCTCCATTTAATGTTTCGTCTGAAGAGATGTCTTGAGAATCTGTAAACAATAGATTAATATTACAAATATTTCCAAAGCAAAGAGGTCCTGCAAGACCCTTGTCTGGAATACATATATCTTGAAGGACATTATCTGTTACGACATTGAATCCATCTTCTAATTGGTATATATCAACGCCTAGAGCTTTTTTATTACAAGATGAATCTAGAATTTGATTACCTGTTATAATAGATAAGTCTCTTGGTTTATTTTTATCTAGTATCTCTGATATCAATTTAGTGTTGTATATTCCGTAATTGTCTGTTACCAATGACCTCATTACACCAAGAGGGATTGAACGATAATGTGTTGCCGTAGAGCATTCTTGCTGACATGAGTCTATTTCTCCATCAAACTTATCGCATGAAGAGACACAATTCTTTGAACCTTGAGGTATTTTTGCTCCGAGATATTCTTCTGCTAAATTGAATATATGACCTAGCTCGTGAATGAGTACGGAGTCTTCGTGAGCTTTATTTAGACTAACTATCTTTCCATATGCTGAGCTTCTTATCTGCTTTGAGTCTTCTTTTACTACAATCACATAATCATGTTCACAATTCTTTGCTAAGTCTAGCACTTGATTATTATAACATAATATTGCTATATCTTTGTAATAATTGCATTCTACTTCTTCTTCCAGAACATTTACATTAAAATAATTTCTATATGTTTTGTAAGGTTCTACTGTAAATAAATATTCTGTGTAGTATCTTGCATCTTCTTCAGAAGAAATAAACAACAAGTCAATTCTATCTTGTCCATTATATTCTATGTTTTTGCATTGTTCATTAATTTTTTCTGTTGGGGCCAGCGATGATTCTTGTTGAATATTAAGATAACTAAATACCAATATTACTGCTAAAATTGGAATTGATGTAAATAAAAATGCTTTTGATTCCATATCTTGGTTAGAATATGTGTGCTTAAATAAATTGCTTATATTCGTTAGCTCATGATATATGTCTTGATCTTACACATAGCCTTCTAGGAGTATATATTTATAAATTAAAGATTATCCTTTATTATATGAAGAGTCAAGTCAAGGTATTTTTTGTTTTGCTTTTGATTATAGGTCTTTTCATTTATTTTAATTGGAAAGACTTTATGCTTGAACCAACTAGACCTGAACAATATGAATGTGGTGATGAAGCCGAAAAGAATATTGTTTTAAAAAAAGGTGAAAAAATGAAACCAGTGCGGGGTCTTGGTTCAACTGAAGAATTAGCCTTACTAAATGCTAAAGCAGGCTGTATGGGGAATAGTGAGGGGATAGGTGGCTTAGCTGGATTAAAAATGGATGCTAAGGGCAATGTTAGATATCGATTCGTTGATTTTACCTGCGATAATGCTGTACGTCAATGCATAGGAGGCGGTGGCACTGGATGCGAAGATTATTTTTTCTCAGATATTTTTAATAGTGAGTCACATATTCTTTTCACTTGCGAGCAACCTTTTAAACTTGCAGAAGGTAGCTTCCTGGCAGATTGTAGTTGCGAAGTAACTCAAGATATAGCATTATATGCCACTTGGGGATGTACTGAGTGTGAATATCCTGATGGAGAGTAAAATTGTGCAGAGCTTATTCTTCACAGTTATAAATAGATCATAGGGGTTTTATTCAAGATCCTTGTAAGACACTTGACAAAACATTTAAAATGACTCTTCTTTTTTATTATGGATGGTTACTTTAAAGGCTAAATTTATTATTGAAATTCTTGGAAGACCTGTTGAACATATAGAAAAGACACTTACAGAGCTTACAGATAAAATAGGAACTGAGAAAGGGGTTTCATTATTACACAAGGAAATTAATAAAGCAAAGAAAGTTGAGAAGACTGATAATCTTTGGACTGCTTTTGCAGACATAGACTTGAGTTTTGAGAGTCTTCCTATATTCATGAATATTGCAATAAATTATATGCCTGCCCATATTGAGGTATACGAACCAGACATGTTCAAGATGAATGCGTTTGAGATGAATGAGTTTGCCAACTTTGTAGTTCAAAAACTGCACAATTATGATGCATTAGCGAAAAGAATGATGGGGGAGCGAGAGATATTGATAAGTAAACTTGAATATATACGCAAGGGTGGAAATCCTAAAGATGTTTTTGCTCCTCAACAACCTCAAGTTGTTCCTCAAGAACAAAAGACTGAAAATAAGAAAGAAACTAAGAAGAAGAAAAAGTCTAAATAGACTTCTTAAGAATTGAATTTAGAGGTAAGTTTTTTGGACTTGGAAGTTTTGTTTTTCTATACTTCATGAATATGAATGCTATTACTACTAAAACTATTCCGATGAAAATGTAAAATATCCATGAACTTGATGATGATTCTTCAGCAACATTACATGCGCCTATACAGCATGATCCGTCTAGAGTTTGAACATTCTGTCCTGAACAGACTTCAATTGCTGAACAGAATTTTCCCCCAAGTTCAGAACAATAATACTCAGGATTTGAACTATTTGTAACCTTACTATCATCCAGAGTAAATGAAATTTGGAAAGATATATTTTCTATTGTTTCTGATTCTTTTGATATTAAGATAATCTCTGAAATGTTTGTGTTTGTATTTATAAGAGATATTGATATATTTACAGTCTCATTTGCTTCAATATTTATTGAACTGTTACTTAATGAGAATATTTCATTATTATATACAAAATAAATTCCTTCAACCGTTTGTTGGCCATTGTTTTTTATAGAAATATCATAAGATTTGATAGAGTTTATTTTTAATGTCTCCCTTAGTATTTTTGGATAAACTGTTAAGGATATTGGCTCTTCTGAAGGTTGAGAACTTGTAATAAATATTGGGACTTGATATTTTCCTATATTTGCTATGTAAAACCCTGATGGTTTTTGACCAATATTAAAATTAATGTTGTTAATTCCAGGATTTAATGTGATTGTAGTTTCTTCTGGGAAGTCAGAATTTATATTTTGAGATGAATCAAGATTTGAGTCTATTGATATTGAGAAGTCTTCATTTGTGACTATAAATCCGGGATTTATTGAATAATCTGTCAAATTGCTTGTTACTTCAAATGTTTGATTGAAATTTACTAATTGGTTCTGACCATTAACTGTTGTGGCTATATTATTTATGAAAAGAGTATAATTATTTGAGGTTGATGGAACTTGAGCATATAGATAATATTTGTCTAATATTCTTCTTACATCATAATCAACTGCTATTGCAATATGAGCTCTTTTGAAAACAATATCTGTTCTTTCTATTGGCTCTAGTATATTTCCTTGTATTTCTATAATCATTGTTTCAGAGCGTTGATATGATGGAAGCATTGTTGTGCTTATGGATGACACTAAAGGTAAAAATAATATAATAAACAAAAATAATATCTTCTTCATTTTACTTGCTCATTTCTTTGAGCTTTGCCATTGTTTCTTCCATTTCCTTGTCTTTACTGGATATAGGTCTTCTTACTGGTGGAGGAGATGATGGAGAAATAATTCTAGGCTGTGCTCTTGGGTAAGGCATTGGTCCTCTGAATGGGGGGAATGGAGGTCTTGTTCCTGGAGGAGATGGTCTTCCAGGGCCTGTTGATGGAGGCGATTTATTTCTTGACTTGAAAAGATTCATCTTTATTTTATTTCTGAATATTATTCCAACTACAACTAAAATTATCAATATTATCAATAAGATCATCCATATTCCTAAGCCTGATGATTCTGAGGTTGTTTTTGTTTTGCAACAAACATTTCCTGTTGTAGGACATGTGAATAGTATTTGTTCTTCAGTATCAAGACATGAATTATCACATATTCCTCCAGCTGTTGTGCAGGCATTTGCTTGAGGAGCAGCTCCGCATGTTCCAAGACAACACGTTCCATCAGATGATCTCTGAGTTGAACCAGAGCAAACCTCTCCTGTTAAACAGATTGTTCCGGATAATGCTGGACATGATTGTAATATAGGAGTTTTAGAACAACATGCTTTTGTTCCAGGACATAAATATTCATTCAGAATTTCTCCTTCTAATTGAGCACAATTGAATTCTGATGTGCAATAATATCCAGATGGCTCACAAGGATCGGCTGAACCAGAACCGCCTGTTCCAGAACCTGTACCACCCACAGCCCTTGACCATCCAGCATAAAGAAGGAATCCTGTATCTCTTATATTGTCATTATTCCAGCAACCAGCAGGAGTTGTTATTGTTTCGAAGTATGCCTTTGAATTAGTTTCTTCTACAGAGTTTGTTCCCTGTAAAGATAATATTGCTAGAGCAGAATCATAATATCTATTGTATGGGCTGTTTGGAGCCTGCCAGAACTTTGACTGTTGTTGCTGTTGAACTAATTCTGAATATTGATCCTGACCATCTGTTAATATGTGGAGGAAGCTACTTGGAATGAATCTCTTGTTTGATTCTGACAAAGCAAGAAGATAAGGAAGATACTCACTTATTGATGCTCCTAATTTATCAAGAGCTATGGCAGCCCATAATGTTCCCTCGTAATCACATGATGTAGATGATGAAGTAAGACACTTAGAATTTATTTTTTCAGTTGTTGTTCCAAGAGCTGCTGTTGAGTGTGCTATTGGAGATACGTATAGTGTAGATGAACCTGTTCTTTGATATAGTGTTGATGTTGTAAAGTCTTTGTCGCATGATATTGTGTAGTTGTAATCTATACATGTGTTAACAACGCGAAGCCAAAATCCTTCCTGAGCTATTGAGAGACATGATCCTGGATTTCCAGATATAGTCATATCTTCATTAATTGTTATTGATCTTTGTTGTTCATTTGAATAAGATAAAGTACATTCAGAGGATTCATGGTTTTCAACATCTATTTCTATATACCATGTCAATTCAGTTGTGGCTTTACTCTTTGATAATATCCATGTTTTAATTTCATTAGTATTTCTTCCTATTCTATTGTATGCAAGCATTACTTGAGCTGTGTCTTTCAGAGGGTTAGAAGATTCCTGCCAGTGATTTCCGGAAACTATTTTGCTTTCTATTACTGAAGTTAATTTTGAATTTCCTCCTAAAGCTAAAACTCCAAAGACTGCTTCTTGAAGAGAAATTGAATTTTGAGCTTTTGATTCAACTTGAGATTGCAGACATTGATATGCTTTAGAGATGACATTTGTACTTCCAGAAGTTGGAGGATTATTTGTTGATGCGTTCTGAGCAAGAGCAAATGACAGGAAAAATATAGTTAATAAAATAATTACAACACTCTTTTTTTGCATAGACTACTGGAGGAGAAAGTGTTTATAAAGATTCTTAAAAGAAACTGTTAGAAGGGTAATGTTTAAAATTAAAGAGGTTCTTAGGCTTTCATGTTAAGAAAGAGGAATATATTATTTGTAAGTATATTGCTTTTTGTATTTATAACTTTTGTAAATGCTTCTTTGCTTGATGACAGTGATTTTGGAGATATTACAAATGGAACATTTTATAGAACATTTTACAATTTCAGCGGGTTTGTTCAACTAAATGCTTCTCAGACATCTGGTAATTTTTCTAGTAGAATATTTGATGTTGGAATAAACTCGACTTGGAATAATATTTCATGGACAACCGAACTATGTTATGGATGTGAGCTTTCTAATAATGGAATTTTAGAGTCTGGAAATTTTGTAAGTCCTCTTAATATGGCTGGAAATGTTTTGCTTTTGCATATGAATGAATTAAGTGGAAATATAACCGATTACTCTGAATATAATAATACTGGGAGAGCTACTTTGTTTGAAGGCCCAGAGTATGGTGCTCAAGGAAAGTTTAATACAAGTTTGGACTTTGAGACTGGAACTGGATCTAATGGAGAATTTATCAACTTTTCAAATCCTTCTCACCTGAGTAATTTTGGAAGTCATTTAACTCTTGAAGCTTGGATAAGACCTGAAAGTTTTCCATCTGATCCAACAATAATAGACAAAGGACCTTCATTGATATCTTTTTTTGTGTCTTCTGGTGCAATTAATGTTTTGACATTTATACTTGACACTAGCTCTGGGACTGCTACCACTTATTCTGCAAGTACTGATATGAATGCAAATGAATGGTATCATCTTGTAGCAACATATAATGGCTCACAAGTTAGGCTTTACGTTGACGGAGCTCTTGATGGTACTCCTACTGCAAGAACTGGAACTGTTTCTACAAATAACCTTGACTTTGTTGTGGGCTCTGGTTGGAGTGGAACAAATCCTAATGGATTCCCCTTTGATGGTTTAATTGATGAAGTTGCAGTATATAACAGGTCTTTGAGTGCACAAGAAATTCAAGACAGATATCTACGCGGAATATCTAAATTAAACTTAAGTGTAAGAAGTTGTGATGATGCTTCTTGTTCTGGTGAAAGTTATTCTAGAATAAATGGAACCTCTTCACAAAGTCTTAACTTGAACAGTAATAGATATTTTCAATATAAGTTTGATTTTAGTACTGAAGATGTTGATTATACTCCTAAATTGTATAATGTGAGTATAGGCTATTTGACTACTAATTCTCATCCTATATTAAATATAACTCATCCAAGAAACAATTCGAATTATAGCTCTTTGCAGACATCTATTAATTATACAGTATTTGATGTTGATCTAGATAGTTGTTGGTATTCTATTGATTCTGGAGTTATAAATGAGACGATTGTTTGTGGAGAAAATGTTACTGAGCTGTCAAGTGGACAGGGAAATAACTTATGGAGAGTTTATGCTAATGATAGCACTGGATCTGAAAGTTCAAGCTCTGTATCTTTCTTTGTTGATAGTGTCGGACCTACTATAGATATTGTTTTACCTGTTAATAATTCATTACTTACAAATACCACAGTTTTTGTAAATTATACTGTTTTTGATTCGGGAGTTGGAATTAGTAGATGTTGGTGGACAAATTCTTCTGGAGCAGTTAATAACACAATTACTTGCGGAACAAACTTCTCTTTTGTAGGAAATCAAGGAACTAATTTTGTCAAAATTTATGCTAATGATACATTTGGAAACCTTGGAAGTTCAACAAATACTTTTGTAATAAACACTCAAGCTCCATCAATTAATATTTTCTCTCCTATTGCAGGTTCAGTTATTGGAAGTCTTAGTGGTTTAAATTTAAATTTCAGTGCTGTAGACCCAGCATTACAAAGTTGTTGGTACACATTGACTGAAGGATTTTCTAATTTCACAATTCCAGGCTGTCAGAATACAACATTTAATGTAAATAGTGATGGATTATATGAGATTTTTGTCTATGCCAATGATAGTACTGGAAATGTTGGATTTGATTCAAATATATTTACAGTAAGTGTTAATGCTCCATCAATAAACCCTACAAGTCCAATAGATAGTTATTTTGGATTTTCAGCTTCTCAAAAAATTGATTTTGTTTATACCCCGTCTGATTTAGATTTGCAGACTTGTAGTTTATGGACAAATTCTACGGGATTGTATCAATTGAATCAAACTAACTATACTGTTATTTCAGGACAGGATAATTCTTTCTCTTTGAATATGAGTAATGCAAATGAAGGATCATATTCATGGGCAGTCCAATGTAATGATACTTTAGGACATAATTCAATTACTGGGAACCAAACATTTTACATCGATAAAACTAAACCTAATGTTACAGTAATTGAGCCTAATGGAATTTATGCCAGTCTAACTAATATCCCTATAAGTTTAACTTATACTGATGCTAGCCCTGTTCAGTGCTTCTATAATGTAACATTTGCAGCGACAGGAAATGTGGTTATAGGAAACCCAAACCCCGAATTAGTAGACTGTGCTACAACTACGTTTACTTTAGACACTGAGTCAAGTTACTTCTTGTGGGTGAGTGTAAATGATTCTGCTGGAAACACTAATACAACTCGTAAAAGCTTTACAATAGAAGTTCCTTCATCTTCTGGAGGCGGAGGAGGCTCTTCAGGAGGGAGTGGTGGAAGCTCTGGAGAAGGTGGTGGTAGCGTAAGCTTAAGACAATCATTTAGTGCTGAACCTCAAGAAATAGATTCTTTAAGAATAAGAAGAGGAGAATCTGAATCTATAGAGTTGCCTGTAAAAAATAATGGATTAAGGTTTTTGAACAGTTGCCTGTTTACGGCTAATGCTGGAGTATCTGATTGGGTTTCTGGACAAGATGTTTACTCTTTAAGTCCTGGAGAAACAGTAGACTATATATTTTCAGTTAATATTCCGATAGATGCGGAAATAGGAGACTATTTTGTTACACTTGGAGTAAACTGCCAAGAAATTAATTCAAGTTTCACCTATCAGATAGAAGTTATTGGAGGAGAGTTTGAATTAAACATACTTGAATCTGAAAGAATAGGCACTAAACTGAAAGTTAGTTATTCAATCGAAAACTTTGCTCTTGAAAATAAAGAATTGAATATCAATTACAAATTTATTGACTCTAATAATGAAATAGCGTCTGAAGGTCCATTTAGCTCTGTAAGTTTACTTGCAGATGAAAGAAAAGAGATTGAAAGTGAATTTGAGTTACCTAAAAACTCAATAGGAGATTATATATTAATAATTGAAGCTTCTGATGGTCTTGATATTAATCAAAAACAACAAGCAGTTAGATTGACTACTGGAGGAATATCTGGTTTTGCAATATCAGATAATAATCTTAGAACTATTGCATGGTTTGGAATAGTCGTTTTACTTTTATCTGGAATGTTCATAGTAATTAAGATAATAAGGAATCAACTTGCAATAAGAAAAGCCAGTCAACAAGTTGAAAGACAATTTATTACTATTGATTTGAAATAGATTAACCAAAATATATATTTTAAATTTTATTGTTGCATGAATAAGATGGTTTTTGGAAAGAATGCTTTCGTTTATCTTGCCATTTCTCTTTTAGTAATTATGTTTGTTGGAGGATATTTTGCTTCTTCTAGTCAAAAAGATCTTTTATCTCTAGGACCTCTCGGAGAAGCAACTACTGGACAAATACAGCTTTCATGTGGAGATTTTGATATTGGGTGGGTTAATATTCCTAAACAGGAAGAAAAATATTCTCATTTTTATAAAGATGAATATGATCAAGGTGAACTTTTTGCATTGCCTGAATGGCTTGCTATAGAATATGCGCAACAAGAATGTCTTGATAAAATTCTCGGTCAAGCTAGAGATTCAAGAGGGAATGCCTTAAAATATTATAGCTGTAGTCAGGCGGTAAATGTATGTTTGGCAAATGGAGGGGCTGGATGTGAATATTTCAGAAATTTAATTGATATAGGGCGTGAGCCACATATTGCTTATGATTGTTCTTCTAGTGTTGTGCAAGGAGGAGTGCAAGTTGATTGCACCTGTATCCTAGAAGAGTCTAGACTTAGAGCGGAATGGGGATGTAGTGGTTGCGATTTGCCAGCTCAAACAGGGATATAGATTAATTGGTCTTCTTTCTTAGTTTTCTTGATACTTCCACTAACGGGTTCTTTGCATCTGGAACTTTGTCTATTATTTTTAGGTCTTTGTAAAAACTATCATTGCTATAATTAGGTGGAAGGATTTTCTTTTTTTGTTTAAAATGCCAGTCTAACTGGGATTTGACATAGCCCTCTTTTAGAGGAGGGTCGTTTTTCTTATTCCAATCATTAATCTTTTGAGATACATAATCATCAGGATAATTCAAACATCTAAGAAAAGTTAAAAGAACAAATAGACCTCTTTTTCTTCCTTCCTGTAATCCTTTTAAAAGCTTCTTTATTGATTGAGGATACATTTCTTCTGTGACACCTGTGTAATCTGCAACATATTCTTCAGATATTCTTCTCTTTTCTTCTTTTGGTTGATTTGCAGATTTCCAATTCAGAGATGTCTCAAGTAAATATTGTGCTTCATTCTCTTTTGCTTGTTTATAGAAATGTTTTATTATTATTTTTAGAGGATTTGCATTTGCTGGAGTGAAAGATAGTATTTCTTCTTTATCTAAGACTACGCTAGAAAGAGAAGTTTTTTCATGAAGAGAATAAGGCATTCTGAATAAATGGCGGGGAGCTACCAATACTAAATCCAGAGGAGCTATGTCTTCTGTTTTGATATCTTCTTTAAATTCATTTGCTATTAAACTATTTCTTGATTCTTTGGATTCTTGAATTTTATTTCTTGAAATAGGGATTATATTTTGATTCAAACTTAATTTTGTTTTACAGTTATTACAAAATAAGTAATCTTCGTTTATTCTTTTAACTTCTAAAAAACCTGAACAACTTTCATCCATACATTTTAATTTTTTCTTAGTCACTTTAAAATCAGGTCTACTGTAAAGATTATTACATTTCTCACAAGCAAACTCTACGAAATTAGTTTTATTTACATGATTATTGCAGTTTGGACATTGTATAGATACTAAATCTTCTTTAGAAAGATTCATTCTTTCTTTAACAGCCTCAAAGTTTATTCCTTGTTCTTTTAGTTTTAAACTAAATTGAGGTTTTATTTTTTGCATTAGGAATTCAACTATCGCTCTAGGCCACTCAGGAAACATATCTTTTGTTTTTAATCCTATAAACTCAGAAGGAAATGCGCTTGAAGGAACTATTATATGCAGGCCCTTTGAGCCTGAAAATTTTACACCATAGCTATTTATTCCAAAATTTTCCAATTCATTTACCAATAAAAGAGCAGCTATTTTAGAATAATCGAGGAATGGGGAGTCTATGTCTATCAAAAGATCCCATGATTTTCTGTTTTCTGACATTTCTTTCTGAGTCATGTCAGAGTTTATTGCTAATGGGTCATTCCATATTTCTTCAGAAGCATGAAATGATGTTGCTCCTTTATTGACAAGACCCATTATGTCCGAATTATATTGTAATGTATCTGGTCTTTTCCCAAAAGATTCAAAGTATCTAGGAACTACTTCTCTGTCCTTTGCAAAAAATAGTAATGCTTCCTGAACTTTTGGATTTGAATAATATAATCTGGTTATTGATCTTATCCTTTTTTCCTTTTCAGATACTTCTTCCATAATGTTTTGGTATATGTCAGATTTATATGAATTGTGTTATTTCTGAAAACAAATGAATTTAAATAAATAAGATAATTATGTCATTTATGAGTAAGCTGGTGATTGGAATTATTGTTATTGTAGTTGTCGTTGGTATTTTTGCTCTTTTCATGAGTGATCAACCTAATTTAGCTCCTAGAACTATTAAACCTGCATTACCTGATTTGACAACTAGCACTTCAATAATTAATGTTTTAAACAATAGCTTTAATGGTTCTGTACAATATTTAGTTAATTATACTGTAAATTATGCAAATATTGGAAATGTTTCAGCCTCTAATATAACTGCACGCAATGGACATTCTATTGTATGTGCTGGTGGAGGTGGGACTGGTGGAGGTGGAGGCGGTTTTACAATTCCTGTATTGAATCCAAATCAAGTTCTTGCATTCCAGCTTTCGATTACTGCCTTTTGTAATGGTTTGTGGACATCACATACGAACATAGATCTTCCAAACAATATAGCTGAATCAAACGAGAATAATAATAATGCAACAGTATCGGTTACAATATAATCCAAGCACCATAATACTTAAAAGTAAAATGCTGTCTTGAGTGATATGAAGCTGAAATTAGAAGATCCTAGAATTCTAGCGCATTTGATAAGTATAATATCTGAATTAGTTACCGAAGTTAGGATAAAGGTTACTAAAGAAGGTATGAGTTTGACTGCTCTTGATCCTGCTAATGTTGCTATGTGTTATTTTAACATCCCATCTGATTTATTTTCAGAGTTTGTTGTTGATAATGATGAGACTCTGGGAGTTAACTTGGAGAACTTGAATTCTATTATGCGTAGAGTTAAAATGGGTAGTTCATTGATTATTGAAAGAGAAGAAAGTTCGTTAAAAATAATTATTAATGATAAAATAAAAAGAGAATTTTCTCTTGCTTTGATAGAAGTTGAAGGTGATGACAAACAAATGCCAGCGTGGGAATTTAAGAGTGTTATCAAGCTGGATGCTCAGGCTTTTGTTGATGCAATAGAAGATTGTGCAGTTGTTGCAGACGCCTGTACTTTTATAGCACAGCCCGATAAATTTATTATTGAATCTAGTAATTTGCACTCAGCTAAAACTGAATTTTCAAGCGATGAGGCGCAGATATTCTCTGATGCAAGCTCTGCAAGATTTTCACTTGAATATCTTAGTAAATTTGTAAAGGGTGCTAAGATTGCTAACCGTGCAGAGATTAACTTTTCAGACAATCATCCAATGAGACTTAACTTCCCGAGTGGTAAGGTAATGCTTTCATTTGTGCTTGCACCTAGAGTAGAACAGGACGACTGACAATTATTTTCTTTGATTTATTTCATCTAATATTCTACCATAAAGTTCAGGAGATATTCTAAAACCTAATGAAATTAACCTCGAAAGATTTCTTTTAAATTCTATTTTATTAATTATTTTTTTATGATATGCTTTTAATAAAACATACAAAGTCCCTTTTACGTTTAGTCCAAGACTCTCAGCAATTGTTCTTGCAGTAGCATCATCGATTAATAATAACTTTATTTTCAGCTCATTTGATAATTCTATTGCTTCAGATTCGCCAATATCAATTTCATGATAAATCTCATTATTTTTATCAAAATTTACTTTTTTTACTTCAATCCATCCATCTTTTACTGCCTTTTCTATGGCTCTGGAATCTACGAATCCTTGCCCTTGTATAACAGACTCATTATAAACTGCCTCTGGGATAAATATTTTATCAAAAAGTCTTTTTAATAATTCCAACTTCCCAAGTTTTGCCAAATACAATAATGGACTCGTATTTGAAACAATCATACTACTCTTTTAGTCCCTTTAAATCTTCTTCCAGTTCTCTAATTCCATAAGGCATTGCAATCTTTCTTTCCGCAACTATTTCCATCATTTCCCATAAAGAAATCTCTGCTAGCCTTGCTGCCTTGGCTATAGAGACTTTTCTTCGAGTATAAAGCAATAGTGCTTCTTGAAGCTTTTTTTCTTTTATTCCAATAATAATAAAGTCCCTTATTAGCTTAGACTTATCAGTATCTTTAAGGGATGCTAGTTTTTCAAGCTCTTTATCTAAATCGACACTTAAACGTATAGTAGTTAGTTTTTCTTTCATAATACAAAATACATCTCTTGTATTATTTAAATCTTTCCATGTTAAATATTTTCGTTAATTAGATCGCAAGAAGATTATTCTTAACAAAGAGTATAAAAACAAACTTTCATGTCTATAATATAGGCATGATGAAAAAAACTTTGAAAAATAGAAGTGGTTTTTTGCACGAAGAAAGTTCTACTGGGAGTATCAAGAACTTTTACGTGGATAAAAAAGGGCAGGTTACTATTTTTGTTATTATTGCATTAATTATTGTAGCAGTTATATTTGTTGTAATGTTAATTAACAAAGGAAGTGTTTCATTAAGAGAGCAGGATTTTGACAATCCAGAGGTTTATTTGAGTGCATGTATAAATGAAAGAGCAAGGATTATTTTAGATAATATGCTTGATAATGGAGGATTGCTTTCTACTCAAGATAAAGTTTTATACAATACAAGGGAAATTTCATATTTATGTAAGAACATAAATAATTTTGAGCCATGTATAAATCAATTCCCTCTTTATGTTAAAAATATTGAAAATGAATTTGATGAAGCAATACAGGCTGACGCAGAACAATGTTTTTCTTCACTTCTTTCCGAGTTGGAGAGTAGAAATTACGAAGTCTCAAGTTCTGGAAATGTAAATGTTGAATCAAAATTGAAGCCCGAAGTTGTTGAGATTTCTTTTGAGAATGAAATTACTATAAGCAAGTCTGGAGAATCTAGGAAGTTTTCAAGATTTGATACTTTTGTGTTTACAAAGATACAGAGTATAGGATTTGTTATAAATGAGATTTTAACTCAGGAAGCGAAGTGGTGTTATTTCAGCAATGATGGTTTTATGATTCTTTATCCTGAGTATGATATAAGAGTCTACATGATGGAAGATACAACAAAGATTTATACTGTTAGAAATAAGAAAACAGATGAGAGTGTGCAGTTCGCTACAAGGGGGTGCGCTTTGCCTGCAGGATGGTTTTAACTAAAAAGAATATAGCTTTTTTTGAAATAATTTTGATACTTACAAGCGGAGTTGCTTTTGCATATTTAACTGGACAAACAAATTCTTTAATTGAGACACTTCCAATTGAGTCTAAGGAAAGTAAATTTATCTCTTTTATTAGAGAAAAAGCTCTTAATTATTTGTCTCATGGTCTTGTTTCTGCGCAGACTGGAATTCAAACGTGTTTGATTAATAATGATGGAAGTTATTGTCAAGAATATCCTTCTAATGTCTGTAATTCTGAATGTGCTACTCAAGGAGGCTGTTTTCCTGGAAGAAGAGTTGATTTTGCACCTTGCCAATTGGGAACATGTCTTGATACTGAATTAGGTTTATGCAGTTCTGGATCACCCAGAGCTTCTTGTGAAAATGATGAGGGGGTTTGGTCCGCTCAAAATCCTGAGTGCAACAGAGGATGTTGTTTGATAGCTCCTGATGGAAGCGGAGGAGCTAGCCAAGCTAAACTAACTACGAACCGGGAATGTAATAATCTTGAGCAGACTTTAGGAGTACTAGTAGAATGGGACTCTCAAACAACTGGAGAAGTACAATGCTTGCAAAAAGTAAGAACTCAAAGAGAAGGTGCCTGCGTACTAGCTCCTTCTGATAATGAAATTTTGAATAATTGTGAATTCACTACAGAAGTGAGATGTGCTACAAGAGGAGGAGATTTTTATTCTGGTCAGCTCTGCACTAATTCTCAATTAAATACAAAATGTGAGATGACTGAAAATGCGCAATGTTTTGATGGTAAAGATGGATTGTATTTTGTAGATAGTTGTAACCCTCCTAATAGAGCCAATATTTATGATTACCAAAAAAGAAACAATAATGCTTACTGGCAGAGCGTTGTTCCATTTGAACAAATATGCACTTTATCTAGAAATAACCAAGGAGAAATAACAAATGAACAGAGCTGTGGAAACTGCGACTATTTGGCAGGAAGTATTTGTGGAACAGTAAGGGGAAGTATTGACACTAATCCTTCAAACAATGGACAGTATGTTTGCAGAGATTTATATTGTGTGGATGAAAGTGGAGAAAGAAAAGAACATGGAGAAAGCTGGTGTGCTTTTGATTCATGGACAGGTTTAGATGGACAGCCTGGAACAAATGAAGAACGCGCGGTAGATGTCCCTGGAAGCAGACAATATAAAAAATTATGCTTTGAAGGAGAAATAAGATTGGAACCTTGTGCAGAATATAGAAACGGACTCTGTGTTGAAGAAGAAGTAAGAGAAGATTTTACTAATGCTCAATGTAGAACAAACACTGGTGCTTTATGCACAGCCTATAATAAAAATGCTGATGAGCTCTCTAAATGTGAAGAATCGCCTGATTGTTATTTGAAACATGTCGAAATTGATAAATTCAAGTTTGATGTTTGTGTTCCTAAATACCCACCTGGGCTTGAACTGGCTGATGAGCCTCAGCCAGATTCAGAATCTATATGCAAGGCTGCAACGCAGACTTGCACATATTATGAAAAAAAGAACATAGAAGGAAGGTGGACTTGTAGAATAAACTGTGAATGTAAAGATGCAAAATTTGCGGAAACAATGAATAATCTATGCATATCTCTTGGAGACTGTGGAAGCAAGGTTAATTTGGCAGGGGAATTAGGAGATGGATATTCAGTTTCTGGAGATAGACAACCAAGCATATCTGATTCTTATATTGAAGAATTGAAAAAATATATAGTACCTAAACCTGGGCAGAAAGTTGATGGATTTACTCAAGAACAAATTGAAGCTGCTACAGGATTAGATTTTAGTTTAGATCCTGATAAATTAAATGCACGAATAGCTCAACTTGGACTTGGTGCTGGAGTCGCTGTTGCTGTACAGACTGGGACAGCTTTAGCCCCTTCTACTTTTGCAGTTCAAGGTTGGGGAGGAGTATTCAATGCAGCATTAGTAGGAGCTGGAATAGGTTATATTTTAGGATTAACTTTTGGATTGGAAGGAGATGACTTAACTACTGCAGTTATTATCGGTGCTACTGTAGGTATTGGATATGCAGTGTTAGCTACATATGTTCCAACTCTTGCTGTTGCTCCTGTTGTTGGATGGATTGCAGCTATTATTATCTTAGTTGTAGTTGCAATTCTTCAAGTTGCTGGTGTTGGTGAATATCGTGAGAAACATGTAACTTTCAATTGTCTGCCTTGGCAGCCTCCTTCTGGAGGAACTAACTGTGATAAGTGTGATGATCTCGGAATAGAGTGTACTGCTTACAAATGCGCATCTCTTGGAAAAACTTGTCAATTACTTAATCCAGAAACTGTGAATGAAGCTTGTGTTAATATTAATCCAAATGATGTGAGTGCTCCAGATATTTCATTTAACGCAACATCTATTCCTCAAGGATACACTTTTGTTGAGTCAGATAATGGGGTTGAAATAAGAAGTTCTACTTCTGATTGGTCTATACAAGAGTATACTGCAGTTACTTTTGGAATTGTTACAAATGAACCTAGCCAGTGTAAGATATCTGCAGTCAGACCTGAAAATGGGTATGATGAAATGGAAGATACTTACTTTGATAGTTCTTTGAATGCTTATGTTTCTGCTCATACAGATAACAGAGCTATGGAGAGTCTAGATAATCTTGATGTTCCAGGAGTAAATTCTGATCCTTCAAGAAGAGGAGATTACAACTTGTATATTCTATGTCAGGATAAAAGCGGAAATGATAATGATGTAGAATATAATATAAGATTTAAGATATCTCCTGCAAATGATATACAACCTCCTCTAATAACAAGGTATATTCCTGAAAGCCCTGGAGTTACAGGATTAAACTCTCAGAGCTTTAATTTGAGATTTTATACAGATGAACCTGCGACTTGTAGGTTTAGTTCATTAGATGTGAATTATGAAATAATGGAAAATCTTGCATTGTGTAATAATGATTTAACTCAGTCAACTTTGAATGGATGGTTGTGTAATGCTATATTACCTATAACTGCTGATGAAAATACTTACTATTTCAGATGTGCTGACCAACCTTGGCTTGGAGAGGATGTACAGCAGACAGGAATTACTCTTGGAACTGGAAGAAATGCAAACACTCAAAGTATAACTTATTCTGTAAGAAGAACTACTACTCCTTTAACAATTTCATCTGTGACTCCTAATGGTGCAACTATTCTTTCAGCAACTGAACCTGTTTCAGTAAATCTTGAAGTGGTTACTGCTGGAGGTATTGAGTCTGGTGAAGCTTTCTGTAAATATTCATTTAGTGGAAATCAATATACTGATTTTGCAACTACAAGTTTGAGTAATCATAGACAGACATTTACTACTTTATTCTCTGGAAATTATGATATAAGATTGAATTGTACAGATAGAGCTGGAAATAGTGCTGAAGGAAACTCGCTGTTTACTATTCAAGTTGATAATGTAGGGCCATTAATAACAAGACTCTACAATTCAGGAAATTCATTAACTGTTATAACTAATGAAGCATCTGCTTGTGAATATTCTTTAGATTCTTGTGCATTTGAGTTTGAATCTGGAATTGCTCTTTCTGGAGCTGGAAAGGTTCACACAATGCCTTATCAGAATGGAAACATTTACAAAATAAAATGCAGAGATAGCTTTGAAAATGTTGGATCTTGTTTGACAGTTAGCGGTGGTTATTGAATGACTCAAGGATTAATCAAACTATTAAAAGAAATAGATATTGTTAACAGAAAAAATGTATCTCTAAGGGCAGGTCAACCAAGTAATTATTATTTTGATGTGAAAAAATCATATGGACGACCAGATGTCCTAACAAGTATGGGAAAAGCAATGATTAGAACTATGGATGAAGGCATTACATGTGTTGCTGCTAAAGGATATGGTGGAATTCCACTTGCAACAGCCATTTCAATTCTAGGAAGAATACCTCTAAGTATAGTTAGAGATGGTGCTCAGAAACACGGGTTAGGAAAACATATTGAGGGTTACATTCCAACAGAAAGAGACATGGTCGCTATTGTTGATGATGTTCTTACAAGTGGTGGAAGTATTCGAGAAGTAGAAGAGATTGTTTTGGCTGCCGGTGCAAGAATTCAAGGAGCATATATAGTAGTTAGAAGAAACGATATAAAAATGAATTTTCCTGTAAAATATTTAATTGATGGAAAGGATTTGCTTTGATTACAATAAAAAATTGCCAATGAAAATTCAAGCAATTATTTATAAACAAAAAATATCTTAAAGATTAATGATAAAAGAGAGGTCTGGACAAGTAACTCTATTTGTTATACTTGCTTTGATTATTGTCGGAGTTGTTATAGTTATTTTCGCTTTCCCTTCCGCAAATGTTTTTTCATCTGAATTAAACCCTTCAAGTTATTTGAGAAGTTGTATTGAACCTGAGATTGAGATAATAAAAAATACACTTAGTGTACAAGGAGGATATACAGCACCTAGTAATTATGCAATGTATAAAGATTTGAAATTGCAATATCTTTGTTATACTTCAGATTATTATGTGCCTTGCATGGTTCAACAACCTCTTCTGCTTAAGCATATTCAGGATGAAATGGTAAGACATATCGAGCCTAGAGCTAAACAATGTTTTGAGGATTTGAAAGATCAATATGAATCTAGAGGATATGAAGTTAATTCAGGGCCGAGCGAAATTTTAGTAGGAATTGTTCCTGGAAATATAAATGTTGAATTTTTAGCTCCAGTGACATTGAGAAAAGAAGATACTCAAACATTCAATAAATTCTCAGTTGGAATTGCATCTGAATGGTATACTTTGATAAATACTGCTGTAAATATTATACAATATGAATCGACTTTTGGAGACTCAGAAACAAGTTTATATATTTCTTATTACCCTGGATTAACAATTGATAAAACAAGACGTGATGATGGAAGCACAATTTATCAGTTAAGAGATGTCACAACTGGAGATGAATTTGCTTTCGCAACTCGTAGTCTTGTATGGCCTCAAGGATTCGCATGAACAATAAAAGAATGATTTTAACTTTTGCAATAGTTTTGTTAGCTTTTGCTGGAATTGTTATTGCGCAACAGACTGGAACACCTAATAATCCAAATGTTGGAAGTCAATTATCGACTGTTTGTTGTGAACAAACAAACTCAGGAGCATTTTGTCAGAACGTTCCTGCAAGTGAATGCAGACCTGAAAGTCAGCAAGTACCTACATCATGTGAATCTACGAGTTATTGCAAGGCTGGAACATGTTATGATTCAACTGAAGGGACATGTCTTGATAATACTCCTCAATTAGTTTGTAATTCGAATGGGGGTGTATGGAGTGAAGAGGAACCTCCTCAATGTGCTTTGGGTTGTTGCGTTCTAGGAGATCAAGCTGCTTATGTCTCCCTTGTAAGATGTAAAAGATTGAGTTCTTATTTGGGGTTGGAGACTAATTATGATACCACAGTTACTAGTGAACTTGCATGTATAGAAAAAGTTCAACAGCAGGAGACTGGAGCTTGTGTTTATGAATTTGAATTTGAGAAAACATGTAAATTTGGAACAAGAGCTGAATGTAATACTCGGACAGGAAATGCTTCTCTTGTTGGAGGAACATTTTACTCAGGTAAATTATGTTCTGCTGAAGAGTTAGGAACTATTTGTGGACAGAGCACTAAAACAACTTGTATAGATGGAAAAGACGGTGTATATTTTGTAGATACTTGTGGAAATCCTGCTAATATTTATGATTCTTCTAAACTTGAAGATCAAATTTATTGGAGTGATGTAATAAATGTAGATAATTCATGTAATCCTGCTAGTGCTAATGCAGGAAGCTCATCATGTGGAAATTGCAATTATCTTCAGGGAAGCATTTGTAGAAGCGAAGATGATTCAGGAGGAAACCCAACATATGGAGATTACATATGTGCTGATTTGAATTGTAAGACTACTCAAAATGGAGAGAGTCATAGACATGGAGAAAGTTGGTGTGTTAATAATGATGCAGGAGGAAATGGAATGTCAGATAATTCTGTAGGAAGCAGATTTTACAAACATATTTGTATAAATGGAGAAGAAGTTTTGGAGCAGTGTGAAGACTTTAGAGCTGAGGAGTGTATATCTCAAGAGATTAACGGATTCTCACAAGCTGCTTGCAAAGTTAATAGATGGCAGGATTGTATGAATCAGCAAGACAAAGAATCATGTGAAAATGAAGATGTAAGAGATTGTAGATGGGAGGAAGGTACAATATTGCAAGGATTATCAAATAGTTCTCAAATAACAGTTACAGGAACTTGTTTTCCTCAGAACAAACCAGGATTTAATTTCTGGGAAGATACTGAAGCATCAAAAATATGTGCATTAGCTAGTGAGACTTGTATAGTTAAGTTTGAAGAAGATTTATTCGGAGGACAACAAAAAATAAAATCTGGACAAGAATGTTGGGATAGAAATAAAGATGGAGTAAGTGATGGTTGGGTTAGGAAGAAACTAGCAGTTTGTAGTATGATTGGAGATTGTGGAAATGGAATTAACTGGGCCGGTCATGAAGGAAGTGGTGGCTATACTCTTCTTCTGGACAATGAGAATGTAAACTGAAGTCTTATAAATAATAAATTGTTATTCTTTTTATGAATTATGTTCTAATACTGCCCCTTGCAATTAGTTTGATTGTTGTTCTAACTCTCATGCCATGGTGGATACGCAAGGTAAAATCTGTGGGATTAGTATGGGATGATATGAATAAGATAAAAAGTGAGAAAGTTTCTGGCTCTGGTGGATTGATTGTTTTACTCGCTTTCTTGCTTAGTGTTTTAAGTTATGTTGCATATAGAGTCTTCATACTCGAGAGTGAAAATGGATTTTTGCTTGAAATATTTGTTATTCTGACAATGGTGACTTTCATGGGATTTGTAGGATTTATAGATGATTTATTTGGATGGCGCAAAGGAGGATTATCAGCGCGTTCAAGAATCTTAATTACCATATTTGGAGCAATCCCTTTAATTGCAATAAAAGCAGGAGATAGTGTAACTAATCTTCCACTTCTTGGATTAGTTGATTTAGGATTAATTTACCCTTTGTTATTTATACCTCTAGGGGTTGTTGCTACTACAACCACTTTTAACATGCTTGCAGGATTTAATGGTCTTGAAGCAGGACAAGGAATAATATTGCTTTCGGGGCTTGCTTTTGTTTCTTATCTAACAGGAAGTGCTTGGCTTGCATTTGTATGTTTATGTATGGTTCTTGCACTATTGGGTTTCTTTGTGTATAATAAATTCCCTGCACGCGCTTTTCCAGGAGATGTAATGACTTATTCAATTGGAGTGATGATAGCTGCCGTCGCTATTCTGGGAAACTTTGAGAAACTAGCAGTTTTCTTTTACATCCCTTATATTATCGAAGTCATATTAAAATCACGAGGTGGATTGAAAAAAAGTTCATTCGGTAAACCGATGAAAGACGGAGCTCTTGATAATCAGTACAATAAAATATATAGTTTGAATCATTTGTCTATTTCTGTTTTGAAAAAAATTGGAATAAAATCAACTGAAGAAAATGCAGTTAAAATGATTTGGGGCTTTCAGTTATTTATAGTAATTTTAGGGATATTCTTATCCAGAGAAACCCTTTTCTAAATCATTATACTTTTGTAACTATTGAGTAACAGAAAAGCTTAAATATTCGTTTAATCTTAGAATTATATCTTAAAATGGTATCTAGGGCTAAAAATCTAGGATTGGTGAGTGTGATCTTAGGGGCTTCTATCGTTTCTGGTTGTGCTGGTTTAAATAATAATAGTCTTTTAGGTATAAGTCTCAGTGCTTTAGGAGTTCGTAAAGGTAATCCTGTTGCTCAGGTTATTGGAGGACAATTATCTCAATATGGCTCCGCTCAAGCTGGAGCAAGTAATACTAATGTTTATGTTAACGGAAATGGTTCTGGAAATTCTAACGCTCCGAGATGGGATATTTTCACATGTACTGCATATAATGATTTTAACAATGATGGAACAAGGGATCCAGATAAAGAAGTTATTGGTAAGAATAAAACAGAATTCTTTGTAGGCGATACTGTGAGATATGTTGCGGTAATTTATAATTGTAAAGGTAGAACTCTTAGTATCTTTGGACAGGACAAGCCTGGAGTTGCACCTAGAAAATTTTCAGAAATCATTGTAGATAGTGATGCTAAAATATATAACTCTAGTAACTTGAAACTTGATATTCCTGCTAGCTGGTATGCTTACTGGACTCTTGATGGTGTTAAAATTGGAGAGCATAGAATAAATGTCAGAGAAGATCCTGCCAGTCAATTTGTTCAAAAATAATTTGTTATACTAATATTTAAGGTAAAATTGGGGAATGTTTATAAACAATTATTCCATTAGAGATTTATGTTTTTCCGAAGAGGTAATGATGTAAAAGCTTATGCTTTATCTCAAATTTCTATACTGATTTTAGCAACTTTCAGTTTTGCTTTTATTATTTCTGAAAGTTCGAATGTGAGTGCTCAAGGAGGACCTCCGGATTTTGGATCAGGGGTTGCTGGTGGAGGTACAGGCAGTAATATTCAATTACCTCCTTTGGGAGCGGTTGAACCTGGAGCTCCTACTCCCGGATGGCAAGCTTCAGCACAAGCACAAGCACAAGCTCTTGCTAACACTCGAACTTATTCTATAACTGGTGTTCAGGGAACAGGATCTTTTCAAGGTGCTACTGGATACAGAGTACTTCCTGATGGACAAGCTCAACTTTTTGGAGCTGGTGGTGATATTGGTGCTCCAACAGATTTAGCGAAATTAGAAAGCGACATAGCTGCTAACGGCGGACAGGTTACAGAAAAAATTCCTGGTGCTGAAGAGGGTATTTTTGGCAGAAACCCTTTGGGTGTTGGAAGTAATGTTGCAGGACATTTATTTTCAGGATTAATTTGGGGAGCGGCTGCAGCTGCTATTGTATATTTTGCAGGAGACTTTTTAGGACTTGATGACAATCAGAAAGAAGCCGCATCTATTGCTTTGGGAGCAGGTGTTGGTATAGCGAGATTTGGATTCTTACAAGCAAGTACTCCTGGAAGTGCAACTGGTGGATTTTTTACAGACATAGGATTTAGTGGTACGACTGGAGCATCTCTATGGGCACTTGGAATTGCTGCTGTAATTTACATTGCACTTTATAGAAAAGAAGAACAGAAAATTATTAATTTCCAATGTTTGCCTTATGAAGCTCCTACTGGTGGAAGAAATTGTGAAGAGTGCAATGGGGATTCTTTCAGACCTTGTTCTGAATATAGATGTAGAAGCCTAGGACAAGCTTGTGAATTAGTTAATGTTGGATCTAGTGAAGAAAAATGTGTTTGGGTTAATCCTAATGATGCTACTTCTCCTACAATAACTCCTTGGGATGAGCCTTTGACCGATAATCATAGATATACAAGTCATGAAACAAGACCTACTTCATTAGGAACTAGAATAGTTTACAATAATAATGCAAATGGTTGTTTGCAGGCTTTCACACCTTTAGCATTTGGAATAGTTACAAATGAACCTGCCCAATGTAAAATAGATATTGATCATAAAGATACTTTTGAAGAAATGCAATATTTCTTTGGAAACAATAACTTGTTCTTGTATAATCACACTCAGCAATTTTCACTTCCATCTCCGGATGCATTGAATACTGAAGCTCCTGAACTTCTTGCTGATGGTAAGTATGATTTCTTTGTAAGATGCATAGATAAAAATGGAAATGAAAATGTAGATGAATATGCGATACAATTATGTGTTGATCCTAGCCCTGATACAACTGCACCAATAATTGTTGATACTTCTATTCCAAGTGATAGTTATGTTAAATTTGGAGCTCAATCTGTTCCAGTTGAGTTTTATGTTAATGAGCCTTCAATATGTAAATGGAGCACCCAAGATAAAGAATATTCTGTAATGGAGAACACTATGTCTTGCTCTACCTCACTGACTCAAATTAATGCTCGTGAACTTTACACTTGTTCTACTAACCTAACTGGAATAGTTGATAGACAAGTGAATAATTTCTTTGTGAGGTGTAAAGATCAACCTTCAAAACCAGAGGAAGAAAGAAATGTAAACGTTGTAAGTTACAAATACAACATTAAAGGTTCACAGCCTTTGAATATAATATTCACATCTCCAAATGGAACTGTAACTGGAAATACAAATACTGTTCCTGTTGAATTGAAAGTTACTACTGATGATGGGGCTAATGAAGGAAATGCGATATGTTCATTCAGCCCTAGTGGGAATCCAAGCAGTTATGTATTGATGTTTGAGACAGACGCTGTTGAACACACTCAGAGGCTTGACTTGCCTACAGGAAATTACAATTACAAGTTTAGATGTGTTGATTATGGAGGAAACGCTGCTGAAGCTGAAACATCTTTTACTGTTATTGTAGATACTTCCTCTCCACTTGTGACGAGAGCTTACAGAGATTCTTCAAATGATGCTTTGAAAATAGTTACAAATGAAGATGCAGAATGTGCATATTCTCTAAACTCTTGTAACTTCAACTTTGAAGAAGGAATTGAGATGCTTTACTTATCTGCTTCTAACAAGAAGAACCATTATTCTGAATGGAAACCTAACGTTGCATACTATATTAAATGTAGAGATGTCTTCAACAATGAACCAGGACCTAACACATGTTCATTAGTTGCCAGCGCTACTAACATAAGATAAAATGAGAAATGGTTCTATAGAAATATCGTTTGGTATGATATTTTCTATTATAATAATAATTGCTTTAATAGGTGTTGCGGTTTATGGGATAACTATATTCTTGCAAGTGGGAAAGACTGCTGAAATGGGATTGTTCTATGATGAGTTTCAGAAATCAGTTGATGAGATATGGTCAAGTGCAACAACAAATAGAGTAATTGACTTTTCAATACCTAATGGAATAGAATTCGTTTGTTTTGGGAGTATTGTAAATAATATTGATGCTGGGAGATACTCTTCACAACTAAAAGATTTGAGAACTGCATCATCGGGATTTCAACAACAAAGTTCAAATGTATTTCTTTATCCTCCTGAAAAAGCTGATGATTTTGCATTCAAAAAGATAGAAAAGATCGATACCTCATCTCTTGGAACATTTGATTGTTTTCCAGTAAGAGATAGAAAGGTAAGCATAAGATTATCAAAAGGAGAGTTTGAATCTTTAGTCAAAGTTCAACATGAATAACCCTAAGGTAATATTATTTGTATGTAAACACAACAGATTCAGGAGCAAAGTTGCTGAAGCTTTCTTTAATAAATATAATAAAAATAAGGATTATGTTGCTATGAGTGCAGGACTGTTACCTGGAGCTTATCCATTAGATAAAATACAAGTTCAAACTGCTAAAAAATTTGGAATAAAATTATCTGGAAGACCTAAACCAATAACTACAGATTTATTGAGATATAAAGTTAATTTCATGGTGATTGTTGCTGATAATGTTCCTTCTGAAATATTTAACAATAATAAATATGGTAGAAAAGAGATAATCTGGGGAATAGAAGATGATTATACTGGTGAGGATAAAGAAATAGATATAATTATAAAAAAGATAGAAGATAAAGTTAAACTTTTGGTGGAATCTTTAAAATGAATAGAAATGGAGTTGATTTTACTTTTAGTTGGATTTTTGCAATTATTGCAGGTGCTGTTATACTAGGGGCTGCAATCTATATTACCACTCAATTGATAGATTCTAGTGATGTTCAGAGAGACACATTAGTTGCTGGGGAAATTGCAAATCTTCTAAATCCTATTCAAACAAATCTTGAAGACAATAAATATTCAGTTATAAATTTTGCAACTGATACAAGAGTTTACAATGAATGTTCTACTCAAGGAGTTTTTGGAGTACAGAGATTAAGTACTGCTTCTAAAACTAGAAATCAATGGTCTGATGAAAGTATAAGAAAATCAGTTTATGACAAGTATTTATTCTCAGGAGAAGTTGAAGAAACTGAAGATAAAAGACTTCACATCATGGTCAACCCATTAGTTGCACCATTTAAGATAGGAGATATAATATCAATTTATGGAGCAAAGTACTGCTTCGTAAATCCTTCAAACAGTGTTGAAGATTTGATTAATGATTTATCTGTTGATGGTAAACAAGATATTGGAATAAATATAACTACATCTATAAATAATTGTGAGAGAAATGTCACAACTGTGTGTTTCAATAGAATAGGCTGTGATATTAATGTAAATACACAATCTGAAGTTGTTACTAAAGATGGTAATGATATGTATTATGAAGGAGACAGTTTAATGCTTGCGGCAATATTCTCTGATTATGAGATTTATGAATGCCAAATATCTAGGTTAATGAAAAGAGCTTCTGAACTTGGAGTTGTTTATTCAAAAAAGGCAGTTTATATTGAAGGAAGTGGGTGTTCTAATAATTTAGTTTCTGATTTGCAGAGTTTTGTTCTAGCAACTAATGTAACTAGTTCTAGAGACTTTGCAAGACAAGTAATGCCAATAGCAGAGGACTTGGAAAGGAGGAATAATGACTTGGGTTCATGCAAGGTATTCTAAGATGAATAAGGGGCAGTTTAAGATACAACAGATGGTTTTCATAATAGTTGCAATAATAATACTTTTTGGGATAGTCTCTGTATTCTTTGTTTCTATAAGATTTAGTTCATTAAGAGGTGATGTTGAGGATTTAAGAAAGGATGCTGTTTTAAGCCAAGTAAGAAAGATAGCTGGAACTCCCGAATTTAACTGGATAGCTTCTGATGATTGTTCTTCTTGTATTGATTTAGATAAAGTATTCTTGTTAAAAGAAAGAAATACATATAATGGATTCTGGACAGATACAAGTTTGCTTAGGGTAAGTAGAGTGTATCCCTTGCATGAGAATGAAGAGTGTACTACTGAAAGTTATCCTAGATGCAACCAGATAACTTTAGTAAATTCAGGTAACTTTGAAGCTTATGAGTCATTTGTATCTTTATGTAGATTTGATCAAGATATAAAGCAAAATAAATGTGAAATAGGTAAAATATTGATGGGGTTTGATAGTGTAAGATGAAAAAGAAAAAGGGACAGGAAGAAATAGTTGGGTTTGTACTTATTGTTGTAATATTAGCCATAGCAATGGTTATATTTTTAGGTATAAAATTGAGAAACCCCGAACCTTCTCAAAAAGAAAGCGAGATACTTTACCAGTTTATTGAAAGCTCTATGGAGCAAACTACTGATTGCGTCATAAGACAAAACAGCAGAAATATAGATCTTAATGAATTAATCAAGGAATGTCATTCTTTTGATAATAACTGTCTAAATGGAAAGAGTTCATGTGAGGTTGCTGAAGAGACCATGAGGGAAATTACAGATTCTGCATGGAAAGTCGGTCCTGATTATCCTTACAAAGGATATGAACTACTTGTAGAATATAACACTAATTCTTCCGGAACTGAGGAGATATTTAATATAACCTCCGGGAATTGTACAAATAATTATATTGGTAATTCTTATTTTATACCTCAATTCCCTGGAAATATAGTAGTAAGGGTGAAGATATGTTCTTAATCATAAGACAATTTCTATCTTTAAAGTATCAATTATTATTACAGGTCTGAGTCTTTCTCTCTTTCCTGTTGATTCTTTTATCAAATCTATTAATCCAAACTTCTCAAGTAATTTTATATCTTCAGAAACAGACTTAAAGTCTCTATTCACAAGCTTAGCAACATCATATATAGACTTAGGGTTTCTTGATTTTATTACATGGATTATTCTTGCTTTTTCATTTGATAGTAAAGATCTCAGTGATGCTAGACCTTTAAAATCGAAGCCTTCTTTCTCTGATGAGAACTTTTTAAAGAAAGATGAGAATGTACCTCTATCTTCAGTTATTGTTATTTCCTTTATTCTTGTTTTTTGAGCCATTTTATATCATATAATAGTATTATCTATTTATATGTCTTTCTATACCATATATTCTAAAAATACCATATATCTAAGTGAATAACAACGGTGTTTTTGTTTAATCATTTGGTAGTAACAAGCTAATGTTTATATACCAACCAGCAACTTACGCTTTTGTAGTATATAATAAACGAACAAGTACAGAAAGCTTTTTAAAGAGGTTTTGAGTAGACTACTTAACGCTCTTTTGAGCGCATAACTAAAATGATGAGACCGATACAAAACTACAAAAAAGTATTGAACGGCTCACTTGGCGGGCTGCTGATTAAACATGTAGCTTCCTCGATGAGGGACTCTGCGGAGTTGCCACGCGACAAAGTTGAAAGGAGGTTTAATTAAATAATAATATGAAATTTAACTTTAGAAAGATTACATCCGCTATGGCTTCGACAGCTATGCTTGGATTGACAGTTGCAACAGCTGCAGCTGCTAACTTCCCTGCTCCATTCGTACAGAATGGAAACGCTGACGTTGCTATAGTATATGGTAATTCTCTAGATTTATCCGCTGTTACTGATATATCTACAGCTTTGAGTTCTGCTTTATCAAGCGGTTCAAGTGGTGCACCTGCAAGTACTGAAGCTTACGAGCTATTTACTTCATCTACACCTATTCAACTTAATAACTCATTAAGTTCTGTTAGATCATCAGTTACAGATTCCAACCTTCCAACTGTTCTTGGAGAAGTAGAATTCTCTGGAAACGTTGAGGCTGAAGCCTCATTTAAGATAGTTCTTGGGTCAAATCCAAGAGTTATGTTTGCGAAGGAACCTTCATCTAGTTTTGATCCTAGTGCTGGTTTATTGTATGGAACAACTGCAGCAACTTATTTGTACAACTCAACAGTTACTTTCGACGAAGCTGTTAACTTTACCGACTCAGAATCTGAGGGACAGGAAATAACACTTTTCGGTCAGAAATTCACTGTTTCGTCTGCTACATCAACTACAAAGTTGATTTTATTTAAGTCTGCAGAAACATTATTCTTAAGTGTAGGGAGCACAAGCTCTGTTCCATCTCAAACTGTTGAAGTTGAAGGTGAAACATACACTATAGAACTTGTTGCCGCATCGGACACATCTGCAACAGTTAAAGTTACAAACTCAGCTGGTCAATCAGATCAGAAGGAGATTAACGAAGCAGCTTCCAAGAAAATCATGGGAGTTGAAGTTGCAGTAAATACTGCTGATGAATCAACCGCTACTAACATAATTCAAGCAGAAATCCTTGTAGGGGCTAATCGCCTAACTTTCCAGGATGGAAGCGAAGTTAAAGTTGGTACTGATGAAACTGCAATTGATGGAACTCAAGTTGACTTTGAAACATCTGGAACATATCCTGGAAACTTAACAAAACTTACAGTACAGGTATTTGCAGATGATGGAAGTGAAGACTTCATTAAGAAAGGAGACGAGTTTGTTGATCCGGTTTTCGGATCTTTCAGATTAGTCTTTGATGATTTAACTGCTGACTTAGAAAGTGATGAACGTGAGGACATCGTTGTCAAACCATCTGGGACGGATACTGGTTCTATAACATTCACAAGCTGGGAGGGTGAAACTCTTAGTGATTGGGAATGGCTCAACAATAGATCTTCGGGAAGAACAGGAGTTTGGCTTGGAGATGGAAATGATTGGGAATTGGAAGTTGCCGAAATGGCTCAAGTAAATCAATCAGGTTCTACTGTTTTGGGTAACCAAGACGAAGGAGTTTTGATTGAGCTTACAGACATCCAAAATGGAACTACAGGATTCGCTGATGACTACATTGAAGTAAGGAACTTAGTTACTGGAGCAACCAAGAGGGGCGATGCTACCTCTGAAGGTTCTGGAACAATTGATATAGCTGGAAACTCTTATACTTTCAGTTATATCAAGAATCCAAGCAGTGACGGTGGTCAATTTGTCAGATTCAACCAACCTGACTCAACAGGAACAAATATGATTTTGTGGCCAACTATAGAGACTTCAAAGGGTGCTAACTTAGCATTCTATGAACCTATAACCATAAACCTTACCGCATGGGATGGTACAAATGGTTTGTTGGGAAGCAATGTTGTTGTTCCTGATGGAGATGGATATACAAACGTTGCATTGGCTAGTGCTAGTGGACTACACAACTTTACAGTTGCAAGTTCTGCTACAGCAATTAACACAACTGCAGCTGATGGAGTTTCATCTTTGACTACAACCGTTGGTACATTAACACTTAACTTTACAAGTACTGGTGTAATAAACCAGACTAAAGTTTATGTAATGGATAGCGGAGCTGTTATCTCACGCCCTGCAATCATCTTATTCGAAGAAAAGGATGAAGCAGATGTTTACAACACTTTGATTGTTGAAACATCCGGTGCAGGAGTAAGTGATAACGGGGTAAGTGTCAGCGAGGCATCTTTCTCATGGAACAGTGATAATGATATGAAAGGAAATGCTTATGGATCTACTGGACTCCAAACTGAAGCCAATGATAAAATATATCAGAAAATGGATCAGTGGGGAACAATGGTTGAAACAGATCAATCTGATTCTGACCAATATATTATGACTATAAGTTATCCTGAAGTTCAAACAACTGCTATGATATATATAGATGGTTTAGTTGACGGATCTAGTTCTGGAAGTCTTGGAAACGTAAGAGTTATGGACACTGAGCTTGCGAGCTCCGGAATGTCTGGAAAGAATCTTATCGTTGTTGGAGGTAGCTGTGTAAACTCAGCTGCATCAACTTTGCTTAGTAATGCAGGTTGCGGTGCGTCATGGACTGCTGCAACAGGCGCTGGAAGCGGTGAATGGATAATCCAAACATTTGCTAACCCATGGGCAAGTTCTAAGATTGCTACTCTTGTAGCAGGTTGGGAACAAGGTGACACTGCTAACGCAGCGACATACTTGACAACACAGGAACCAGTTACTAACGTAGGTCAGAAATTGACAGGAACAACTGCAACTGCAGCTACTTCTGTCGCTGCCTAATTAGGTAAACTTTATTTTTTTTCTTTTTTATTTCTTTTTTTTATCGTCCTGAGAGACGTTTGAACTAAATTGAAGTTAAAGCTAGGTTTTTAAATAGGTTTTTTCTTTAATTATTATGAGTAAGATAGGAAGTCTCGGAGAGATTGAAAGAAAAGAACAGAGAAGAAAGAGAATAGCTGGTATATTCATAATATCATTGCTTTTACTTAGCACACTAGGGTTTGCTTTAAGCATGGTAAACTTTGGGGGTCAAAATGTTGCTGAAGAAGTTCAAGGATTCAGTAATAACGGACAATATTGGATTTATACAGTAGGAACTCAGAAATATTATTTTACCCATCATGTTGAAGAAGTAGATTTATCTATTTATAATATAAACAAGAATCTCGCAGATTTCGGAGGAAAACAAATTTATGTTGATTCACAAATGGATGGGGGCTTACAAGAAGTATATAATAGTCTTGGAGCATATGTTGGAAGAATAAATGAAGCTTGTTATGGAGAATGTACAAGAGACTTGCCTGAAAAAGACTGTTCTGAAACAATGATTATTATAAGAAACAGTGAGACTCCAGTAATAAGAGAAGAGGATAGTTGTGTATTCATAGAAGGAGATATGAAAACCCTTGACGCTTTCTTATACAAGGTTCTTGGAATAACAAGTTAATTAGTTTTAAAAGACTAAGAAACACAATATAATATGGCAAAAGATATAACTAAAAGAAAAGAAAGAAGGCTTGAAAAAGAGCTCCTAGGAGTCTTAGCTTTCCTTGCTGTTTTAGTTGTGGTGTTTGTTGTTGCTAGTGCATACTTCAAGAGCATGAATTATTTTGAATATGAGGGGTTGACATTTTCAAAACAGAAAGTTGGGGAAATAGAAGTTTTTCATCATAATTATTATGTTAAAACGCCTTCCGGATTAGCATTATATAATTTTTATATAAGAAATGATCCTAGAGAAAATGATGTTATTGTTGTTGGAGAATCTGATCTTATGAATCCGGGTTCTGTAGTTTATTTATCAATTAACAGTGATGGTCTTCAAGAATGTAAGTATGGTCCTCTTGCGATAGGAAGTCTTTCAAGTTTCTTAACTGATAATCAGATGAGAGTTATTGCGGGAAACTTAAACTTCTGGGATGCTGGATTAAATAGAGATTTGTGGGCCACATGCGAAAACAAACCAGGAAATAAAGTCATTGAAATACTTAAAGGAAATGAAACAAAAGTAGGTATTGAAGGAAACTGTTATAGGATTGAAGTAGCAGATTGTGAGATTCTTGAAGCTATTGAGAAACTTGAAGTAGAATCAATTCTTAACGCTAGAAAAATTACTATTTAATTATAAAATTCTTTTTGATTTTTTATGAAGATATATATAAACTGATATTGCAATTAATACTACTATAACAATTATCCATGTAAGAGATGAAATCATTGAATCTATAGACGATTGATTATCTCCATATAACATTCCTAAGTAAATAAGTAAAGCTCCCCATATACCTGCTCCTAATCCTGTGAATAAACAGAATCTACCTAAATTCATTTTGTAGAATCCTGCTGGAAGAGAAATAAAAGATCTTATTCCAGGAACAAGTCTTCCAAAGAATGTTGTTATCTCCCCATGTTTTTTGAAAGATTCTTCTGATTTTAATAATTCTTCTTCTTTTATGAAGAATACTCTTTTATATTTTAATAACAGTTTGTTTACTGCTTTTCTTCCCAGATAATAAGCCATATAATAATTTATTAGAGCTCCCAATATGCTTCCAGCAATGGCCATTACAAGTACGATGAAGTAAGACATCTCTCCTCTGGCTACTAGAACTCCTGCTGGAGGAAGTATAAGCTCTGTAGGAAATGGAATTATTGTGCTTTCTATAGTCATTCCAATAAAAATTCCAAAATATCCTAGATGGGATACTAAATTTACTAGAAAATTAATTGTTTCTATAATGAAGCTCATTTTTTACCTTTGATATCTTTTATTAATAATTTTATATCGCTGTAAATAGGTATCTCATTTACTTTAAAGATTAATACATTGCTAAACCATAATACTATTACAAGAACTGTACTTCCAAAATACCATGAGGCTTCATGAGCTATATTGAATATTTCATAATTCTTGCTCGCAAAGAACATAGCAAACGCGAATATTCTTGCAACGTTTAATATAAGAAACAAGCTGAAGAGGAATATAATGCTCTTAATTCTCTTATTTAAGGGCATTGGAGTGCTTAAATTAAGTATTAACAGTAAATAATATGCTGATCCTGCAACACATGCAGGTATTATGCTTGCAAAGAATTCTTTGAAGAATATTGTGGTATTCATACATGCTATATTCTCAAGAAATGTTCCTTCGAAGAAATCACAAGTATTAGTGTGGGTGCCTTGAAGAAGACTAGCATCGCCTGAAAGACCTATAAGCCAAAATACAGGATAAATTGTTAATGGTGTGAATATCAAATAAAAAATAAGTAGATTGCCTAAGCCAAACAATAAAAGTAAAATGTATCTAGATATCAATGAAACATGTGTTTGCATAATCTAATAAAGAATTAAAGCTTAAAAAGTGTCTGATTATCTGCGAGACATTCTTACTGCAACTACAATTATCAATATTATTAATATAATATTAATTGCTGCAATTATCCAGATTAGTGAGCCTTCAGAGTTAAATATATTTTTAACATTTGAAGCTGCTAATTCAACTTCAATTTCTTGTACTTGAACTCTTCCATCTTCAGATACTTGTAAGTCAAATGATTGCATTCCTTCAGCGTCTTCATTAACTATCATAGTCAATGTAACTTCTTCGCTTTCTCCTGCGTCAACTGATATTGTTTGAGGTGATATGTCTGTCAATTCAGCCCATTCAGAATATCCGCGAGCGCTTATGCTGAATTCAGCATCTTCGTCTCCAGTATTTGTGATTGTAGCAACAATTACTAGTTCTTCTCCAGCTTTAGCATCTGAAGCAAGATCAGCATCAATAGCTATGTTTGTCAATCCACCTGAAGGATTTCCAATATTACCAGTGCAACCTAGAACTTCTATTGAGTATTCTGTTGCTTCATCAGCTTCTTGATCATAAGATCCATCATCATAATCATATTCTGTTATGAACTCAAGTACATAGTTTCCGCTTCTAGCTGTTGCAGGAATAGTCATTGAGAAGTCAAGAGTTTCGTCTTCTCCTTGGTCTAAATCAGATGTTATTTCTCTTACTACATTGATTCCAAGGTCATTATTTAATACTGTTATTCTTACTCTTTCTTCATCGTCTTCTCCAACGTTGAATACTTTGAATTGTCCTGAAACTGTTTGACCACATGTAAGTTGAGTGTCTAATTCTATTTCATCAACAATAACAAAACGACCTTCATCGTTTGTTTGTTCAACTGATATTGTTTGGTAAAAATCATTGTTAAGATTGTTTGAAGTGTCTACGCAGTCTCTTGATTGGCCAGCGTCTTCGTCATAAACTTTAACTGCAAGCTTGTAATCTCCTGAGTCTAAGTCTGCTGGAACTTTGAATTCCCAACTAACTGTTTCTTCGTTGTCTTCGTCAATGCTTATTTCAATTTGTTCTTCGTCTTCTCTTGAGTCTCCAAGGAATGTTAATTCGTCTGAGACGTCATTTCCAGATGAGTCAAATAATCCAAGAACTGCAACTACATCTACTTCATCATCTTGGTTGTTATTCTGAATATCTATTTCAACTTCAATTTCGTCAAGTAATTCCCATTCAGTGTCTTCTCCTTCTCCAGTGTTGGAAAAGTCTATTCCTTCAATTGTAAGGTTTGTTGTAATGCTTTGTCCTGCTGAACAGAATGTTTTTCTTACTTTGAAGTTTCCAGATGCAACTTGATTTCCAGATTCTGCTCTGAAATTTATTGTGTTTTCTCCGAATTTAAGTCCTGTCAATCCAGGTCTTGCTTGTACTATCTGATTTTGTCCACCAGATAATGAGAAAGATGATGGTGAGAATATTACTCCTGAAATAGGGTTTGTTGTTTCAGACATTGTAACTGTGTTGAATGTTGTTGAACCTGTGTTTGATATTGTTATTGTGGCATTTTGATTTACATTTACAGCTGCAGATGATGATGATGCTGTAAGATTAGAAGATAGAGTTATAGCTGTTCCTTCAAGTTTAACGTCATCTATTCTGCATAGTTCTTGTCCTGAATTTGTAACACATTCAAATCTTATCTTGAAGTTAGCATTATTATTTGCTAGAGCTGTGTTAATGTTTGTAATTGTTTCTGTTACGAATGCCGAATTTGTTGCTCCAGTATATGTAGCAACTTGTAAAAATGTTGTTCCGTCATATGAAACTAATACTCTCAACTCATCCCCTGCTTCAAATAAGTTATTGTTAGAATCTACTAATTGCCTAGCGAATGATAAAATTATGCTATTGAATCCTGTTGTTGAAGCTGTTCTTGTTCCTGTTGATGTAGTTCCCCCTGATACGCTTGCAGATTCTAGATATCCTGATGTAAGTGACCATGATCCAGGTGTCCAAGCTCCAGGAACTGTAGTAAAGTCATCTAGGAATATTGTAGCTGCACTTGTAAGTGAAAGGGATAGAACTGCTAATGTAATAAATACAAACAATGAAGCTAATTTTGCAAATTTCATTTTATGTTGAAAATCAGCAAGAATGAGGCTATATAAATATTTCGGTGTTAAACGAACTCTTACCATATTTATTACTCTGATATTAAGAAAAATTTATATGGTCAATTGTATATAATAGTATATGGCGATAAGGTCAAGAGAAAATGTTTTAAGCGCTTGGGCTTTTCTTATAGGGATAGTTCTTGCTTTGATGGGGGGAATGATTAGCGCTATATTTGGAGACCTTAATCCTATTGTTCTTGGATTCTTGTTAATGCTAGGGTTAGTAATTGGATTTATTGGGGTATCTCCTAATGATATAAGTAAGTTCATGACGTCTTCTGTTTCTTTAGTAATAGTTAGCTTTGCAGGAAGTGCTGGGGTAAGAAACATAGAATTCCTTAGTTGGGAGGTAGGTAATATAGTATCATCTACTCTTGGGGCATTATTGGTATTGTTAGTTCCTGCAACAATTGTTGTAGCAACAAGAAACTTATTCTCTATATCTCAAGGTTGACTAAATCTTGATTTGTCATAACCTTCTGCCCTTCTTCCAAGCGCGTAATGTTGCGCATTTTCGTCTTCCGCTAAATTAATACATATTCTTCCGTCTTTGAACTCAATAGCTCATAGACCCAATAAATCTTGGTCTTCTTTCGGGATTTTCTACTTCCATTAAAAAATCTAAAATAGTCTGTTCTTAGACCTAACTACATTAAAGAATCTTCTTTTGGATTTGCAGGAGCAGATTGTCCTGTTGGTCCCCTATATATCTCAGCAAAGTCTGGAGAAGCAATTATTGCTTGGTCTCCGAAACCAGCAATTGAGCCTTCCATTGCATCAACTGTTTTCTTTATCTTAGTCAATGCTCTCTTTAATTCAATAATATCTTTACTCTTTAATTTTCTTATATCTATAAAAGCAATTGTATATCCTTCTCTAAGAGCAGTAAGAATTTCATTTATATCATCATACTTTGTTAAAGTAAATTGACGAATCTTTATTTTTTCCTTACGAGCCTTTGTTTGATTTAAATCAAGTTCTACGTAATCATCTGAAGGTTGAGATTTATTGAAAACCCCTTTGAAACCAAACACCATATTGTCTGATAAATTGTTCAGTATATAAATATTATCGTATTAAGAAATAGATTATAGCTCTTACTTCTCCGACGAAGATTTCTTTTCAAGAATATTTTTTATTTCTGACTGAAGCTCCATAGCTCTTGATTCTATTGACTTCTCTTGCTTTTCTATTGAAGAATTTCTTAATTCAAGCAGTTTTTTCTTCTCTTCAAGTTCAGATAATGTTTTATTTTTATCAACAGATACAATAATTGAACCAACCATCTTGTAAACTGAATCTTTTGTTTTATTTATTTCAGAAACTGCATTTGAAGTCTCACTCAGTTCAATAGATATATTCTGCTTCTGCATTAATAAGGATTGTAAGTTTTGCTCTAGAATTTGTAAATCCTGTATCTTCTGCCTTGCTTTTTCATCCATATTAAATTGCCTTTATCTTAACAACATGCGTTCTAGGCTTGTAGAATATTTTAGAATTGCAATTAGGACAATTGAATACCTTATCAAGAACTTTGCTTGTTAAAGGTTTAGTGCATCTGAAGCATTTGTATTGAGCCATGTTTAGTTTTGTATTTTTGTATTTTTAAGTTTATTTATTTAGTACGTATGCGTGACCTGCGAATTGAACTCCGCATTTTTCACAGTGCCATATTCCTGCAGCCTGTCTTTTTACTCCTGGTTTCTTGCAGTGAGGACAAACTTGTTTTTTTCTTTGAAGTGATTCAACAGCGTTCAATCTGTTTCTTAAATATGTGCCATATCCTGCGCCAAAACGGCCAGCTGCTTTTACTTTTTTTGTTTTAACCATAAATGTGATTGAGAAAGTGGGTTTTTAAATTATTCGTACAAAGATTAGGTTAAATCGACAGGTTCCATTGATGCAAGATAGTCTTCTACTTCTTCTTTAATATCTGCGAGCGGTTGTTTAACCGAAACAAAAATTGGGTGAGATTGATCTGAAAAGATTGATTTGTATAACTCAACTTCTTTTGAGCTTTACCATCGTATTGATTTAGAAAAGTGTGTTTAAAAGAATTCTGGTTTGTTTTGGAATATTATTTATAAAATGGGGCTGCGCGGATTTGAACCGCGGTCTCGAAGTCCCAAACCTCGGATACTAACCAAGCTATACTACAGCCCCATTCCTGCTCTTACCGGTTTTATTTCGTTAATAAATCTTGCCACTTCATTTTTTCTATAGAGGCAAACATTTCTTTTATTAGATTTTGCAAAATGATATCCTAAACTTAAGGCTAATTCTTTAAAATCAAAAAGTAATTTTCTATTAAAATTTGTGAATTTAACATATTTTTGTTTTTCTCTTTTACAAATATATACACATCCATCCGTATCTATTAGTCCTTTTATGCATCTTTTTGTATATTCTTCATTTTCTTTTACCCATTCTGGAAATGAGATTTGATTGACTATTTTATCCCCTCTTAATAATCCTATTTTAATTAATTCTTCAACTAATTCTTTATTATAACAATACAGATATGCTTGATTAGTATCTTTGTAAATCTCCTCTCTAAGATGAATTCCAAAAATATCATAAAATAAATCTTTAAGGTAATTAAGATAATCTTTCTCCCTTTTATCACAACATATTCTTATTCGGTTTCTATAAATATTTCCATCTCCTAACATTATACCAATCAATTCCGCAATCAAATTTCCTTTTTTATCAAAATCTGGCAAGCTATATTCCTCAGATGCCGCATATCTCCCGAGATTATCTTTGTAATTTAATTTGATTTCTAATAAGTTAAAATTTTTATTAAACATTTTTTCTATTTTACCTAAATGATCTTGATTAATCGTTTTATTTTTATTAAGTATATTTTTTACATCAAAACCTAGAATTGAAGAAATCTTTCTTAGAGATAAATCTGAGTTTCTTATGTAGTCTTTTATCGAATTATTTATCAGAAACCTCTTCATGTAATTACAAGAAGCAACTAATATTTATATTTTAGGATACCTGAGTTACTCCACATAAACTTTGTTCTTTTCAAAAAATAAAACTTAAAATAAAAAATTATTTCTTCTTTGCTTCTGGTTTCGTTTCTGCCTTCGCAGGAGCTTTTGCTGCTTCTGCTGTTACAGGTGTTGCTGTTGCAGTCGCTGGTGCTCCAGCTGCTGGTGTAGCCACTCCAGGTGTAGCTGTTAATGCTGCCGCTGCAACTTTCGCTGCTTCTGCTGCCGCAGCTGCTTCTGCTTCTGCTTTCTTCTTTGCTTCCTGTTGAGCTTGAACCTTTGTGAAATATGCGTGAAGTTCTGCTTTCTTAACTGGAGAAATATCTGTTTTGATATTCTTAATTTCAGAATCATATTTTCCAGAATTAACTTCTGCAATTACTTCAACAGGGGATTTGTTTTCAACTAGAATTCCAAGAGAAACACATGAACCAAGAACAAGCTTAACTGCGTTCTTCAAATCACGAGCAAGCATATTTGGTAACTTTGTTTGAGCAATACTAATTATATTTTCAATTCCTGCATTAGCAATCTTTGTTTTTCCTGCTTCTCCAGATCCTTTTTCCAATCCAAGCTCTTTCTTAAGCAATTCAGCTACAGGAGGAGAAGATACTTTTATCTCATACTTCTTTGTTTTTTCATTAACATCTAATTCAACTGGTACTTTTACACCTTTGAAACCAATTGTAGCTTTGTTAATGTCTTCTATAACTTTACCAATGTTTATCCCTTTAGGACCTAGTTGCTGAGCTATAGTTGGGCCAGGTTTCATTGCCCCACCGTCTACTATTAGCTTAATTACTGCCATGATTGTTCTTCCTTATCATCCTTTTCTTCGTTTTGTTCAGAATCACGCCTTATAACCTTTACGTTATCCATTTTTACTGTAACTGGGATAGGAACAGCTGCTCCTAACAATGAAACTACTATTTCTTGTTTCTTCTTATCTATTCTCAGAACTTTACCTTTTTCATTCTTGAAATGGTCTGCAATCATTTCTACAATGTCTCCAACTTCAATGTGGAAGTCTTGAACATCTGGTTTAATCATATTCTTTACTTCATCATAAGTAACTGTCTTGCCAATTATTCCTTTAACATAAGGTAAGTTGAATGCTGCCTCTTCTATTGTATCTCTGTCAGCTGCTTCAATAATTAGATATCCTTTCAATCCGTGAGGTCTAGTAACTGCATAAACTTGAAGAGATTTAGAAATAGCTCTATCATGGATCATTTCCATGGCTCTTTCTTCTTTGTTGGTTGTTACTTTTAGGATGAAAATCATTTTGATTAGTTCCGACTACGACTTGATAACAAGAAGTAGTAAACATTTGAAAATTGGACGGTATATAAATGTTTTTGTTAAAAAGGAAATACTATGTTTAACCAAATATTTTCATTATCGCGCCGATTAGAAATCCTACTAAACCTATTGCTAGAATTCCTATAGCTGATATTTTTGAAATTGTTCTGAATTCTTCTTTTGAAGGTTTCTTTAGAATTGTCCATACTCTTCTGCATTGAGCAAAAAATGATTTTAGTTTTTCCATATCATCTTTGAGATTAAGGCGTTTAAAAAACTATTCTCCTATGAAATTAATTCCTAACTCGCTTCCTAGAGATGTATTATCTCCCTTTGTTTTATATTCTGAACTTGCTCCAACTATTTGTGGGCTTTTTACACCAGTTACTATTAATAATACTTTGATGTTCTTTTCCATGTCTGGAGATATTTTTGCTCCTGAAATTATTTTAGCATCTGGAGCAACTCTTGAACTTACTTTTTCCATTACTTTTCTATATTCATCTAAAGACATATCTGGACCTCCAATAATATTTACTAGAGCTCCTTTTGCAGATTCTATATTTACATCTAGTAGCGGGTTATGAATAGCTCTTTCGACAGCTTCTATTGCTCTATCTTGAGCACTGTCTGATTCCCCAATTCCTATTAATGAAACTCCTCCGTTTGACATTACCGCTTTTACGTCTGCAAAATCTAGATTTACTAGACCTGCTGATGTAATTAATTCAGCAATTCCTTTTACAGCATTTGTTAATATTTCATCTGCTACTTTGAAAGCTGTTTGAATAGGTAACTCTGGTGCAAGTTCTAACAATTTATCGTTAGGAACTACAATTAATGTGTCTGCAATTTGTTCTAATCTTTCTAAACCGTATTGAGCGTTTTCA
Organism: Nanobdellota archaeon; assembly: GCA_038045825.1. GTDB lineage: Archaea > Nanobdellota > Nanobdellia > Pacearchaeales > GW2011-AR1 > SICU01. The sequence goes on from JBBSXJ010000003.1 coordinate 66,471, forward strand.
ATTCTTTTCTGGCCTTCTACTGTGAATGGTAGGGTGACTACTCCGATTACTAGAGCCCCTGCTTTTTTTGCAATATCTGCAACAACTGGAGCTGAACCTGTTCCTGTTCCTCCACCTAAGCCACATGTAATAAAAACTAAATCTGAATTAGCTAATCTCTTTTTTATTTCTTGTTCAGATTCTCTTGCAGCCTCTTCTCCTATTTTAGGATTACTTCCTGCTCCTAATCCTCCGGTTAATTCTCTACCAATTAAGATTTTTACGTCGGCATTTGTATATAATAAATCTTGAGCGTCTGTGTTTATTGCTATGACTTCACATCCTTTGATTCCAATTTCTTTCATTCTAGAAACAGAGTTTCCTCCTCCACCTCCACAACCAATTACTTTTACCCTGGCACCTTGTCTTTTTACCAATTGTTCTAATTCTTTATCTATAGAAGATACACTCTTTAGATCTGAATCAGAATTATCAAAATCACTCACCATATTTTAGCAAATCGCACTTAATTTATAAGGATTGTTATGCTGACTGTTCAGATTCTACTTTTTCATGTCAAAGTGTATCTTGATAGAACACTTTGAGCACCCAAAAGCCAGAAAAATTATTCTGAATCTGAAGGCTTTTTGGTTTCCACTTCTTCAAAAAGTACTTCTTTTCCTAGAAATTCATTGAATTGAGATTGTGCTTGTTTTATGAAGCTTTCAAGTATTTTAGGGCCTTTTATAGTTACATTTTCATTTGCTACAGATATTTCAGGAACATATCTAAATACAAGTTTACAAACTGTCTCCGCTCTTTCTTTCAAGTCTTTTACAACTCTTGAAACATTGAATTTGTAAGTAACGTCTTTTCCGGATAAAGGATTATTAAAGTCTGTAATAACACGAGCTCCTGAAATAGTAATTACTTTAGCCAATTGATTGTCGAATACAAATGTCATTCCAGGTCTAGGGTTTAATTTTTGTTCGTGAAAAACTTTAAGAGGAATTATTCTTACTAAATCTGTTCTTCTACTTCCAAAAGCATCCTTAGGAGAGATAGTAACTTCGTAATGTTTGTTAAGCTCTTTTCCTTCTAAAAAGTCGTCAAATCCTTTCACAACCATTTTTTGACCTACTATTACTATTGTTTTCTCAGGTTCGGCTTTTTCATTTATTTGTTTCAAATCATCTGGAATATTAGAATCGAACACTTTTCCATCTACAAGACCTGTGAATTTTAGCTCTACAAAGTCTCCTTTCTTTATCGCATGTGAGTTTTCCATTGATTGTAGTCAAAGACAAGCTTTAAAAAACTTTCATTTCTATACTTAATGACTATCAAGAGAGAAAGTTTATAAACGCTCTTTGGAAAAAACAAATATGGTATTAAAATTAATTAACGCTATTACTGCTAAAGCAGGTACAACTGTTCTGTGGGATGGTGTTGCGTGTGTTGTTAGATCTAACGATCAGAGTAAGACTGGAAAGCATGGAAGTATGAAATGTAGGATGGAAGTTGTTGGAATATTTGATCACAAGAAAAGAATAGGGGTATTACCTGGAAGCGAGTCAATGGAAGTTCCTAGTGTTGAGAAAAAGAAAGCTCAAGTTTTAAGTGTTGAGGGAGATATGGTATCTGTTATGGATTTGGAGAACTTTGAAACTCTTAGCTTACCTTATGATGATGAATTGAAAGATCAATTAGCTGCTGAACAACAGGTAGAATACTGGGATGTTGAAGGCAAGAGAGTTGTAATGAGGATATTCACATAATGGGGACAAAATTACCTGCAGCTCAGCAAAGACTTTTCAAGAATATGTTTGTTTGTAAGAACTGCAATCAAAAAATGCGTTCAGAATCATTAAAAGTTATTTCTAGGACAATCAAATGTAGAAAGTGTGGTAAACATGCCTTCCGCACTTTGAGAATGAAGAAAACTAAATGAGGATTGATCAATGGCTAGTTTTATAGTATACGACTTAATATTTTTAATACTATTTGGTATTTTTGCTGTTTATATTTTTAAAAAAAACAGAAGTAGTTTCAAAAGACAGGGATGGATGTTCCTATACCATACTAAAGTTGGGATAAGATTAATGCAGTGGGGAGCTACAAAGTTTGAGAAGATTTTGAAGCCGCTTAGTTATGTTGTAATTGCATCTGGATATGTTTTGATGATAGGCATTCTATGGTTGATAACAAGAACTGTATGGACTTATGTTACATTACCTATTCCAGACCAATTAAAGAACTTGCCTCCTATTGCTCCACTTATTCCTTATTTCCCAGCATTATTTAATTTGGAATCTATTTTCCCACCTTTATATTTCACTTATTTCTTAGTTGCAATTGCAGTAATTACAATATCACATGAATTTGCTCATGGGTTATTTGCTAAATTATGGAAAATAAGAGTTAAGACAACAGGATTGGCATTCTTTGGCCCATTTTTCGGAGCTTTTGTAGAGCCTGATGAAAAGAAAATGAATGTAGCCCCTAAGAAACATCAATTATCAATATTAGCTGCTGGAACGTTTGCAAATATAGTGATGTTTGTTTTGTTTGGATTGATATTGTGGGCATTCTTCTCATTGAGCTTTGAACCAAATGGAGTAATAATTGGAGGATATAGCCAAAGCATCATTAATATTTCAGATATAGTTAAAGTTGGAGATTATCCAGTTACTAGTGCGTTTTCAATACCTTCTTTAGCAACTGCTGGATTGAATAAAATAACTACATCTGATGGTAAAACATATTACGCTTCAAACAATACTCTTACTCCGCAAGTAATTGAGAATTACCCTAGATTGATTGTGTTTGATGATGCTCCTGCAATAAATAATAATGTAACTGGAGCAATTACATCTGTTAATGGACAAGATGTTAATACAAGAGAAGATTTGTCAACAATATTATCTAGTCTTAAACCTAATCAAACTGTTGAATTGACAACCATAGATAAACAAAAACAAACCCACAATTATCAAATTAAGTTAGATGAAAGAAATGGGAATGCTTTTGTTGGAATTGGGTTTTACAATATCCAAGGTCAAGGATTCAGAGGATTTATGGCAAAGACAATTGCCAAGATAAAAGACCCTAATGTTTACTACACTGCTACATGGGATGGAGACTTTGCTCAATTCATATATGATATGTTGTGGTGGATTGTAATGATTAACATATTAGTTGCTTTGATGAACATGCTTCCAGTATCTATTCTTGATGGTGGAAGATTCTTCTACGTAACTCTTTTGGGAATTACAAAGAGTCAGAAAGTAACAATGAAAATATATAAGTTTGTCGGATGGTTCATATTAGCATTATTAGCATTGATGATGGGTAAGTGGTTTGTTAATTTAGTTTAATTAATAACTTCAACGCCGTTCTTTGTAAACACTACTAGACGTATTCCAACTGGGACACTCAATAATGCTGAAATTAAAGCCATATGTTCTTTTCCTGTTCCTGAAGCAATTGAAACATGAGCATCAAATCCTTCGAACTTTTTTCTTAACTTGTTTACTATATCCTCTTTAAGTTCAACTAAAGGTTTTGTTGTATCTACTGTAACTATATCTGCATCCTTGGAAGGAACATATTCATCAGAAGATTTTGATTTAACAAGAATAATCTTACTCCATTCACCCCGATTGATCAAACCTGTAACTTGACCCCATGTCTCTTTATCATCACCTAAGAATGCGACTAATTCCATTTTATAACGTTATGAGTTAAAGGATTACATTTATAATGATTATGGTTATTGTAAGATTAATGGCACGAGATATACCTCTTCATGAAATTACATTAAGAAAATATGAAAAGCCGTATGATTCTTCAAAGCGTGAGATAATTAGGAAAATATGTTTATCTTTAGGCCTATTACAGCCTGGAGATAGTAGAGATATTGTTGTTGATATCCTCCTAGCGTTAGAAGAAGCAAGAAAAGACAAAAAGGAGCTCACATCTTTCGAAGTCAGAGATATTGTGGCTCAAATGAGAAAAGATAACTCTTTAGAAACAAAAGGTATCGCGGAAAGTAATATTCGCCGTCAGCTAAAAAGACTTAGAGATATAATGCTTGTTGAAAAGAAAAACAACCTCTACAGAGTTGCTGAATTTGCAACGTTGCATGATTTATTTGAGCATAAAATAGAGAAATTCTTGATCCCTCAAACAATTGGTAGAATAAAGGAATATTTGAGTGTTCTTGAAAAGCAATAAGATTGTTAACTGGCTTTTTCGATAACTTTCTTTAAATTATCAAGAAATTCTCTTGTATCTGCAAAATAATTTGGATAAGCTTCTTTTAGTTCATTTGCAGCATTAACTCCTACAAGAACAACATCATACTCTCTTTTTCCTTGATTTCTTCTTTCAGCCCTTGCATAATCAAATATAGCCTTTTCCTCTTCACCATTAGTGTAACCAGTAATATTAAGTTTCTCCCCAATTATATCTAATTCCAATAAAAATAATTGCAAATCAGGCTTCTGTTGAGACTCTCTTTGGAAAACTTCTATCGCCTCTGTCCAACCACTCATTACTTTAATTACCTGTAGTTCTTCTTGTTTAAGTTTAATTTGTGAATATAATTCCTTGATATTTAATGGTGTGTTTGGGACTAGAGGACAATTTTCCATTAGAGCAAATGCTGAACTTACCAATTTAAAAAAATCTTCCCAGTCTTTTTGACCTTCATTAGATTTTATTGCCTGTCTTGTAAAAAAATCTACTGTTTCTATGGCTGTAGCCCATAAGTGCTGTAGTTTTGATCTTATTTGAATTTCTACTAATAAATTATTGAATTCTTTTTTACCTTTATCGCTTTTATATTTGTAGATTAAATGTATACTCCTATATCCATCTTCTTTTGGATAAGTGATATAATCTTTCTCATTTACTTTTTTATGTTTAATATCTCCTTGAATATATCCTTCTTTGTAAACCTTTTTTGCTAATTCAACATCTGATAAAACTGCTCTGCAACCGGCTATATCTTGCATTTGTGAGAGATTCATAGTGGGCTCATTACCCCCATATCTTCTTTGTAACTTCTTTATTATAGAAGGATATCTTTTCAATCTTTGGACAACTAATGCATTTTTATCTATTTTTTGTGAAATACTTTCCAGCCTTTTATTAAATATATGCATCGGATACTTGTGTATGGCTCTCCAATTCACCAATATTTCTAGAGCCTTCTCTATATCTTGCGCTGAGCTTTTTTCCTCAGTCAATATATTTCCAGCCCAATCGATTTTAGACTTGCTATACCCTGTTGGTTTTACCCATTTCATGTTAAGATGCGCACTTTAAACTATTTAAATCTTTGTTTTGCGCGGTTAATTCTATGTATAAAATAGCTTTTTTATCATAATTTTACAATTTTGCGCGATTAACTATTTCTATAAAGTAGTTTTGCGCGGTTAGCTATTTCTATATCTAAATTGCGACATATTTATAAAGCGTTAAAATTAACCCCTAAAGTCAATAACTACGTCTTTGACCCTGAGTTATATGGGTTGAAGCTTTTCCGTAGGAGACGCAAAACATGGAATTCAAAGAAGCATTGAAACAGCTCAAAAGTGAAGAACCAAGAAAGTTCGATCAAACAGTAGACTTAATTGTAAATCTAAAGGGAATGGATTTCAGAAAGACTAACTTATCATTTGTTGTAAGTTTGCCTAATAAATTCAAAGATAAAACTGTTTGTGCATTTCTAAATGAAAAGAGTGAGCTTGTTCCTACAATTACAAAACCTGAATTCGCTAAGTATGGGACTGATAAAAAAGCCCTTAAGAAACTTGTAAAGAAATATGACTTTTTCATTGCTCATGGATCACTGATGCCTTCTGTAGCTAGCACTTTTGGTAAGGTTCTTGGACCAACTGGAAAAATGCCAACTCCTGCTCTTGGAGTAATGATGAAGGAAGGAAATGAGGAAGTGAAGAACATGCTTGTTAGGATAGGGAAATCAGCTAAAATAAGAGTAAAAGATGCAAGCGTAAAAATTGCTGTTGGAAAGATAAGTATGGATGAATCTAAGATAATGGAAAACGCAAAATCAGTTTATGATGGAATTGTTGCCGCTTTACCTCAAAAGAATGATAATGTAAGAAAAGCTTTAGTGAAATTAACAATGAGTAAACCTTTGGAGGTAAATCTTAGATAATGGTGTCTTTAAAAGAAAGGCCAGTTACAGTTGTTTCTGAAGCAAAGAAACAGACAGTAAAGGATTTGGCTAATTTAATGAAGAGAAATAGAACGGTTATGATTGCTTCATCTAGAGGACTTCCTGGAAGACAATTCAACGAGATAAAGAAAAAACTTAGAGGAGTGGCTGAACTTAGAGTAGCAAAAAAGAGTTCTTTAACAAAGGCATTTGAAGCTACTGAAAAAGGAGTTATTCAAAATTTGAAGCAACACATTGATGCTGATATTATAATATTATTTTCTGATACTGAACCATTCGAATTATCAAGCATATTAATGGATTTCCAGAGTTCTAGAAGAGCAAAGACAGGAGATATTGCTCCTAATGATATTGAAATTGAACCTGGTCCAACTGATTTAGTCGCTGGTCCTGCAATTTCAGAATTATCTGGAGTAGGACTTAAAGTAAAAGTAACTGAAGGAAAATTAGAAATATTCAAAGGTGCTATTGTTGCTAGACAAGGAGAACCAATCAAAGCAAATGTAGCTTCTGTTCTTTCTAAATTGAATGTAAGTCCAATGAAAGTTGGATTTATACCTGTTGTTGCTTATGATTCTAAGGAAGATAAGATATTCTCAAACTTAGTCATAGACAAGGCTGGAACTCTAGAGAGCTTGAAAGAATGTATTACAAAGGCTTTAGGATTTGCTATTAATATTAAGAACGTTAACGATAAGACTATTGGATACTTTATTGCAAAGGCTGGAAGAGAAGAGAAAGCCATTGAAAGACTATTTATCACAAAGGAGGGTCAATAATGGAATACATCTACGGAGCTTTGTTATTACATAAACTTGGACACGCTGTTACAGAAGAGTCTATGAAAAAAGTCATTCATGCTACAGGAAGTCAAGTTGATGAATCAAAGCTAAAAGCATTAATTGCTAGCTTGCATGGCGTTGACATAAGCGCTGAACTTGCTAATGCAAATGTTGCTGTAGCTGCACCTTCAGGACCAGCATCTGCTGCACCTGCAAAGGAAGAGAAGAAAGAAGAGAAACCTTCTGAATCTGCAGCTGGACTAGCAAGCTTATTTGGTTAAACTTTTTATTTTAATTTAGTTAGCCAAATAAAATTTTCTAGTAAGACGAGCATTGCATTGGAAGGTTAGTCTTACTGATAGAGTTATAAATCAAAGAGGATTTTATCTCCTATGAAAGTGAAACCTCATAGACCTTATGAGTTAAAAGAATACGATCCTCAATGGAAGACTAAATTTAAAGAAATATCTAAGATCATTAAGAAATTACTCTATAAAGAGGTAATAGCAATTCATCATGTAGGCAGTACATCAATTCCTGGAATGGTTGCTAAACCTCAGATAGATATTTTAGTTGTTGTTAAAGATGTCAAAAAAATTAAAGAATATAACAATCAGATAATTGCTAAAGGTTTTATTTATCTCAAAAATTATGTAAATGGAAAGGATTGTTTCGCAATTGATAATAAGGATGGTAAGAGATTGGCAACGATTCATATTGTTCAAGAAGGAAGTCAAGAAATAAGTAATCAGTTAGCTTTTAGAGAATACTTAAAAAACTATAAAGGTGTAATAAAGGAATATTCCGATCTAAAGAAAATATTATATAAAAAATATAAGAATGATTATTCTTCTTACGGTCCAGGTAAAAGAGATTTTATAATTTCTACATTAAAAAAGGCAAGGAAATGGGCTAAAGATAATAGGATTAACACCTAGTTAGTTATCTTTAAATAATGTTGAAAAAGATTTATTATTAAGCCACTGTGGGACAATGGTACTCCGGCGGTCTTGAGTTTACAAAATGTGAAACAAGTTAACCGCTTTCCTTCGGGATCTCCCGGTTCGATTCCGGGCGGTGGCGTTTTCCTGATTGTAAAGGTTTAAAAATAGACTAACTTTTGAGAAAATATGAATATAGACTTCAGTGCTTGCGCTACTTTCAAAGGAGAAGATCAAAAGCCTTTGATAACTGAAAGATTAGTTAGACTTGGAAGACCTAGACCCTCAATAAAAGAAATAGCTGAAACTGCAATAAAGAGAGGATTAGATGGAGTTGTTCTGAGATCTTTTTCACATCCTCAAGGAACTGATAATCGTTGGCAGACTTACAAACAGCAAATGGAAGGTTCTGATGGATTCTCTTATTTGGGAAGGGGAATGGCATTATATGAGTCTCCCAATTCTGGAAAGAAACTTTTACTTATTCATGGACAAGGTCTTGCAAGTAATGAAGGAAGCATACAGGTTCTTTTTGCTGAAGGCAATGTTGGAGAAAGAGGAGATAAATTTAATCCAAACTTTTATGACTTAGTGCGTAGAGCAAGAGAAAGTGGTGAAGGAACTATAATAACAGCTGCTAGACCTTATAATTGGAATTTAGAGGCATTAAAACATGTTGATGCTGTTGAAACATGGAATGGAATGGATTCTTTAAAAAATAATGAAATAGCTGTAGATACGGCTTTGATTGTAGGAAAACCAGGAGTGTATGTTTCTAATTCCAAATGCTTGCGTGATTTAGGGAGTTCTTACACTGAACTTGATGTTTTTGGGAGTTATCAAAGCCCTGATGGAATTGCTTCGGCAATTCGTACAGGTCTTAATTTAAGATTAAGTGAAAAAGATCTTGGCGGTAAAAGGAGAAATAGTACATTAAGCAAGTTAGTTCACGGATTAGCTAAGATTGAAGTTACTCTTACTAGAAATAAAGATTAATTATAAAAATAAAAGATTTCTTTGAAATTTATGGAATGGGTTGTTTCTACAAAGAGAAAGCATGTTTATGAGGCTCTTGGATGTATAAGTGATAAAAGAATAGAAATTGATTTGAATAATGGTGCTAAGGTATATTCTTCATCAAGAAATAAATTTTACAATGTAAATTTTGATTCTAAAACTAATTCAATTATGTGTAATGATAATACTTCTTACTACACAGATACTTTAAGTTATCCTTGTATTGCTTTGCTTTTGACTAATGGAATTATTAGTTACAATCCATTTTTTGCTCAATGGCTTAAAGGAATTAAGTGGAAAGATGTTAATCAGAAATTCAAGAATGATTATACAAAAACAGAGGCATATGTTGGAGAATTAATAAAAGAAAGAGATTTGTCATTTGATGAATTGAACAAAGAAGTAGATAGTATAAATGAACAGTTATTCAAACTTAAAGTTAAAATGCTTGGAAAGAAATTAAAACCACCTGTTGGGTATTAATTTCCGAATAGTCTTGAGAAAAAGCCTTTCTTCTTTTCTACTTCTGGCATAATAGGTTCTATTTGAGGGGCAGGTTGCATTGATCTTAATCTATTCGCTTCCATTGCCGATTCATGAGTTATTTCTCTTTCTGCTTGTTGGAATGCCTTTTCAACTTCAGATCTAGATGTGCCTTGGTTTACCAACATCCACTTTAGAGATTCTTTATTGTATCCTTTTCTAAGATTTCTTTTTATATAATTTACAGTATTTGATAAATAAGTCTCATCTTTTTTCATCATAAATTTTATTGACTTATGTATAAAAAAGTTTCCTTTTTGATTTTGAAACTTTTGATGATCAAAGTTGTTACTATTTAATACAACTTTGACATAAAAAGATTATGTGCTATCTATTGAATGACAATTGGTCTCTGTTTATTGAAGAATTTTACTGCTTCGTCCAGTTTTGTCTTTGATTCTGAGAATATAGTTATTATTTTGTCTCCATTTGATATTTTCTCGCCAATATGTTTGTAAAGGTATACTCCTGATGCTTTATCTACAGGACAACCAGATATTCTAGCGAGATAGTTTATGTTTTGATTGCTTATTTTTTGAACAATTCCTGAATGGCTTGATACTATTGTATGATGGAATTTCGATTCTTTGAGCCATGCTTTAGCATCTCCTCCTTGTGCAGAGATTATATCTGAGAATTTTTTATATGCTTGTCCAGAGTAAAGAACTTCTTTTGCTTTGATTATGCCTTTTCCAGGCTTTGCTTTTCCAACCATTTCAATTATGTTCCCTGCTAGAAGTATAGCTTTGTCTTCCAAATCTTTTGGAGAATTATCTTGTTTCAGGACGCGAAGAACATCTTTCATTTCCAATATTGGACCTATTCCATTACCTATTGGTTGCTCTCCTTTTGTCATTATAGTTTTTATTTTTAGGCCTAACTTGCCCCCTATTAAAGTAAATAATTTTCCTAATTTCTCTCCTCTTTCTTTAGAAACTTTGGCACCTTCCCCGTAAGGGATATCTATCAGAACATGAGTGCTTCCTATAGAAATTTTCTTTGCTAATATTGAAGCTATTAATTGTGCTTCTGGATCAACTCGAAGTATTTTCTCTACTCTGATTAATTTATCATCTGCTGGAGCTAAACCTAATGATCCTCCCCAGACCAAACATGCACCTGTTTTTTTAACAACCTTTTTTAAGTCATTTATAGATAAATTAACCGGGGCTATTGATTCTATAGCGTCTGCAGTTCCAGCTGCCGAGATAATTGCTCTCGAAGATGTCTTAGGCATTATTATTCCTAGGGCTGCACATATTGAAACAACTATAGGGGTTGTCCTATTTCCAGGTATACCACCTATGCAATGTTTATCTGCGACTATTTTGTAATTCCAAGATATTTTATTCCCTGTATTTACTATTGCTTTTGTCAGATTTATTGCCTCTTCCAAAGAAGGATTGCAATGAACCATGGTTGATATGAAGTATGCTATCTCTGCTTCTGTAAGAAGATTATTTACTATGTCAAACATTATTTTCTCTAGCTCTTTCAAACTATACTCTCGACAGCCTTTCTGATTCTGTAATATAAATGAGCTTTCAGCAACTTCAGAAGGGAGTATTTCAACAAAACCATTGGTATGCTTTATTGATAAGGCTAGTTCTTCAGATATTGCAGCTTCATCTCTCTTAATAAGACTTTGAACTAGGTCTGCTACTGCAACAAAAGTATCACCATTTCTCTTTATTGCAACTCTGTCTCCTGTATGTATCCCCATTTTCTTGGCAGTAGATTCATGCAAGAATATTACTGGCTTTCCAGCAGATATTTTTAGAAGTCTTAATTTTAGCCTCATTTAACTTCTTAGATTTGAGATGTTTAAAAATTATTCCGATGGTGAGAACATATCTGAAAGAGTTCCGTCTTTGTATGCTTTTAGGAATAAAATCAAGTATGCAAGGATTAGAGGTCCTAGTATAAGTCCTATTATATTGAATACAAACAAACCACCTATCATTCCAACTAGAACTACTACTGAAGATACACCTGCTTTTCTTGATACTATATAAGGTCTAAGTATATTATCTATAGTTGATACGAAGAATCCGCAATAAACTGCAAAGGCTAGAGCTACTCCAACTTTTCCAGCTATAAGCATAGTTATTGCAACAGGTATCCATATGAACCATGGGCCCACCATTGGAAGCATAGATGCAAAAACACCGAGTATTGTTAAGGTTAGAGCTTTAGGAACGCCGAATATTAATAATCCTAGACCTAGAGCAAGACCTTGGATAACTCCAACTATAATATAACCATAAATAATAGAGGAAGTTATATCTTTGAATCTTGTTACAAGAACGACTTCTTTATCTTTTCTGAATGGAGATATCCCTGCAATAAACTCTTTCAAGCCTTCTTGATCTCTTAGAGAAAAGAAAAATACAAACAAAACAACCGCAAGATTCAACAATACTGTGGGAAGACTCTGAAGGAGACCTATGAAATAATCGAATATTGTTGAAGCTAAATTACCTGTAAACTGAATCATTATTGTTGTTAGTTTTTCATTAAATTCTATACTTGCTGAAGGGAAAAGTTTTGATACGACTTGAGAATAATCGACGTTTTGGCTTAAATTGAACAAATCAAAGATCTGTTGGACTATGATGGGAATTGTAAACCATAATGGAACTATTATAATCAAAAGAACAAGAAGACACATTATTGTTGCAGAAGTATTTCTTGCGTGAATTGTTCTATAAACTATTTTATGAAGAGGAGAGAATATATAAGCTAAAATCAATCCACCGAATATAGAAAGAACAATTGGTCTTATTATTAGGAAAGCTGCTACTGCTAAAATCAATAAAACTGCTGAAACAAAAATACGCTTAATATCTTTATTTGATAAGGTCATATTTTCTCGACGGTTTTTCTATATATAAATTTTCGTAAGACTTCTGATTTAGTTGAAAAATAAAATTGTGATAATTTATAAAGTAATTTTTACAAACTAATTTATGGATTTCTTCATTCACAAGCTTTGTTCTGGCAGGACTGACGAGCTTGCACACCTGCAATTTGAGAAATATAGTAGAGGATTATTCAAAGATAAAGCAATAGTTCAGGCTAAAAACTCTAAAGGAAATTATTCTTTTGTAACAACAAGCGAATATGCTTCAGAGTTTGTAAGGGCGTGTGCTGAAGAATTGGGGAGTGATAAGACTAAAGTTGAAGGTGTTATAATATCTACAAAACCATTGCCTGGAAATATAAAATATGGAGGTATAAGTCAATTTATGGGTGTAAAGAAATATTCTATATCTGGAGAAATGACAGGTAATGAAATAATCTCAATTTGCGACGCTGTTCCAAGAGCTTTCATTGCATTATCTTTCTCAACAAGTAAAAGTGAATTAAAAGTAAAACCTAAGGCTCCTAAATCTGCAAAACCTGGAACTGACTCAAGTCAAATTAAGGTTGATTTTTGCAAGCTTAAGACCACAAATCCTGAATTTGCTAAAAGATTATTTTTTGAAGGACATGATTTCAAAAAAGCTCAAGCAAGACATGACTTTGATATTAATGACATTGAAGTCCCTAAAGATGAGAAAGATCCTATAAAAATGAGGGAGAGAGCTGTAAGAAAAGGAAAAATAGTCAGGAAATTAACAATTGATGATAAAGAAAGCAATAAAGAATATTCTTTTGCTGCTTAATTGAAAACTTTATATAGTTCTTTTAAGCCTTAGAGTTGGGAGGTTTTATGAATCATAAAAATTTAGTTATTGGAAACCGTATTCTTCTTGGATTAATATTTCTCGTTGCTGGAGTAATGAAGATAACAAATTCAGAAGGAGTGGTAGAAATGTTAACAGGAAATGTTCTATTTTCATGGGCACCTGCTTTCTGGGCATGGGTTTTGATCCTCTCAGAAATTGTGTTCGGTATAGCGATTTTAGCTAGCTGGAGATTGAAATATACTGTTTGGCCACCTGTAGTAATAATGGTAGTTGCTGCTTTCACAGTTTATTGGGGTAACTGGTCATCATTCTTAATACATTTGGCTATCGCATCAAACTTGTTGCTTCTGCATAAGAAGTAATTGATATAGTTTTTTATTTTATTTTTGTATTTTATTTAGAGCAAGGTTTAAATAGTCCTTTTTTGAATTGGTTATCGTAGAAGTTGAACAAATGCAAGACGGTTGCTAACGTCAAGCATTAATCGGAAGAGTTGCTCCATAAACACAATGGAACATGAAAATTTCAAGACCAAGATATGGAAGTTTGCAGTTTTGGCCACGTAAAAGGGCTGAACGTTTTTTACCTAGTGTTAACTGGGATGCAATAAAAGGAGAGGGTTTCTTAGGATTTATATCATATAAGGCTGGAATGGCTACTGCAATTGTTAAGGATTCTACTCCTAAGTCTATGACTCCTGGAAAGAAGATGGCTGTTCCAGTAACATTCTTGGAAATGCCTCCTATGAGAATTTACTCCGTTAGATTTTACAAGGATGGAAAGGTAATGACTGAAGTTGTTGTTTCAAATGATAGAGAATTAAAGAGAGTTGTTAAAGTCCCTAAAAATCCTTCTAAAGACCTCGACAATGTAAAAGATTTTGATGATATAAGAGTTATAGTATACTCCGTTCCTAAAGAAATTGGCCTTAAGAAAACCCCTGATATGACTGAAATTGGCGTTGGTGGAAAAGATAAGCTTAATTTTGTTAAAAATTATGTTGGAAAAGACATCAATGTTAATGATTTGAATGGGGATTTATTCGATGTTAGAGGATTGACTAAAGGTAAGGGATTATCTGGTCCAGTTCATAGATTTGGAATCAGTTTGAAACAGCACAAATCTGAAAAGGGAGTTAGAAAACCTGGTAGTTTAGGTCCATGGCATCCTGCTAGAGTTATATTCAGAGTTCCATTATCAGGACAGCTAGGTATGTTCTCTAGACTTCATTATAACTTGAAAGTTCTGGCTTCTTCAGCAACAGCTGGAGATAAAGTAAAATTGAAACCATTTAAGAACTATGGAAATATAAAAACCAATTATGTTGTTCTTCACGGAAGTGTTCAAGGTCCTGCTAAAAGACAGATTTTATTGACTAGTCCATTAAGACCTTCATTAAAACAAACTAGAAAGAAATTTGAAATGATTGAGGTACATATATGAAAGGACAAAAAATTGGTATTTTTAACATTTCATTTTCCATGGAGGAAAGAGTAAAATGAAAGCAACAAACTACGACTTGAAAGGACAGAAGACTTCTGAAATTAATTTACCTGGAATATTTGCTACAAAAATAAGAGAAGATATTGCATTGAAATATTATGAAGCTGATAAGGAATTCCACCCTTATGCTCCCTCACCATTAGCTGGAAGAAAGCACTCTGCTTCTGGAACAATAAGTCACAGAAGACACGAATGGAAAGGACATTATGGTAAAGGTATTTCTCGTGCTCCAAGAAAAGCAATGTGGAGAAGAGGAACTCAATTTTATTGGGTTGGCGCTGAAGTAAACTATGCAAGAGGCGGAAGAGCTGTTCATGCTCCAAAGATATTTTATAGACCTAGAAAGATAAATGATAATGAAATCAAGATAGCCATGCATTCTGCAATTGCTTCAACTGCTAAGAAAGAAATTGTTACAAAAAGATATACAAGATTGAATGATTTTGCAGGACAAGTTCCTTTTGTAATATCAAATGCTGAAAATATCAAAACAAAACAGTTAATTGAGATTTTGAAAAAAATGCTTGGAGACAAATATGAAGTTGCTCTGCAAGTAAAAAATGTAAGAAGTGGAAAAGGAAAGATGAGAAACAGAAAATACAAGTCAACAGCTGGATTGTTATTTGTAAAAGCTAAGAATGAAAAAATAAATATTAAGGGAGTTGACGTCGTAAATGCTAACGAATTATCAATTGCTGATTTGTTCCCTTTGGGAAGACTTACTTTATATACTGAAAAATCCCTTGCGGAGTTGAAATAAAATGTTAAAACCTATTACATCTGAAAAAGCAGTAAAATTGATTGATTTAGAGAATACTTTGTTGTTTGAAACAGACAGAAGAGAAACAAAAGATGTTATTGCAAAAGAAGTTGCTAACATGTTCAATGTTAAAGTTGAGAAAGTAAGAACATTAGTACGCGGAAATAAGAAATATGCGTATGTTAAACTAGCTAAACAAAATCCGGCAATTGATGTCGCGACTAAGTTGGGAATGATATGATGGTAACACAACAAACACCTCAATTAGAAGAAGGAAGAAAATATACTTTAATAGTTGGAAACAAAGGCGAAACACTAGAAGTTTTATATCTTGGAAAAGTTGTGAGACAACCGGTTTATTTTCCGCACGAATTTATTGGTAGGGCTCCTATTGGTGGCTCTGATAGTATTATTTCTTTTAGAATCAGAGAAGGAGGATTTAAAGTTAAAGCGGATTTGGTGGCACCTATTCCTGAAAAAGATGGAAGGGCATTTTTCACAAATATTTATAGTTCATCTTTTAGTCATGAAGTTGGACAAGTAGGTGTCGAAGAAAGAAGTAGATTGTTAGCTAAATTAAGGGGGGCTGGTTTGTAAAATGGGTAAGAGAATTATTTCACAGGCAAGAGGTAAGGGAAGTTTATCATACCAAGCAAGAAAACAAGCTTTCATTTATAGAATTGGATATCCAATTGGAAATGGAAAGGCAGAAGTCCTTAAGATATTGCACTCTGCTGCTCACTCTGCTCCATTAATAAAATTGAAACTTGGTCACAGTATATTCTTCAATGTTGCATTTGATGGAGTAATGAGGGGGCAAAGTATTGTTATTGGTGGAACTGAAAATGCAATGGGAAATGTTATTGCTTTGAAAGACATTCCAGTATCAACAAGGATTTACAACATTGAACTTAACCCTGGAGACGGAGGAAAAATGATAAGAACATCTGGAAGCAGTGCTCAACTTTACAAAAGATATGATGATGGAAAAATAGGAATATTAATGCCTAATAGAAATGAATTGAAACTTGATGGAGAGTGCAGAGCAACTATAGGGATAATTGCTGGAGACGGAAGAAAACAGAAACCATTCATGAAAGCTGGAGTAGTACACTACAGAGCTAAGGCTAGAAACAAATTATGGCCTAGAACTTCTGCTCTTAAGACTAACGCTGTAGATCATCCATTCGGTTCAGGAAGAGGAAAGAGACCTAAATCAAAGACTGCTAAGAGAAACGCTCCTCCAGGAAGAAGAGTAGGTCACTTAGCTCCTAGAAGAACAGGAAGGAAGAAACGATAATGGCAAAAGAAATAGTAGCACTTAAGAGAGAAAAGAAATTCTGCGGTCTTACCATAGAGCAACTTAAAGCACTTTCACTAAAAGAAGCATCAGAATACATGCCTGCAAGAAGCAGACGTTCAGTGACTAGACATCCTGAAATAATTGACAGATTTATCAAATCAGCTGAAGAGAAAATGTCAAGAAAGAAGAAAGTAAGAACACATTTAAGAGACTTGATTATAGTTCCTAAAATGGTTGGAATGAATGTTCAAATTTATAATGGAAAATCATTCGAAGAGCTTGCAGTTGATATTGAAATGATAGGTCATAGACTTGGAGAATTTGCATTAACAAGACAGAAAGTAAATCACTCTGCTGCTGGTATAGGAGCAACAAGAGGAAGTAAGGCAGCTAAGAAGTAAAATGGCAGAAACAAAAACAACAATGAATGAAGAAAAGCACACTCATACTGCTAAGACTGAAGAGAATAAACACAATCATGCCACTCATGAACATAAAGAAGGAGATAAACAAGATGAAAAAGCTCATGATCACAAACATGATTCAAAGACAGAACATAAACATGAAGAAAAGAAAGAAAAAATTGAAGTTAAAAAAGTAAAGAAAGATCATGCTATTGCTAGAAATGAAGGAGTTCACATTTCAAAGAGACATGGAATATACATATGTTCATTCATTAAAGGAAAGACAATTGACAGAGCAATCAAAGAACTTGAGGAAGTAATAATTCTCAAGAGAGCTATTCCTTTCAAAGGAGAAATACCTCATAGAAAAGGAGACATGATGTCTGGTCGTTATCCCGTTGCTGCGTCTAAAATATTTATATCTATGCTTAAGAACTTAAAGGGTGCTGTTTTGTACAACGGTATGGACATTACAAAAGCAAGAATATCTTCTGCATATACTAATTTCTCTCCTAGACCTCAAAGAAGAGGCGGAGCAAAAGGAAAGAGAGCATCTGTAACTATTGAAGCAAGAGAAATAGGGGTAAAGAAATAATGGAAGAGAAAAAATTTGTAAAATTCAAACAAGATGAACTTGGAATTAAAGAATATGTTAAACATTCTTTAGGAAAAGGAAGAATTAGCGATGTTTCAATTGAGTATACTCCAGTTGGAGAGAAGATAATTATTGCAACAAACAGACCAGGTCTTGTTATCGGAAAGAGAGGAGAAAAAATAGAAGAACTAACAACTGTTTTAAGAAAGAGATTCCAACTTGACAACCCTCATATTGATATCAAAGAAATTTCTAATGAAGCTCTTGATGCACAACTTGTAGCTGACTCGATAGCTATACAGCTTGAAAGAAAAGGGTCTCTAAAATTCAAAATAATTGCTTACAAGGCTCTTGATAGTATAATGAAAGCTGGAGCTCTTGGTGTTGAATTAGCATTGTCTGGAAAACTCCCGAGTGAAAGAGCTAAGACATGGAGATTCCAACAAGGTTATTTGAAGAAAACAGGAGATCCTTCTAAAGTAGTTGAAAAGGCTATGGCTCAAGCAAGAACTCAAATGGGAGTTATAGGAATAAAAGTAAGTATACTTCCACCTAATGCCCATATACACGATCAGATCAAAGTTAATGATGCTTTAATGCATTTGATTCAGCAGAATAAAATTGCTATGAATGAAAAGCCAGTTAAGAAAGCAAAGAAGAAGAAGGGAGCTAGTGAATAATGGCAATTTTGAAAGCAAAAGAAGCTAGCAAGATGGATCAAAAAGCTAGAAATGAAAAGATGAAGGAATTGAAGTTGGAATTAATGAAATCGCAAGCAGGAGCTCAGAAATCTTCAGGTAAAACCAAAGAGATAAAAAGGGCTATTGCACGCTTACTCACATTCAACTCAGCCAACAAGGTTAAGGAGAAAAACAAGTAAATGGAAATAGACCCAAGAACAGGATTACCAATAGCTGGAATATCTTGGGAAGATTTGGCCAAAGGCCAACAGAAGATAAAGATAGCGACTGAAAAACGTCGTTATGGCAAGGTTATCACCCTTGTCTCAGGCTTTGACAAAGGCATTGATTTAAAAGCCACTGCAAAGGCATTAAAGGAAGGACTCGCCTGTGGAGGGACAATAAAGGATCAGGTCATTGAACTTCAAGGAGATCACAAAAGACAAGCCAGAGTAATCTTAGTAAAAATAGGATTTTCTGATGAGTCAATTGAGGACTAATATGGCAAAAACACAAAAAACAGAAATAAAAATTGAAAAGAAAACACCAGAAGTAGTTGGAACTAGAGGAAGAACATTTGAAGGAACAGTTGTAAAGAAATTTGACAAAAGAGCAGTTGTTGAATTTGATAGAACTGTAAAAGTTGCAAAGTATGAAAGATTTATGAGAAAGACTACAAGAGTTCATTCTAGAATTCCTACAGGAATGAATGTTAATATTGGAGATTATGTTAAAGTTCAGGAATGCAGACCTTTGAGTAAAATGATTCACTCAGTTGTTATTGAAATAATGAGACCAGTATCTCAAGGAGTTGCAAAATGAAAGGACAAAAAATCTATATTTTTAACCTTTCATTTTCCCTGGAGGAAAGAGTAAAATGAAAGCTATACCTGCAAGAGCAACAAGAGGATTGAATATTGGAAGCGTAGTTGTAGCTAGTGATAATAGTGGAGCTAGATTAGTTAGAATTGTTGGAGTTAAAAAAGGAAAAACAGGAAAAGGAACTCAACAGTATGCTAAAATGGCTGACTATGTTAAGGTTTCAGTTAGAGCTGGAAAGCCAGATATGAAGGGACAAGTTTTCGACGCTATCATTATCAGACAGAAAAAACCATACAGAAGAAATACTGGAGAAAGAGTAATGTTTGAAGATAATGCGGTATGTTTACTAAAAGACGAAAAAGGAAACCCTAAAGGTACATTCATTAAAGGACCAATAAGTAAAGAAGTTTTTGAAAGGTGGAAAGCTGTTGCAAAAATAGCCCAATTCGTACTATGACAAATGAAAAATTAATTAGTCTTGAAGGAAAAGTTGCAAACTTAGTCTACTGTAATTCAAGAGAACCAGATGCATCCGGTCTTCCTGAAAACTTTGTTTCACTTAAGATAAGAACTCGCAATGGGAGAGTCAATGTTTTGTTAACTGGTAAATATATCCCGCCTATACAAAATGAGACTTATGTTGAAGTGATATTAGAAAAAGTTAGACTTAAACACAGGGAAACTGATGATTATGTAGTAAGATTTATGTGGGGAAAAGAATCTGAAAGTGGAAAAGAATTCTGGGAGTATCAAGGTTAATATGAGAACACAATTTTCTACATCATGGAAATCTAGTGAACAACCTAGAAAGCAAAGAAAATACAGATATGAAGCTCCTCTTCACATAAAGCATAAGTTTTTAAGCGCTCCATTATCAAAAGAATTACGCAAGAAGCACGGAATACGCTCATTGCCCGTTAGAACTGGCGACGAGGTTAACATTATGCGTGGAACATTTGCCGGCAAAAAAGCCAAAGTAATGAATGTTGAAGTCAATAAGTCAAGAGTAACTCTTGAAAACATTACAAGAAAAAAAGCAGATGGAACAAAGCTAAATGTGTATTTCAATCCAAGTAAATTGCAAATAATTGCGTTGAAGCTGGATGATTCGCGCAGATTGCCTTCAGGCAACACTGGCGGAACAAAGAAATCCGAGGAAAAAAACAATGCACCAAACACGAAGTGAAGTCATTAAACAATTACCATTAGCAAGAAAAGGATCAAAATATGTAGCTCGCGCTATTAGGAATAGTTCTAATTCTGTACCTCTTATAGTTGCAGTAAGAGATATGCTTAAGCTTGCAAAAACAAGCAAGGAAGTTAAAGGAATGGTTCATAACAAGAAACTTAAGATAAATGGTAAAGTTGCAAAGAACTTAACTGACCCTATATGCTTATTCTCAAGAATTGAAGCTGATAAAAATTATTTATTGACTATGTTGCCTACAGGAAGATTCTCATTTGTTGAAACAAAAGACAATGAAAGAAAACTTAAGATTATGGGAAAAACAATGGTTAAGGGAAAGAAGCTTCAATATTCTCTTCACGATGGAACAAGCATTGTATCTGACAAAGAATTCTCAGTTGGAGATACATTGATATTAAACAATGAAAATAAAGTCTCAAAACATATTGCACTGGATAATGGAAAAGAAGTTTTTGCATTCTCTGGAAGTTATATTGGAAAACAAGGAAAAGTTCAGAATGTTTCGGGAAACAAAATAACTGTAAAGTTTGACAAGGAGGAAGCTGTGATTGAAAAGTCACAAGTAATTGTAATATGAAAGGACGAAAAATCTATATTTTTAACCTTTCATTTTCCCTGGAGGAAAGAGTAAAATGAAAGCACAATTGGTTAATGTAATGAGAATTCCTAAAATAACAAGGGTTGTTCTTAGTGCTGGAGCTGTCGATAAAGATTTAGAAAAAGCAAAGAAATTACTTGAAATGATTTCAGAGAAAAAAGCTCAAGTTACAAAATCTGGACCTAGAATGAGAATTCCTGCTTTTGGAGTTAAACCTAAAATGGAATTAGGCACTAGTGTTACATTGAGGAAGAAAGAAGCTATTGAGGTATTAAAGAGACTACTAGGTGCTATTGATAACAAACTTAAGGTTTCTTCAATAGATAAAAATAATTTTTCATTTGGCATACCTGAATACATTAACATACCTGGAGTAAAGTATCTTAGAGAAATAGGTATCAGAGGATTTAATGTAACTGTTGTATTTGAAAGACCTGGATTAAGAGTAAAGAAAAGAAAAATTAAAACTGGTAAGGTTCCTAGCAGACAGCATGTGACTCAAGAAGAAATAATAGAATACATGAAAGATACTTTCAAAACGGAGATAATAGAATGACCGCAAGCGATTGGAATAAAGTATTGAAACAGATCAGGAACAAACCAGCTATGGCTAAGAAATTCCTTAAATTTAATAAGCCAAAGGATAGAAAAACAGGGGTAGCTGCGCAGAAATGTAAACGCTGCGGAAGATTTGGAGCTCACTTAAATCAATATGCTCTGCATTTATGCAGACATTGCTTCAGAGAAATAGCTGAAGAAATAGGTTTCAAAAAATACTCATGAGTCAAGACATTGTTTCAGACGGTTTAAATAGAATAATGAACGCAAAGTTAGCTGGGCAAACTAACATTACTTTGAAGCACCATTCAAAGTTCTTGCAAAATGTATTAGCAATAGGAAAATTAAAGAAATATATATCAGAATATTCAGTAACTCCAAAGGGATTATATGTTGAGTTCAATACTCTTAACAGATGTAGAGCTGTAAAACCTAGATATATTGTAAAAGTAAAGGATATTGATAAGTATGTAAGAAGATACTTGCCTGCTAGAGGAATTGGAATCCTTGTTATATCAACAAGTAGGGGATTAGTTACTCACCAAACAGCTTTGGATAAAGGAATAGGAGGAAGCATTGTTGCTTATTTCTACTAATGAAAAACAACTATGAAACAACTGTTGAGATACCTGAAGGAATTAACTGCACTAGTTCAGGAACTACATTAAATTGTTCTAAAGGAAACACTCAATTAGTAAAGAAATTTGAGATTCACACAATTATTATATCTGTAAAGGGAAAGGAAATAGTTTTGACATGCAAGAAAGCAAATAAAAGAGGAGTTGCAAATGTTAATGCAATTGCTGCTCACATAAGAAACTTATTCCTTGGATTAAATGAGAGATTTGTATATGAAATGGAAATATGTAATGTACACTTTCCTATGACTGTTAAAACGGATAAAGAAAATTTTATAATCACAAACTTTTTGGGAGAAAAGGTTCCTAGAAATGCAAAGATATTGTCTGGAGTTGAAGTAAAAGTTGCTGGAACTAAAGTTACTATTTCAAGCGCTGACATTGAGAAGGCTGGGCAAACAGCAGCTAATATTGAAAAAGCATCTAAAGTGACTAAGAAAGATAGAAGAATTTTCCAGGATGGAATATTTATCACTAAAAAACCAGGAGCTGAAAAATGAGTTTCTTAAGAAGAAGTACATTGAAACATTCAAGAATGGGTCTTGGAAGACGTAAATTGCATAGATGGAGAAGGGCAGTTGGAAGACATAGCAAACTAAGAAAAAACAGATTTGGTTATACTAAGTCTCCTAGAATAGGATTCAAATCCCCTAGATCTGAAAGTGGAAAAATAAATGGAAAAATACCTATCAGAGTAACAAACATGCAAGAAATGAATAAAGCAAACAAGGACAACATAATAATCATAGCTAGAACAATAGGTGTTAGAAAGAGAATTGAAATGATAAAAAAAGCAGATGAAATGAAAGTTGAAGTATTGAATATTAAGTCAAATTTTGGAGGAATTAAATAATGGATTTATATAAGAAAAAAGCTCTTGCGTCTAGAACTTTGAATGTTGGAATGGGAAGAATAAGATTTAACTCTAACAATATAAATGAAATCAAAGAAGCTATTACAAAGCAGGATATTCGTGACCTTGTAGCTGCTAAGGCAATATTTGTTAATCCAGTTAAGGGAAGAAAAGTAAATTCCCCTAGAAAGAGAAGAAGGGCTGGAAGCATAAGAATGAGACCTAACAGCAGAAAGAGAGATTATATAATATTAACGAGAAAGTTGAGAAGCTATTTAAGTGAAATAAGAAAACAAGGCAAAATTACAGATGAAGAATTTGCAACTCTTAGAAATGGAGTTAGAAGCAAGACTTTCAAGAATAAGAATAATCTAAAGGAGCATATACAAGTTATGCAGAAGGAGACTAAATAAAATGCAAGGACAAAAAATTGATATTTTTAACCTTTCATTTTATTCTGGAGGAGTAAAATAAAATGCAAGGCGTACAAAAAACAGTAAGAAGAAGAAGACATGAAGGAAAAACTGATTACAAAGCTAGATTTTATCTTCTAAAATCTGGACAG
Source organism: Nanobdellota archaeon (assembly GCA_038045825.1). Lineage (GTDB taxonomy): Archaea > Nanobdellota > Nanobdellia > Pacearchaeales > GW2011-AR1 > SICU01. The sequence goes on from JBBSXJ010000003.1 coordinate 90,119, forward strand.
GCTAGAGTTGTATTTAGAAAGACAAACAGATTTTTACAAGCTCAAATAGTTACTTCTGATATTGCTCAAGACAAAGTAATTATAACTGTAAGCACAAAAGACTTGCTTCAACACGGATGGCCTGAAAAGCTTTCTGGAAGTTTAAAGAGTTTACCTGCAGCATATTTGATGGGATGCTTGCTTGCTAAGAAAACAAAGATTAAGAGTGGAGTTCTTGATATAGGATTGCTTTCACACGTTCCAAAATCAAGAATATATGCATTCGTTAAAGGGATGAAAGACTCCGGATTTGAAATGCCTGTTAAAGAAGATGTTTTACCTACTGATGAAATGATTAATCACAAAGAAGAAACAGCAAAGCTTATTAAACAACTTAAGGAGAAGCTGAAATGAAAACTGAAGTAAAACAAGAAGAAATTGGAATTGCACTAGAAGTTCCTAAGACTGAAGAGGAATTATTGGCTCAAGAAGTAAAAAAGGAAGAACAGACTCCTGTTTCTGCTTGGAATCCTAAAACTCAAATTGGTAAAGAAGTAAAGGCAGGAAGAATAAAAAATATTGATTCTATTCTTTTAAGTGGTAAGAAAATACTTGAGCCTGAAATTGTTGACAGTCTTATTAGTTTAGAAAAAGATTTACTTTTAGTTGGACAATCAAAAGGTAAATTCGGAGGAGGAAAGAGAAGGGCTTGGAGACAGACTCAAAAGAAAACAATGGAAGGAAACGTACTTACATTCTCATCTATGGCTGTTGTTGGAGACAGAAATGGCCATGTTGGACTTGGACTTGGAAAATCAAAGGAAACATTACCTTCAAGAGAGAAAGCGGTTAGGCTTGCTAAACTTAATGTCATAAAAGTTACAAGAGGATGTGGAAACTTTGACTGTTCATGTTCTGAACCCCACAGCATACCATTCATAGTTGAAGGAAAATGTGGAAGCGTTAAAGTTAAGTTGATTCCAGCACCTCAAGGAACTGGTCTTGTAATAGGCGATGAATGTAAGAAGATATTGAGATTAGCTGGAATAAGAGATGTTTATTCATATACTAAAGGATATGGAAGATCTACTATTAATTTCGCTAGCGCATGTATTGAAGCTCTAAAAAATACAAAGGTGTTAAAATGATAATTGTAATAAGAATATCTGGAATGGTTGACGTACCTGAAGATATAGATGCCGCATTGCATAGTATCAAACTTAGAAGAAAGTATTCTGCAATACTCATGCATGAAAGTCCTGAAAACTCCAAGTTGCTTAATAAAATAAGAAGTTTTGTTGCATTTGGAGAAGTATCAAATGAGAATCTTGTTAAACTAGTGTCTTTGAGAGGAGAATCAACAAAGAAAGGAAAAATAGATGCAGAATCAATTGTTAAAAATTTAGATAAAAAGTCATTAATTGAACAGGGAATGAAACCATTCTTTAGATTGCACCCTCCTAGAAAAGGAATTGAAAGCAAGAAACACTTTGGAATTGGAAAAGGAGTTTTAGGAGATAATAAAGATCATATAAACGCGCTTCTGGAGAGAATGTTATGAGTAAAGTAAAATCAGCATGGGAATGTCAATGTGGGGCAATTGCTTATGGTAAATTACCTCCTGCTGAATGTAAAAGATGCGGGGAAGAAGGCTCATATGCAGAAGCTGATGAAGATGATTTAGATGAATTAGCTGGAGAAAACTTAATGGAAGAAATAAGATCTAAAGATTGGGGGGAAGAATAATGAAATACAAGAAAAGAAAAAAATCAGGAAGATTCAGAGGATCGCATACTCACGGTAGAGGTGGAAAAAAGAAAGCTAGAGGTAGTGGTCATAGAGGAGGATTTGGTATGGCTGGAACTGGTAAGAGAGGAGACCAAAAGAAAACTCAAATCTTAAAGCTAGGAATGGAAACTTACTTTGGCAAGAGAAAGACAAATATGAGATTTGGTAAGCAGAAATTACAGACTCTTAACCTTGAAAGAATTTCAGATGTTAAAGATGGAGCAGACTTTTCAGATTACAAAGTTGTAGGCACATTAAATAGAAACATCAAATTGAATATTACTGCAGGAGCTGCTAGTCCTGGAGCAATTAAGTCGGTTGAAAAACACGGCGGAAAAATCACAATAAAGTGATTTTTAGATATCTTTTATTTTCTTAATATCTTTACCATCGAATAATATTTTATCAGAATATTTTTCTTTTAGAATAGATCTAAGTTTATGTTCAAGTTTACCATAAATGAAGAATCCTAAAAAATAAGGATTTTTTAGGATATTATTCTCTCTTTTACCAATCATTTCAGGAGCCTTCTCTTCTAAATAACAATCAATTGCATCTTTTTCCGATGAGGGAAACTTCAAAAGATGTTTTTTACCAGTATCTTTTATTATCTTTATTAGTTCTTTTTTATTTTTGTAAGAATCTATATACTCAAACAATTCTTTCTCTATTTTCCAAAAATCTAGTATCTTTCTTACTTTCCCGTTGTATGGTTCAGTTAAATATCTATTAATCACTTCTTTAGTTACATTGTTAGTATTTGAGAACTTCTCAAAGTATTTGAAATCGTTTTCATACCAATAATTAACTATAGCTCTAGCTGCCTGAAAGTTTACAGAATTATTGTAGTAAACTAATATTTTAAGAAATTTAATATCAAAAATTAAATTATATTTCCATTTGTAAGAACTGTAATAAACAAATCCTAAACTGTAGTAAATGCAATTATCTATTCCAAGAAACCTTTCTATGTATGGAGTTTTTTTAGGAGAAGTGTGAGTCCTTGGGATTTTCAACTTACCATCTTCTAGAATCTTATTGAAAACATTTTCATGATGCACCGAATGAACAATTATGGGATGCTTATGATATTTGAGAAATTTTAAGGATAGACTTTTTCTCTCTTTCATCTGCCTCTTGATAGAAGCTACTTGCTTTTTGAAATGTTTTGCAACTGTCATTTTAGATAAAGTTCTTTACAAGACTGCCAAACAAGAAGCTAATTACTGAAACACCTAGAGTTATTGTTAGCATGCTGAAGAACTTTGATTTAAAACTGATATTTTGTCGTTTGGAAACGTAACCTGTGTAACATGCAATTATTAATATTACTAATGCAAACATAACTGCTGTTGCATGAATGATATTTTGGAAGATAAAGTATGGGGCTACTAATGCTATGACTGCTATTAGATATGCAAGACCTGTATGTGTTGCTGCTTTTCCCGGTTGTTTTTGATTGTCTTCTTTTGCTGAAAGATATTCAGAAGCAGCCATGGACATTGCTGCTGCAAAACCAGTTATTAGACCAACAGTAGCAATAACTTGGGTTTCCATCAAAGCAAAGCTTAAACCGACAAGAGCACCTGATAATTCAACTAATGCGTCATTAAGACCAAGAACAATTGCACTGTTATAATTGCATTTGTCTTCATTAATAATAACTTGCTTCTTTTTCATAATACTCTCAAACAGTCAATCTTTAAAAAACAATGGGATTGTTTTTAGGATGATTCAAGTTTAAAGGTTTTAGAGAAACTTGAACATTTAAAAACCTGTATTTTATGATATAGAATATGGTGCTTAAAGAGATTATTCAGTTTTTACCTGAAGTAAAAAAACCTGTTGAAAAAAAGACTTCTTTCAATAGCAAATTGAAATGGACTCTTGTTGTCCTGGGATTCTTTTTTGTTATGTATAACATTAAACTATATGGATTATCGAGAAACGCTCTCGAAAGATTTGATTTTCTTTCTACAATATTAGGAACTGATTTTGGAGCAATAATTAGTTTGGGTATTGGTCCTATTGTAACATCATCCATTATATTACAGTTATTAGTTGGAAGCGGAATAATAAGTTTGAATACAAAGACTGAAGAAGGAAAGAGAATGTTTCAAGGAATACAGAAACTTGGAACTCTGTTCTTTATAATATTTGAAGCATGTATCTTCGTATTGATGAAGGGTCTTGAAGCAGTCCCTGGATTTGAATCAATTGTAATATTCCAGTTAGTTCTCGGAGGACTTGCAATAATGTTCATGGATGAAGTTGTTGCTAAGTGGGGATTTGGTTCTGGAGTTTCATTATTTATTGTTGCAGGAGTAGCATTACAGTTATTCATAGGATTGTTCCAATTCATTGGGTCTGATGGAAGCAATTGTCTTGCAAACTTCGGAGAGACTCCTTGTTCAGGAAGAGTTTTAGTAATTATTCAGTCAATTATTAATGGTGACGCTACAGGGGCGTTGCTTTCCGCTGCTGTTATTGCCGTCACTGCATTGATATTTTTAGGAGTTGTTTTTGCTCAAAGCTTGAAAGTTGAGATTCCTTTGAGCTATGATAGATTAAGGGGGTATGGAGTTAAATGGCCTTTGCAATTCTTTTACGCTTCAACTCTTCCAGTAATTTTAGTTGCTGCATTGTCTGCGAATTTACAATTATTTGGAAGTTTATTTGAATCATGGTTGGGACATCCAACATTCTTGGGAGGATTTCAAAACGGACAACCTATTTCCGGTTTAGCTTTCTGGATTGGGGCACCTAACCTACTTCAGGCCATTTTAACTGGTAGTTTACTTACTTCTCAAATATTCCAAGCTATATTCCATGTATTGTTTTATCTAATATTTTCAGTAATATTCTCTATATTCTGGGTAAAGACTACTGGAATGGATCCGGCTGGACAAGCAAAGAATATAGCTAGTAGCGGACTGCAAGTTGCAGGATTTAGAAAAGATCCTAGGATAATTGAAAGCATTTTATCAAGATATATTTTCCCTCTTACTGTAATGGGTGGTTTTGCAATAGGGCTTCTTGCTTCTTTTGCAGACTTATTAGGAGCTTTGACTAGTGGAGTTTCTATATTACTAGCTGTAATGATATTGTACCAATTGTACCAAAACATAGCACAACAACACTCATTAGATATGCATCCTGCAATGCGTAAGATGATGGGTGGTTAAAATATGAAAGGTATGGGAATAATATTTTTGGTGATGATTGCTTCTTTAGCTGCAGCTACTCTTTGGGATAAAGTTCCAATAATAGGGGAAAGTGTTCATATTGCATTTGATCCTTCTCTTGGAAAAATGCTTGATTGGAATGTTACTATTGGTTTGATAATAATAACTGCTGTTTTGAATTTGATCACTACTTTGATCCATAAGAAAGTAACTGATCAGGATATGTTGAAGACAATAAAGGAAGAACAAAAACTAGTGAATGAGGAAATGAAACTTTACAAAGATAATCCTGGTAAGACAATGGAATTGTCTAAGAAATCTATGGAGCTTGCATTCAAGACTTTTCCTATAACAATGAGACCTGTTGTTTATACTGCTATTCCATTCATATTACTTATTAGGTGGTTTGGAGATTATTTTAAAACAAATCCTGTTAAGATATTAGGATTTATGTCTGGATTCTGGGCATATATTGTATTCTTCGTTGTATTCTCTATAATCTGGAGAAAAATACTGAAAGTTCATTAACGCAAGATTTTTATAGCATTCTTTAAGAGTTGGATAATGAATAATGAAAATATAGAGATATTGAACGGCTTAAATGCTAGATATGAAATGCTTACTGAACAGCTTAAACTTGTTGAACAACAAATATCTGAATTGACTCTTTTTGGAGAGGAACTTGATGTAATAAAAGAAAATAAAAATGCAGAGATTCTTGCTCCAATAGGAAAGTCAGTTTATGCCTCTGTTATAGTAAACACAAGCAAAAAACTACTTGTTGAAATAGGGGCTGGATACATGGTTAACAAAGACATTAAAGAAACGAAGGAAGTAATAATTGAACAGAAGCATAGACTTGAATCTTTCAAGATACAAATATTATCTGAATTGGATAATCTGACTAATGAATTGCAGAGCCTTATAGTTTAAAAGTTTTAATTAAAACTTTTAGAATCCAAAAATTTAAGAAAGACTCAAAAATTTTTTGACTTAATAGTTTTTCATTGCTTTTTTGGCTTGCTTTACAAATTCTTTGTGCGTTAATATTCCCAATTCAGAGATTACATAAGTTATTTGGTTTTTTGGAATAATCTCAAATGCTGGATTTTCTATGTTTACTTTTTTAGGAGATCTTAGCCATATCTCTTTCCAAGATCTTTTTTCTATAATGACTTTTTTTGATGAGAATTTCCATGAATCAGTAACAATGTAAAGGGGTTTTTTTAAATCGCTGGCTATTTTTGCTATTAATCCAGATCCTATTTTGTTGATAACTCCTTTCTTTGTAACCGCATCTGCACCAATCATAATTATATCTGATTTTTTTATGTCTTCAAGCAATGCTGAGTCTACAGACATTGAAACCTTTATTCCTGCTTTTGAAATTTGTTTTGAAGTTAAATGACCTTGATACAAAGGCCTTGTTTCTGTGTTTATTACAGAAAATCTTTTTTTATTTTTATGAGCTTCAATCAATGCTTGAACAAGAGTGTTTGAATGGCAATGGGTGAATATTACCTGATTATTTTTTATTGTCTTTTGTAAATAATGATTTATAAATTCTTGAGCGTTTTCGAAATGATTCAAAACGTTTTCAACTGAGGACTTTCCAATTATATTTAGTGCATTAAATAGCATTGGTTCTGTTGGTCTCAATTTTGATAAAATTTTTATTGAATTTTTATTTGGGCGGATGCAATAAGCTTGTATTCCTGCTTTTGCAACATTGGTAGCTCCTTGAATTTTTATTGATTTTATATCATTGCAAATCTTTTCAAATCTATCCATTAACATATACAGACAACATATATAAAAAGGTAGTTGATTTTTTCATTTTGTGATGAATTATGTTTGAGATGTTGATTAATCCAGCAAAGGCTGAGAGAAAACCATGGGAGATGTTTTTTGTTGGAGCATTTTACGCTAGCATATCAATTCTGCTTGTTGAATGGATATTCAAGAACGATCCTGTTTTGAGTCAGACTGGAGGTATATTGGTTGTTACTTTCACAGTGATGTTTTCAATACCGTTCATGTTCTATATGTTTAGAATTGAAGAAACGAGATCATCTCAAGATGGGTCTAGCGCATTCCAAATGCTTAAAGATCATAGAAAAGCAATATGGGCATTTATGTGGTTGTTTGTTGGATTTGTTATAGGATTCTCATTTTGGTACATACTTTTACCAACTACTGGAACTCTAGAACAGCAATTAGATACTTTCTGTAATATAAATAGACCTGGTGATGAGAATTGTAAAAATACTGTTTTGGTTAGAGATCCAAACACAAGCCCTACAGCATTTGCTACAAATAAAGAAAGAATGTTTTTGATTTTTGCAAATAATACTTATGTTTTGATATTTACCCTTATTTTCTCTCTTCTCTTTGGAGCGGGGGTTGTTTTCATACTTGCTTGGAATGCGAGCGTAATAGCTGCGGCTATAGCAATATTCACTCGATCTGATTTGAGTTATCTACCAGTTGCAATGTTGAGGTATTTTGTACATGGATTACCTGAAATAGGAGCTTATTTTGTAGCTGCTTTAGCTGGAGGAATGATTTCTTTTGCAGTAATAAGAAGAGAAATAGGAACAGAAAAATTCTGGAAAGTCTTACAGGATTCTCTTAACTTGATAATATTGGCAATAATAGTTCTGTTTTTGGCTGCTCTTCTTGAGGTATTTATTACACCTTTATTATTTGCTTGATAAATAAACATTTTTAAATCTTAATTTTAATAAATTATTATGAGAGTAATTATTCTGAGACATGGAGAGACTTTAGCAAACGCAACCAATATCATTGAAGGGCATAAACCTGGGAAATTATCTAAGAAGGGAATTGAGCAAGCAAAAAAAGTTGCTTTAAGATTGAAAAATGAGAGAATAGATTTAATATTATGCAGTGACCTTACAAGAGCTCTTGAAACGGCAAAACAAATAAGAAGCCATCATTTGCAAACTCCTTTTCTTATTACTAAAAAATTGAGAGAAACTTACTTTGGTCGATGGGAAGGTAAGAGTAGAGAATATGCTGGTTTTAAAGATGGATATAAACCCCCATTGCCTGCAGATGCTGAAACTAGAGAAGAATCTTATAATAGAGCTAAAAAATTTTTAGAAGAAACAAGCCAAAAATTCCTAAATAAAACTGTATTAATAGTAACACATAATGCTTTCTATAAATCAATCGTAGCAGTAATAACTGGAAAAACTCATGAAGAAATAGGAAACATGGAAACATATCATAACACAGGGTTAAGTATATTTACCTTGTCAGATAATAAATCATGGTACAATATTTTGCATAATTGTAGGAAACATTTAGATTGATTTAGTAAAGTTTAAGATTATTCAATAACCTTTAAATAATGGTTTTTACCTTTTAGTTTATGCAAGATTTAAAAGTTGAAGAAATTATAACAAAGCGTGCAGAAAATCTTTTTAATTTCGCTAAAAATAAATCAAAATGGCTAATTTATGCTTGTCTAGTTGTTGTAATTTATTTAGCAGTTTGGATAAGAACTAGAAACCTGCCAGGTTTAAGAGATGTCACAACAGGTGGCTGGACATTAGGTCCTGATTTGGACCCTTTTCTTTTTTTGAGATATGCTAAATATATAGTTGAAAATGGAAGTTTGTTTGCAATAGACCATATGAGATACGTCCCTTTGGGCATTGGAACTGGAGACTTTCCCCTTCATTACTATTCGATTGCATGGTTCCACAAGATTGCAGGAATATTTGGAAGTGGTTCTGTGGAACAATCAGCAGTTATATTTCCAGTATTCATGTTTGCTTTAACAACTATTGCTTTCTTCTTAATGTCTAGAAAAGTACTTAAAGTTTATTTTGATAGGAATTATGCTAGTATTGGTGCATTAATCTCGACATTATTTTTTAGTTTACTCCCTATATTTATTCCTCGAACTATAGCTGGAATTCCTGAGAAAGAGGCGTCTGCTTTCTTCTTTATGTTTTTGGCATTTTATTTCTTAATGGAAGCTTGGGATAAAAACTCAAATTCTAAGAGGATAATCTTTGGGTTATTGGCTGGAATATCTACTGGTCTTATGGCTCTGATATGGGGGGCTTATGCCTATATTTTCTTTATGATCATTCCTGCTGTATTTGTTGCTTTCCTTTTCAACAACTTTGGAAAAGAGCAAATTATTAGTTATTCTGCTTGGATTACTTCTGCAATAATCATTATGATTTATTTTTCAGATAGATATGAACTTAATACAATATTTACCTCTTTAGATAGGGGTCTCAGCATTGCTATTTTGTTTGCAGTTTGCATTTACCAATTTTGGTATAGTCCTAAAATTGAAAAAAAGATTTCAAATATCCCTTATTTAAACAGGCTGCCTCCAAAAATTGTATGGGCTTTAATATTTTTAGCCATTTTATTTTTATTAGCTTTTATAATAATTGGACCTAAATTTGTTATCGGAAGGTTGGACAATATATACACAAGTTTTGTCAAACCAGCACCGTCAAGACTTATTCAGACTGTTGCTGAAAACAGACAGCCTTATTTGACTGAGTGGATGGGCAACTTCGGACCTGGTATAAAGAATATATTTGTTTCATTCTGGCTTTTCCTTATAGGATCTGTCGTTATGTTTTGGAAATCATTTTCCAAGATAGGAAGAAAAGATAGAGCTATTCTAACAACGTCCTTTGGGTTAATGATATTTTTAGTAATATTTACAAGATATTCTCCTAACTCTATATTTAATGGGCAGAGTTTTATTAGCCTGTTATTTTATGGTGGGGGAATTTTAGCGTTCCTAATATCTTTCATTGGTATTTATTCAAAATATAGCAAAAACAATGAATTGCATAAATTTGATTCTCTTAAGATTGAGGCATTGATATTCTTCTCTTTCTTATTTATGTCATTAATTTCTGCAAGAGGTTTCATAAGACTTGTAATGATTGTTGTAATTCCTATGTCAATTTCTATGGGATATTTAGGGGCAAGTTCATTATATACATTAAGAGAGAAATTTAGAGATAAGGAAAAATATGTAAGTATAATTATTGCAGTTTTAGTAATATTACTTCTAATATTTGCGGGCTATAACTTTTTCTTAGATAGCAGAGCTATGGCATCAAGCTACGTTCCTTCAGCGTATACACAACAATGGCAAAAAGCTATGGGTTGGGTTAGAGATAATACTCACACTAGTGCAGTATTTGGACATTGGTGGGATTATGGTTACTGGGTTCAAACTATGGGTGAAAGAGCTACCGCGTTAGATGGTGGAAACAGCATAGCTTATTGGAATCACTTAATGGGAAGATACGCTTTAACTGAAACTAACTTTGAGAAGACAATTGCATTTCTTTATGCCCATAATGTTAGCCATTTCTTAATTGATTCGACAGATATTGGAAAATATTCAGCATTCTCCACAATAGGATCTGATGAAACATATGATAGGAGAAGTTGGATACCTACACTTCTTAGAGATAATTCTCAGACTACTGAAAAAAAGAGCACTACTTTATTTGTTTATCCTGGAGGTACTGCGCTCGACCAAGACATAAGATATGTAATGAATGGAACCGAGTTATTCTTCCCTGAAGGAAGAGCGTATGTTGCTGCTATAGTAATATCTGTAAATAATGATAATAATCAAATATCTGAGGTTTATGGAGTCTACTATTTGAATGAGAAAACATACCAGATACCTATAAGATATTATATTGAAAGTGGAGAGAATATTGTTGATACAGGAAAGGGTATTGATGCTGGAGTTTTCATATATCCGAGAGTAGTTCAGAATTCAGCTGGTGGAGGGGATGTTGAGCCTAGAGGGGCAGTTCTTTACCTTAGTTCAAAAATTGTACATAATAATTTGGCTAAATATTATCTTTTTGGAGAAGAAAATGATAACTTCAAGGTTGTTCATTCCGAATCTGATGCGATAGTTAGTATATTAACATCTCAAGGAATAAGTGTTGGAGATTTTGTATATTTTAATGAATTTAGAGGACCTATTAAGATATGGGAAATCAAATATCCTAGGAATATGGAAGTTGACCAATTCTATCTTGAAACTGAATATCCTGACTCAATCAGATTAGCATGATAAATCTCAAGAACAAACTTGTTAGAGGAAGTTTAATGCTTCTATTTTTAGTTGGTATTTTTAATATACTTAATTTTCTATACCATCTAATAATGGCAAGGATAATGCCTATAGAGGATTTTGGAATGCTTAAAAGAGTCTTTGCATTTTTGTATATAGGGGCAATATTCATGGAATCTGTTCAGACTGTCGTTGTAAAATACGCTTCTAACTATAAACAAAACAATGGGAAACTTAAGAGTATATTTTTAAGAGTAAATAAGGAAATTATTCCTACAGCTATAGTTGTTGCTGTGATTTTCCTTATTTTATCTATATTTTTATCACCATTATTTAACATTGCATATTCTCTTCTTTTCGCTACATCAATATTTATAATATTTTCAATTTTTGTTCCAATAGCTAGAGGTATACTTCAAGGACAACAGAGGTTTCTAGCACTTGGATTGTCTATGTTAGGAGAAGCTTTTCTAAAAATAGGAGTTTCATTCTTTTTAGTGTATATTGGACTTGGAGTTCTTGGTGCTGTATGGGGTGTTGTAATAAGTCTTGTGTTATCTCTAGGGATATCTCTTATTTTCATAAATAAAGTATTGTCTAGTAAAACAGAAAATGCTCCTCTCGAAGGAATAAGATCTTATAGCAAACCCGTGTTCTTAATAACATCTGCACTAATATTATTCATCAATATAGACATACTTATTGCAGGAAATATCTTTAGCGACTTTGATGCAGGAGTTTATGCAATAGCTTCTACAATAGCTTTGATAATATTTATAGCAGTACAGCCTATAAACAAAGTATTATTCCCTATTACGGCTGTAGATTCTGCAAATAACAAACCATCAAGAAATAATTTTGTACGTGCAATGATTCTAGTTTCTATAATATGCTTTGGAGCATTAATAATAATAATATTTTTTACAGAACAGATAATTTACTTAATATCTGGAAAGATGTTACCTGAAGCAAAGATCCCTGCAGTGTTGCTTTCAGCTGGGACGACTCTTCTTTCTTTATCAAGCACCATATTATATTATAAATTATCATTAGGAAGAACAAGATATTATTTATGGTCTATGTTATTTTTATTAATTGAAATTGTTCTTTTGACTTTGATGAGTACAAGTCTTATTAATTACTCTTTAGGATTCTTGATATCTAATGCTATATTCTTTATAGGCTCACTAATCTTACTTAGAAAATGAAAATAGGCATAATTATTCCGGCTCATAATGAAGAGAAAAGAATAGAAAAGAAACTTGAGAGTTATTCCCCATATTTTGCTAAAAAGAATAGAACTGATAATAATAATTATTCAATTTTGGTGGTTATAAATAAAACAGAGGATGGTACTGAACAAATAGTAAAGAATTTTATGAAAAAAGTAAGGAATGTGAGTTATATAAAATTTAAGAAGGGTGGAAAAGGTTTTGCAGTAACTGAGGGTTTCAAGCATTTTATATCTAAAAAATTTGATATGGTTGGTTTTGTAGATGCGGATTTGGCAACATCTCCCGATGCATTTTATGATTTAGTTGAGAACATTAATGGTTACTCAGGTATAATTGGGAATAGATGGTCTAAAAAATCTAAAATTTACAAGAAACAAGGCATGCTCAGAAGATCTGCAAGCAGAATATACAACTTTTTGATAAGAATAATGTTCTTCATGAAATACAGTGACACTCAATGTGGGGCAAAGCTGTTTAAAATAGAAGAATTAAAGAAAATAATAAACAAGATATTCATAACTCAATGGGCATTTGATATAAACATACTATATCTTTGTAAGCTAAATGGGCTTAGAATACTAGAATTTCCAACAGCATGGGCTGATGATGGGAACACAACAGTTGATACTATAAGAGCTTCGATAAAGATGTTTTCTGGAACTTTGAGATTAAGGCTTATTTATTCGCCTTTCAGCTTCGTTGTAAGAGCTTATGATAAACTACCAAGAATATTAAAACTAAATCACACAATCATAGAATAATGGAAGAACCAGAAATTCTTATCATCCATTTGAATGGAGAAAAAGTAATAGATAACTGCTTAAATTCTATATATAAAGATGACAGAATGGCAAATGTAAGCTTGCTTTTTAATCAAACTACCGATAATTCAATTGAAGTTGTTAAAAAGAAGTATACTGATGCAAAAATTCATATAACTGATAAGAGAATGGGTTTTGCAGAAGCATCAAACTACTTAGCTAAAAAATCAAAGTCAAAATATGTCATATTTCTTAACAATGATACAATTGTAGGAAAAGGATGGAAGTCTGAAATGTTAAAAACATTAAAAAAAAATAAAAAATGCATAGCAGTTCAATCAAAAATAAGATCTTATTATCAAAAAGATCATTTTGAAAATGCGGGTGCTGCAGGGGGGTTTATTGATAAATATGGATATCCTTTCTGCAGAGGTAGAATTTTTGAAAGTGTTGAAAAAGATAAAGGACAGTATAATGATGAAATAAGAATATTCTGGGGTTGCGGTGTATCTCTTCTTGTTGATAGGAAAGAGTTTGTTAGGTTAGGAATGTTCGATGAGTCATTTTTTATGTATGCTGAAGAACTTGATTTTTGCTGGAGAGCTAATAACAAAGAAAAAGAAATATGGTATTCTCCAAAATCAGTTATTTATCATATGGGGAGCTTTAGTGTGAAAGAAGAGAAAATAAACTTTAAGAAAGAATATCTTATTTCAAGAAACCATTACCTTGCTTTAATGAAAAATAACCCTTTTCCAGCACGTTTATGGCTTTTATTAGGAAAGACTATGCTTGAATTAATATCATTAGCTAGATTTCCAATAAAGAGAGGGTTACCTTTTTTGATGAGTTTCCCATATCTAATATATTATTTAATTTCAAATCATAACAAGATGCACCACCATAAAATAACCGCAGATGTAAAGAAGATGATTTATCCAAGAAGTATAGCATTAAACCATTTTATACGCAATAAAAAGACATTTAAAGATCTATATTTTGCGTGATTTATGGCAAAACAATTTACCATAGTAATTCCTACTTACAATGAGTCTAGAGATATAAAAGAATGTCTTGAATCTATTTCAAAGCAGACTTATGATAAGAAGAACTTTGAAGTAATAATAGTGGATAATTATTCTACTGATGATACTGTAAAGATAGCAAAAAGTTATTCTAAAAGAATAGACATAAAAGTAATTTTCAATAAAATAAAAGATGCTGAGGTAAGCAAAATGAAGGGCTTTAGAGAGGCTAAAGGCGAGTATTTTATGTATATGGATGCTGATATGGCCTTTAGCGATAAACAATTTATAGAAAAAATGACTTTTCCACTGAGAGAAGACAAGAAAATATCAGGAGTTTTTGTTAGATTTCTGGTAAATCCAAAACATCCTCCATTAACAAGAACGCTTTCTTATGATCCTTGGCAAAGAGATCCTATATTCAGATTTTTCACAGCATCACCTAATGATATAATAGTTCAAAAGAATAAAGATTACTTTATATGTAAGGTCACTAAAGAAAAAATGCCTCCGCAAGGTTTAATGATATACAGGAAGAAAATAATAGAGAATTATGCAAAAGACAAAAGACAATTGATAGATAATGATATACCTGTAGCTATATTCAATGAGGGTTATGACAAGTTTGCTTATGTTCCTCAAACAGGAATTTATCATAAATTATTAAGAACTTTGAAAGAGCTATCAAGGAAAAGAATAAGAAACCTTAGAAGAACATATTTTCCAAATCAAGAAAAAAGATTGTTTAAATGGATTGACTGGAAAAAAGACTGGCCAAGAATTGGAATATGGTTAATTTACACTGCTTCTTTTGCATTACCAATTATTAATTCAATATATAAAACCTTAAAATACAAAGATTCCTGCTTCTTAAACGAGCCTGCAATAAACATAGTTTCAACAGGGTCTATAGTCTATAGTGTACTCAAAAATGCAAAAACAAGATAAAATTAGACTATATGGAAGAGAAAGAGTTTGTTCATCTATAATAGATACAAAAATTAAAGGAAAAACTCTCAATATAGGCGCAGGTGAAATGCAATGGATTGAAAATCAACTATTCTTAAATAATAAAGACTTTATTTCTTCTGATCTTGATAAAAAGAATCTTGGTACAAGCAATAAGTCAATTAACAAAGTCCAGTGCGATGCAACAAAATTACCTTTCAAAAATAATTACTTTTCGCAAATTATAATCCTTGATGTTCTTGAACATATAAAAGATCATGAGAAAGCTCTTGAAGAAATAAATAGAGTTCTAAAAAAGGGAGGAAGATTAGCAATATGTGTCCCTAATGACACAACATTAAGCTACTTTAACCCTGTTCGTTATGTTCAACATGAAAGGCACTATACAATAGACAAAATTACCTCTTTTCTTAAGAAAAAAGGCTTTGGTGTAAGAAACATCTTCGCTGGAGGGGGAATATTTGAGCTTGTGGCACTTTATCTTCACTTCTTTACAAAATACATTCTTGGGAGAAAGATTGAATTTTTTAACAATCTTAGAGACAAAGAATATATTAAGCATAAAAAAAACGGGAATGAGATAGCTATTTTAGCAACTAAACTTTAAACTCTTTTGTAGATTATAACTGCTGGCTGCTTCTGTTCGGCATCGAAGAAAAATACTTTTACTGGAACTAATTTGCCATCCGCTACAATAGAGTTCACGTAGTTTACTACTTTTTCGTTTGGTTGGTGTATTCCATTAAGGACAACATAATCAGCTTCTAAGCTAAAGTTTGTAAAATCTAAATCTTGAGGTAATACTTGAAATCTTCTATTTGCATAATATATAGTATATGGTTCTGCCCAGTCTCCTGTAATTATGCTATTTTCGGGAGTGTTGTAATTTATCCATTCATATGCTTCTTTCATTTGTTTATATGACTCTTTTTTGTCTAATATCATGCTATTTGCAAAAGTTATATTGGCATATGCTGACCAAATTATTAAAATTAAACAAACTATGGCTGCAAATTCTTTTCTATATTTTGAAAGAGTGTTATAAACATAAGATAATGTTAAAGCTGGTAGAATAAACAATATGCTTGACAGACCAAACAGATACCTATCTTCTGCAGCTTTTATAACAAATATAAAGAATGATAAAACTAAAACAAATAATATTAAGTTAAATAAGTGCATCTTTGATTCTTTGTTCTTTGATATAAATCCATAACTAATTGAAAGTTTTGTCACAACTAAAATTAAACCTGCATAAAATAAATAAACTAATGGTGAACGCAGGATATGTTTTATGAATCCAAGAGTATACCATGCAAAAACTGCTTTTTCTCCAGCGCTTGAAGCATAAGTCGCACTTGCAGGTAAAAGTGAACCATGATTAATCAAATTAATTATTATAAATAAGATTAATGGTATTGCTCCGATCACCCCACCAATAAAGAACTTCTTATTTTTAAATAGGCTAGTTTTATGGATGAATATTAAGAATAAAACATATGCAAAAGCAATAACTGCATGAGAATATCTGAAAAGAACAGCCAATGCTAGAAATAATACTGAAAGTGTCCAATTTTTAATTGATAGTGAATCATGTGATTTGATAAAGAAGTATATGCTTGCTAAAATAAGACACATTGATGGGATATCAGTCATAGCTCTTACAGCATAGAATAAGTGAATCCAACATGCTGATGCGAAAATAGAAGCAATTATTCCAACCTTAGCACCATACATTTCTTTACCAATTAAATAAACTAAGAATATTGAAATTATCGAAGGGATTATATTTGTAATAAGTATTACTGAATAGTCTGAACCACCAAGCCTAAGAATGAAGCTCCAAATTAAAGGAAATAATGGAGGGCGTATGATTGATTCATTCACAATAAAAGGCAAATTATCCCACATATGATATATTATATTCTTGGCCAAACTTCCATAGGCTAGTGAGTCCCACCAATGAGCTTGGTTTTTAGCTATGTTAAGAAAATAGAATCTAAGTGTTGCTCCAAATATTACTATTGCATATAAAATGTAATTTATATTTTTTTCAATAATATTCTTTATTTCTTTCATCGTCTTTTGTGTAATTCTTCATTCATAAGTTTATCTAGTTTTAATATAATCATATTCCAATTAAATTTAGATGCAAATTCTATTGAATTTTTCATTACAAGTTTTAGATCTGATTTGCTAAGACCGCTAATGTAATTTAACAAATTTGGTAAAGATTCTTTATTTTTAAGGCTAAAAATAAATCCGTTTGATTTATTTTTTATTAAATCAGATATTCCTTCTACATCAGATCCAATACATACTCTTCCGCGGGCCATTGCTTCTATAAGAGACTGAGGCATACCTTCTCTTTTACTTGGAAGAATGAATAACATTGCTGAATCTATTTTTTTAATTTTCTTAGTTAAATCGTAAACTGGGTCAGAGAAAGATACTCTTTTGTTTAACCATTCAGATTTTACTAGACTTTCAAGTTCTTTCTTGTAGTTTCCTTCTGAAGGACCTGTAATATCTAAAGAATAATTTTTTGTTTTACTTAATGATAATATTACTAAACTTAGATTCTTTACAGGAGATATTCTTCCAAGAAATAAAATCTTGTTGTTTTCGTTATGAGGTGGACTTGACTTGAAGAACGCTTCTGGTACTCCATTGGGAAGGTAGAATAGTTTACTTCTTTTTAGCCCTAGTTTGAGTAAATAAGGAATTTCCCAATTTGAAATATTTATTACTTTATCAAACTTGTTTATTGTTTTTCTACCTATAAAGAAATCATATAATTTTACAGCAGTTTTTGCAATAATTCCACTTTCAGAGTTATCATTATTAAATGGAGCGTGTGTTACTAATAAAACTGTACAATTCTTTCCTTTTTTTTCAAGAATTTTTCTTATTTTTAATGCAGATGTTGTATGTGGATGTCTATATACATGAGCTATTATTATATCAGGAGCATATTCTAATGCCTCTTTAATAAAATCCCAATACATGAATGATTCTCCTCCTAATTTCACATAAGGAAAGCGTTTTACTCTGACTTTATTGATTGTTTCGCTAGATTTGGCTTTTCCCTTACTTCCTTTTATTGCGTTTGAAGAAAAAACTCTAACTTCGTAACCTAAATCTGATAATC
Organism: Nanobdellota archaeon; assembly: GCA_038045825.1. Lineage (GTDB taxonomy): Archaea > Nanobdellota > Nanobdellia > Pacearchaeales > GW2011-AR1 > SICU01. The sequence continues at coordinate 108,321 of JBBSXJ010000003.1, forward strand.
TAGACGATTCTTCCTTAACCCTATTCCAGACTCCACAAATTCCTTCAGAAAAGTGACACAACTCAAGAATCTTGATTTTACCCATGTTATTTTGAGGAAAACCGGTTTAAAAAGCTTTTAAACATCAGCAAATCTAACATATTAATGGTTGAAGGACTTGTTTCTGTGATAATTCCAATGTATAATGAAGAAAAAGACATAGTTTCCTGTCTTTCAAGCCTAAAAAAGCAATCACATAAGAATATCGAGATTATTTTAGTTGATGATGGTAGTACTGATAGGACAGTTGAGGTAGCAAAACAACAAGCTATTAAAGATAAGATTAAAATAACAATATTAAACCAAAAACATGGGGGGCCAGGCAAAGCCAGAAATCTTGGAGCTTCTAAAGCAAATGGAGAGATATTAGTTTTTGTTGATTCGGATATGACTTTTGATAAAGATTATATAAAAAACCTAATCAAACCAATTAATAGAAAAGTCATTGGGACAACTCATGACTTTGAAATTGTAAGAAATACTAAAAATATATGGAGTAAATGTTGGGGCAGGGTAAGAGTATCTCCCAAGAATGCTTATGAAGTAAAGATATTCAGAGCAATTAATAGAAAGAAATTTCTAGAATTGGGAGGGTTTGACCCTAAATATGGGTATGCTGATGATCAGACATTTTGGTTCAAAAATGAAATTAGACCAAATGTTGCCTCAAATACAAAGTGTTACCATAAAAATCCTGAAAGACTGAAACAAGTATATTCTCAAAGTCGCTGGATTGGAGCTTCTACTAAGACTCCTCTTGAAAATACAAGTCTTAGAAAAATTGAACCATTCATGATGATTCTTATTTCCCCTATATTAATAGTATTCTTTTCTATAAAAAAATGTTTTACTATTAAAAAGATATCCATTTTCCCAGTTATGCTTATATTTATGACTGCTAGATACCTTGGTACAATAGCTGGTTTATTTAGAGCACGTTATATACAAATTAACTACAGATAATCTTATATATCGATCTGGAATATTCGGATTATGCGTATTCTTGGGTTAAATATAGGTCATGGATCTAGTGTAGCTTTACTTGAGAATGGTCAAATAATTAAAGCTGTTTCTGAAGAGAGGTTCTCAAGAATAAAAAATCACTCTGGTCTCCCCGTCCAATCTATAAAGTGGATTTTGGAAAGCGAAAAAATAAAAATAAAAGATATTGATTTGATAGTTTTAGATGATCATTACTCTTTAAATAATAACCCTTATTTTAGCCAAAATTTTATTGAATCTTATAAAAATAAGAGTTTAAGTAAAAAAATAATTTCCAACATAGCTTACAATTTTCCAAAATTTTATAGTAAGCTGAGCACGATAAAAAATAATTTATCTAAAAGAGGAAGAGAAATGAAAGAGTTGAGAAATGGAGTTGCTAATATGCTCAACTACCCTTTAAATAAAATAATATTATTGGACCATCATCGGGCTCATGCTTTTTCTACAGTATCTAATTTAGGAGAAAAAGATTGGTTAGTTCTAACTTTAGATGGGGAAGGTTCTGGTTTTTGTGCTAGTGTAAATATTTTTAAAAATGGGCAAATTAAAACAATTTCAAAGACTCCTAAATCTGCTTCTCTAGGTTATTTTTATGCTTTGGCTACAATGCATATGGGCCTTAAGCCTTTAGAACATGAATTCAAAGTGATGGGTCTTGCACCATATGCTAAAAAAGAACATATTAATAATAATTACCATCTAGTAGATAACTTGTTTAAGATAGATGATAATCTTTCATTTAATTCGAAGTTTAGTATGCAGTTTGCAGATATTTTCTTTAAGAAAGAAATGCAAGGAATAAGATTTGATACTTTTGCTGGCATAGTTCAAAAGCTTACCGAGGACAAGATAATAGAGTGGGTAAAAACTGCTATTAAAAGAACAGGCATAAAGAGAATTGCGCTTTCAGGAGGAGTTTTCATGAATGTTAAAGTTAATCAAAAGATAGCCGAATTACCAGAGGTGAAGGAGATATTCATCACTCCAAGTTGCGGGGATGAATCAAATGCTATGGGGTCTTGTTGGTATGGATATTATGTATATTGCAATAAAAATAATTTAGAATTTTCTCCTAAAAGACTAAATGGATTATATCTTGGACCAGAATATGAAGAAGAATACATTAAAACAATGATAAAAAGGGATAAATTAGAAGATAAATATATTATAACTAAGCCAAAGGATATTGAAAAGAAGATTGCTCAGCTACTTGCTAATGGACAAATTGTTGCTAGGCTTGCTGGAAAGAGTGAATGGGGAGCTAGGGCACTCGGAAACAGATCAATTTTAGCAAACCCCTCTGATCCAGGCACAATTAGAATTCTTAATGAAACAATAAAAGATAGAGATTTCTGGATGCCCTTTACCCCAAGCTTAATAGAGGAATATTCTGAAAAATATATATCTAACCAAAAAAAAATTGATGCTCCTTATATGGTAATTACTTTTGACTCTTTAAAGGATGCAAAAGCTGATCTTCCTGCTGCAATACACCCTTATGATCTGACAGTTAGACCACAAATAGTATATAAATTGATGAATCCCTCATATCATAAAATAATATCTGAATTCGCAAAACTTACTGGAAAGGGAGCTATACTCAATACTTCTTTCAACCTTCATGGACAACCTAATGTCCTTACTCCAGAAGATGCTGTATATACAGTGGACAATTCTTCACTAAAATTTGTTATAATTAATGATTATTTATTTAAAAAAATTTAGGCTGACTTTTTGATATTGTTTATGCTATCCACAATAGCCCTTAGATTCTTATCCCTAACATCATTCTCTTTTTCTTCAGTTTTAATATCCCACTCTGCTACAATTGAATCTTCAAGACCTATAAATGCGTGAGGAACTAATTTTGGTAATTTTCCCGCATATCCTTTGTTACAAATCTGTTCTTTATCTCCGAGAATTAATTTTATTTTACCATTTATAACTACAAGCCATTCATCTTCTGTATGGAAACAACCTCCACGAGCAAAACCCTCTTTTAACTCAAGAAAAGTAAATTCTCTATTTTCTTGTAAAAGCCCCTTAACTGCTTTTATATATCCTCTTTCATCGTTGTGTATATGAACTATTTCTACCATAAAATTTTATTATTTTTAGGTAATTAAACTTATCTATTATTTAGTGTGCTAAATTTTTAATTGGTCTTTTCCTATTTCCATAAACATAAAACCATTGGGATTTTCTGGTCTTTTCTTAAAGCCGAAAGAGGAATAAAATTCAACAGCTACTTTGCTAGGGCATGTTCCTAATAGATATCCTTTTTTGTTTTGAATATTCTTTAGAATTATTTGCATTAATTTCCTACCTACACCCTTACCTTGAAATTCTGGTAAAACTATTGTGTCTTGGATATAACCATACATTCCTTGATCTCCTGACATTCTTACCATTCCTATTATTTTATTTCCAGAATATGCACAAACACAATATGGAGCTACGTCAAGAGATTTTTGAGCGCTTTCATTTGAAATCCCCCTTTCAGCGAGATTCCAGTCAACAGAGTCTCTTAATTGATTGAATTCAACTAATGTTGGTTTCTTTTCAACATACCTTATATCCATACTATCGGACGAATTACTTCGTTTTTTAAATTTATCGTTTTCTTTAGAAACAAGATTAGCTAGATATATAGCAGTTGAATATATTTCTTCTTTAGATGCGCCTCTTGACAGGTCACTTATGTGATATCCTGTGCCTAACAAAATAGGGCCTATATGTTCATAATCCCCTAGCCTTTGAACAAGTTTGTAAGAGATATTTGCAGAATTCAAATCTGGGAATATAAATGAATTATGTTTAATTGAGTTTTTTATCCCTTTTTTCAGAGCTATTTCTGGAAGAAGAGCTGCATCTACCTGCATGCCTTTTTCATCTGTCTTAAATGAAAGGTTTGTAATTTTCAATTCAAAGATATTTCCTACTTCTTTTTGTAAAAGATCATTCAGTTCTTTCTTTTGTTCTTCAGATAATGAAATATTAACTGCTGTGTCTGCAAAAAAATACATAGAGTCATTTTTTCTTAAAACGCTATAAGAATACACTCTGTTCTTTGGTTTTATTAATTGAAATATTATCTTAAGATAATCTGATGTCGAAATATCATGGCCCCCAACAAGGCAATCTATTTCTTTTGATATCAAAGCTTTTAATGCAGATTCGACAGAATCGTAAATTATCAGTTTGAAAATATTTTCTTTTTCTATTCTTTCTTTAACATACATTATATCGCTGTTATTATCAGAGAAACCTATTTTTATCATTTGTAGAATTCCTTTATTCTTTCACAAATTCCAATAATATCTTTTTCACTTAAATGTGGGCCATTTGGAAGCCAAAGACAATTATCTGCAATATAAGATGCATTTGGAAAATCTTTGTCAGAACCTAAATGGCTGTAAGGAGGATTTCTATGTACTGCAGGCCAACAATCTCTTGCAAAAATATTATTTGTTTTTAGATAATCCACTAAAGCTTGTCTATTTTCTATATGTACATCAATCCAAAGAGGTATCTCTCCTTTTGATATATCTATCTTTGCAAAGTGTATCTGCTTTACGCTTGACAACTCTCTTTCGTATATATTTCTCTGCTCTACCAAAAGCTTTTTGCGAGAATCTATCTTTTTTAGTTGGCTAAGAACTAGCGCTGCTGCTAAGTCGCTAAATTTTAAGTTGTACCCTTCTTTTTCGTGTATGGACTCTTTGTTGCTGAATCTTCCAAAATCTCTTATTCTTCTCATAATTTCATGGTATTTGTCATCATCTGTTGAAACAAATCCACCTTGGCCACAAGTTATTATCTTATTTGACTGAAGAGAATAACAACCAACCTCGCCAAATGTGCCTAAGAATTTATCCCCTTCTTTTGATCCTAGAGCCCCAGCAGCATCTTCTATAATAGAAATATTCTTTTCAGATGCAATTTTCTTTATTTCATTATAATCTGGGGATCTTCCCAATATATCTACTACAATTATTGCTGTTGTCTTATTTGTTATTTTATTTTTTAGATCTTTTATACTAATAAGACCCGTTTCTTTATCTACATCTGCTAAAATTACTTTGCCTCCAGCCCATCCAACTGCGGTTGCTGAAGCGATCATAGTCATGTCAGGAACAATTACTTCAAAATCTTGAATGTTTTTTATTATTGAATCTGCTTTTATTGCCATGAAAAGAGAAGCAGTGCAATTAGCAGTCATTGTGACATGTTTAACACCAAGATATTTTTGTAATTCTTCTTCAAGTAGCTTTGTTTTTGGACCTTCATTTACATAATTATTTCTTAATACTTCTGTTACAGAATCTATATCTTCTTGGTCAAATCTTGGTTCGTTCCAATTAATTCGTTGGTTGTTCATCTTTCTGAGCGCTTAGTATCTTCATTCTCTCTCTAGCTTGCTCTAGTGTCAAACCTTTTTCATGAAGATCATGCTCAAGCATCATCTTCGCTAACTCTTTGAATTTTACTTTAGGTTCCCATTTTAGAATATTCTTTGCTTTTGTTGAATCTCCAAGTAATGCTGGTACTTCAGCAGGTCTCAAGTAACGATCACTTGTTCTTACAAACTTCTTGTAATCTGTGCCCAACAAATTAAAGCATTCTTCTAGGAATTCTCTTACCGTATGAGTTTCTTCTGTAGCAATTACAAAATCATCAGGTTTATCGTGTTGTAAAATTCTCCACATTGCTTCCACATATTCTTTGGAGAATCCCCAGTCTCTTTTAGCATCCAAGTTTCCCAAAACTATTTCATTCTTTTCTGCATTTACAATTTTAACTATATCTCCAGTTATCTTTTTAGTTACAAAATTTAGACCCCTTCTAGGAGATTCATGATTGAAAAGTATACCGTTTGCTGCAAATAATTTGTAAGCATCTCTGTAAAGCCTTGTTAAGTGGAAAGCTCCTACTTTTGCAATACCATAAGGACTTTGAGGCTTAAAATGAGTTGTTTCATTTTGTGGGGGTGGAGTTGCTCCGAACATCTCCGAAGATGAGGCCTGATAATATTTAACCGGGTAATTCATTTGACGAATTGCTTCTAGTAATCTTAGGGGGCCAAGTGTGTTAATATTAATTGTAGATTCTGCATTTTCAAAACTGATTCCTACATGGCTCTGCGCTCCCAAATTATATATTTCATCAGGTCTAAATTTTTCCAAAACATTTCTTAAACTTTGAGAATCTGTTAAATCTGCATAAACAACTGTGAAAGGATTATTTGGATCGTGGTCATCTGAATATTTGCTAAGTAAATGATCTATTCTTTTTGTATTTGGAGAACTTGCTCTTCTAACAATCCCCCTTACTAAATAACCTTTTTCAAGTAGAAGTTCAGCGAGATAAGAACCGTCCTGTCCTCCAATGCCTGTAATTAAAGCAACCTTTTTTCCATCTTGCATATTTGATAGGTCAAATATAATTATATAAAGATTATGCTTATTGAAGAGCGTTTTCCACTATCTTAATTATAGCATCATTTCTTCTTCTTAAATTATATTTACCATCTTTTGATATCATACCTTTTGCAAATTTACCCATTTTGTCTCTTGAATTAGAACTCTTAATTAACATTTCAGTCTTATTCACATATTCCTCAAGTAAATCTTTATCAATATTCTTTGAATAAAGCCTCATCCATCTTAAATTCAGATTTCTTAAATAATCTTTAGTTTCAAGAGGGTTCCCTAAAATGCTGTTTGCGTCCGTAACCATTCCACTTTTTCCATCAATTACCATTTCAGGGATCATCCAAAAATTGAAAACTGATGCAGGTATAGCATAATTCATACAGTCAAGAAGGAGATTTATTCCTGGAACTGGTTCTATCAGGAGATCAGAGTCTAAAAAGAGGTCTCTCATTTCATTGTTGGAAAGAAATTCTTCCAAGAATTTTATCCCTTTTATATTACCGTATTTTATTTTTACCCAGCTTGGTACGTGTGCCCTTACTGATAGGTTTATATTATTATATTTCTCAGACAGAATTTTATAAGATTCTAAAGCATAGATTCCCCCCTTAAGTTCAAAGTCATAAACATTGTTAACCGATGACACAAAGAGCATATTAACCCTGTTATTTTTATTCTTTCTTTCTATTTTTTCCTGCTCTGTTGCAAAAGGAAGAACATGTATCTTTTTAGAAAATCCTGAACAATCCAATGTTTTTGTTAGTGACATCTTAGCAATATCATTCCAACAGATTATTGCAATACATCTTTTAGATGAGAATTCACGCTCTATTTCTTTTACATTTAATCTATTGTAGTCATAACCGCCTAGGGCAGTTATATTCTCTATATCTATGATATATTTATGTGGTTCTGGAGGTATTAGATTTGAAGCATAAACCAAATCGCAACTGGGTACCTCTTCTTTAGATGGTATTACTAGATTTTTTAGTTCTTTTAATGATACCATAGGCCTCATAAGTTTATAGTATAAATATCTAACCCATGGGTTTCTTGAAAGCTTAGAAAATTTATTTGTAGAGTTTACCTGTTTAGGATTATATATAACTTGATATTTTTCAGACAATAATTTTATTGTTGGATTATATACGCTATGCCACTTTTCACTAGGGTATAAGAGAATTTTCTTTTTCACTGATTTTGTAGAGATTTTCATTGAAAATATATTTATCCTTTAGCAGATACAATCTTTATAAAACCTTTCAAGATTTTAGGCTATATAAAAGTGAATTTGGCTACAAAAAAGACAAAATATTATAAACCTGACTTATTAGGGTAAAACATGCGTTTTAAAACTACAAATATTTCAAGAACAATTGGAGAAAAAACTGGTTATGTCACTGCATATATAATATTTAGTACTATTTTATATTTTATTCTAAAATTATTTAATAAAATTCCAGATGATTGGAACTTTGTTTATATATTACCCTTTACTTATACAGTGGTTCTTTTAGGGAGCATAACCACATTATTATTAAAATGAAGATAAAAGAATTTGTTATTGGATTTGGAAATGGACAGAAAGAATTTGGACATACTATTTCTATAATAGTAAACTCCTTATTGTTAACTTTTGTGTATTTTATTGGTGTTGGTATTACTTCTATTTTGGCAAAAGCAAGCAATAAGAAATTTTTAACATTGAGTTATGACAATTCCGAGTCTTATTGGACCCCACTTAATCTAGATAAAAAAGAAATCAAGGAGTATTATAAACAATTCTAAAATGAAAATTCTTGGATTAAGTTGTTTTTATCATGACTCGTCTGCGACATTATTAATAGATGGAAAAATAGTTGCTGCTGCCCAAGAAGAAAGATTTACAAGGAAGAAGCATGATTCTTCTTTTCCAATTAATTCAATAAATTATTGTCTGAATAGCCAGAATCTAAAAATAGATGATATAGATTTTATTGGTTTTTATGAAAAGCCACTTATTAAATTTGAACGCGGACTATCACAACACATACAGATGTTTCCGCATAGTTATAAAACATTTATCGCCTCATTACCTTCTTGGTTTACTGAAAAACTTAGAGTAACAAAAACAATAAAGAATAAACTGAAATACAAGAAACCAGTTCTTTTTGTTGATCATCATCTAACTCACGCTGCGTCTTTTTTATTAAGCCCTTTTAAAAGAGCAGCTATTCTAACTGTTGATGGTGTTGGTGAATGGACTACTACTGCTTATGGAATAGGAGATAAAAATAATATAAATTTAATAAAAGAAATAAAATTTCCGCATTCCTTGGGCCTTCTTTATTCAACAATAACTGCCTACTTGGGGTTTTCTGTTAATAACTCTGAATATAAGGTAATGGGTTTGAGTCCATATGGAAATATGGATAAAGATACAAACCCTTATTATAATAAAATCAAGCAGATTATAGATGTAAAAAAAGACGGAAGCTACAGACTGAATATGTCTTATTTTAGATATCATTGTAAGGACAGGATGCCGTCCAGAAAATTGTGTGTACTTCTTGGCGGGCCTATAAGAAGAAAAGAATCTTCTATAGATCAAAGACACAAAGACATTGCAGCAGCTGTGCAGCTTATCGTCGAGGAAACAATTTTTACTATATTAAATCATATACATAAAGAAACAAAGTGCGACTCGTTAGTCATATCTGGTGGAGTTGCTCTAAATAGTGTTTGCAATGGAAAAATATTGAAAAATACGGGATTCAAGAATATCTGGGCTCAACCAGATCCAGGAGATGGTGGAACAAGCGCAGGAGTTGCTTCTTATATTTACAACACTATTCTTGGAAAGAAAAGGAACTATATTTTAAATAATGCGTACCTTGGTCCATCTTTTAGTGAAGAAAATATAAGAGAGTTTCTTAAAGAGAATAATATTTCTTATAGTGAATTTACAAATAAAGAAGAATTGATAAAAAAAACTGCTTCTCTTATATATCAAAATAAAGTGATTGGGTGGTTCCAAGAAGGCATGGAATGGGGTCCACGTGGATTAGGTGCAAGAAGCATTTTATCAAATGCCTGCAACCCTGAAATGAAGGAGATTTTGAATACAAAAGTAAAACATCGCGAGAAATTTAGGCCGTTTGCTCCAGTAGTGTGTTATGATGATGCTCAAAAATACTTTGAATGTGATAAGCCAATACCTGACCCAACAGATTTTATGCTAATGGTATATCCAATAAAAAAGAAATGGAGAAAAAAGATACCTGCTGTAGCACATGTTGATGGAAGTGGAAGATTGCAAACCATTAAGAAAGACCAGAACCCACTTTACTATGGAGTCATTAAAGAGTTTGGAAAACTTTCAGGAATACCTATTTTAATAAACACATCTTTTAATATAAGAGGAGAGCCAATTGTATGCACTCCAAAAGATGCTTATAGATGTATGATGGGGACTGGAATTGACTATCTTATCATAGATAGATTTTTGATTAACCGTGATGAGAACGCCAAGGATATCTGGGACAGTGAAAAATATGCAAATGACTAAATATCAAAACATATTTAAAACCATTAAATTATAAGTTTTTATGGAAGGCAATAGGTCTTTTGTTAAAGAAATGTGGTTCTTTATAAAAGAGAGGAAGGTCTGGTGGATAGCGCCAATAATAGTTCTTCTACTTATAGTTGGAGGACTTATAATACTTGGGCAAAGTAGCGCACTATCACCATTTATTTATTCCCTTTTCTAGTTGGTTTTTTAAACCTTAAATAATACATATATAGATGGGAATTAAAGGGTCTAGGATAGATAATCTTAAAACTTTAAGAAAAATATATATTGGGGTTGCAATTGTTATTTTGAACACAATCGTTCTAATCTTATTACTTAACACATTCTTTCACTTTGCAAATCCCACTTTAAGAAAGGTGTTTGTTTTTAGCGAGAGCAGTTTTAATGAGAATATTCTGAATGATGCTTATCCTCATATAGAATCAAGCGAAATAAGAAAAGAGATAATAAAGGAAAATGACAAATATTCCTTGCCTTTCGTATATGATTCTTTTACTGGTTTCAGGACCAAAGCATATAATGGAAAATTTGTAAATGTAGATGATGCTGGATTCAGATACATAAAGGATCAATGTACTTATCCTCCAAAAAATACTAATTTTAATGTTTTTGTCTTTGGAGGTTCTACAACTTTTGGCTCCGGAGTTATAGATAACGAAACGATCCCTTCAAAGATTCAAGAGAAACTTAGGAGCGAGTATAATAGGAAAAATATATGTGTATATAACTTTGCTAGGCCACATTATTACAGTACTATAGAAAGGGAGCTTTTCGTTAAGCTAATAGTTGAAGAAAATTATATACCTGATATTGCAATTTTTATTGATGGACTTAATGATCATAATGGAAAGAAGATACCTTATGAAGACAAACTTGCAGCATATACTGAAGGAAAAGATAAACTTGGATACGTTTTTTCTGGTACAGCCACATCAACTGTCATCAGCCATTTATACAGGCGCTTCATAAATAACAGCGCTCTTGAAAATGTAGAAACTAATGAAAGTAGAATATTTGAGAGATACATAAGTAATCAAAAAGTAATACGTAGCGTTGGAAATACTTACAATGTTACCACATATTTTATTATACAACCTGTACCTGCGTATAATTATGATTGTGCTTACCATTTATTATGTAAAAGAGGGTTATTAGATTTTAAAGGCACTAAATGGGATAAAACTCGTGGTTTCTATTCTATTGTTGCAAACTCAACTCAAACAAGAAATGATGAAATCATATGGCTTGGAGATATACAAAAAGAAAGAAAAGAGAACTTTTATGTTGATTATGGACATTATACTGCTAAATTCAGTGATGAAATTGCTAACCATATAATATTAAGAATGGCTCCTATTAACTTTAGTTCATAAACTAAAAGTTAAAAATTAATATAGAGTGTATCTAAAACAATTTTATAGATAGGCTTGCGATATAACATACATTAAAACAACCAAATCTTTAATAACCTTCATAATGCAACTTTTTTATGACTAAAAAGTTCAATGGAAATAATGAAATATTAGGTAATAAGATAATTATATCTTTTCCAGATGATTATTCATACCAAAATTGGCAAGACCCTTTAAGCAGATTATTTCATAAAGTCATATCATTCAACCCAAGAAAAGAGCGCATTTTGCATGGCCAAGAAGAAATGAACAGTAGATTTTTGCGCTTAGTTGAAAAAGAAAAACCAGATTATATTTTATTCAACTTAATTAGTGATGAATTTTCCTTGAGAGTCTTTGAACAAATAAGAGAGATATCTAATAAAACAAAGATATTAAATTTTGCTGGAGACGATGATTATCAATTTGAATCTTTCACGCGCTACTTGTCAATTTTCCTTGATGCTCAAATCATATATCAAAGGGACTTTTTAAAAAATTACCAAGATGGAGGATTCAAGAACACTTTTGTTTCCATTGGGACAAATATGGAGCACTATAAGCCTCTAAATCTCCCGAAAAGATATGAAGTGACTTTTGTAGGGGTTCCGAGAAATGATAGAGTAGATTTCATCAGATATCTGGTGAAAAATAAAGTTAATATAAAAATATGGGGTGCTGGATGGGAAAAATACCCTGACTTAAAAAGTATATGGGGTGGTTACTTAAAGCCAGAAGATTTTGTCAAAGTCATTAACGAGTCTAAAATAAACCTAAGCTTTAGCAAAGGAGGAGTTGGCAATAAAACTTACCATTTCACAGGAAGGGTCTTTGAAATAGCAGCATGTAAATCTTTCCAGCTAGTTGAATTCTATGAAGGATATTTAGGCATGTATAAGAATAATGAAGAAATATCTATGTTCAGAGATGAAAAAGAGCTTGTTAAAAAAGTCAAGTATTACTTGGGAAATGAAAAAGAAAGGGAAAAAATGGCAGAAAGAGCCTATAGAAAGACGGTTAAAAATTATGATAGGAAGAAAGAGTTGTTAAAAATATTCAAGGTGTTATCAAGAGTTAAAGCGAAACAGCAGCAAGATTACAAAAATCTTGGATATAAAATAGTCCTTATTAAAGAAGACGACTTCAATGAAGGAGCTGAGTATCTTAAAGAAAAAACAAAGGATTCAGATTTTATACAATTTAATTTAGGAAATGCAAAATTTTCTAAATACAAGTCCTTCTTGCAGATTCATTCTCTTTCAACATCTAAAAAAGACATAAGCCTTTGTGATTACTACATAAATGAAAGTTTACTTGGGAACTATCTGCTCTTTAAAGCTAAAAATTCTTTTTATAACTTAGATAAGGGGGATTTTGATGAGTTAACCAGTCTTTCCCAAATTATGGTTACTAAAGACTATTTCTTAGATAATATACAAAATTTCATCAATGCTTTTGAAGAAGGAGTAATGGAATTCGTAAGCCAAAAAAATACAATATTCTTATCATTTCCATTAGTTAGTATTAACGAGAAAAAGAGAATAAGTAGAAAGTTAATAAGTAAGTCGTTTGAGCCAAAATTTATTCATTCCCTAAGCGCAAACTTAAATAACAGCAAACCGCATTTTGTTTTATATTTGGGCTATTTAATAGCATATGCACTTTTGCATAGGAACTGGTTCATCTTGCATTCGTTACTAGAATATTCGAAAATGGCAAGTTCAAATCTTGTTCAATCTAGCTTAATTAAAGAAAAATTTAATAAATTAAAGTTCCTTTTTTCATGAATAAAATTGATAAGAAATTATTGTTTGCAGCATGGTCTTGCCATGATAAATTCTACGCTCTAAACCAATGGCTTGGTCCAATAGAAAATGTTTTCAGAGAAACTTTATCCTTTGATCCTAAAGAGATTCTTTATAAACATGGCCAAGAAGAAATGAACAGTAGATTTTTGCGCTTAGTTGAAAAAGAAAAACCAGATTATATATTGTTCTGGATAATTTATGATGAGTTTTATTTGAACACTTTTGAGAAAATAAGAGAAATGTCGCCTAAAACAATGCTTTTGAACTTCTTCGGAGACGATGATGTAGCATTTCGTAACTCTTCAAGATTTTATTCTCTTTTTTTTGACTATTGCCTAATCTTCCAAATGAATTACCTTGATTTATACAAAAAAGAAGGCATAAAAGATATATATCCTTTTTTTGGAGCAAATGTAGATGTATTTAAGAATAAAAAATACGCGAAAGAATTTGATGTTAGCTTTATTGGGACACCAAAAGCAAACAGATATTCGGCAATAAAATACCTTATATCTAAAGGAATAAATCTCAAAATCGCTGGTGCTGGATGGGAAAAATACCCTGACTTAAAGGACTTTTGTATTGGAAAACTGAGCACAGAAGAAAGTGTTGACTTAATTAATAAAAGCAGAATAAGTCTCTCTTTTACAAGAAATCATCTTGGGAACTTACACTTCAACAGTAGGTTGTTTGAAATAATGGCGTGTAAATCATTTGCCCTGGGCGAGCATTTCAATGGTTATGAAGAGCTATATAGCAAGAAAGAACTAGATATGTTTAGGGATGAAAAAGAGCTTGTTAAAAAAGTCAAGTATTACTTGGGAAATGAAAAAGAAAGGGAAAAAATGGCAGAAAGAGCCTATAGAAAGACAATAAATAACTTTTCATATGAAAACCAGCTAAAAAAAATATTCTCATCTATTTTAAAGAACGATAAAAAGAACAAGCCCTTACCAAGACTAAATGTAAATGTAAAATATCTTCGTTTGAATGATTTGAATAAAACCCCTCAACATATTATAGATATATCAAGGAACTTTGATTACATATCGTTCCATGATAAAACCAACATTATCTCTAGATACAAAGAATATTTGCAAGTCTATTCTTTATTAAAATCAAATAAGAACATTAGCTGTTGTGATTATTATTTATATAATAAGAACATCGGAGATTATCTTTGTTTTGCCTCTTTTTCATCTTATGTAGACTCCAGCCATTATTTTCATAAATTGGTAAGCCCTTACCAGCTTGTCATAAAGAAAGATTACTTTATTAATAATCTTGATAAATTTAAAGATTATTTACTAAAAAGAGAGGGTGCATTGATTAATAAGACTAATACTGAAATAGTATCTCTGCCTTTGATAAAGATTACAAATAATGAAAACCCATTCATTGGAAATATAAATCAATATATCTTAAAGTTTGAAAATGAACTTAGATGCACCTATAACACCAATAAACATCTTATGCTAAAATATATTTATAAATTAATTCTATATTCGGGAAGGCATAGAAGCCTTATTTTAAACCAAATAATAAGACGCTCTTTGACATCTTTAAATAATTCTCATCAGACTAAGATTGTTTCTAGTCTGCTAAGAAACATTTAGGTTTTAAGTATATTTTCAATGTTAGTAAACTTTAAAAGAAGATTATAGCTCTCAAAAATAGATGGAATCTGTATTAATCACTGGCTCATCAAGAGGTCTAGGAAAGCAATTAGCATTGGTTTTCGGCTCCGCTGGATACAAAGTGATAATACACGGTAGGGAAGAGACTGAAATAAATAAGACAAGAGATGAGCTTGAGAAATTGAATATAAACTACGATTTAGTGTTAGGGGATTTGACAAAAGGGAGTACAATGCTTTCTCTTGAGCGCGCTGCAATTGATAACAAAATCTCTGTTTTGATAAATAACGCAGCTGTTTTATGCTCTGGCTTGGCCTTTGAAGAACTATCAGAGATGCAACAAGATGAAATATTACAGACAAATTTAATTGCACCAATTAAACTGACTGGAAGAATTTACAAGCTCTTTCTACAAAAAGGAAAGGGTAGTATAATAAATATATCTTCATTGTCTGCTCTGGAGCCACAAAAGAAGAGAACGCTTTATTCAGCTTCTAAGTGGGGTTTACGCGGTTTTACAGATGTCTTGAGACTAGAAGCGGAAGAGCGAGGTATAACTGTAATTGGTGTTTATGCTAGCAGAATAAAGACAAGACCTGAGCATAGTTATGGTATCGAAGCAGAATATGTTGCGAAAAAAATCTATGAACATTTTGCCTCTGGAAAAAAAGATAATTTAATACTAGATGAAAGACCCCCAGAGTTCAGGAGAAAGATATGAAAAAAGCCATTATTACAGGAGTCACTGGTATGGTTGGGTCTCATTTGGCAGATTATTTGATGGCAAACACAGATTGGAAAATATATGGTTTTTGCCGCTGGAATGATCCTCTTGATAATATTGAGCATTTGTCACCTGAAATCAATAAAGGAAATAGAGTTAAGTTGGTTTATGGAGATTTGAATGATTCTGCTTCATTAGATGAATTAGTTAGATTTTCAGAGCCTGATTTTGTTTTTCATCTTGCTGCACAATCTTATCCAAAAACCAGTTTCAGCGCACCATTTGAAACATTGGAGACAAATATTATAGGTACAGCTAGATTACTAGAGGCAATAAGAAAGTCCAAGTATGAACCTGCAATTCATGTATGTGCCTCATCTGAAGTATTTGGTAGAGTACCTAAAGAAGAATTACCTATAAATGAAAATTGCAGATTCCATCCAGCTTCTCCGTATGCTATTTCCAAAGTAGGCACTGATTTAGTAGGGAGATTTTATGCAGAGGCATATAAAATGAAAGTAATGACTACAAGAATGTTTACCCATACTGGACCAAGAAGAGGAGACGTATTTGCCGAATCTTCATTTGCTAAACAGATAGCCATGATAGAAAGAGAATCAATTCCTCCAATTTTATATACGGGCAACTTGGAATCACTTCGTACATGGGCTGATGTTCGAGATGCTGTAAGAGCGTATCATATGCTACTGACAGTTAACCCTATACCTGGGGAATATTATAACATTGGTGGTGATTTTTCTTGTACTGTAAGAGATATGCTTTCACATCTTCTAAGTAAATCAACAAGGAAAGACATTAGGGTATTGACAGACCAAGAGCGCTTAAGACCTATTGATGCAGACTTGCAAGTCCCAGACACTAGAAAGTTTACAGAGCACACAGGATGGAGACCGGAAATAAAATTTGAACAAACCATGGATGATTTGCTTGGATATTGGAGAGATAGAGTAAACTCAGGCAGACAATTCTTGAATAGATAAAATATTGTTTCTTGCTAGGAATTTTTTATCTTTTCAACGATTCTTGATGTAGAGATATTATCAAACTCTTTAGGACATGTGCGTTTAAGAACTTCAACTTGAACATTATATTTTTTTGCTATCTCTTTTCTTAGATCTATATCAAATGCATCATCATTCATTGCCCAAATATCTGGTTTTAATGATTCAAATACTGGAAAAAGCACGGAAAGTATGCTTCCATTATATTTACCATCTTTGGGGGGAATATCCAGCATCGTATAATCTACATACTTTAGAGAATCAACAGTCTTTAATCTTACATTCTCATTTAATATAGGTCTATTTTCTCCCTTATATTTTTTAGTAGTCTTATCATCACCAATAGAAACGAAAACAATATCTCCTAATTTCTTACAATCTTCAAAGAATAATATATGACCTGCATGCATCAAGTCAAATGTACCTGAGCAAAATACTATTTTCTCATTTTTATGCTTTTCTCTTATTTCTGGAAGTTTGGATAGATCTATTATAACCATAAAAACTTTTTATTTATATGGTATTTAAAGTTTGCTAGATATGTAAAGTAAACAAATTTAGAGGATCAAAAGCTCTTTGGTCTGCTCCGATTATGATGACAGGGATAGCAACTCAATATAATTTCATTGAAGCTCACGGGACAATAGATAAAGTTCCGCGTGATTGTGCGGGCGTTAATTTAGCTCTCTGATGAAATAAATGGTTAGATTTGATTAGACTTTCTGTCTTGAATAATCCATCCTTAAGGAAAGAGCTAATATAAAAACTAAAAATATTGTTGTATTCAAGGAGATAAAATAGGATAATCTCAAATCTTCCCTATCTTGAGAACAAAATCCAAGTGATAAATATGTGTTTAAACTATCCAAGAAGTTAATCTCCTCTTGGCAAGTGGCATAATCGAATTCATCTAAATCTTTCCTATCTGGATAAGTAAAGATAATGAAATGAAGAATAATAATAACCGATAGAATTTTTGAGAAGATGCTTACATTAAAATTCATAAAGAGGGAAGAGCTATCCAACTTAAAAATCTGTCGATTAGGTGATGTTAACTTTACCGCTTACTAAATCCAAAAATATATATAGCTTATCTAAGCCCCTTGATTGATGGGAACAGATGTAAAGAAGGTAAAGCTTGTTCAGATTAATGGTGGACCAAGCGGGCAGAACTATTTACCACTTTCTGCTGCATATATGCAGACTCATGCACAAAAAAACCTTCCTTCTTCAGATAAGTTTGATTTTTCACTTCCAATTTATACAAGAATGCCTGTCGATGATGCAGTTGAGAGATTAGTGGATGCTGATATTGCTGGATTTAGCACTTATGTATGGAATTTTAATCTTTCGGTACAAATAGCTAAAAAACTTAAACAAGCAAACCCTGATACTTTGATTGTTTTTGGAGGACCACATGTTCCGGAGAGAAACACTTGGGAATTTTTTAAAGAACACCCTTATGTTGATGTTGCAGTTGCAGGAGAAGGAGAACTAGCTTTTACTTCCATTTTAGAAAATTATCCTGGTGTTGTTCCATCTGATGTTCCCAACATTAGAGACATTGTTGCAATTAGAAGATATCTTCAAGAAAAAGTATTTGTCGGGGTAGATGATAAAATTGCACGGAGAAGAATTGATAAAACAATTGATAGCTTAGTTAGGTCTGGTTCGTGGGGAGAGGTATCTACTGTAAACTTCCAAAAAGATGGAGGGGTTTTTGTCCATCCAACTTCAAGAAGGATATCTGATTTAAATGAGGTACCATCGCCTTATTTGAATGGAGCGTTTAGAGATTTAATGGAGGCACACCCCGAAGAAAATTGGACAGCTATATGGGAGACAAACAGAGGATGTCCGTTCGATTGTTCTTTCTGTGATTGGGGATCAATGGCAAAAGATAAGATGGTTAAAATAGAAGATGATCGTCTTGCAGCTGAGCAGGACTGGTTTAGCCGAAACAAGATTGAAGTTGTATGGTGTGCTGATTCAAATTTTGGAATGTATGGTAAGAGAGATCTTGTTATTGCTCAAAGAATGGCAGAAAATAATAGAAAACATGGGTATCCTAAATTTTTCACTGTACAGGGAACTAAAAATCCAAACGAAGAAGCATATCAGACTCAGAAAGTTTTAGATGAATCTGGTCTTAGCAGAGGAGTTCTAATTGCATTTCAATCTCTGCATCCACCGACACTTGAAGCAGTTCATAGAAGCAATATAAGTCTCGAGAGATTCTTTGAATTTCAAAGAAGATATGCGAAAGAGGGAGTAGACACTTTCTCAGATCTTATAATTCCGCTACCTGAGGAAACTTATGAAAGCTTTACAACAGGTATCTCTAAGTTGATTGAAAGCGGACAACATGGAAGAATTCAATTCAACAATTTGTCTATTTTACCAAATCCTCCGATGGCTGATCCAGCTTATATTGCAAAGTATCAACTTGATATAGTTGAGACTCCTACGGTAAATATTCATGGTCCGATAAAAACTGATAATGATGATGTTCAGGAAACACAAGAATTAGTAGTTGCTACGAGCACAATGTCGAGAAAAGAATATGTTGATGCTAAATCTTTTGCTTGCATGACTTCATTGCTTCATTTTGATAAGCTATTACAGATACCATCTATCCTTGCACATAGTACTTATGGTTTAAGTTATAAACAAATTTTTGATGCATTTAGAGCACAGAAAGGTTCTGAAAACCCTGTAATATCTGGAATTAACCGTGCATTTGAGGAAAAAGCTAGAGCTATTCAAGGTGGATCTCCTGAATTTTGCCCTTCTGAAGAATGGCTTGGAGTATATTGGTATCCTGATGAGCATGCGTTTATTGATTTAGTTGCTAATAGAAAACTAGATCAATTCTACCGAGAAGCAAGAGGACTTATGGGCAAACTTATAGGAGAGGAAATTTTAGGTGGGACTATTATGGATGATGCATTAAGACTAAACAGTCAATTGCTTAGACTGCCTAGTCCTCCGAGCTCTCTGGAAATAGAAACCGCTCATAATGTATGGGAATTGTATAAATCAATGTTAGCAAGTGATCCTGTTGAGCCTTCAAATAAAGGTTTCAAGTATAGAATCGATGTTGATGATCAATGGGGTTCTATGGATGAATGGCTAAAGAAAATGGTATGGCAACAAAACAAGAAAGGAGCTTATATTTATTCTTGTTCTCCAATTTCAGATTAGATTTATATTAAGTTCTTTAAAATATAAAAACTTAAAAAGGTAGTTTTTAGCCAAGGATGGTGGCTGATTAGAATGAATATATACAAAGACAAAAAGATTCTTGTAACCGGTGGTACTGGGATGATTGGTATTCCTTTGGTAAAACTCTTAATAGCACATGGTGCTAAGGTTAGAATTGTTTCTCTTGATGATGGTACTCTTGCGCATCCTGAGGCTGAATTTCTCAAATTAGACCTTACTGAATATGATAATTGCCTGAAGGCATGTGAAGGTATGGATTATATATTTCACTTAGCTGGAATAAAAGGCTCACCAAAAATAATCCAAGAGAAGCCTGCAACTTTTTACGAAGCAATGATATTATTCAACACTAATATGCTTAGAGCTGCTAGAAAAACACCTACAATTGAAAGATATCTTTATACTAGTAGCGTTGGAGTATATTCTCCATTTATGGCTGATGGCTCAAATGCAGAAGTTTTTTATGAAGATGAAGTCTGGAAAACATTCCCTTCTGAAAACGACAAAGCTCCTGGATGGGCAAAAAGAATGGGGGAAATGCAATGCGAATCTGTAGAGAGAGAAAATCCCAAGATAAAATTCTCAATAGTAAGACCTGCAAATGTTTACGGACCTTACGATAATTTTGATCCAAAGAACTCAATGGTTGTTCCTGCGAACATCAAAAGAGCAGTGGATGGAGAAAATCCTTTTGTTGCATGGGGAGATGGTAGCCCTATAAGAGATTTCATTCATGCAAAAGACGTTGCACTTGGAATGATTGCTGCGATGGAAAAATCTCCTGGTGCAAAACACCCAATAAACCTAGGAAGTGGAACAGGTTATAGAATTAAAGATCTTGTTGAAACCATAGTAAATAATTTAGAAAATAAACCTCAAATTCACTGGGACACAACTAAACCTAGTGGAGATAAAAAAAGACTTTTTGATATTAAACGCGCGAAAGAGACCATTAATTGGTCGCCTACAATAAGCCTGAATGATGGTATCAAAGAAACCATGGAATGGTACCAGAAAAACAAAGATATAGTAAATAAAAGATATAATGTTTTTACAGACAATAAAAAAGAAAAAAAGAAGGTTCTTGTTTGTGGCGCGACTGGATTTATTGGAAGAAATATAGCAGAAAGCTTGTGTGAAAATGAAGAATATGAAGTTTACGGAACATATCTTAAGTCTGAACCATTGACTAATCCTAAAATAAAAATGATTAAAATTGAATTAACAAATAAAGAAGAAGTTGACAAAATAATGCAAGGCAAAGATATTATAATTCAAGCTGCTGCAACTACTTCTGGCTCAAAAGATATTCTTACTAGACCTTACATTCATGTAGCAGATAATGCAATTATGAATTCAGTCATCTTTAGGTCCGCTCACGATCATAAAGTTGGACATGTTGTATTCTTTAGTTGCTCTGTGATGTACCAATCTTCTCCTATTCCTTTAAAGGAAAGTGACTTTGATGCTAGCAAAGAAATATTCAAGAGTTACTTTGGAGTTGGGTGGACTAAAGTTTACATTGAAAAGATGTGTGAGTTTTATTCCAGACTTGGAAACACCAAATATACTACAATAAGGCACACAAATGTTTATGGACCGCATGATAAATATGACCTTGAAAAATCTCATGTATTCGGAGCAACTATGACAAAGGTTCTTACATCTAAAGACAATAAACTCAGAGTTTGGGGAACAGGAGAAGAAGAAAGGGATTTAATTTATGTTGCAGATTTGGTTGATTTTGTAGAAAAAGCGATTAAAATGCAAACCACTCCTTTTGAATTAGTGAATGTTGGAGCTGGAAAAGCTGTTTCAATAAGAAACTTGGCTGAAAGAATCATAAATCACTCACGCTTGCCTATTGAAATGGAATTTGATACTTCTAAACCAACAATTAAAACTTCATTATCATTGAACTGCGAGAAAGCGAAGAACGTGTTTGGATGGGAATGTAAAACACCGCTAGATGAAGGCATCAGACAAACAATGGACTGGTACAGAAAAAATCTTCTTTAAAATTTTAATAAAAATTACTAAATTACTTGCGAGCAGGTTTATAGTCTAACGTTGGGTCTGACTCATAAGCTGCGTATGATTCTCTAACAGGAGTTGAAAGTTTTAACGCTCTGTCTCTAGGAGCATGCATTAAAGGCTCTGGCAATCCAAGAATTTCTCCAAGTATGAACGGCGTGCAGTGAGCTGTCAAATAAGCTTTATTTATTGCTATTTCTCCATCTATTCCTTTAACTAATTGATCTCTTGTAAGAATTCTTAATCCCCCCTCTGTTACTAATCTAAATCCTCTGTGCATCCAATGCGTAGTTCTATCCATCATGTCTTGAGGTATTTCAGAATAATATACGCTAAAAATAGCTCCATGTGCTCTTGTTATCAATCCTTTTGAAATAGCTTCTTCTCTTTTCTTTGGAGGTAGTAAGTCTAAAACTCCGGCTTCTGTCAAACCATTTCCTACTCCTGCTAAATAATCCCTCATAGTAATCCCTTCTGTCAATAAATGAAAGTCGGCGTAAGGTCTTGCACCATCTAAAATTGCGTCTCTTATTTTATGTATTTCATCTAATGGTGCAAAAGGAGTAGTTGTATCTCTCAAGGGTTCCCCATGTGGGGCTTCATTATTGAATTCTTCTATTACTTCTCTCTCCCATGTTTCCCATGGACTAGAATCTTTAGGAATAGGATTTCCCCCAATAGTATTTGAAGACAATCTATAAGGAAGTGCAGGATAAGTAGAATCATATCTTGTAAACATGAATTCATCTGATTCACGAGATTTTACAACTGCAACACTTGGGTGGTGGTTAACTATTTTGCTCATTCGTCTAGTCAAATAAGCTGATTTATAATCTTTGTGCAAGGCCTGAATGAACAATAAACTATTTATATTGTAAATAAAAACATTTCTGATTATGAAAGCAGTGATTCTAGCAGGAGGATTTGGAAAGAGATTAAGAATAGCCCTCGGGGAAACTCCAAAACCAATGGCTCCTATCGCAGGAAAGCCATTTTTAGAGCATCAGATACGCCTTTTGAAAGAGCAAGGAATAACTGAAATTGTTCTTTGTGTATATCATATGGCTGACAAAATAAAATCCTATTTTGATGACGGAAAAAAGTTAGGGGTTGAGATAACCTATTCTGATGAAGAAACTCCAATGGGAACAGGCGGGGCAATAAAGAAAGCAGAAAAATATCTCAAAAATGATACTTTCCTGGTTCTAAACGGAGATACTTATTCCCAGGTGAACATCAAAGATCTTAAGGAGTTTCATGATTCAAAAGGCGGATTAGGTACTATGTGTCTGACAAAAGCTAATAATGCTTTGGTTTCGGGAAATGTTGTAGTAAAAGATGACAAAGTAATTTCTTTTGCCGAAAAAGAGGACATTGGTGCTGAATTAATTAACAGCGGAGTTTATATTTTTAGCCCAGACATTTTCAAGTACATCCCTGAAAATAAAAACGTCTCGCTAGAAAGAGAAACTTTTGTTCAATTAACTAATCAGAAACTTTTGAATGGCTACCAATATAAAGGATATTTTATAGATATTGGCCTTCCCGAAACTTATTATCAATTCAAGAACGACGTTTTGAATCTGTTATATATTGGAGCAAGGGTTAGTTTGAGAGAAGTTATGCAAAAAATGGAACTTTTAGGCATTCCCGTTCTGCTCGTAGTTGATGAACAAAAAAAACTTCTTGGGACCATTACAGAAAAAGACATAAAAAAAATGATCATAACTGGTAGGGATATTAATCTAGACGTTGGTAATGTCATGAACAAGGAGCCAATAACAGCAAAAATGGTTGCAACAAAAGAACATTTTGCAACTTTGTTTGAGCTAGGAGCAGACCATATCCCTGTGATTGACGAAGATGGTGTTGTAAAAGATTTAATATTTTATATCGAAGAGCTAAAAGAAAAACAATATCCTGTTGTTAGGGGAATGGCTCCTCTAAGAATAAGCTTCTCCGGTGGTGGTACAGATTTGCCTTATTTTTTTGATAAGTATGGCGGGGCAGTAATAAATTCAACAATTGACAAATACTGCTATGCAACTATTGTCAAGAGAGCTGATAAGAAATTAATTATAGACTCTGACCTGACTCCTGAGAGAGATGTCGTAGTAAAATCTATTAATGAACTAAATTATGATGGTAATCTTGATTTGATAAAGGCAGTTATAAAATTAATGAAGCCAGAATTCGGTTTTGAACTTTATTTACATAATGATATTCCTCCTGGAAGAGGATTAGGATCTTCTGCTAGCTTCGCAGTTTTAGTTTGTAGCCTTCTAAATCACTTACAAGAGACAAATTATGATGTTTACAAACTTGCTGAAATAGCTTACAAAGCGGAAAGGGAAGAACTAAAGATAAAGGGAGGTTGGCAGGACCAATATGCAGCACTGACTGGAGGATTTAGCTTTATGGAATTCAATGGAGAGAAGAATATAATTTATCCATTAAGACTTAAGGAAGATATTATTAATGAACTAAATAATAGGACTCTCCTATGTTATGTTGGAAAACATCATTCTTCTGGAGAGGCACATTCAAAACAAGAAGAATCTTTCAAGAAAAATGAGGATGAGTCTGTAAGAATTTTGCAGACCATGAAAAGAATAGCTATAGATATGAAAGATGCTTTGCTGACCAACAAACTAGATACATTTGGGAAATTACTTCATGAAAGCTGGGAATATAAGAAACTGCTCTCTCCAAATATTTCAAATGAATTTGTAAATAAATTATATCAGGTAGGTTTAGATAACGGAGCTGACGGAGGTAAATTACTAGGTGCTGGAGATGGAGGATACCTTTTATTTTATTATAATCCTAAAAAGAGAAATCAATTAGTTAGAGAACTTAAAAGATCTGGAGGGGAGATCATGGACTTTAACTTTGACTTTTCAGGTACTAAAGTATGGGCAGTCAAATAAACTGAGCGATCATCACAGCGATGAATAAATTTATAAACTGCATCCAAAGATTTTGTTATTATGAATTTAGATGGGCGCATTTATATTGCAGGGAATACTGGATTGGTTGGATCTGCTTTGGAAAGAACTTTGCACAGAGAAGGTTATAAAAATGTAATTGGTACAAGCTCAAAGGATTTTGATTTGCGTGATTTTCAAGCTACGAATGATTTCTTTTTAAGTAGTTCTCCTGAATATGTTTTTTTTGTAGCTGCGCGCGTTGGTGGCATTAAAGCAAATATGACTTATCCCGCTGAATTCATATTTGACAATCTGCAGATGCAGAATAATGTCATACATACTGCGATGAGGCATAAAGTAAAGAAATTAATGTTTTTTGGAAGTAATTGTATGTATCCTCGCGAATGCGAGCAACCTATGAGAGAAGACAGCCTTCTTACAGGAATTCTTGAACCAACAAACCAAGCATATGCTCTAGCGAAACTTGCTGGGATGGAGATGTGCAAAGCATATAGAAAACAGCATGGAGCAGATTTCATAACTGTGATTCCTGCAAATTTATATGGACCACAGGATACTTATAATCAAGAGCGGTCGCACTTCATACCTGCTTTGCTTGAACGATTTGATTTGGCAAGACTAAATAGTTCACCAAATGTGGTTATGTGGGGCACTGGGACACCAAGAAGAGATGTCTTATATGTTGATGATTTGGCAGAAGCGTGCTTATTGTTAATGAAAGATTATAGTGGTGAAAGACCAATTAATGTGGGAACAGGGAGAGACCATAGCATACTAGAAGTAGCAGAAACAATCAAAGATGTAGTTGGTTTCAGGGGAAAGATATTATTTGATGCAAGCAAACCTGATGGAATGCCACGTAAAATGCTTGATGCCTCGCGTCTGCAACAGTTAGGATGGCAGGCCAAAACAGAATTGCGTGATGGACTTGCCTTGACTTACGAATCTTTTTTGAAAGGTAAAATTCGCACATAAATTAGTTTAAACTTAAAGATTAAGAGCTACCAACTCTTTCTCCACAATTTCACACATTATGTGCATTATAAGAGTATGGCTCTCCTGAATCCTAGGGGTATCTCTTGAGTCGACTATAATTGATAAGTCGCATAACTTTCCCAAATGTCCGCCATTATTCCCTAAAAATCCTATAGAGACCATTTTTTTCTTTTTAGCAAATTCCACTGCTTTTATTACATTTTTTGAATTTCCCGAGGTGCTTATGCCAATTAATATATCTCCCTCTTTCCCATGAGCCTCCACTTGTTTAGAAAATATTTCATCAAAACTATAGTCATTTCCTATTGCAGTTATTGTAGATGTATCTGTTGTTAAAGCAATACAAGGCCAAGGATTTCTTTCTATCTTGAACCTGTTTAAAAATTCACCAGACATATGTTGTGCATCTGCAGCACTACCCCCATTACCACACACAAGTATCTTTCCGCCTTTTTTATAACATCTTATAATTGTTTCAATTAGTTTTTGAATATCTTGGATTGGCAGATTTTCTTTAACTTTAATCGACTCTATTATTAAATCTTTTATTTTTTCTGAATACATATTTAAATTAATAAATGGGGCTATTTAATTATTTTTGAGTTGAATTAGGATATTGGTGATGAAGATTTCCTAATTCTATAAGAAGAGTTGGTCTGCTACTATCTAAGGCACTCTTATATGCAGGAACGATTTGTTCTGCCATTTCCAATCTTATTATATCTATATTGGTTAAGAGACTTCTGAATGCTGTGTAGTGATCTTGTGAATGCTGTGGTCCTGGGTCTATTGGCTGAGTGCCTCCAACAATCGTTCTGATTATTACTTTAGGTTTAAACTGCCCTCTGGACATCATCTCAACTTTATCTAGGTGGTTAACTAATTGATCTGTTGCAAGAGGTAGAAAATCAAATCTTGGATAAATAGAAACAGGAATATATCCTCTTAAGGCTAATCCTGTAGAGATTCCCATTTGTAAATCTTCAATTATCGGGAGCTCTACTCTTTTTTCAAGAGGTACATCTTTTAGAGTAGAAGTTGTATACCTGCTACCTCCAAAAACTACTGTTTGACCAAGAAATAAAGTTCTTTCGTCTTTTGCAAGCAAATCCATTGCTTGTTTAAGTGCCTCAACATATGGATTCATGTTAAAACCCTGCCTCCTTTCCTGCTCCTTGATGTTTGAAAGAATTTTTATAAGCATAATAAATTGTGTTAGGTAGAAGTTGAGGAATTCTATTTTTATCCATTCCCCAAACCTCTCTTGTAGGAGTATCAACGCTCATTCCATTATCTTCTATTACAAAAATAATTGGGAGCTCGTGATTGGATGCATAATTAGTAGCTTCATGAAATGCTCCTGTTTGCGCAGCCATATCTCCGCAGAAAGCCCAAACATGTCCTTTAGAGCCAGATAATTTATAAGCCATTGCCAAACCTACTGCTGGTTTTAGATGCCCTGGAACTATAGCTGAAGAGAAAACTCCATACTCCTTATCCATTGGATACATGCTTCTTCCTTCAATAATATCCTGCCTTACTCTTTCTTGAGGCATTCCTTTTAGAAGAATATGAGCATGATTTCTATAAGAAACAAAAATAAAGTCTTCTTTTTTTATTCCTTTGAGATAATCTGCATCCTGATTATCTTCTGGAACAACCACTAATTTTGCATCTAATACTTCCTGGCGTGTTAAGGGAGGAAGCTGTTTAATATATTCTCCTTCTCTAAGACCCCTAAATATCTTGATTATTTGTTCTTCATTTCCTTTTGCGAAATGAACGGGTCCATTAATTTCTCCTCTTGACCAAAGTGCAGCAAGTTCATCTTCAAATTCCATTAAAGATTTTGACGTTCCTGCAATATTTTCTAAGTTCATTATTTTTCACATAATAATTAGTTTTTAAACATTTATGCAATTTAGAGAAATACAATCTTAAGTCTTAAAAAAATCATGTAGTGCTTCTGAAGCATAATCTAAATTATCTTTTGTAAGTTTTTGATGTATTCCAAAGTGAACACCTTTATCACCCACATATTCTGCTTCTGGGAAATCTCCTAATCTATGACCTATGAAAGCAAAAGCTCCTTGTTGCGTAGGCATGCTTCTGAAATTAACTTTGGATTTTATTCCTCTTTCTTCAAGAAAAACATAAAGATCTTTTGCGCCTCTTCTATCTCCTTCCTTTAATGTTACACTGAATGCATGAGGACAAATATCTTCGCCTTTTTCTTCATTATTAAAGTAAGCTCTATCTTGAAGGTCTTTTGTTTGACCCAATAGATAAACTAAGTTGTCTTTTCTAGTCCTATAAACTCTCCAGAAATCGTCCAATTGGTCTAATCCTATTGTTGCGGCCATATCAGTCATTTTTGCATTGACGCCTAACCTTTCGTGGTCAAAATATACAGTCCCAGGTTTTCTTCCGTGAGTTTTTACAGACCTTAGCACATGAGCCATTTGGTCATCTTTTGTAGAAACCATTCCACCCTCTCCTGCAAAAACTAAATGAGCTGCATAGAAACTAAATGCTGCTGCATCTCCCCATAGACCGATATGTCTTCCTTGATACTTAGCACCGTGAGCTTCACAGGCATCCTCAATTACTTTAAGATTATGGGCTCTTGCAATATCTGTAATTACATCCATTTTTGCTGGTTTGCCCATTGTATGGACTGGCATAATTGCTCTTGTTCTTGATGTAATTGCTTGTTCTATCTTTGTTTCATCAATATTAAGAGTATCTCTTTTTATGTCTATAAAAACTGGATTTAGCCCTGCTGCAAGAACAGCTTCTCCTACCGCTGCAAAGGCTAATGCAGGAACTATAACTTCATCTCCCCTTTTAGCGCCAAAATCATATAAAGACATGCAAGCTATTGTATCTGCTGCTGTTCCTGAAGGAGTAGCTATACTATGGGGATAACCAAATAAATCCCCCCATCTTTCTTCAAATTTCTTAACTCTAGAACCTTCAGTTATTCTGTTTGATTTTAATAACTCGACCATAGAATCTATCGTTCTTGAAGGAATCTCAGGATCGCCAAATTCTATATTCATAACAACATTTTATAGATATTACTTATAAATATAACTACATTAGAAAACACATAAAGGTTTTCTACCTGGACATCGCAATTCTAAAAATAACTAAATCTTAATGACTGATTTCATCATTAACTCTTAAAGGATGATTTTTATATAATATATTTTTATATACATAAGACCTTATATTATTTAAAATTTCTAAATCATTCTTATCTAGACAGCCCATCTTAAATATTAGAACTAGATATAGAAAAACGAATAATAATGTTAAAATTATTAGAGTAAATAGATTGACAGAAATATAATATTTAATAACAGTCAACAATATAGTTGGTATAATTGATGCTATTGCAATTTTAAGCATTTTTCTTCTTAAAGGGATTATTGAAACTTGCCGTTTTACTTCCACAAATAGCATTAAATTTAATATTATCCAGGATATTGAAGTGCCTATTGCTGCTCCAACAATACCGTAACTTGGAACTAAAATAATATTCAAGACAAGATTTATTATGGAAGTTACTATTATATTCATAAGTATGGTTTTAGATTTTCCTTTCATTGAAAGGAGATTATTCATTAGAGTACTAAATGAAGAAAATGCTCCCGCTACTGCTAGTATTCTTAGTGATGATTCTGCAGCTAAAAATTCCTGGCCAAATAAAATGTTTATTACGGCACCTGGAAAGATAAACATTATTATTAAGAGCGGGAGGTTTAAGATAAAGATCCACTTAACAACCTGCTTGCTTAGTTCCCTTATCATCTCGATTCTCTTTTTTGAATATTCCCTTACTATAATTGGGAAAAATAACTGCATAAAGAGTTCAGGTGCTATGCCGAATAGAGCAACTAAAGTAAATGAGACATTATAAAATCCAACATCTGTGGCTGTTTTAAAGTACCCTATGACAAACGAATCTATCCAGTAGAATAAAATATTTATTGCTCCCAAAAAAAGTATAGGCCATGAATAAGAAAAGAATTCCCTGTTCAATCTTTTCTTCTCATTAGATGCAATATCTTTTTCATATAATAATCTTACCAACACCTTTTTGCATCCAATATAGGATAAAATAGCCACTCCAAGAATGCTAATAAAATAAGATGAAAGAATTGCATTTTCCTTTAAGCCAACCAAAATAAATATTATCAGAAGCAACACCTTGATTCCATTTGAGAATATGTTTACTATGAATGTGTATAGTGTAACTTTTTCGTATGCTTTCAATATTGAAAGGAAGATGTTTGATAAAATTGAAATTGGGATAGCAATGCTAAATACTTTTAGAAATAAAGTCATATTATAACTATTGAATAAATTAACAGATATTGTTTCAGCAAAAATAAATAAAATTGTTGCTCCAATTAGCCCCGAAAATAAAGATATTATTATTGAAAACTTTATCAAATGCTTAACTTTGCTTCCGCCTATTCCTTTGTATAATGCAATATAACGAAGAAGCCCTTCAGATAGACCAAGAGATCCAAGAGTAATGAAAATGCTAAAAACTGTTAGAGAAAGAGAGAATACTCCAAAAATCTCTGGGCCAAATGTTCTTGCTATTACAATCTTATATAAATAAGTAAGAATTTTAGATATCAATACACCTATAAGTACTATTAGTGAGCCTCTTGCAAGCATTTTAAGAGATTTATTTAAATCTTTATTGTTGTTTTTATCCATAATTTAGAAAGTTAAACTCTTTATTTAAACTCTTTACACCTTAATTTAAAGGTTCTTTTATCAACATAAAAATAACAAGAAATAAAGATAGTATTGATAATACTATAGATATCAATATAATTAAGTATGAAGATTTATCTAAAAGTTTTGCAAATGGATCTATTGTCTTATAATCAAATAAGTAATCTTTCATATTTTTATACAAATAAGGAACGAAGTAAAAGCTTTGAGACTGTTTAATTTGCTCTAGGGCTTGTTCAGGTATTCTAAATTCTGCTGAGTAGACTTTGTAATATTGCTGCGGAATAATATTAAATAATTCGTTCCCCTTGAAGCGAGGTGATTCTATTATTTTAACTATATCTGCTGTTTGTGCAATCGATTGAATAAAAGACTCTGATGAGCTGTTTAGATTTTGATTATTGGCAACCCAACCCCATCCACAATCATCTACAACACACTCTACGAAATAGACTTTCATCGGAGGAACAGATGACATATTCTGTGCAAAAACCTGCTGCAGTATCGGCAATGATTGTTCAAAACTAAGGTAAGCTTTATCTGTTGCTAACCACATTGACCTTGCGAGGTATATTCTGGAGTCAAAGATAATTAAATTTGAATCACTTATTTCGCTATTGATAAAAGATTTAAGTTCTGCATTTGGACTTTTAGAAAAATAATGTGATGGCGTTCCGTTTGCCACCCCAAGATAAAAGATTGATATCATTATGAATAAGACTAGAGCTAATTTCTTAAAGTTCTTATTTTTTAAGAAGTTTAATACATTTGAAAAGCCAATCCCAGCTGGTATTGCTAATAATAAGTACATAAACGCAAAGTGCTTTTGTAAGGGAGCTCCAGCACTCTGCAAAACAAATGGAACAATTAAAAATATTGCAGTAAAGATCAAAGCATTCCTATTTGTTTTGAATAATATAAATAGACCGTATAACGCAAAAATAACTATGAGCGGGTCTGTGAAAAAAGGAAGTTTATAGCTCTGATAATTTCCTATATTGAAAAGATTGTCTAAAAATGAATTCTCCTGTCCTCCCAAACCACCATAAATCTCTTGTGTTGAGTCTAAATGAACGAGTCTAGAGAAATAAACATCAACTATTCCTTTTTGTTTGTATAATAAATAATTAAATGATAAAAAAGGCATTGAAAATATAAATAAAATAATTATAAGAGTCAGAACATTTTTAGTGTTTAAAAATTTATTCTCTTTACCCAATGTTCTATAATATAAACAATAAAGTCCAAAAGAGATTATAAAAAACGGAGCATTGTATTTAGTAAGCATAGCCAGACCAAAGAATAAAGAGCACAAAATAAGAATCCTATTACTTGGTTTATTTATAAAAAGCAACCCAAAATAAATTCCTGAAAAAATAAAAAATAAGACAACTAAACTTTGTTCTGTGAATGTCATTCTTATTAAAAAGCTAGAAAATGTTACGAACAAGGCTACGAAGAAAGATTGTTTTCTATTCTTTAACAATTGGTTAGAAATTAAATAAATTAACGGAATAAGAAGGGTGCCTGCAATCATTGGCCAGAACCTTGCTGCAAATGTTGAGTATCCGAATATTTTATAGGCTAAATCTGTAAGATAGAAAAATAAAGGTGGGTTA
Organism: Nanobdellota archaeon; assembly: GCA_038045825.1. Classification (GTDB taxonomy): domain Archaea; phylum Nanobdellota; class Nanobdellia; order Pacearchaeales; family GW2011-AR1; genus SICU01. The sequence continues at coordinate 140,536 of JBBSXJ010000003.1, forward strand.
GAATGTGTTGAAATTATTTTTGATGCCAATATACCTGCGCTTTGCGATGCATAAACCATATCATCTGCTAAAACATCTAAATGTATGGCGCCAATAAATCTCAAAATGAGCCCTATAAATGTTAGATAAAGAGTGTATCTTGCATATTTGCTATCTTCTGATTGAATAAAACTCTCAGAATTCTTGTGAAGTCTAGCATAACTTTTTTTTATAAAATTCATATATTCTTTAGATTAAGCTCATTTAAATAGGTATTTTTATCAGTATTTATATGGCAAAACAGAAAGAAAATAAAAATGAATTTTCTAAGTTTTTTGTTTCAACAGATTATATTAAATTAAAAAATAAACTTTTCAATTATAGATTTAGAAAATATATGCTTGCAGAGGCTTATAAAAAATATTCAAAAATAAAAGATGCTAAGATGTTAGATGTTGGCTGTGGAATATCTCCTGTTTCTCCAGATTATAAAAGAACTACATTCATAGACTCAGATAAGAATGCTATTGATATGTTAAAAAAATCAAGACAAAAAGTCTTACTAGGAGATGTTGAAAAAATACCAGTTAAAAATGAGTATGCTGATGCTTTATTCTCTTCTGAGGTTCTTGAACATGTAAATAATTATAAAAAAGGATTAAAAGAATTTCACAGGGTATTAAAAAAGAATGGTGTTCTTTTCCTAACTGTTCCAACTCATATGAAGTATTGGGCGTTTGACGATGATTATGTGGGACATTTAAGAAGATTTGACCCTGTGAAATTAACTGATGAAATTAAACAGGTTGGATTTGATGTATTGGAAGTAAAACCAATAGGTAGTTTTATTGAAAGAGAATTGACAAAGTATCTTGTTAAAAAGGCTATAAAAGATAACAAGAGAGGAATGAAAATAGGAAAAATTAAGATGAGTGCTTTTGAAATTACTAATAAAATATTGTTTGGGATGATTTACTTGGCATATTTAATAAATAATCAAAAGAACTCAAGCATAGTTCTTATAGTCGCAAGAAAAAAGTAAGTTATTTCTTAAAATTTTTTAAGTCGTATTTGGGATAAGCCTTAATTTTATATTTTGTAAGAATATATTTCAATAATTCTTTTAAGATATTAAGACCGTAACTTATTACTTTGACATTGCATTTTTCATCTCCGTAAAAGGTAGGAATAACTATTTCTTTTATTTTTTTCTTTGAGCGGACGAATTGCATTATTATTTCTGAGTCGAAATGGAATCCGTCTGAGTCAAGGTTGAGGGGAATTTTCTTCAAAGTTTGAATGGAATAAGCTCTAAATCCTGAGTGGAACTCTGTTAATCTTGTTCCTAAAATTATGTTTTCAGTTGTTGTTAAGAAAACATTACCTATGAATTTGTATATTGGCATGCCCCCTTTTATCGGGTGTCCGGCCATTCTTGAGCCGAATACAAAATCAGCATTATTTTCTTCTATTGGTTTTATGAGCTTCGTAATATATTCCGGAGGATATTGAGCATCTCCGTGGATCATTACAACGATGTCATAACCTTTCTTCATTGCATAAGTATAACCCCACTTCTGATTTCCACCATATCCTTTATTATTTTGATGTTTTATTATGGTCAAATTATTTTTTTTATTTCTTAATTTATATTCATTTGCAACTACTGAAGTAAAATCTTTTGATGCGTCATCTGCTATTACTACTTCAGAAGCTCTTTTCCACACCTCTTTAGGCGTCCTTTCAAGAAGATGCTTTATGGTGCTTTCAGCATTGTAAGCCACAACAAGAATCATTAATTTTTTCATCTTAAATAAGAAAATTTAGTATATATAAAAACTTTCACGAAGACATTCTTTGCATCTGCGCAAATATAGGTTTCAAGAATTCATCAGCTTCTATGAAGTCAAGCCGTTCCTTTGGTTTTTCAGGAGTGATGAAATCCTCTTCAACAGCTACAGGCAAGTCTTTTGCTATTGCATGATGAAGCAAATCAGCATACTGTCTATTTGTAATAAGGCTAGGTAACATTCCTGCTCCACCCCATTTCTCTGCTCCTGTTTCTCTGTTTAGTCTAACTCCAATTCCTTCCGCTCCTGAAATATGAAGAGCGTGAGCGTGAGGTAAATAGTCTGCAAAGGATTTTGTTTTAGATCTAAATTCATCCCATGAAGATACTCCTGCTGTAAGGAATAGATTGGTAGTATCTTCTCTGTTTCTGGTGAAAGAGTTAGGTGCATCTAATGTTCCCGCCAGGTGTGTTGTATCAAGAACAATTCTTCCTTCAGAAATATCTAGTAAACTTGTTAAATCATTAAATGCGTGATAACGCATTGCTGTGACTCTTCTTCTTTCACCGTCACTTGCACTACCTTCCCAAAATCCGTGATCTTCGTATGTGGCAAGAGGAGCAATTTCAGTAGCAAGAATTAGACCAAGGTCGCCTGCAGATTTACTTAATTTAGCAAAACGTTCTTTTGCCATCCCATATAAAGCATCTCTTTGTTCAGCGAATTGTTCAGGAGTATAAACAGCTACACTTCCAGGTTTAATATCTTGAGACCTAGCAAACTGTGCAGCAATGTGAGGACCAACAACCAAGTTACTAATTGGATTTGGATCTAAGACTCTTAATTTAGCAACTTGTTCTAAAATTCTTTCGTGATCTGCAGGAACGTTTGCATCGTATATAGCATTTCCCGGAGTATAAACAAAACTGTTTGTTCCATCTATACCTGTTTCAGCAAGCCAGATTGGAAGTCTATATTTATCTTGATTTCTAACTTGATTAATAAAATTTGCAGGTTTACGAGCATGACCTTGCATGTAAGGAAGAAATGCTCCAACACTAACAGGAACACCATATTGTGATCCTAAAGCTTCCAAACGTTCTTTTGCAGCTAGAAATATTGGAACTTCTGCATCAGAATGAAGCATTACAGGTAAAGTCAAACGTAACGTTTTTGGCATATTAAAGTTCGTATAATTTAGATATTTAAATGTTTTGGATAACAAAAATTTATAACCGGAGCAAAAGAAAGAAAAATATGGTTTTAGTAAAGATATTGGGCTTGATTGATATTATTGCTTCAGTTATACTATTATGTATGATATTCTCTCTTGATGTTTATTTGCAGATAATACTTGCAATAGGGGGGTTACTCTTTATGAAGAGTTTGTTTATACTGAAAGGAGACTTTTTGAGTGCTATTGACTTAGTTGCTTCACTATCTTTATTTATGGGAATATTTTTTACCCCTTGGACTTTTTTACTCTGGATATTAAGTCTTTTCCTTATATCTAAAGGAGCTGTAAGTTTCTTATAATTTTACAAAACTAATGTTCTTAGTCTTCTTATTGCAAAGAATTCTCTTGAATCTAGAACATCATGACGCACCATCCAAACTAAATCTAAAAGTGAATGAAAAATCATACCTATGAAAATAAAGTAGAAAGGAGACAAAAAGAGAGCTATTACTCCTACAAGAAGATGGGCTTCTATTGTATGGAAGAAATGAAAATCTCCTTTTTCACACATCCCCAACTCTTCTTTCTGTTCTAATATTTTATCTCTTCTTTCATACCCATGATTTAATGCTTCTAAAGGATTCCATTTTCTATGAGTAAATCCTGCTGTAAGGTAATGATCAAAATCTATGAATACTGATGCAAACCAAATAAGAAAAATAGAAACATAACTTGTTTCTGGAGATATAATTTTGAAGATAGTGCAGAATATTATTCCTAATAGTATATGCCAGCGTGGGAGCATTTATTGTTCACCCATCTTTCTGATCATATCAGCAAAGGCTGGACGGGTTATTAATATTCCTACAGTTATTCCTATTATTGTTGTGAATGCGAATCCCCTAAGAAGACCTGCTCCTGCCCAGAATAGAGGAAGCATTGCGGCGATTATAGTAAAGAAGGCTCCTACAACTACAAATAATGCCTTCTTTATTTTCTCTTTTATTGTTGAATTGTCTTTTGATCTTGATTCATCTAGAATTACTATTTGGTCATTTACTCCAAGACCTATCCCTGCTATAATTCCTGCTATACTTGCTGCATCTAGATTCCATCTAAGAAGAGCAGCAATTCCAAGAGTTATGAATGCTTCGGAGAACATTGTAAGAATAACAGCTAGAGTTATTTTTAGTTTTCTATATTTTAAGAATAGAACTAGAGAAACCATTAAGAAAACAACAAGGCCTAGAATAATTAGGGTTTTGGTAAATTGTTCTCCTAGAGAAGGAGATATTGTATCAAGCTTAACTATTTCTAATTGATATGGAATACTTCCAGTTAACAACAATGTCTGAAGTTTATGCATTTGGCTTCTTGCATCTGCTGTTGCTAAATCTGGAGTAGTTCCAGTACCTGATCCTTGAATAGAAATTTGGGTTGTTACTTGACCCTTAAGACCTGAGCTTATCCTTAATTCATCTACTATTTCTCCGTCTAAGACAAGAGTCAAATTCTCAGACAAATACTGGCCTCCAGATGAAGGGTCTATAGGTATTAGTTTTGTTATGTCTGCGTGACGTTGAGCTGCTTCTGCTGAAAGAGTTATTGTAAAAGTAAATCTGCTTATGTATGTTCCATCACCAAGAGATTCTGGCTGATAAACTGCTGACTGAGTTGCATCTCTGAATACATGAGTAATGTCTCTTTCTCCCCCTATGAATACTGTTTGATTGCCTATTTTTGCTTCAAAGTTTCCTTGTTTTCCAACTAAATCTGCTAAGTCTTGTCTTGAGGCACCTGCAACCTCTACAAGCATGAAATTATTTCCAGATAGATCTTTTACAGATCTTATTGTTAAATCAGTCAATCCAAAAACATTCAATCTCTGGTTTGTTATTTCTACAAGATCTGATACTTCTTCGTCAGTTAAAGAGCCATTTACAGGTTTAACAAGAGCACGAGCTCCCCCACTTAAATCAAGTCCAGTTTTGATATTTGATTTAGGTATCTTTCCAACAGTTATTGAGGAGATATTTGAATCTAGAAATACAAAAGAACTATCTTTTGTAACTATAGAAATTCTTTTTTCTTCTCCATTAAGTAATAATTGTTCTGCAATTAAATTGTAATCTTCTAATGAGTTTATTTGCTGGGAATTTATTTCTTTTATTATCATTCCTTGTCTAAGACCTGATTCAAATGATTTAGAGCTAGAATCTACGTTTTTTATCGAGACCCCATCTCTTAAAGTTGGAGAAATCATAAGCAAAGCTAAAAATAAAGATATTATCAAGACCCATATTCTGAAAGTTATTTTTGCCATTAGTCTATTTTCTTGTACTCAGCATACCATTTTATTATGGATGCGTTTGTGAGCCATGTATTTATTATTGTTGCAGTCAATCCTATTGCAAGAATGAAAAATATCTGTCTAAATGAATCTGGTAAGCCTGTGACTATAAAGAATGCAGGGATTAAAGCTGCTAGACCAGTACAAGTCATTAATATTCCTGTTTTGAATGAGCTGTAAATTCTTGAGTTTACTGATTGTCCTCTGTTTTTGAGAACCCTCATTGTTAAAAGAATATTATTGTCTACTGAATAACCTATGAGCATAAGGAATGCTGCAATACCTGCCGCTGAAAGTCTTATTTCTAACAAGTTTGCTACAGTTACAGCCATTATTATATCAGCAAATGCTGAAAATATTACTGCAATGCTTGGAACAAAAGTTTTGAATAAAAAGAATATTACTAAAGACATCAAAATAAATGATATGAGAACTGCTATTGCAAGCTGTTTGTAAAAGTTATCTGAAAGACTTGGACCGCTAAACTCGATGCTTGAGTTAGATTCATTCAATGGTTTTCCAATAAATTCTTCAACTAAAGGAATTAGAACTTCTGGAGATGAAGATGATTCTATTAATACCGCTATTTGTCTTCCTGTTGAAATATCAGATATAACTCTTATATGAACATCTGGAACTGATTGCTGTATATGCAATTCTAGATCTTCTACATCAACTTCTTCAGTAATAGTTATTGTTGTTCCACCTGAAAGACTTGGATCCTTGTAGATTATATCTCCATTTTGGGAATAAAATGAAAACAAGTAGATTATGCAAATAGCTAGAAGAACTACCGGGGCGAAAAGCATTATTTTGTAATATCTGTCGTACCAGTGTTTCTTTGGGTGATGTGTTTGTTGTGATTGATTTTCCATTTTTATAATGAGAAAGACTAGAAAGGTGAACTTTTAAAGTTAATTGGATGTTCTATTTCGGGAGACATATAAAATTAATTAGGAATAAGCCAGATTGTAAATTCATCTACAGCTCTCGAGTCATCAAACCCATAAAAGGATATGCTGCTCTCAATGTACGAGATTCACGAGTAAATGAAATTTCTTTTCTTGTCATAAAAATCCATTTAGAATCCTATTTTCAATCTATGCGTGGTACGGGAATCGAACCCGTATCCTCGCCGTGGAAGGGCGAAATTCTACCATTAAACTAACCACGCTTTATATTATTTCAGAATAGAGCGTTTTAAAGCTTATGTTTGTTTGAATAAATAATGAAATCTCAAAGAGACACATGGGATAAATTGTATGGAGCTGGACTAGAATGGAAAAGAGCTTCTAATGGGATATTTAATGTTAGAAATAAATCTGTTCTTGAGCTTGGAGTTGGAAATGGTAAGACTCTCAAGGCTATAATTGAAAAACACCCTAAGAATGCTGTCGCAATAGATATATCTGAAGAGGCTATATCTAAGTGTAAAGCATCAATAGAATCTAAAAAAGTTGCATATATTGCCAAGGACTTTCTTAAGTATAAAACTAAAGATAAATTTGATACAATAGTATGTTATTATTTTCTTAATAATTTTAAAGAAAAAGATAGAATTAAAGTTGTAAATAGGATTAAATCTCTATTAAAGAAAGATGGAATTATTTTATTTGAAGATTTTGCGATAGGAGATTATAGGCAAAAAGGTAAAGAAATAGAGATAAACACAATCGAGAAAGAGAATGGTCTTATTTGTCATTTCTTTGATAAAAATGAATTAAAAGAATTATTCAATGAGTTTGATATTGAAATTCAAGAAAAAACTTTCGAACCAATAAGAAATAGTTCTGATATAAAGAGGCATATAATTAATGCAATAATACGCATCCGGTAGGATTTGAACCTACGACCTATGCCTTAGGAGGGAATTGCTCTATCCAGACTGAGCTACGGATGCACACACCCGTAATGAATTTGACTGTTTTAAAATTGCCTACAAAATAATCCTTACCAAGAATCTAACATAAAATGTTTTTCCGAAGATTTTGGATTAGAAATAAGAAAGTCAAAATTGCCTACAGGTTCTAAACTTCTTCTTGAGTTAAATGCTCCTACAATTAAGTCAAGACCCCTATCTAGATGTTTTCTTAAAGTGATTTCTGGATCTTCATACTGTTCCCATGGTTTAGACCTATCTGGCCAAGGACAATGATATAAAACTGCATCTCTTGTGAATACTTGTGATCCAATGCTATATCTTGTTATATTTCCGTGGTTTGGGCCATGAGCGAACATTTCATACTTGTTCCAGTTTTCTTTAATCCACCTTTGTCTAGTCCATAATCCTTGAGCTTCCAAACTGCCCAAGACATAATCTATGAAGTAACTCTTTCCAGAATCTGGAACTCCAAATACTGATCCAATAAATGGTCTTACTTTAGAAGCGGTAACTAAAGCGATTGTTCTTTCTATTGCTGTTTTCATATCTAATACTTCTACCATGAAATGCAGGAGAGAGGATTCGAACCTCTGAAGGCACTAAGCCAAGGGATCGCCCACATTCTGATTTGAGTCCCTCACGTTTGACCGCTTCGCTACTCCTGCTTGAAAATGTGTGAATAGGAAGTTTTATAAATGTAACATTTAACTCAGTTTTGAAGACGGCCATAGTGCTGGGGAAACACCTGTTCTCATTCCGAACACAGAAGTTAAGCCCTTCACGTCCGTTGTTGTAGTCTCCGTCAAGAGGCAAACCAAGGATGCTGTCTTCGTTTTTTTTTTTCAAGAGACTATAAATATGCAATATGCATTTTACTTTGAAAGAGGAGATGTTGAGAAATTAAATGAATTCTTTTGTATTGAGTTTAATTGTTACATTTCTAATTTTAAGAAGCTGGGCATATTCTGGATATAGAGCAAATAATTATTTTGATAATGAAGATAACCCTAATACTATAATTGGATGGTTGAGAATAAAGACTGGATTTGGATGGCATTTAATACATTTCTCAGCGCTAATATTCTTTATCGCATCACTCCTTATTTATTCTCAAGGATTTACATTCTTTAATAAAATAATATTGGGTATATGCACTAGCATGATTCTTGACCAAATATTTCCTTTAATAGGAAACTGGGACTATTTTAGTAAGAAGATGTTTGTTATAGCAACACTGCTTCATATAATAACAATAATATTATCTATAAAAGTATTCTAAAAACCAACTTAATCAAGATTTTTTAAACTAAAAAATTTGATAATTTTATGCTTAAAAAACCAACTTAATCAAGATTTTTTAAACTTAGAAACTTCTTCGAGAATATCAGCATGCCCAAGAATAGCTGCCCTGCAACAATATCTATCAAGACCTAAATCTGTCAATACCTTACCAGCTTCTTCTCCACCACTTATTCTTTTCTTATATTCTTCCCATAGTTGCCCAATAGGCTTCCCACAGCCGAAACAGCGGACCGGTATTATCATGCTAATACTGTTATTTGATCGTTTTTAAAGGTTTCTTAAAACTAAAATTAACAAAAGATTATTATATTGCATTGGATCTTTTGTTTTATGGCTGAGCACTTAATAACTCTTGAGGGTGTTACAAAATATTACCACATGGGGGATTCTGTTGTAAAGGCAGTTGATGGGATAGATGTTGTTGTGGAAAAAGGAGATTTTGTTGCTATAATGGGACCTTCTGGTTCTGGAAAGAGTACTGCAATGAATCTTGTTGGAAGCCTTGATCTAGCTACAAACGGAAGAATACTCCTTGATGGTGTTGATATTGAGAAATTTGAAGAATCAGAGTTAGCCCAGGTTAGAGGAAAGAAGATAGGATTCATATTTCAGAGTTTTAATTTAATCCCTAATCTAACTGCTAAAGAGAATGTTATGCTTCCTATGCTTTTCCAAAAGGTACCATTGGAAGAAAGAGAGGCAAGAGGCAGGCAACTCTTGAGGCTTGTTGAATTAGATACTAGAATGGATCACTACCCTAATCAATTAAGCGGGGGACAGCAACAAAGAGTTGCTATTGCAAGAGCTCTTGCAAATGATCCAGAGATAATTCTTGCAGACGAACCTACTGGAAACTTAGATACAAGAACAGGAGAGCATGTAATGGATATGCTTACAAAATTGAATAATCAAGGAAAAACTATAATTCTTATAACTCACTCTCCTGAAGTTGCCATGGATCATGCAAAAAGAATATACTGGTTGAAAGATGGAAAAGTAGAGAAAGTTACTATAAAAAAGGGAAGTTCTTGGATAAATAAGAAGTAATTGGCTTTGCATTTAGATTTAAAGTTGCAAATGATTTACCAGCTGGATCATATTCTATTTCTTATGTAGTAATTTTAAAGTAACACTAATGTAAAGATTTAAATAGAGCATAGTTGAATAAATATTATGAAAAAAAGTTTACTTACAACAGGATTAATTGGCTTATTGTCTGCTTGCTCAAATAATACTGATTCACCTAAAACTCCTTCAGTTTATACAATTAATGACATCCATATTATTTATAATAGTTCTCGTGTTACTGTTGCAGATATGAATGGAGATTCAAGACCAGATATTATTGTAAATTATGAAAATTATAGGCCTAATAATGAGGTTAAAATATCGGTATTATATAACTTAGGTGATGGAAAGTATTCTCCTGAATTGCCGAAGTAATTGTTACTGGTGAAGTATTAAATCTCCGAGTAAAACTTATAAATTATATTTGTCGCGCTTGAACATGAATAAAGTGTTGATTTTAATGGCTTTGACTGTATTATCCTTAGGATTTGCTAGTTCATTGTCAGTTGAATCAGTTACTGTAGATACCGTTTCTCCAGGTGGAGAAGGAATAATAAGAATTGATGTTGAAAATGATGGAAATCAAGATATTGAATTGTTATCTGTAAAATTAGATTTTGCTAACCCTAATATAATTCCAATTGGAAGTTCTGAAGAGTTTTTGAACTCATTAGAAGAAGATGAAGAAGAGTCATTTGTGTTTAGATTCAGAGTTTCAAACACTTTGCCTGTAGGGACATATTCTGTGGATTATTCTATAATTTATGAAGAAGGAAATGAAGAAATAGAACAAAGTGGAACAATAGGTATTGTTGTTTCAGCCGAGCCAGAAATAGAAATAGCTGCAAATGTACAGAATGCAATAATAGGAGAGCAGGCAAAACTTGATGTAAGAGTCATAAACAAAGGCCTTGCAGATGCAAGATTCGTTTACTTGACTGTTGAAAGTGATGATATAACAATTCTTTCAGAGAATTCAGAATATATCGGAACAATTGATTCTGATGATTTTGAGACCAGTTCATTTGATGTCATATATAATACAAAATTCCCTGCAATATTCTTTAAATTAACTTACAAAGATTTTGATAATATTGAACAAGAAATAACAGATACTGCTTCTTTAAGAGCATACACTAAACAGGAAGCTGTAGAGAAAGGTATTTTAAAGAAAAACAATGCAACTATTTATGTCGGAATTGCAATATTGTTACTTGTTGTATGGTTCATATATAGAAGAGTTAGAAGAAGCAGGAAGAAAGAGTAATTCTTTTAGGAGAATTATATGTTCTTAGATTATACTTCTATAGCTTTCAAGAACCTTAAAAGAAGAGGAATAAGAAGTTGGCTTACATTATTAGGTATATTTATTGGAATTGCTACTGTTGTTTCGCTTATTAGTTTGGGGGGAGGATTAAGACAAGCGATAGTTTCGCAATTTGGGGTTGGAAATACAGAGGTAATTGAAGTTCAGGCAGGAGGCCTTAATTCATTCGGACCTCCGGGAACAAGTGTAACTAACCCTTTAACAGATGATGATGTTGAGGCAATAGGTAGAATAGGTAGTGTGGATGAAGCAATTGGAAGAAACATTGTAACAGTTAGAGCTGAATTTAATGATGTTCTTCTAATAGGTTCTGCAACTAATATCCCTGACGGATCTAAGAGAGATCTGACTTATGAAATAATGAGTATAGAACCAATGGAAGGGAGACTTCTTGATGATGGAGATTCTGGAGAAGTAGTATTGGGGAATAATTTTTATTTCGAAGACAAAAGCGGATTTGATAAAGCAGTAAGAGTTGGAAATACAATAACAATTAATGAAAGAAAATATCAAGTTATAGGGGTTCTAGAAAAAGAAGGTAGTTTTATTTTTGATTCTATAATTCTATTAAATGAAGATGATTTAAATTCTATTTCTGACGAGAGAGATACTGTAGATTTCATAGAAGTTAAAGTGAAAAGTAGAGAGATGATAGATTCTGCAGAACAAGATATAGAAGAACTTCTCAGGGATAGAAGGGATGTTAAGATTGGAGAAGAGGATTTTGAAGTATCAACCCCTGAAGCTTCTCTTGCAACAGTAAACCAAGTACTGACTGGAATACAAATATTTGTTGTAATGATAGCGGCTATATCTATAATTGTTGGGTCAATAGGAATTGTAAATACAATGACTACTTCTGTTTTAGAAAGAACAAAAGAAATAGGAATAATGAAAGCCATAGGTGCTAGAAATTCAGATATATTTTATCAATTCTTTATTGAGTCTGGTTTGCTTGGGTTGGTCGGAGGAACATTGGGCATATTATTTGGAATTTTGATAGGTTACTTTGGAACCTTCGCGATAAATTCATTTCTGGGAGCGGCTACTGCTCCTGAAATAAGCTGGGTGCTAATATTATTTACATTTATAGGAAGTTTTGTTATAGGTGCAATATCTGGAATAGTCCCTGCAATAAGAGCTGCCAATCAAAAACCTGTGGAGGCACTTAGAAGCCAATGATAAACAAGGAATTGATAAAATACTCTTTGAAACATATTGTGCATAGAAAAGCTAGAAGCTTTTTGACGATATTCTCTATACTTGTTGGAATTGCTACAATATTCATATTTGTAAGTTTTGGACAGGGACTTTTTGATTATGTTAATGATTTCAAAACAAGTTCTGGAGCCGATAAGATTACAATAATACCAAAAGGAATTGGTGCTCCAGGACTCGATACTACTTTCTTTCTTACTGAAAAGGATATAGATGCAATAGAAAAAACAGCAGGAGTTTATGAAGCTACAGGGATGTATTCAAGAGCGGCTGAAGTATCAAAGGATAGAACAAAAAAATTTGTTTTCTTAATAGCTTATAATCCGGACGAAGCTGAATTAATACATGAAGTTTTTGCAATAGATATTGCAGATGGAAGAGATTTGAGGAATGGAGATGATGGGAAAGTACTATTAGGTCATAATTATCAAGAAGAAAATAAAATATTTCCTGAAGCTTTAACATTGAATGATAATCTGGAAGTTCAGGGTCAGAAGTTGAAAATAATTGGATTCTTTGGGGTAGTTGGGAATCCACAAGACGATTCAAATATTTACATAACAACTGACTATTTTGAAGAATTATATCAAAATAGCTCTGGAAAATATAATCAAGTCATTGCAAGAGTTGATGCAGATAACATACAAATAGTAATAGAAAGAGTAGAAGATGCATTAAGAGATTCAAGAAATATTGAAGAAGGGAAAGAAGATTTCTTTGTAGCTTCTTTTGAGGAATTACTTGAACAATTCACTGCCACTTTAGATTACATTGTTTATTTTGTCATATTCATTGCACTTATTTCAGTTGCTGTTTCAGCAGTTAATACTGCAAATACAACAATAACTTCTGTTCTTGAAAGAGTTAAAGAAATAGGAATAATGAAAGCAATAGGTGCTAGAAATTCCGAGGTTTTTGCAATATTTGTATTCGAATCTGGATTCTTAGGATTTGTTGCAGGTGTATTGGGGATATTAATAGGATTTATTATTACAAGTTTAGCAGGAGCATTCCTTGACTCAGCTGGATGGGGTTTCTTGAGCCCACATTACTCATGGCAACTATTTTTAGGATGTATATTATTTGCTACATTGACTGGAGCAATATCTGGAATAATTCCAGCATGGAGAGCTTCTAAGATAAGACCTGTGAGAGCATTAAGATATGAATAACTATTTGTTGAATTTTTGAAGATGCATAGCACGATGTTTTGCTTTTCTTCTTCTTAATATGAAAAGATATATGACTATTCCTATAACTAAAAGCCATAACATTATAGAACCAAACGAAATCGAGGATTTTTCTTTTGTATTTTCGAAAGCTAATTCGCTAAATACAACTTCTTGAGAAACTTTCCTGCGCTCTCCAATTTTATCATTATACTCAAGATTAATGGTTATTGGACCAGATGAAAGGGCCGCATCGAAAGTTACAGTAGTATCTTCATTAGAATCAAGTTCTCCTAAGATTTTTACATGGCCACCTTCTATCAAAGCATTTTCTTGTTGAGGAACTTCAACAGTTATTGATTGTGCGTTGTTCTCTCCTACATTTACTATTCCAAGTACTAATTTATTGGTTGAGAATGAATAGCTATCTAGAGTTATTATGAAATCTGTTCTAACTTCTTCTACAGTTATGTTAAAATCAGTTACTTTTGCCAGTTGGGATTCAGTATCCAACCATGTTTTGATACTTAACTTTTGATCTCCATCTAAAGCGTTTGAATCAACTCTAACTTTGTAAGATACAATCCAAAATGGATTAAAATCTCTCTGATATGTACCTCCTTGAATTCTTTGAATAATTTCATATCCAGAGTCAAGAGTAAATGGGTATTCTTCTACAAATTGTAAACTTATTGTACCACATTCTGGATTCTCTGTTCCAGTTATTTGAAATAATACTTTTACTGTTTCCCCCGGAACTGCTGAAATTGGATCTTGGTTGATTAATGTAGGGATTAAATTGCATAATGCTGAAGATGTTTGAAGAAATAAGAAGCTCAGAGCTAATATCATCAAAATCTTTTTCATAATTTTTAATTAGGGTAATAAGCTTATAAATGTTACAGAAAATCCCATAAAAATTTATAAAGAGATAATTGTTGAGTCATTAGAAAGAGGGAAAATGACAAATAAATGTGTTTATTGCAAGTCCGAACTAACAGATAATAGAGCTGTTGATGTTTGTACGCCGTGCGGTCACGGAATATGGGGTAAAAAAATGTTCGAGGCAATAATAAGTAATATGGGTTCTGCCCGAGATAAAGGAGACCTTTATCAGGGAAGTGTAACCTCTAGTAAAGCCCTATAATTCTTACGTAAGCTTTTTAAAGGTCCCTCATCAGATATTTCCATGTTAACTAACAAGAATATTAGAGCTCGCGGAAAAATATCCTTCACAAAGTATTTTCAGCAGTTCAACGAAGGAGATAGCGTGGCTATTGTTAGAGATTTAGCAGTACAGAGTCCTGGATTCCCTAAGAGAATGCAAGGAAGAACAGGAGTTGTAATTGGTAAAAGGGGAGAATCATATATTGTTTCAATAAAGGATTTTACAAAACCTAAAACTTACATTGTTATGCCAATACATTTGAAGAAAATTGAGGTAATAAAGAAATGATATTGAAAATGACCCCTGTTCATTTAGAGGATGTAAAAGAATTAGCAGGAGATTTAGATTCAAAACCTGAACTAAGAGACTATTTGAAAGAATTTTCAAAGCTTGACAAAAAGAAAGCTGACACTCTTTCAGAATCATTAAGAGCTCTAGGAAATCTAAAAATGAAAGAAGAATTGGTTGTAAAGATAGTTGATTTGCTTCCAAGAGATTCTGATTCTTTAATTAAGATATTGAATGATGTTTCACTTGATGAAAAAGAGATTAATGATATTCTAGCGGTGGTTAAGGAGTATTAAACATGATCAAGAAAGATGATTATGCTTTAGTATTAGATTATCTTGCAAATGGATATCCTATGGCTGGAAACATGAGACCTATTGTACAAGCTATAGGAACTCAGCATCTTGCATTACTTGAATTGGCGCCTGTAAGAGGAGCGCAAATATCTGTTAAAGAAAAGGTTTATATAGGTCCGGAAAAGAGAGACAAGATATACTATATTATCGGTAGATTACGTATCGATAAGTTAACAGAAACAGCGAAGATCCAATTACAAGAGTTCGTAGAAACTTATGTTGGGGAGCATGAACAAGAATTTGTGAAATTCTTTAATTCTGCTCAAGCAATCAACACAAGGCTTCATCAACTTGAACTTCTTCCTGGATTCGGTCGCAAACACACACAAGAATTGCTTAATGTCAGAAACGAAAAAACATTCGAGTCTTTCGATGAGATAAGACAAAGAGTCAAAAGCGCCCCTGACCCTAAGAAAGCTATAGAAAAAAGAATTCTTGAAGAGTTAACAGAAAACCCTAGACAAAGGTTATTCGTAATGTAAACAAATGGCAGAAGAAAAAACAACAAAAGAAATACCGAAGAAAGAACCTAAGTTGGACTTCAAGTTGAAACAGCAGAAAGAAGAAGAATTTTTAGAATCACTTGTTAGAATTCACGGAAGAGATATTCCCGGAAATAAGAAAATTTACACTGGATTGACATACATAAAAGGAATATCTTGGGCAATTTCAAATGCTATATGCAGAAATTTGAAATTAAATAAAAATACTAAAATCTCAGAACTTTCTAAGAAACAAATTGATGAAATAGAATCATTTATGCAGAAGCCAGATTTCTATGAGCATATGAAAAACAGACAGAGAGATTATGATACTGGAGAATCGAAGCACTTATTCACAAACGAGCTTGATATGGCAAAAGACTTTGACATAAAGAGAATGAGGCAAATTAAAAGCTATAAGGGTATGCGTCACGCTCTTAAACAGCCAGTAAGAGGGCAGAGAACAAGAAGTCACTTTAGAACAAGTGGAGTTAGCATGGGGGTTAAGAAAAAAGCCAAATGATTCGTAAAAAGAATAAATTCTCATGGCCAAGAAAGCTTTATGACAAGACTAGAATAAGCGATGAGAATAAACTTGTTGAAGAATATGGTTTGAAGAATAAGAGAGAAATATGGAAAGCTGAGGCAAAAATAAAATATTTCAGAGATAGAGCTAAATTCCTTATTACTGAATCAACTAATGAACAAGAACAATTCTTCTTAAAACTTAGAAGTATCGGCTTAAGTGTTAAAACAATTGCAGATGTACTTGCACTTAACAAAGAAGATTTGCTTAAGAGAAGACTTGCTACTGTTGTTTGGAAGAAAGGATTGGCTAATACTGCGAAACAAGCAAGACAGTTTATAGTTCACAAGCAAGTTTTTGTTGATGGAAAAGCAGTTGACGTTCCTTCTTACATTGTGTCTACTGAACTTGAATCAAATATTACATTAAAAGCTAAATCCGTGAAAGTGGCTAAGGAGAAAACAGAATGAAGAAAAATGCTGAAACAAAGGAAGTGAAGGAGCAAAAAATAGAAGAAGTTAAAGAAATTGAACCTACTGAAGATGTCCAGGAAGAGACGGAAGTTGTTGAAACAAAAGAGAAAGAAGAAAGAGTTGAAGTTGTTCCTGGAATAGCTTATGTATTTGGGAGTTATAACAACACAATAGTTCATATTACAGACTTAGCAGGAAGTACAATCACAAGAATAAGTGGTGGAATGGTTACAAAACACTCACGTCTGAAAGCTAACCCTACAACTGCTATGTTCGTCGCTAAAAGAGCCTCAGAATTTGCAAGAGATGCAGGAATAAATGCTTTGTATATTAGAACAAGAGGAAAGACAAACTCTCCTGGAATTGGTCCTGGAGCTCATGCTGCAGTTAAAACATTAAGTAAAGAAGGATTCAAAATACTTGGAGTCTTGGACACTCATAGAGTTCCTAGAGGCGGACCTAAGAAGAAAGGGGGTAAGAGGGGCAGAAGAGTATAAGGATATACTTTTAAAGCCTTTTTTCAAATAAGTAACATGGAAGTCGTTTCAAAAACACCTGAGAAAATAGTTCTTAGAACTGATATGAATTATTCTATATTAAATGCAATTAGGAGAAGCGTTGAAGAGGTTCCTACTCTTGCCATCGATGAAGTTGAAATATTCAAGAATGACTCTGCATTATATGATGAAGTTCTGGCTCACAGAATAGGTCTTGTTCCGATAAAGAATGATGGAAAGATTTCATCTAAAACTACTGGAACACTCTCTTTAAAAAAGACAGGTCCTTGCACAGTTTATTCGGGAGATTTCAAAGGGGATTTGAAAGTAGTTTATAGTTCAATTCCTTTGACATTGCTTGAGAAAGATCAAGAAATAGAAATTGTTGCAAATGCAAGTGTAGCATCTGGAATAGAACATACTAAACATGTTCCTGGATTAATATATTACAGAAATTTATATGAGATAAAGACTGGGAATGTAAAAATAGATTCAATTGTTCAAGAACACTCCGGAGCAATAAAGACTGAGAAGAAAGGAACAAAGTGGATTTGTGATCTTAATGATAATCAAGTTGATGAAATAAAGAAGCTTGATAAAGATTCAATTTCAGACAGCAAAGAATTCCTTGTCTTTGTAGAATCATTCGGGATGATTGATGCTGATAAAATATTTACAAGAGCAATTGAAACATTACAGGACAATTTAGAAGCTTTTGAAAAATCTTTGAAGTAAAATGATAAGCAATACATCTATAGCAAAAAGAATTCCAAGAAAAATGGACTCATATATAGTCGATACAATATTTGCTGCTAAGAAACAAAAGAAGTGGAATAAAATTGCACAGATAGTTTCCGGGGGAAGAAGAAGATATTCAAATGTAAATATTACGAGAATAGAAAAAGAAGCTCATGATGGAGATGTTATAGTAGTTCCAGGAAAGGTTCTTGGAAATGGAAATATTACAAAGAAAATTAAAATCTGTGCTCTTTACTTTTCAGAGTCAGCTCATGAGAAAATAAAACAAGGAAAAGCTGAAGCAGTAAAATTAGTTGATGAAATAAAGAAAAATCCAGAAGCGCAAGGAGTAAAAATAATAAGATGAAGGTAGTAATAGATGGGAACAATGCGATTTTGGGAAGACTTGCGAGTTATGCAGCTAAACAAGCATTGCTTGGAAAAGAAGTTTCTATTGTAAACTGTGAAAAAGCAATTGTATCTGGAAGCAGAAGAATAATAGTTGCAAAATATCATTCTTTGAGAATTAAAGGTGGGTCTTCATTAAAGGGTCCCAAGTTTCCTTCAATGCCTGCAATGATTGTTAAGAGAACAATAAGAGGAATGCTTTCTCATAAGCAAGGAAGAGGTGCAAATGCATTAGATAAGATAAGATGTTATGAAGGAGTTCCTAAAGAACTTGTAGAATCTAAAAAAGAGAGCGTTGCTCAATCAACAGGAATGATATCAATGACATTAGCAGAAATAAGCGAGGAATTAAGATGAAATTTATTATAAGAACATCTGGAAAGAGAAAAACATCGGTTGCAAAAATAAAATTAACTGATGGAGATGGAAAGGTCCATTATAATAATGGAATAATTGAAAACATGAAAATGTTTCACAAGCTTTCATTACTTGAGCCAATAAGAATATATGAAAACACAATAGGTAAAATGCCTTATGATATTTATTTGAAAATTGTTGGTGGTGGTAAAGAAGGCCAAGTACAAGCTGCTAGATTAGCAATTTCAAGAGCTTTGGTCGCTGTTTCAAAAAGCTCTGAATTAAAAGAAGCTTATTTGAAGTATGATAGACATATGCTTGTTGCTGATGTAAGAAGAAAGGAACAGAGAAAACCTGGAGACTCTAAAGCTAGAGCTAAAAGACAGAAATCATATCGTTAAAATGGCAAAAATGAAAAAGAGCAAAGACGTTAAGGAAATGAAAACTAAGAAGTTTTCTCAAAGAACAGAATCTTGGATGAGAATTATAGTTCTAATTGTAACTGGAATAATACTTGTTTTATGGAGATACTTGATTGGAGTGTTTATAATAATCAATTTTGTATATTCTATATTCTCAGGCAAGAGATTTAGAGAATTGGCGGAATTAAGTGAGATATGGAACACTCAATGGTATCTATTCCAGAAATATATGACATTTGTTACAAATGTAAGGCCATTTCCTTTCACACCTTTGGCAAAGAGCATGAGTAAATACGAATAGTTTTTCTTTACAAAACCTTTTAAACAGAAGGTATATTTTATCTTTGAGATGGTGATGGATGCTTTAGGTAAACTACATACAGAATTAAAGCTTAGAGGGTTTTCCCCGTTAACTGTGAGGAATTATTCTTTCTTTGTGGATAAATTTCTGAAACAAACTAACAAGTCAGTTGAACAACTTAGTCAAGAAGATGTAAGAACATATTTGGCTGGAATGTTTGATGATAAGTCAAAGAATACAATAATGCTTGCAGCTGCTTCTTTAAAATTCTTCTTTGTTGAAATATTAAAAAAAGAGGTTGGGAACATAAAAATGCCTAAAAAAGATAAGAAGCTTCCTGAAGTATTAACCAAGGATGAAGTTTCTAAATTATTGAAATCTGCTGAAACTCGCAAATCAAGATTAATTATTTCTTTACTTTACTCCTCTGGATTGAGAGTTTCTGAACTAGTAAATGTGAAACCTCAAGATATTAACTTTGCAGAGAATATTGGGTGGGTTAGGGCTGGAAAAGGAAACAAAGATAGAATGTTTACTATTTCTCCTGGATTAGCCAATGAGTTAAAAGAATATATGAAGAAAAGAGATGGAGCGAAATATTTATTTTCCCAAGATGAACCACTAACAACAAGAAATGTCCAAAAAATAGTGAAGCATTTACGCCATAGATCTGAAATTCAGAAGAAAATAACACCTCATACATTGAGGCACAGCTTCGCAACTCATTTATTAGAAGCAGGAACAGATATTAGAATGATTCAGATGTTGCTTGGCCATTCTTCATTAAACACCACTCAATTATACACTCATATTTCAAGCGATCAGATAAAAAAGATTCAGAATCCTTTAGATAGCCTTATGCAGAATAAGATTTAAAAATTACTTCTTAACTAACTCGATGCTATCAACAAATGCGCGCCCTATCAAGTCATTACTAATTGTATTATATGTAACTCTAACTGTATCTCCAACATTGATTGCTGTAGATAACGCTAAAATAGATTTCGTAGATAAGATTGGTTGGGTAATTGTAACCACACTTTTCCCCTTTTCAGTATCTATAATTAGACCATAACTTAGAAGGTGTGAATTACGGTTATGGATTAAATCTGTCCTGATAGCATCCCCAAATTCTTCTTTTACAACCCCTTCAAGAGAATCATAAACTCTTTGAGAGCATCCGCTTAAAAATGTAGAAGTAGTTAATACTCCAGCTGTAAAAAAATTTTTATACAGATTCATGATTTAAATTAAATAAGGAGGTTTATAAATCTTTCTTTTAGTACTCCTTTAAAGTTAAGACTAAACAGGATAATTTAATATAAAAGGATATAACTTCTTTTAAAATAATGAAAACTACTGTAGTTATTACATCATTTAAAGAACCTAAAACAATAGGCAAAACTATTGATTCTTTTTTGAAACAAAAAACAAAAAGGAAATTTGAAATTATTGTTTCAGCTCCTGATGAAGAGACACTAGATGTTGCAAGAAAATACAAAGTAAAAATATTCAAAGATCCTGGAAAAGGAAAAAGTCTTGCTCTAAATTTATTATTCAAAAAGATAAAGTCAGATATTTTGATTCTTACAGATGGGGATGTTTTTGTAAATAATGGTGCTGTTGAAGAAATACTAAGTATGTTTGAAAATCCTAAGATAGGATGCGTAACTGGAAGACCTGCACCACTTGAAAATAGAAAAACAAAGTATGGATACTGGGCAAATTTTTTATTTGATGCAGCACATAACATACGCCAAAAAGCATTCATAAACAAAAATTTTATAGAGTGTTCTGGATACTTATTTGCATTTAGAAGAAATCAAATTAAACAAATACCTCTTGACGTAGCTGAAGATAGTATAATTCCTTACTTTTTTGCTCAGAAAAGATACTTAATTGGATATGCAGATAAAGCGGAAGTTTATGTTAAAAATACAGACAACTGGAGAGACTGGGTAAAACAAAAAATCAGAACAAGCAAAGCACATGAAACTATAGGAAAATATGCAAACATAAATAAAATTAAAAGAGTAAAATCTTTTTCTAATGAATCAAAAGGAATCTTCCAATTATTTTTATATCCAAAAAATCTAAAAGAATTTTGGTGGGGTTTAGAATTAGCATTTGCTAGAGTTTATATGTGGATCAGAGTAATGTGGGATACAAAAGTAAAAAACAGAAGTTATGGAGATAACTGGGAAAGAGTAGACTCTACAAAATAACAATTAATTGACTACCTAAATTAATATAAATCTTAAGCTTCTTGTTACTTTATGGAAACGGGATACAGGATAGGAGAAATAATGGTTAGAGATGTAAAGACTACTTTTCAAGGAGATATTATAACTCTCGCTGCAAGGAAAATGGCTGAAGAAAAAGTGGGATGTTTAGTGATTATGGATAAAAGTGAAGTGGTTGGAATTTTAACTGAGCAAGATATTACTAGAAAAGTTGTTGCTGAAGGCAGAGAAGCGCCAGCTACTCTCGTAAAAGAAATTATGTCTAGAAATCTAATTCATATCGACCCTAATGAAGACTTGCATAGAGCTGTGGAATTGATGGGTCAAAACAACATCAAGCATTTGCCGGTAATTTCAAGCGGAAAATTAGTAGGGATTTTGACATTCAAAGATGTCATTGCAATAGAGCCTGCATTAATTGAAGCTATGAGCTTCAAAAGCTCAGTTAGAGATTTTAATAAATAGATTTTTGAAGATTTATTTTTTAATATATTCTACATTTTCCATATGCTCGAAAGCTTTGTCTCCTGTAAGAAATTTCATTCCGTGTTCTTTAGCATAAATATATCCTATTGCATCTGTGTATGAAATGTCTTTCTTCTTATGTTCTTTTCTAAATTTCATGGCTTCCTTTAAGGTTTCATCTTCTATTTCTACTACGCTTTTTCTAAATTTTTCATAGACATTATTTGCCTCTGATTCTAGTTTTGGGTCATTTATACAATACCAATATATTTCTGCTAGATTAAGAAGCGCTAAGGTAATAGGAAATAGTAAAAAATTTTTGTAATTTGGATTTTCATTTAGAATTTCAATTATTGCATAACTATCAAAAAAGTATTGTAGCTTATCTTTTTTACTCTCTATTTCTTCTGTTTCTTCCATTCGGCCTCTCTTTCTCTGTCTGAAGCACTTAGCCATCCAGCTTTTATTTCTTCCATTATTTCTTCTGTTGGACGAGCAATCTTTCCTTTTAGCATCCCGAATACATCCCTTACTAATAGTGGCTTTTTTCTTTCTATTTTTACTTCAACTTTTTCATTTTCCTTTATTTCTTGCTCTTGCACGACTCTTGCAGGTATAACTATGGCTATTGAATTCCCCCATTTTCTAGTTATTGCTTCTAATTCCATGATACAATAATGATACTGGTATATTTATACTTTTCTATTTCGCTAGTTAAACCGAACTTATTAGCGTATTAAAAGAAAAATTTATATACTCTAGGTGTATCTGACATGTATGTTGAATACAATGAAAGGAAAAAATATATCTGCAAGGATTGAAGTAAGTGAATATTCTAACAAAGTTCTTGCTGTTGTGAAAGCAAAATATGGTTTGAAGGATAAATCTGAGGCAATTAACAAATTTGTCGAATTATACGGTGATGAAATTGTTGAGAAGCAAGCTTCTGATAAATACATTAAAGAAATGTTAAATGGAGTTAAAGAACATTTTAAAAAATATGGATATAAAAGTATGAGTTTGAAGGAATTAGACACACTTTGCGAGGTATAATTTGTTTTCCTTCGATATTTCAGATAAACTAAGAATAATACTCGTTAAACTGATTAAAAAAGACAAGAAAAAAGTTGAAATAATAAATAAAAAGATTAAAGAAATTATAAATAATGATTCTGAAACAATTAAAAGATACAAAAATTTAAGGCATGATTTAAATGACTTAAAGAGAGTTCACATTGACAAGCATTTTGTGTTGACGTTTAAAGTTGATTTAGCAATGAATTTTATTTTATTTTATGATTTCGACCATCACGATAATATTTATTGATTTTAACCGAACTCGTTTATGTTTTCCCTTATGTGCTGGAAGTTTTGAGCGATGATTGAAAGTTTGATTTTGAAAGATTTTTGAAATAGGAATGATTAAATAGTTAAAAGTACATCTTTTTTTATGGATAGACTACCAAAGAAAAGAGATTTAACATCTTTAAGGAGTCTATTTTTATATAGTGCAGTAGTGTTTGGAACATTATGGTCTCTAGGATCTCTCCAAAACAAGATAGAAAAAGATATGTGGATTCGCTCAATGAATAACTTCGAGGAAGCTTTGATTTATAGGCTTGAAAGAGATCCCGTAGTAATGGATAATTATGATAATAATCCTCGAGACGGAGATCTTACTGGAGAAGAATTAGCACAATTTATTAAAGATTATGAATTTAAGAGGAGATAATTTTAGATTTAAAGCGAACTTATTCTACAAGTTAGAAGTTTAAAGCGTTGATTGAAAGTTTAATCATGTAAGATAACTACTAGATAGTTACTAAAAGGAAAGGTTTAAATATCAATAGATAAATTTGTTCAGTATGGATTTAAACTTTGAGAAAGCTAGAGCATACCTTCTTTCGCAACCTTTTGTAGAAGATTTAGGAGCCTGGGATGTCTTAAGATTTAACGTGTATGCAATTCCGCGAACATATACTCCCCTTGATGAAAGAGAATCTGCTTTTGGAAGGGCAACGA
Source organism: Nanobdellota archaeon (assembly GCA_038045825.1). Classification (GTDB taxonomy): domain Archaea; phylum Nanobdellota; class Nanobdellia; order Pacearchaeales; family GW2011-AR1; genus SICU01. The sequence continues at coordinate 164,544 of JBBSXJ010000003.1, forward strand.
GCAGGACATTTCCATCAATTCCCCTATTTAAGATTTTTGATAAGGGGAAGGGAAAATTAAATTTGTTTCTTGATTCTAGCTCTAAGGGAGATGATTATCTTGGTTATGTAAGTCTTGGAGTGGTTGAAGATCCAGAAATGCTGTTTCCAGGTCTAAATTTGATACATCCGATAAGTAAACTAATTTGCCTTGATGCTATATTACGAGGACAACTTGCAAAAGACTTGGCTAAAAAACATAGTTTAGAAGTGCTAACAGGGAAAGACACCGGAGGAGTCACTGTTTCGACAGGAGAGCTGAAAGAAATACAAGAGTTACAAAGATTACTAGACTTCGGAGTAGAATATTCAAGATTAGTATATAATTCTAAGTTTTTAGAAGAAGTAGCATCACTAAGTGAAATGGTTGATGAAGAGTTAGGAAATATAAGTAAGAAATTAAGTGAAAATCAGTAATTAATACGAACTTATTTATGTTTTCCTTTACAAGCTAGATATTTTAGGCATCGCTTAAAACTTAAATTTTAAAAAAGAAAGGATTAAATAGTAAATTTTCATGGGTTTTTTATGAAAGATAAAATATTAATTGAAAGTATAGAACAAAGAACTCCAAAGAGGAAGAAAGGTTTTACTATGGGAAACCTATTATTATATGGATCTCTTGGGTTAGTTCTGCCTCCAGTAGCAACTTTTTTAGGTATTTCAGGATATAGAGCGCAGAAAGATGCTCTTGAATTGAAAATAAATAAACGTTTAGTTAATAACTCTGTTTATCAAGGTTTACCTGTAGAAATAAGAGATTATGATAATAATCCAAGAGATGGGTGCTTAGATTCTAATGAATTAGAACATCTTTTGAAAGATTTTGAATTTAGAAGAAGATAAATAAGCAAACTTATCTATTGTGCTAGAAGGTTTAAGCGTTGATTGAATGTTTAATTACGAAGAGAAAAGGTTAAATACATAAAAAAAGAAGATTGATTATGAGTAAATTAATAGATTTTGCAGTTGCACAAGTACCTGGTAGCCTGTGTCACGGGGTTAGAAGGTTAACTTCAGATCCTACTCGCACGCTTAGCGCAACCGCCATTGAAATTATGACATATGCATTACCTTTAATTGGTGGAGTGATCTTTTCTGAATCTAGAAGTATCGATGAAGATTACATTGTAGCCACAGGTCTTTCTTATATTCCTGTAGCTTTAGCGAGATATGGTCTTTATAGCCTTCTTCAAGCAGCAATAAATAGCCCGCAAACAGAATAAGTTCGGGTTTAGGAGGGATTTTTGAATAAATTGTCATCTTTAAAGCCTTCTGGAACTGTAAAGCTCTTATCCCTAAGTTGTTGTAAAATTTCTTTCTGATGAGCTCTGTGATGCACCATCTTATGATGATTAGGACACAAGCCAGTTAGATTTTCAACAGAATTGTTATCATGATTCATATCTAGATGATGTAAATCGACGAGTTTATCAAATCCACAAAAAACACAAACTTTTGTCGCGGTCTTGTAAGTTTCATAGTCTATGTTGTGATACTTCCTCTTATTTCCTGCCTTAACTTTTTCTATGTGAAAAACAGAATTATAACAACCATTACATAATCCAAAAGCTTTGTGAGGCATCATCCGTTCACATCTTTTACACTGAATAGGTTGAGGTTTCCAAATTAATTTACGATAACATTCCTTGCATATTCCTTGTGCCTTGCCTGATGCAGCAATGTGGTCCTTAGCTTTTTTACAATTAGAACATACGCCCTTAACCATTGTTTATTTAGGTCTCTAAACTATATAAATGTTTCGGTCTCTAAAAATTTAAATACTTGATTGTGTTTTGAAGGCGATGAAAATATTAAAAGAGAAATCTCGCACCTATAAGGATCAAGAGTACTATAAGTATAAAATTAATATTCCAGCTGTGACTCTGGATGCTTGTCATTTCAAAGAAGGCGATGAATTAGAGGTAATTCCGAGCCATAATACCTTAACTTTACGAAAAAAGCAGAAAATTGACTAAAAATGGGCTTTTAGAGACCTCAAACTTACCCCTAATGTATCTTGTGCGAACTCTTGGTAAAATTGAGATAAAATGTCAGTTTACGCTATTATTGGAGCGTTGCCTGTTCTTGAATCTAGAGGTCGAAAAGGTATCCTATCTGTTTGAACTTCTGTAGGAACTCTACTTGCCTTATAAACTCTTTCGGCATACCAGTCAAGAGATCTTTGAGTTTGTTTAATTAACATTTTTAGTTCTCTTTGATCTGCTTTTCTAAACCCTACAATATTTTTTCCCCTGATCTCTCTCCTTCCTGCTACCTGTCTAGGCTCTATAGGTAGTTCTTCTTTGGAATAAGGATGTAAAAACCTTACACGATAATGGCTTGGAGGAATATCTACGAGATACAGTGAACTTAATCCTTCTAATTGTCCGACATCAGTACGGCGAACCCAGTCTCCTGTTTTAAGAGGTTGATCGCTCCCTTCAACATAATACTGGGGCCTTTTGCTTTTGGTCATGTTTTTAGGCTATTTTTGAGATTTTTAAACCTTTAGATTTGTGCGAACTATTTATTTTTATGAAAATATTCTTTAAAAATTATTGCTAAATAATCATTAGAAAGGATAGGAATACCCCTTTCTTTGGAATATAATCTTGTAATTGAATGGCTGCTATAATAATTGCTATCTCTGCAACCACAAATGTAAAAACATTCCAAAACCGATCCAACTTCTTATCCAAATATATTATTGATTAACTAATTTAATATACTTTGTGGTCGGCGCAGTTCGGCGCTTCGCGCCTCACTCTTACGGAGGCAATTATTTTTGGATGGAATGCGCCTTTAGATTTAGAGGGATTAAACAAACAATCTTTAAGAAGTAATATACTTATCTGCTAAGGTCTCTAATCGTGAGCCTTGTAATGCAAGAATGAAATTACCTGAGAAATAATAACCTACTCGCTTATTATTCTCTCTTTTATCTAGGACTTCTCCTGAATTCAGATGAAACTGAAAACCTTCCCTTTTTTTACATCTATCAAGAAACTGATTTCCTTCAACGAAATCATTGAATGTATAGATAGCATATGGTGCTTCTTTTATCATATTAAAAGAAATTTAATCTAAAATATGCTCGAAGTCGATAGGGTGTCCGCGATTTGCTTTTCTTACTGCTTTAGATACGGCATAAGTTGCTGCTTCATTAACTCCTTTGTAAAAATCAACTATCTCATTATCTTGGAAAAGATGTGCTATTCCCATTAATTCTTCTCTTTGAGGGCAAATAAAATATAAAAAATGATATTGTTGGCGGTCCATTAATAGGAGTAAAGCATCTGAACCTTTATATTTGGGATTCATGGTATTTTGTTACTACTTCGAGTTTATAAATCTTGTTAATTAAACGAATGTTATAGTTGTGCTGGAAGATTTAAGCTTTGATTAAATGTTTGATTTAATCTGTTTTGTATTTTTTATAGATGTTTTTGCGATGGCCAACTGCTTGGACTTTCAGAATTTTGTTCGTATTATCTACTAAAAAGATTGCTCTATAGTCTCCTACTCTTAACTTGAACTCTGGCATTCCTTTTAGTTTTTCAAGATAATGGAATGGATTTTCTTTTATGCTTTCTACTTTAAGCCATATACGTCTTGCAAGATCTAAAGGTAAACTGTTTAGTTCATTAAGAGAATTACCTTCCCATTCGATAGAATAACTCATTTTTTAGCAAATAGTCTCTTTTTTACCTCTTCGTGAGGGATGTAATTTGTTGATTTTCTTGCTTTTTCTAGTCTTTCTTTGAATTCGTCAGTTAATTCTCCTTCATCGTCCATTTTGTACTCTTCTTTTTCTACAATTATCCCTTTAGATTTGAGGGCTTTTTCAAGCAAAACAATTCTATGATATAGACTTTCGAGAGTTATTTGTTGATTTTCCATATTTAGTAAGGTTTTTTTGAGTTAATATAATTTGTGGTCGGCGCGGTTCGGCGCTTCGCGCCTCCCTCTTACGGAAGTAATTTACTTAGAAATTTCGCGCACGTAACGTACTCCAAGAGAGGTGTCGTGAAAAGAAGGAACTTTATTGAAATACATCAAAGGTCCATTTGAATTCGCATAGAACCACGCGACAAAACCTTTTCCTTTAGAAAGGCTATCTGGATTTTGAATATATTCATAAGTATTTAATAAATTAAACTCTTTCCTCAAACTAGAATCATTTCTTATTCCTTGTAAAAGCTGGTAAGTTAGTATTTGCCAGCCTTTTGGACAATCTTTTTCACAATCACTATACTTTTCTCCATTGTGATGGATGCTTTTCTCTACTTCAAATGTTTTGCCTTCTAAAATTACTATGTCTGTTTGACCTATTTGATGCATATTCTTAGATATTAATCTTATTTTTAAAGATTTGTGCTAAATTAAACGAATTTTTATGTTTAGCTGAAACTTTTAAGAAATGCTCGAAAATTTGATTACTTTTTTGCTTCTTCTGAAGCTGTCTTTTTTCTTAGAATGCCTTTGAATTCAGCGTTTTTTGCTTTTTCTGAAATACGACCTATCCATAGAGTAACAATTACTGCAACTATGGTTACTAGAATTGCATATAGAATCATTGCAACTACAGAACTTCTTTCTCCAAAGATTTGTTTAAAGATTGCTTGAATTGCATCATTCCATGCTAATGCTGCTATAAGGCCAAATGCCCCTGTAGATAATAAAGAAATTTTTTCAATAAGTTCAGATTTCATAATAAACATTAACTTGTTTATTATTTAAATTTTTAGATATTAAAGACTTGGAGCAGCCCGATTATGATTAGGTAGAATGCTACAAAATAGTTTAGTGCCCTTGGCCAGATAAGAATTAAGATACCAAACAAAAGGGCTACCATACCTGAAATTGCAAAGGTTATTGCCATAATCTGTTCAAGCTTTGTATGTATATAAGTCTTTGCTGTTTAGAATAAACAAACAGGTGTTTGTTTTAGCTGTTTAAAAAACTTAAACAGCTGTTTTATCGTCTGTAAAGAAAAAATGAAAATAAAATAGATCTAGTTTTACTTTTTGAGTTTTGCGAAGCCTATTATTAACACAGACAAAGCAATTAACCATTCAGTAACCATCTCTGCAGTTGATTCATCAGACACTAATCCCAATAATGGAAGCAGTAAAAGAACCCCTACAAGAATCAATAACCATGCGGTCAATTTTTTCATATTAATCCTCCTTTCACCTCTTTGAAAGATAGAATTCTAATGAAAGGATGTTTAAATATGTGTTGATGACGAGTATAAAATAAAAAGATAAAAAATAATTAAAATTTAAAATTGAGCCTTACTTCTTAAATAAAGCAATTAATTCCCATAATCCTGATAGACCTATTAATATGTAGACTACCATGGCAAATGATCCTGCTCCGAATATTGCAGAAACAAGGTTGAAATCAAATGCTCCCATTAGACCCCAGTTAAGAGCTCCAACGATTACAAGAATCTTTGTGATCCAGCTTAGTGCGTTCATTATAAACCTCCTTTCACCTCTAATAGAGATATTCTGTTTACGGAAGGGCTGTTTAAATAGTTTTACCTTTTTTGAGGTGTTTAAACAGGTTTATCGAGGATTTTAGTAGGGGGGTGTTTAAGTCTGAAAAATCTTAAACAGCTGTTTAAGGGTGTTTAAACACCTGTTTGTTTTAGCATTAGGGGTGTTTAAGTGCTGTTTAAGTAGTATTTGTGGCTGTTTAAGGTTGTTTGTTTTTACTATTAAAATTTACAAAAAAACATAAGATTTATATAGGAAACAGCTGTTTAAACAGCATGTTTGGGTTGTTTGGAAATTCTAAAAAAGTGAAGAAGCTTGAAAATGAGACTAGAAAAAGTTTTTCTGAAGTAAGAAAAGATTTTGAAGGTGTCAGTAAGTGGATTAAACACCTGAACAACAGCGATAAACAGCTGTTTGACTTAGTAAATGATCTTAAACGTGAGTTATCGTCGGTACAAGATGATTTGAATGGGTTGAAAGAGGCTGTTGCACTTTCTAATTTGACTCTTGAAAACAAACAGCTGTTTAAAAAAACGGCTGTTTTAGATAAACAGGAGGCTGTTTATGATGTTCAAGAACCTGTTCAAACAGCTGTTCAAACAGGCAATTTTCATGATATTTTGAATGGATTAAGTAGTAATGAAAGAATGATTGTTTTTACAATGATGAACACAGAATTAAAGCTAAGTTATGAAGATATTGCTAGACTTTTAGGAAAAGAGAGAGCCACAATTAGAGGCCAAATAAATGCGATAAAACAGAAAAGTGAGGGGTTAATACAGGAATTAACCGAACCTAATGGGAAGAAGAGATTATATGTTAATGAAGAAGTTCGTAACAAACTAGAGAAATACGCAAAAGTGAGAGTTAAAAATGATAAAAAATACAAGAAATTACCAAAAGATAGCATAATTTGAGAAAAAAGTGAAGATCATAATCAAAAAAGTAAAAAGTGAGACAAAGATGAGGACTATTTGCCGAGTTGAGAGCATTTAGTCTGATTTGGTAAAAGAGAGTGTGATGAATGAAAAGCTCTAATACGGCTTAAAAACCTTAAAAATAGAGGTTTAAAGGCTTATTAACAATATTAGTGAGAACGGTAAGTTTATTCGTTTAGCCGATTTTAGAGTTATATGCTTCTTAGTTGATTTATCGTCGATAACGAAGCCACGCGCTTTAGATCTGAGGGAATTTGGAGGATTACTTTCTTATTTGACTCTTTTGATTTCAAAAGAGGAATATCTTTCTGAAGGATTTTTCTTATATAATCTCTAATTGAGATTTCTGTAAGGCCTGTTTTTTGTGCTAAAATAGCATAATCTACGACGAATCCTTGATCTTCTAGTTGATATATAGTGCTATAGATTAGCATTTCTTGTTCTGTGAGTTTCTTAAATTTAATGCGAACTTCTTTCTTTAAATCGTCGAGAGTTGCTAGAATATCTGAAACTCTTCGAAGATTGCTAATTGGGTCATTAACCGAACTTGGAGTGGAAATAAGGGGGTGTTGGTTTGTTGGTTGGTTGGTTGGTTGGTTTGTTGGAACCCCATCATTTCCTGTGGAAATGGTTGTTCTTGTGCCCATTATGGCTTTATCTGTGTGTTGGAGTGTTGGAGTGTTTGTTTTATATGTTGGATTTATTTGTTGGTTTGTTGGTTGGTTTGATTGTTGATATTGGAGTTCGCATAATAACTGCTTTATCTCTGCTATTTCTTGATATAGGAAATCTATATCCTGACGAATCCTTGAGAATGCTTCTTTTAATTGATCTGACATTTAATTCTGACTTAGTTGTTAATTATAAGGATTTGTATTATAGATTAATTGAGTTTCTTATAAGCGTCGAAGGCTGCATTAGACAGTCTCCATCGACTCCAACGAGTATAGTCTTGGCCGTCTGGGCCTTTGCTTATTCTAATTAAGAGTTTGTTCTTTTCTAAGTCTTCTAGTAAAGACTTGGTGAATTCTTCGTCTCTTACTATTTCTTCGGCTATTTTAGATGTGAATGCTGCTTCTGGGGATATATTATACAGATAAGATAGAATTTGTTCCGATATTTTTGATCTCTTTTGGTTAGATATTCTTGGCATATTTAGTTAGAACTTAAAGCATTTTTATATTTAGTCATAAAGGTAAGGCTTTTATAGTGGCAAATTGGAACATTTTTATGAAAGACTTTGGATTAATAACTCCTTTGCAATTTGCAACATTGAGCTTAGTTGAAAATGAAAGTTTAGAAGGACCTGAGCTGCGTAAAAGATTAAAGAGCAAATTTGGATATAATGCTGGAAGAGCTACATATTATGAGATGTTGGGGAGATTAAAAAATGATTCATTAATGGAGGGGTCTTATTGCTTAAGTGAAACAAGAGGTCAAATAGTCAGGGCCAAGATTTATTCTGCTACTGAAAAAGGAAAGAATGAAATGAAAAGAGCTAGAGATTTCTATAAATCTGTTGATAAGATAGATTAATTGTAAATTAATATCAAGCATGGTTGAAAGCAAAATAGAGTTTATTGGACCTAGGAACGGTAATGAGGTAAAGGCAATTATGCATCCGCTCGTAAAAGAATGGTTTTTTACTAAATTTAAAGATTTTAGTCTTACTCAACTATATGGAGTTGCTCCGATTCATGAACGCAAAAATATTCTAATTTCTGCACCTACTGGTGGAACTAAGACATTAACTGCTTTTTTGAGTATTTTGAACTATTTAGTTGGACTTTCATTGAAAAATGAATTGGAAGATAAAATGTATGCAGTATATGTAAGTCCTCTAAAAGCATTGACTAATGATATTTATTTTAATCTCGAGAGACCTCTTGCTGAAATTAATGAATTAGCTGAGAAGAATGGTTTGAAAATGCAGCCTATTCGTGTGGGGTTACGTACTGGAGATACTACTCCTTCTGAAAGGGCAAAGATGGCTAGGAAAACACCTCATATTTTTGTGACTACGCCTGAAAGTTTAGCAATTGTGCTTACTGCACCTAAATTTTCAGAAAATTTGAGATCTTTAGAGTTTGTAGTTGTTGATGAAATTCATGCACTTGCAAATAAGAGGGGGGTTTTCTTGAGTTTGATGCTTGAGAGGCTTGAACATTTTAGTGTTATTACTCCTGTTAGAATTGGATTAAGTGCTACAATAGCTCCAATTGAGGAAATTGCTAAATTTTTAGTTGGGTTTGGTAGGGAGTGTTTAATTGCCCATGTTCCTTTGATTAAGGATATAGATATTGGATTGATTAGTCCTGGAGTTGATTTATTGACTATGGATGGGGCGGATGATCAGAAAAGGCTTTATCATATATTAGATGAGTTGATAGGGAATCATAAGACTACATTGATATTTACAAATACTAGGAATGCTACTGAAAGAATTATCCACTATCTTGATAGTCACTTTCCTGGAAAGTACAGTGGAAATATAGGAGCTCACCATAGTTCTATGAGTAGAGATCAGAGATTTTTGATTGAAGAAAGATTGAGAAAGGGGGAGTTGAAAGTTGTAGTTTCTAGTACTAGTTTGGAACTTGGAATAGATATTGGAAGTATAGATTTGGTAGTTTTACTTAGATCTCCTAAAAGCGTTTCTAGAGCTCTGCAGAGAATTGGAAGGGCTGGACACCAATTACATTCCAATCCCAAGGGAAGATTTGTAGTTACAGATAGAGATGATTTGGTTGAGTGTGCTATATTGATGAAACATATGAAGGAAAAGATAATTGATAGAGTTGATATTCCAATTAATGCTTTAGATGTTTTGGCTCAACACATTTATGGAATGGCTATTTCTCAAATTTGGAATATTGATGAAATATTAAAGTTGATAAGAAAGAGTTATTGTTATTCAAGTTTAACTAAAGATGATTTCATGAGTGTTATTTCTTATCTGTCTGGAGATTATGATTTAGAACATAGAAATGTTTATGCTAAGATATGGTATGATAAAGAGACTAAACAAGTTGGTAAGAAAGGAAAACTTGCTAGATTGATTTATATGACTAATATTGGGACTATTCCTGAAGAGGGATTTGTATCTGTGGTTATTAGTTCTGGAGATTCTAAGGGAAGCATTGTTGGAAGTATTGATGAGTCTTTTCTTGAGAGATTGAAGAAAGGAGATGTTTTTGTTCTTGGAGGAGCTAAGTATTTGTTTATACATAGTAAAGGAATGAAGGCTTATGTTACTGCTAATGTAAGCAAGTCTCCAACTATACCTTCATGGGCTTCAGAGCAGTTACCTTTGAATTTTGACGTTGCTTCTGCAATATGCAAATTTAGAGGGTTGATTAAGGAAAGGGTGAAGAATTCTATTGAATGTGTTAAATTTATTCAAGAATATTGTTATACTACTGCAGAGACTGCTGGGCAGATATATAGATATTGTCTTGAACAGGAAGATTTCTCTGTAATGCCTAGTGATAAGAAAATGGTTGTTGAATTGTTTAAACAGGACAAGGAGTATATTCTATTTCATTCTATGTATGGTCGTAGAGTTAATGATGCTCTTTCCAGGGCTTATGCTTATGTAGCTGCTCAATTGAAGCATAGAGATATAGAAGTTGGGATAAATGATAATGGATTCTTCATTGCTGGAGAAGCACTTGATGCTTCTAAAATAATTAAGGGACTGACTAGTGTTAACTTGAGAAAGATAGTTGAGGAAGCTATTGAAAAGACTGATGTTTTAAAGAGAAGATTTAGACATTGTGCTGCGCGTTCACTTATGATATTGAGGAATTATAAAGGAAGAAGTAAGAGTGTTGGAAAACAACAAGTTCATTCTCACTTCTTGTATAGTGCTGTAAATGAAATAAGCAAAGATTTTCCTATAATGAGAGAAGCTAGGCGTGAAGTTCTAAATGATTTGATGGATATTAACAATGCTGAAAGTATACTTAAGAAAATAGAAAGAAAAGATATTAGTTTAGAAATTGTGAGAACACCTTTAGTTTCTCCTTTTGGATTGAATTTATTGACTCAAAGTCATTCAGATTTCATTAAGGTAGAGGATAGGGTTAATTTTTTGAGGAGAATGCATGAATTACAAATGAGGGTAATTGAAAAAAGATGAAAGTTGATTTTATTGGAAAGTGCTTGCTTTTGACTGAAGGAAATGAAAGAACACTTGCTATAGGAGATTTGCATCTTGGATATGAGGGAGCAATGAGAAAAGCAGGAGTTATGATACCTGTGAAATTGTATGAGAAATGCGTTTCTGATTTTGATTTGATTATATCTAAGATTGGAAAAGTTGATAATATTGTCATTTTGGGAGACCTTAAGCATGAATTTGGTTCTATATTGCCTGACGAATGGAAATATATTGTTAATTTTATAGAATATGTAAAATCGAAGTGTAATAAATTAATAGTTATAGAAGGAAATCATGATGTCATACTATTTCCAGTTCTTAGAAAGATGGGAATTGTAGCAGTAGATTATTTTGTTTGGAATAATATAGTATTTACTCATGGAGATAAGGAATATGATGAAATGAAAAATAGGAATATTGAATGTTGGGTTTTGGGGCATGGGCATCCCGCTGTAAACTTATACGATGGAGTAAAGAAGGAGAAGTATAAGTGTTTTCTCTCTGGAAATTATAAGGGGAAGAAAATTATTATTGTACCTAGTTTCTTTCCTCTTGTTGAAGGAACAGATGCTCGTGAGTTTGAAATGAAATTTGCTTGGGATTTTAATTTGAATAAATTTAAGACTTATATTGTTTCAGATGATTTGAAAGTTCTTGATTTTGGAGAACTTGGAAAAATATCAATTAATTAACTTTGTTTTTTATCTGAGGGAATGGGATGTGAGGTTGTAAATTAAGATCTTCTTCTAATTGTAGGGCGCGAACTGAGCACCTCTTCAATATAAAATTGTATAATGCAACCATTTTATCTTTAGGAATTTCTTTGTTTTTCCAAGATTTAAGGAATTCTTTTGATAATTCCTTATCTACCATTAAAAGTACTGATCCAAGAATTGATATTTCGCTCTTCAAGTCTTCTGATTTGCTCTCTGCATCTTTGTAATTAACTTGAAATTTGAAACTAAGCTTAAGAGCTTCGTTGTCTTTGAGAACATCTAACTTTGACTTTTCTACATTGTTGAAAGTTACATCTGTGTTTATACTGTATCTCTTTAGTTCATGGCTTTTCTTGCCTGATATCTCTTCAATGTTAAAACCTATTATTTTCATATTTTGAGTGTGTTTATAGTGGTTTAAAAAGATTACTATAATAGTTTTTATTAAATCAAGTCTTCTTCGGAAACTACTATAAAGTCTGCTACAGCAATTATAGAATTATAAGGTATAACTGATTCTTTTGATGTATTTGTTTCTATATTAAGGCTTTTTAGATAAGGTGTTTGATCTTTTATTAATAATTGAATTAGTTCTCCTGTTCTTGTTTCGAATGTAATGTCTTTTACTAAACCTAATCTCTTACCTTCTTTTGTAACAACTGGTTTGCCTATGAACTCGCGTAATGGTTTTTTATTAATATTCATGTTGTGAATTAATTTGTTAAGTATATAAAGATTATTGTGAGTTACATTGTTACTTTAGATAAGATATAATTGTAAATTATATAGTTCGTTTAATTTTAGATAATTATTATATTTTATTTACCCTCTGTCCCCTTCATTTCTTATGGAAAGAGGTCTAAAAATAAATTGAAAATGTTATATTTATTTTATTATAATATATATTATTAATAAAGATTAGTTTATTTTTAATTATATATTTTATTAAATAGTATATTGAAATATAATTGTTACAATATATATTTTATAGAATATAATTTAATAAAGAAGTATGGTGTTGTGTTTGTTAAAATGGACTGGAAGTGAAGGTGTGTCTGTGTTGAGTTGTTCGCTTAATTTATTTATTATTTTATCGTCGTTAATCTATTTAAATTACAATGGAAATAGAGGTTTGTGTATCAATATGTTTAAATAAATGAATTTGTAGAATTATTTTGAGGTGAAAAATGGGATCTAAACTTGATAATATTTTTAGCTCTTATGCTAATAGTAATATATTCAAAGATAAAAGTGTTTTGCAAATAAATTATACTCCTGAAACTATTCCCCATAGAGATAAACAAATAGAGGAAGTCGCTTCTATACTTGCTCCTGCTATTAAAGGGGAAAGGGTTAGTAATTTATTCTGTTTCGGAAAAACCGGAACTGGGAAAACATTATCTGTTCAATATGTTACTAAAGAGATTTTGAAAAGGGTTAGTGATTCTGGAGCTGATAATTTAAAAGTTGTTTATTTGAATTGTAAATTAAAGAAAATTGCAGATACAGAATATAGGATACTTGCAGAAATAATCTCTGCTCTTGGTGAAAGTGTACCCGCTACTGGATTACCTACAGATGCAGTATATTCTAAATTCATTGAAATAATTGAGAGGAAAAAACAGCTTATATTGATAGTTATGGATGAAATAGATCAAGCTGTCAAGAAGATATCTGATGGATTTTTATATAATTTGACTAGGTTAAACTCTGAATTGAAAAATGCACAAATAAGTCTTGTTGGAATAAGTAATAGTTTGACTTTTATGGATAATATTGATCCCAGAGTTAGAAGTTCTCTTGGGGAAGAAGAAATTATATTTGCTCCTTACAATGCTTTACAATTACAAGATATATTAAGAGAAAGAGCTGCTCAGGCATTTACAGAAGGGGTTTTAGATGAAGGAGTATTTTCAAAATGTGCTGCTTTTGCAGCTAGAGAACATGGAGATGCAAGAAGAGCTCTTGATTTACTTCGTGTCGCTGGAGAACTTGCTGAACGAGAGGGAAGTAAGAAATTAACAATGGAATTTATTGATAAAGCGAATAATAAAATTGAAAGAGATAAAATGCTAGATATAATAGAAAATGAACCGAGACAGCATCAGCTTGTTTTGTATAGTATTATCAATTTAGCTGGAAAAGAAAAAGATGGAGTATTTACAGGAAATGTATATAATAAATACCAAGAATTTTGTCAGAAGACCAAGGTTGAGATTCTTACACAGAGAAGAGTTTCGGATATTATTGCAGAGTTTGATATGTTGGGTTTGATTAATGTTGATGTTATAAGCAGGGGGAGAATGGGAAGAACGCGTGAAATAAAATTAATGATACCTATTAACTTACAACCTAAGGCAAAGGAGATACTTGAAACTGCTTTGACAATATGATAAACCCTGAAATTCTTCAAATAGTAAGAGAAAAAGGGCTTCTATTGGAAAAGGAAATTTTTGAGGCTCTCAGTAGTGTTAGTGATATTAATGTTGTTAGAAAATTACTTGAAAATTTTGAGAATTTAGCTGGACAGAAAATGATTACTCGCTCTAGTTTAATTAAAAATTGGGTTATATCTAAAGATATAAGTCATTTAACTGAGGGTATAGAGCCTAGGTTTCTTAATATTTTTATTAAACTAGGAATAGAAATAAACATAGATACTTCTGCTGTTAAGAAACCTGAAAAAGTAGAGAAATTGAGACAGGATTACACACTCCATTACGGGAAAACTACATTTGCAAAAAAGATGGAAGTTTCTGATTTTGTAGGACATTTTAGAGTAAGATATAAAGAATTACAAAATATCATTTTGAAGAGAAATAATAATTGGGATAATTTAATATCAATAAATAAGATTTCTGCAACTAGGCAGCAATTTTCAATCATAGGGATGGTTTTTGAAAAAAGGCTGACAAAGAACAAAAACTTGTTGGTTGTTTTTGAAGATTTAACTGGAAAGACTAATGTTGTTTTCAAGAATGGATCAAATTCATTCAAAGATGCTGATGAGTTACAACTTGATGAAGTTGTTTCTGTAAGATGTACTGGGAATAATGAATTAATAATGGGGCATGAAATATTCTTTCCAGATTCTTTTGTATTGCAGAAGACTAAATTTGATGAAGACTGTGGAATTGCTTTTATCTCAGATATTCATGTTGGAAGCAAGAAATTTCTTAGACTTGAATTTGATAGTTTTGTTACTTGGCTTGGAAGTGATGATGAATTGGCTAAAAAAATAAAGTATCTTTTTGTTGTAGGAGATAGTGTTGATGGATTAGGTGTTTTTCCAGGACAAGAAAAATTACTCGAGATAAAAACTCTTAAGGGGCAGTATGACGATTTTGCTAAATATCTTAAAAGAATTCCTGAAAGAATTACAATATTCATATGTCCTGGACAGCACGATATATCTAGAGTTCCTGAACCTCAACCACCTCTTGATAAAGTATATGCAGGTGCTTTGCATGATATTTCTAATATTGTTTTAGTGCCTAATCCATGCTTAGTTAAGTTACATGAAAAAGGGAAAGAGTTTAAGGTTCAGATGTATCATGGAGCTAGTATACACGCTTTCATAAATAGCATAGAAGAATTGAGATTGCTAAAGGCTCATAAATCTCCTGCTAAAGCTGTAAAGCATATGCTCAAAAGAAGACATCTTGCACCACAGCACGGAATATCTGCTTCTATTGTTTATGTTCCTAATCCTGAAAAAGATCCTTTGGTAATATCTGAAGTTCCTGATATTGTCTGTACAGGGGAAGTTCACAGATTGGATATAGAAAGGTATAATGGAACTTTGATTATGACTGGGTCGTGTTGGCAAGCAAGAACCGATTTCGAAGAGAAAGTAGGAAATATTCCAGATCCTTGTAAAGTACCTGTATTCAATGTTAAGACTCATGAGCTTAAGGTTCTTGATTTTTCAATTTCAGAAGATAGAAATATGGGGAGGGCAGAAGACTTTCCAAAATGAATCAAACAGTTAGAGTTGGAATGGCTGCAATTATTATGAAAGACGGGAAAGTGCTCATGCATAAGAGAAAGGGAGATCATTCTCCAGGAGTATGGAGTTTTCCTGGCGGACACTTAGAGATAAATGAAAGTTTTGAAGAATGTATAAGAAGAGAAATTAAAGAAGAGACAGACTTGGATGTTGGAAAAGTTACCGGTCCTATTAAAGTTACTAATGAATTTTATGAAGAGTCCGGCAAATCTTACGTTACTTTGTTTATGGTTGCTGAATATATTGGTGGAGAGGCTAAGATAATGGAACCTGAAAAATGTGAAGCTTGGAAATGGCATGATGAAAAAGACTTTCCCAAAGAAATTATGCTTCCTATAAAGAACTTAATTGAATCCGGTTATGATTTGTTTAGGATGATGAAATGAATTCTGAGCAATATTTCAAACATATAAGTGATGAAGTCAAAAGAGCCTATGATGTTGCTGGAATTGCAAAGGCAAAGGGAATTGATCCAATAAATAAAGTAGAAACTCCTATTGCTATATCTCTTGCTGAAAAAGCTGTTGGGTTAATTTCAGTTATTTATCCTCAACTGCAGGATGTTAATATAATAAACAGGATTTTAGAACTTGAGAAGCAATATGGTCAGCTTACGATGTCTGTTTGTTTAGGGATAGCTGAAGACATTGCAAAACAGAAGTATTGTAAGTTTGAAAGTCAGCTTCAAGCGATAGATGCAGGTATTCGTGTAGCTTTTTCTTATTTTACCTTAGGGGTTGTATCTTCTCCTATTGAGGGATATACTGAACTTAAAGTGAATAAGACTAGAGATGGTAAAGATTATCTTGTTGCTTACTTTTCAGGACCTATAAGAAGTGCCGGAACTACAGCTGGATGTGTTGCGTTGATGGTTATTGATTATTTAAGAGAATTATTTGGATATGCAAAATATGATCCTACTGAAGATGAAATTAAAAGATATATTACTGAAAATTATGATTATCATGAAAGAGTTACTAATCTGCAGTATTTGCCTTCAGAAGAGGAAATTACTTTTTTGGCAAAGAATATTCCAATACAAATAGCAGGAGAGCCTACGGAACAAAGAGAAGTTTATAATTACAAAGACTTGCCTAGAATTGAGACTAATTTTATTAGGGGTGGGATGTGTCTTGTTTTTTCCGAGTGTCTTGCACAGAAAGCTGCTAAGGGATTTAGATTGCTTAAAATTGCGAAGGAGAATGGTTTCAAGTCAACAGGTTTCGATTTTCTTGAGGAGTACATAAATATTCAAAAAAAGAAAGTCAAGGGTTCTGGGGAAGGGGACGGTGTTCCGACTTATATGAAAGATATTGTGGCTGGGAGACCTATTTACTCTCATCCTTCACGTTCTGGAGGATTTAGATTTAGATATGGGAGATCTAGAAATGCTGGATTTTCTGCCACTTCAGTTAGTCCTGCTACGATGGCTATATCAAGGAATTTTTTAGCTGTTGGTACTCAATTGAAGATTGAGAAACCTACTAAGGGCTGCGCTATATCAATGGTTGAAAACATCGAAGGCCCTGTTGTTAAATTGAAAGATGGAAGTGTTGTAAAACCAATTACGATGGAAGAAGCTAATAAAATAAAAAATAACGTTTTAGAAATAATATATTTGGGAGATATTTTGTTTCCTCTTGACGATGTTATTAACAGAAACTCGGTATTACTTAGACCTGGATATGTTGAGGAGTGGTGGAATTTACAGTTAGAGAAAGCAGGAGGATTTTGCAAAGATTATTTTAATGTGTCATTTGATGATGCTATTGAGTTTTCAAGAAAATATAATATTCCCTTATATCCAAAATATATTTATTATTGGACTCAAATAGATTATAAACAATTTTTAGGATTAATTGATTGGATAGGTCATGGTAAGGTCACTGATGGATTTGTTTTGCCTTACTCTTCTAGTGATATGGAAAGATTTAATGTTGGAAAGAGAGCTCTTGAGTTAATAGCCTGCCCTCATAAAGTTGAAGGAGATTATGTTTTAGTTGATGAAATTGATTCTAAATCTTTGTTATTTAATTTAGGGGTTGAATCTATTAGAAACTTTGAAATTGGATTTGAGACTGTTTTGAAAAAGATACCTTCTGAAGGAGTTGTAATTGATGTTTTGAATAATTTATCTAGTATTTTGATAAAAGATAAGGCTGGAGATTTTATAGGTGCTAGAATGGGTAGACCTGAGAAGGCAAAACTTAGAAAACTTACTGGAAGTCCTCATGTTATATTTCCAGTAGGAGAGGAAGGGGGAAGACTGAGGAGCGTTCAGGCAGCTACAGAAGTAGGCAGTGTAAATGCAGACTTTCCAAACTATTTTTGCAGATTATGTGGAGACGATAGCCCTTATCAAAGGTGTGCTTCATGCCTTACATTATGTGTAATGAAGAATTACTGTCCAATATGCAAAAAATATTTAGATTCTATTTGTTCGGAACATCCTGGAAGAAATCAGTTTTATTCTAAAAGAAGACTTGATATAAAACAGCATTTTGAGCTTGCTAAAAAATTGATTGGAGCAAGGATAGATGAGCTTCCTGTTGCAGTTAAGGGGGTTAGAGGAACATCAAGTGAAGGACATAATGTAGAACACTTGGGAAAGGGTCTTTTGAGAGCTAAGTATAATTTACACGTCAATAAGGATGGGACTATAAGGTATGATATGACTGAAATGCCTATAAATTATTTTAAACCTAAGGAAATTGGAACTAGTGTTTCTAAACTAAAGGAATTGGGTTATGAAAAGGATGTTAATGGAAATATTCTTGAAGATGATAATCAAATATTAGAGATATTTCCCCATGATATAATATTGCCTTCATGTCCAGATACTTTGGATGAAAGAGCAGATGATGTTTTTTATAATATTACTAAGTTTATAGATGATGAACTTGAGAAGCTTTATGGAGTTGAGAAGTTCTTTAAGTCAGAAGGAAAGGAATCATTAATTGGAGCTTTATTTGCATGTATTGCTCCCCATATATGTACAGCTACTGTTGGGAGATTAATTGGATTTTCGAAGACGCAGGTATTTTTTGCAAGTCCTTTCATGCATGCTGCAATGCGTCGCGATTGTGACGGGGATGAAGCTGCAGTTATATTATTGATGGATATGCTTCTTAATTTTTCTAGAAAGTTTTTGCCATCACATAGGGGGGGAACACAGGATGCACCTTTAGTTCTTAACATAAAAATAAATGCTGGAGAAGTTGATGATCAGATTCTTGATTTTGTATGTGGTAGATATCCTATCGAACTTTATGAACTTGCAGAACAGAGAAAACATTCGTCTGAAGTTAAAATAGAGAAAGTATCTCATAGAATGAAGAATGGGCAAGATACATTTACTAATTTAGGGTTTACTCATGATTGTGACGATATCAATAAAGCTGTATTAAATTCTGCTTACAAAACATTGCCTACGATGCATGATAAAGTAGCTGAACAAATGGATCTTTGTTCTAAAATAAGAGCTGTTGATACGAGTGATGTAGCTAGGTTAGTAATTGAAAGACATTTTATTAGAGATATTAGAGGTAATTTGAGAAAGTTTTCACAGCAAGTATTCAGGTGTGTTGGTTGTAATGAGAAATTTAGACGCCCTCCACTTGCTGGAAAATGTACTGATTGTGGAGGAAAGATAATATTTACAATATCAGAAGGAAGTATAATAAAATATATGGAAGCTGCTTTGAATCTTGCACGTACATATAAAGTTAGCCCATATTTGCTTGAAAATTTGGAGATAGTTCAGCTTGACATAGAAAGTATTTTTGGAAAAGAGAAAGAAAAACAAATGAAGCTTAGTTTTTAGATAACATTAAAAGTAAGTAGTTATTATCTTTCTTTATGAATGGTTGGCTGATTGTAGGAGTTGTTATTTTAGTTTTAATCATTGGAGCATCTGGCTTATATTTTGTTAATATTGATAAGTTAGAAGAATCTTATAGTATGGGTTACAATAATTGTGTTGAAATCTCAAATGTTAGGGGAAATTTTGCAATTACAAAAGATAATATAAATGGACCTTCAGTTAGTTATTTACAAGGACTTTATCCCGAGGAAGTTCAATCTTGCATTGGAAAAGATGGGTGCTTTAGTAGTTGTGGGAGCCCTTGCAGTTACATAAATCCAGAGGACCTTAATTTCTTTGAGATTCTTAAATATAAGTCGAAAGTATGTTTAACAGATTGCACTGCTCAATGCTTTTATAAAATATAATTAAAATTGATTTGTTAAATAGAAAATTATTGTTGGAATTAGAAGGACACCCATCATATTTATTCTTCTTATGTTTGATTTAATTGCAAATATCCCCCATGCTGTAGATGTTACAAATACGATTATTCCCTGAATGTTTGATAATAAGATTATTGCAATAATTAGGATTGAGAGCATACAGATTGATACATTTCTATAATTTACTTTTTCTATTATTTTAATAAAAATATTTGTTATGAAAAGCGCAAGTATAGAGGCAATAATTACAGATATTAAAGCTATAATAATTATTGTCCATAAATTTGACAGGCTTAATTCTGTTATTATGCTTTTTATTGCTGCTGCAGCACCAGTTCTTGTTTTATTTAGAGCATATAATGTAACAAAACTTAGAGTCATTACTATTATGTTTATTGTACCCAGCATTATGAGGAAGCCTTTTCTTGATTGAGGAATTATTTCAGATGATATTGTTGCAGCATGACCTGAACCAACTGCTGGAAGGAACGAACAGAGTGGAGAAGATATTATTGAACCTACAATTGATTTGATATAATCTTTCTTTATTCCTTTTAGATTTTTGAAATTAATCGGTTCTTGATAAGGTATTTTTAATTTTTGATTTAAACTAATTATTATGTTTGATGCTCCAAATAGTCCTCCTAAGAGCGGGAGGAGAGGGTTCTCTATAGGTGAATTGAGAGACGAATATCCTAGAATTCCTGTTGCTATGAAAACAATCAGCGCCGTCCAGATTCTTTCTTCTCTAAGTATAGCATATAAGGAAATAAAAATTAGTATAAATGGAATAAAATATATTATGCTTTTATAGATTATTGGTATTATTTTAATGAATGGAATTATAATTATTAGAATTAAGGGTATTGATGTTAGTGCTCCTAATATTACTAGAAGAATTGCTTCTCTTCCCTTTCCTTTGATTAACATTTCATGACCTGGAAGAACAGAAAGAAATGATTCGTCATCTGTTGCTCCAGTTAATATTGAAGGTATGAAATCAAGAATTGTATGAGTTATTGCAAGAGAAACTATGAATGCTACCAAAGATGTTGTTGATAGTGTTGAGAAAACTGTTATATTTGCTATAAGGAGAGCTGTTATAGTATTAATATGAATTCCAGGGGTTATTCCTGTGATTGTTCCTATAATAAGTCCTGCAATTATTGCTAGGATAAAGTCTAACATAATTATCTATGCTATTTGAGTTTTTATTTTTTAGGTTTGAGTATGGCTACACTATAATTTTTAATTATTTCTTTTGCTAATCTCTTTACTTCATCTAATTTGACAGATTTTATCTTACTATCGTATTTGTAATAATTTTCTGCTTTTCCAGTCGATATTTCTTCGAAAATTATTCTTTGCATTGCATTTAGACTTTCTTCTGTTGCTACTCTTCTTATTCCTATCAATCTTTGTTTTGATTCTTCTAACTCTTTTTCTGACATCTTTTCTACATCTTTTATACCTTGTATTATCATGGATTTTACTTTATCCAGGGCTTCCTTTGTTGTGCCTGCATAAATGTTGTAATAGCTATAATTCTTTTCTCTTTCTATGCTTCCTCTTACAGTATATGCTAAACCATGGTTTTCTCTTATTTCTAGAAATAGTTTGGAGGACATTCCTCCGGCAAGATATGCATTTAAAACCTCCAGGGTTTTTTGATTCTTTTCATCTTGTGGTACATGCATTCCTATTACTAATTGTGCTTGATCTATACCATCTCTTTCCTCAGTTATGGAAGAATTTTTTGTTTTCACAGGTATATGAACGTAGGACTTATTCGAGGGTTTGAAATCGTTTTCTAGTTTTTTACATATTTTTTTAATATCTGCTTTTCCAACTACAGTTACTATAAATTTCTCAGGAGCATAATTTTCTTTGAATATATTCATTATTTTCTCTCTTGAAAGGGATTTTACTGTTTCTGCTGAACCAACTATACCTTCGCCAAATGGTTTTTCATATAAAGCTGACTCTAAAATTTCATAAACTCTTTTTTCAGGGTCATCATGGAACATTTTTATTTCTTCTATAACTACTCTTTTTTCTTTTTCTAGTTTTTCAGCTGGAAATGTGGGATTTTTTAGAATGTCATGTATTATTTCTATTCCTATGTCTATATGTTCTGAAGGCATCTTCACAAAATATGTTGTTACATCTTGTGCAGTGAATGCATTAAGAACCCCTCCTTTTTTTTCTACCTCTCCAGATATATCTTCATGGTTTCTAGTTTTTGTACCTGTAAATAGTAAATGCTCGAAAAGGTGTGCTACACCTTTTACATCTGATGTTTCGTATGCTCCTCCGAAAGGATTTGATATACTGTAACAAACAAGAGGAATGTCTCTTTTTTCAAAAAGAACTGTTACTCCATTCTTTAGTTTTATTTTCTGGAAATTCATTATTAACTTGGATTGACAATGTTAATAAAGTTTGGTGAATGATGTTATTTATGCAAGAAAGAACTGAAAGAACTTCAGTTACTATTAATATTTCTGAAGATACTCTGAAGAGAGCAATTGAGTTGTTAAGAAAAGATGGTAGGACTACTTATGAGCGTATGGATCCAAGAACTAGAGAATTACTTGAACAAATTGAAAGGTCTCAAATATTTGACCATAGGGATTATGGGATAATAGTTTATTAGAAATATTCTTAAGGCATTCAATTCATCATTAATTATGCCAATAAATGCAGGATATGAATATTTTAACGCTGAGAAGAAGTATTTAGCTGCACAGACACTTGATGAAAAGATTATTGCTCTCAAGGAATTAATTAAAGCTGCTCCGAAACATAAGAGTTCTGAGAACTTGCTTGCAGAACTAAAAACTAGATTGAAGAAATTTTTAGAAAAATCTGAGAAGAGCGCTTCTGTAGGAAAGGGGAAGAAAGGAATTAGAAAAGAAGGATTTCAAATAATACTTGTTGGATTGCCTAATTCTGGAAAATCTATGCTGCTTAGTAGATTAACTAATGCCATCCCAGCTATTTCTTCTTCACCATACACAACTGTTGAATGTAATGTTGGAACAATGCAATATCAAGGAGTATACGCTCAAGTCGTCGATTTACCTGCAGTTCTTGGAAAGGATTTTGATATGAGCATACTTCACACTGCTGATCTTGTTATTACTATTCTGGAGAAGATGGAAGATCTAAGCATTTTTGAAAGAACTTTAGAGCATTGCAAAGGGAAAAGACTTATTGTAATAAACAAGATTGATTTACTAGATTCTGAAGAGATTAGAAAATTAGAGGCTCGTTTAAGGACAAAGAAAGCCGATTTTGTTTTGATATCTGCTCTTAAGAATATTGGAATTGACAATTTAAAACAAAAGATATTCTCTTTCATGGATGTAATAAGGGTATATACTAAAGAACCTGGTAAACCTGCTTCAAATATTCCTATTGTTCTTTCTACAAAGAGGACTGTGAAAGATGCTGCTGAATCAATATACAAAGGATTTTCAAAGATAATTGTGGAAACTAAGCTTACAGGTCCTAGTGGAAAATTTGCAAACCAGAAAGTCGGATTGAGTCATGTATTAAAGGATAGGGATGTTTTGGAATTTAAGACAAGATAATTTATCTTTTTCTTTTTATCATTATCGCTATAACAACAATGATTGCAACTATAATTATCATTGTAATTACTATTCCCGATGTTGTTCCAAGGAAGCTACCACTTGCAAAAATTCCCGATCCTGTGTTAGCTTCTTCTTCAGATTGTTCAACCTCTGTTGATGGACCTGTTGTACCTGCATTTGAACTTCCTGATGATCCTCCAGAAGTTGTTCCTGATGTAGGTGGGCTTAATCCTGTTGAACCTCCGCTGGATCCTCCTGAGCTAGAGGAACCTCCTCCTTGTGATGTTACTTGATATGTTGTAGTTGTTGATGCACCATTACCTGCTTTATCTTGAGTAGAACAACTTATTTGGAAGTTTGAGCCAGTGTTTGCTGTTGAAGGATTTGTTGTGAAAGTCGTAGAATCAATTCCAGATAAAGCATCTGAGGTACTACAGCTACATGTAATTGTTTCTCCTTGTTCCACAGGGTTAGGTGTACAACTGAAAGAAGATATTGTTGGGGCAGTATTATCAAAGATTACTCTTTGAATTACTGTACTACTGTTTAAGTTCCCTAATGTATCATTTGCATAAATAGTTATATTATATTCTCCATTAGGGAAATGAGATGTATTTATTTCAGAAACTACAAAATTATTTGTACTTCCTTCTCTAGTAGCTGTAAATGTAGCATTCTGCACTCCTGTTGAGTTTGTTATATTGATAAATACTGTTTGCATTCCGATGGTTGCATCAAAAACACTTATATTTAATGTATGATTGGTTCCTCTGGAGTTTGTTGAGATATTGGCTCCTGTTGAGAATCCAGATACGTTTTCCGTACCTACTTGCGGAGCAGTACTATCTATATATACCCCATTAGAAAGATTTGCAGCATGAACTACAGATATAGATGCAGAAGCATTGTATATTGTTGCATTTAAGCTATAAACTCCATCT
>JBBSXJ010000004.1:0-254415 GCA_038045825.1 Nanobdellota archaeon
TCTGCTACCTTTTTTAGAAAATCTTGTATTTTAATGTTTTCTTCCATTGTTTTTGAAAGCTGCTTTTTTATTTCTTGGATTTCTTGAAGCATTGATTCTCTTTCTTCGACCATGTTTTTGCCAATTAAGAGTATTCTATCTCTCAGAAGTCTCTGTTTTTCCTCTATATCTTTTAACCTGCTATTTGCATCACCATAATATTCCTCTGTTGGTTGGTATTCTTGAGGCATGTTAATTTAGGGGGTTTTGTGTTTAAAACTGTTTGTAGTGATTCAGGATGTTAATTTATATAAATACATGATTTTTATAGTTCATATGAATTTTGTGAAAAGTCTTTTGTTTTTATTCATTTGTGTTTCTCTTTTTCTTTCTGTTGTGTTTTCAATAAAAAGCTTTAGTGGATATCTTGTTTCAGATATATCTGATGGTTCTGGTAATATGAAGTCTTTCGTTTTATTGACTCTTGGAATTGTTGGAACATTTGTTTATGTCAAGGTGTTTAAAAATAGGTAAGATAGGTATTTAATTAATGAAAGGGTTTGTTTAATATGGTGTTTAAGCTGAATTCTCCTGTATATTCTACGGAGCTTCAGAGAAAAGAAGGGGAGACTATTCTCTACATCAATTATTTAGGGGCCCCTATAATTCCTTCAATATCTGACTCTGCTGAGGTTATGGGGAGAGTTGTTGATGCTTTAATAGATAACCCGGAGGTTTCTAGAGTAATATTGGTTCAGCAGAGAAATTACAATTATCCTTTTGAGCAGATATCTATGTTACTTGAAATTGCCCAACTTTACACTTATTTGCTTAGGCAGGAAAGAATACTTTCTCCTGAAAAATTGAGTTTGTTTTCTGGATTGGATTTTGTTCCTGCTGAGCTTAGTTATCTTGTTAGTTTGTTAAGGCAGGATCCTGCCTCTTGTTATCTCGAGATATCTAAGAGAATTGCTGTTTATAAGAAGAATCCTCAAAATACCCATGTTAATAGTTATGTGAGCATGCTTGTTAGATTTAGAGAGTTGCTTATTAAGACTAAGTTAATTTCCTCTTCTGTTGAAGTTATAGACACATATGCTGTCGGAGATAGAAAGATTTACTATTCTATATTTAGACCAGATATACTTCCTAACTTTACTTTCACTAGATTAGTTTCTCAGATACCTGAGAATGCAGAATTAATTGACCAATATCAAGTGAAGTCTGGATTTGAAGATGTCCCTGTTATAATATTGAAAGTAGATGGAGATTCGAAGTACATTTATCATATAATGCCTCCAGAATATTCATTGAGTGAGGAACATCACTATCTTCTTAATTTGGGAAAGAATGTATTACTTGAGTATCAACCTAAGAGTGAAGAGTTTGTTGATTCTGAAAAAGTAAGAAGTTTGTTTTTCAATGTTGCTAGAGATTTACTTTCTGAACTTTCTCAGAATAAGAAAATACCTTTGAATTATAGGGAGTTGAATGCTCTTGCTAAAATACTTGTTAGACAAACTATTGGTTTTGGATTAATTGAAGTGCTTTTATTTGATGATAATTTACAGGATGTTTTTATTAATTCTCCTGTCGGACAAAATTATATTTTTGTTAGACATGCAAAACATGGAGATTGTGTTACTAACATACTTCCTTCATATGAGGATGCTGATTCTTGGGCTTCTAAATTAAGACTTCAGTCTGGAAGGCCTTTAGATGAAGCAAACCCTATACTTGATACAGATATTTTCTTTGGTAATGTTAGGGCTAGAGTTGCTGCAATTCAGAGACCGCTTTCCCCTACTGGAATTGCCTATGCTTTACGCAGACACAGAGAAGAACCTTGGACATTGCCTTTATTTGTAAATAACAAGATGATTAATTCATTTACCGCAGGACTTCTTAGTTTTATTATTGATGGTAATCGAACCATGTTAATTGCTGGAACTAGATCTTCCGGTAAGACTTCTCTCTTAGGAAGCGTTATGCTTGAAGTTATTCCTTCTGTTAGAACTCTTGTTATAGAAGATACTTTAGAATTGCCTGTTGATTCTCTTCGTAAATTAGGATACAATATTCAGAGAATGAAAGTTAGAAGTGCTTTACTTGAATCTACTACTGAAATAGAAGCTTCAGAAGGTATTCGTGCTTCTCTTAGATTGGGAGACTCTGCATTAATTGTTGGAGAAGTTAGATCTTCTGAGGCTAAAGCTTTGTATGAAGCAATGAGGGTTGGAGCTCTTGCTAATTTGGTAGCTGGAACAATTCATGGAGCAAATCCATATGGTGTTTTTGACAGAGTTGTAAATGATTTAGGAGTTCCTATAACTAGTTTCAAGGCAACTGATATTATTGCAGTTGCAAATCCTATTAGAACTCCTGATGGGCTACATTATAAGAAAAGAGTTACTCAAATTACTGAAGTTAGGAAACATTGGACTAGAGATCCTGCTGATGAGAAAGGTTTTGTTGATTTGGTTAAATATAATGTTGAGAAAGATGAGTTAGAACCTACTGAAGATTTGATGAATGGAGATTCTGAAATAATAAAAGAAATAGCTGGAAGTGTAAAAGGATGGGCTGGAAATTGGGATGCTGTTTGGGATAATATTATTTTGAGGGGAAAGATAAAGCAGGAGATAGTTGATGTTTCAAAGAAGATGCAGATGCCTTCAATTATGGAGAGTAAATTTAATGCATTAAGCAACGATATGTTTCATCGCATCAGCGAGAAGATAACTCGTGAAGTTGGTTTGCCTATTTCAGAAAGAGTTTTTCCTGAGTGGAGAAGCTGGTTGATGAATACTGTTAAGAAGATTTAAGATGAAATTAGAAGAAATCGATAATGAATTAGACCTTGAAGACCTTAAAAGAAAACTTGATAGCGGTGCTAAAATAATGGTTGCTTCTAATTACTCTCATAGTCATGAGATTGCTTCTTCTTTGGGTTTTGTTGTAGAAAAAGATGAAGAAGGTCAACTTGTTCAGATAATTGAAGAAGATGATCGTGTTTACAGATATTTTATAGATGAAGCCGAAATAAAATCCTCTGACTTACCCCCTATTGGGAAATATCAATTCAAGGTAGACTTTGGAGGCAGAATTGGAGAATATAACTGGAGTATTTTGAGAGACCCAGGATATTCTCTTCTTCCAGAATCTGAACAAGACCCTCAAAGAATTGAAAGAATTTTTAGATTAAAAAGAATAGAATATCCTGAAAATCCAAGACAATTACATTTTAATTTTTAACCGAAATGTTTATAAGTAAGCATGTCTTACTTTCTTACATGGTTGAAACTGTTAGGATGTCTTCGAAAGGGCAGATAGTGATTCCTCAGAAGGTGAGGGAGGAAGTAAACGCTGATGAGGGAAGCGTTTTTGTAGTTTTAAGTAGTGGGGACTCTATAGTTTTAAAGAAAATAGAAGTACCTTCTAAAGAGCTCTTGATTAAGAGTTTACAAAAAATGGTTAAGGAGAATACTAAAAGAAATGATGGGCTTGGAATAAAAGAAAGTGATGTAAATGATATTGTTCATAGATACAGGAAATCAAAAAATAAATAATTATGAAGATTACATTAGATACAAATTTCTTTATATCAGCAACTCAATGGGAATATAGTGTTTCACATAAATTGCTCATAAAATTAATAATGCAAGATGCTGAATTATTTACTACTCAAATAATTCTAGATGAATTTTCTGAAATTCTTATGAGGGACTTTAGTTATAATCTTGATGAGGCAACTAAAATTTTGAATGTGGTCATTGATTTTGTTATTATTGTCGAACCAACTCAAAAAATAGATGTTGTTAAAAACGACCCAGATGATAATGCTATCTTAGAATGTGCTATTCAATCTAATTCTGAATATGTTATAACTTATGATAAACATTTGCTTGAACATAATGGTTTTAGAGGTATTAAGATTGTCAAGCCTGAAGAGATGTTTGGTATTTTAACCTAATCCTGCTAGGGCTACGGCAGCCAGGCCTGTTAAGGCTAATGTTCCTATTAATGTTGTGATTAGATACAACATTATTCCTTTCTTTAGGTTTCTTGATAGTTCATTTTTTTCTTGTAATTCGTCTTTACCTGAATCTACAGTTACTAGGGTTCCTGTCAATATGAAAATTATTTGTATTAGGTAGAGGCCTATTGATACTTGTACAAAATAAGGAGGAATAATTGCAGTTATATCAAATAGAGTCGTTATCTTGCCTATGCTTCCTATTCCTGCTATTTCTGCTCCGCCTTGAGTTAAATCTGAAAGAGATTTTAGTTTGTTAAGGATTATTGCTATCATTGATGTTAGACCTACTATTATTCCTGAAAGAAGAGGAGCAAGGAAGACCATGTTTGAGCGCATGTCTGAGACTACTTCTGCTAACAAGTCTCTTAATCTGTCATTTATTTTTTGGATGTTTTTTACATAATCTGAAATTGACATCATTGCTCTTGCTGCGATTTTGAGACCTTTCTTTACAGATTCTATTAATATTTTCATACTTGTGGAGATTATTGCTGAAGGATAGTAGATTATCGCACCCCTTTGAGGATTGAATACTGCCTGATCTATTGGCATTCCCATTTGTTGTATATTTTGATTTACTAAGTAAAAGAAACTTTGAGTTTTTTGACCTTGAGATGATTCTGCAACTCTAGAAAATACTCTTTCTGCGGGGACTCCATCGCCTAATCTGTTGCCTAATTGGAAAAGTGTGGATGTGAATTCTTTTTCTAATTCTTTTGTTTCCCTTCTTGCTTTTATTATTTCTTTTGTTTTTAGTTTGTAAGCTATACTGAAGTATGATGCTATTGATAATGGAATGAATAATGATAGCATTATTCCTGCTATTCCAAATGGACCTACCATATTTCCTGCAACTTCTTTGAAGTCAAATAGAAATTGATCTTGGAAGAAGGGAATACCTAATTCTCCGAAAGTATAATCGCTTTTTATTCCTAGAATACTTGTTATCATATCGCTTTGGAGTATGAATGGTAATAACCCTATAATGAACAAAGGTATGCATATTATTCCTGCTATTAGCCATGGTTTGTTTGAAATGAATTTGTAATATTCTGGGTTTTTTTCTATGTTTGAATTTTCTCCGTATCCTCCAGGGCGTTTAAGAAGGATTTCTGAGGTCATGAAGTAAACTCCTAGAGGAATTATTAAATTAAAAATTACAAAAAGATGATACCATTTTAGACCTCCTGCTATTACTACAGATGCTAATGGAAGAAGAGCTAAGGCTAATGTAGGCAATATTATCCCAAGCATGTAAACATTTGTTAATGGTGCTCTGATATCTCTTGAAAAGGAGAGCATTTTATCATAAACTCCATCAAGCATTACTTGTAGAGCTCTTTCTAGAGTATTCACTCTCTGAGAGTCTGATGGTTCGTAAAGACTCGATTCAATTAAATGAAATGATTCTATGAATTCTGGAGAATAATCTCTCCATGTTTCTAGATATGCATCTAGAGATTGTTTTACTGTTTGGAATCTACCTGTTTCAACATCATATAATACTTTTTTAAAATCTAGTGCTAATGGTGTGTCTAGATGTTCTGATGTGAATTGTACTGCTCTTTCTAAGTTTGATGTGTGTTTCATGTAAATTACAACGTATAATATTGCAGGAATCATTTGAGAAGACGCTTTCAATCTCCATATATTTGAAAGACGTTTAGGCATTGAATATACGTAGAAATATACAAACATGCTTAAAATAAATCCTAGAAATGTTAGCATTATTGGAAAAGGCTTTCCTAAAATTATTGTGCTTGTCATTATGGTAAAAGTTATGAAAAGTGTTAGGAGCATTGCAACTAAGGCTAGTCCTGCTGATTGTGAGGGTGTTACATCAAGGTGTGCTATGTTTAGGTAGCGCTGTATTTTTTGATTTTCTTTATCAGAGACTTTTATTTTGATTACTCTTCCTAAAGAATCGGCCCATCTTTTGTATCTTGAAAGATCTGGAAGCATATCTTGTTTGAATCTTTCATAATCTCCTGAATATACTGTATTTTGTCCTTGATTGTCTGTTTCTATCTCTGATTGTATTTTTGCCTGATACTTTTTTAGAATTTCATCAGTTGTTACCACTTTTTGCCTCTTTTTATATATGAAAGATATCTTTTTTATGTTATTAAATGTGCCTTAACTAAGATTTATATAACGTTTGATTTGCTATATTATGCAGATACGTAAGTTTAAACTTGAAGATGCGCAAGAGGTTTCATCTTTGATAACGAGAGCTATTACGGAAAGAGATAATAAAGATTATACTCTTGAACAAATAACTTTGAGCGCTTCCTATTACACTTCTGAAATATTTTGTGAGGATATTGCTCATAAGAATATTTACGTTTCAACTGATAGTGGAAAAATTATTGGAACAGCCACACTTCACAAGGATGAGATAATGGCTTGTTTTATCTTGCCTGAACACCAGAGAAAAGGTATTGGAAGGGCATTCTTAAGTATCTTGGAAAGAGATGCTGTCTTGAATGGGCTTTCAAAGGTATGGCTTGTTGCTGTTCTTCCTGTGGTTGGATTTTATGAAAAACTTGGGTATCATAGAGTGGGTGAAAAAATGCACAAGGACTGGGGAAAAGGAATCATAATGGAAAAATATGTAAGAAAAGATTAGATTTATATTGAGGCTTTTATTCTTTCCAAGATGAAGAAAAGAGGGCAACTTGGTTTTAGCGAACTTGTTCCATGGATAATTGCTATAGGTGCTTTGGTTTTAGTCATTATTTTATATATTGCTTTTAATGATAAGGGAAGTTCTATTATTGAATCGCTGAAAAATATGTGGAGATTTGGAGGATGAATAGAAGAGGAGATCAATCCACTACTTATTGGGTAGTGGCTGGAGTCATTGCAGCCGCTTTAGTAGTTATATATTTTACTGGTGTTCTTCCTAAATTTCTTGAATTAATTGGGTTGCCTGAACTTATCCCCACTTTAGGGCTTGGTACTGTTCCTCAAGGTAATGGAGTTATAGGTCTTAGATTAGATACTAAAAGTTTGGAATATTATACAGGGGATGAATTCAGAAAATTTTCGGATGAGAAAGTTTCTGTTTTAGCAGGTTACGAGTTTAATATTGAAGATACTAAGAATAAGATAAATGACTTTTATTTTAAAACTGAAAGAAGACCTACTGGACTAAAGAAGTCTATTAATCATTGGAGATATATTGACATTTATAGGGATGATTTTGGAGAAGTTAGAATAACTCCTTATACAAAATCTGGATTTGAAGGGCCTGGATTGATAGGATATGGATTATTGAAGCCATCAGACAATCAAATAACTGTTGTGTCTCTTAGACCTGCTTCTGAATTTGATTATTACCCTGAATTTTTTAAAATAGAAATTCTGCCAAATAAAGAATTAATTAACGAGATAATTTCTTGGAGAGATAGCATATTACAAGGTAATAAGTGTGAGAAGTTTTTGACTTTGAGAGTTAAACAAAATGGTGCTGAAAAAGATTTGAATTATACTGTTAGAAATGTTGATGGTTATCTTACTCTTGATTTGAGTAAACCTGTTACTCCAGGACTTGCTCAAGATTGGGATAAAACTGGTTGTTTTAAGTTTGATAACTATGCAGATAATCCTTTAAAAAATCCTGCAGATGTTAAAGTTAACTTCTTCTATACTAATTATAACTGGTGGGGTGCAGATGCTGATGAAAAAGCTAGTTGGTCCAAACAAGATGGATGGGTTTACTATAGTTTATCTAGAGGGCAATTTGTTCCATATTTCTATCATTCAGAATATAGTAAATTTTATCCAGAACTTGTAAATTATTTAGCTAAACCAAATGGTTACTTTTACAGAAAAGATACTGCATTTAATTATGAACGAAATGACCAAGGTGTCTTTTTTGGAGATTCTACTAGTAGTCTGGATATCTTATTCATTAAAGGTAAAGAATGGGACGAAATTGATGTTGTTCAAGTTGATGAATTTATTTATAGAGTTTTGAGCGAATATAATAAGAACTTAATTCTTAAGGGGCAAAATGAGTGAATTTTCAACAGATAATTTAACCAATAAAATATTGTGGGTCTTATTTGCAATAATTGCTATATTTGGTGTAATATATTTGCTTAAGAGAGTTGGTATTATTTAGTCGAAGACATTATAAAGTTCATTTTAATAATCTTTAAATGGAAAAGAGGGGGGAGCTTACTTCAACACAACTTGCCACAATTATACTGGCTATAATTGGTTTTGTTCTTGTTGGACTTGGACTTTATACTATTTTTGAAGATGATTCTCTTACCAATAGAGATTTATGTAGACTTTCTATTTTATCTAGGGCTACAGTTTTTTCTGCTGGACAGCAATTTGTTCCTCTTAACTGTCAGACTGAAAAGGTTTGTATTACTGTTGATGATGGGGCTATTTTAGGATTTGGTGGGGTGGATAATTCTTGTAAGCAGTTTGCTGGGGAGAATAAAAATAATATTGATGTTGTTGAAGTGAGTGAAAATCAAATTAAAAATGGCGAAGCTGTAACAATAATACAGAAAGAAGTTGCTAATGCGATGTATGATTGTTGGAAAATGACTGGACAAGGAAAACTAGATATTTTCCGTCCTGGAGATGGAACTAGCACGCCTGCTGAAGATTTTGTTAAACAGCTAACTGCTACTACTAATTTGATTTCACTACCTGTTAAACCTAGTTGTATTGTTTGTTCAAGAGTTGCATTTTCAGATGCTTTGTATGAAGAAAATAAGAAATATGATTTTTTGAAGAATATTAATTTTAATAATTTTATATCTACACAAGAAGTGCCTGGGATTGGTAAGACTTATACTCACGCAATAACTGGAGAGGAAGGAGCAGGATATGGAGCAATAGCTCAAGATGAGGGTATTTCGGCTTATTTAGGTAAGGCTACTTTGACTGAACGAGAATATCAAGATTTCAAGAATTTAGTAATTAATACTAAGTTTGTGATGACTCCTGAACAGAAAGCTGATTATGAAGAGATTGTTAGGACCAAGCCGAATGCAGAAGCATATTTGAGCTATTTTACAAAGCCAACAACCTCTAACCAATTATCTATTATATTTGCCCAGATAAAGGTGTCTGGAGAAACTCCTGAAGCCGCGTTTTGGAATGCATTAACCACTGGGGGAATTGTTGGGGCGATAGGAGTTGTTACAGGTCCAGGAAGCATATTTAATCTTCCTGCTGTATTGATTAAGATAGGTATTGCTGGAGCTGTTTCTACTGCTCTTGCTTATGATTCAGAGGATACTACGCGAAAGAACCAGGCTATATCTTTTGAGACTTGTGGTAAGTTTGAAAGTATTGATGCTGGTCAGAAGGGATGTTCTCTTGTTAAGTTGATGAATTGGGATGTTAATGATATTAATTCTTTGTGTTATAATATAGAAGGCAACTTGTAATGGAGACTAATGAATTCCTAGGTTTTATTATTGCAGTTATAGGGGTGGTTTTACTTGGATTTTTTGGGATTAAGTTGTATAATTTCTTTGTTGATGCTGACATGAAGAATGCTCAGGTATTTGTTAATGATTTATCTGGTAAAATTGAATTTTTGAAAGATGGCGAAAGTAATAATTTTGCTTTGCGTGGTATGGCTGGTTGGGTTTTGGTCGGATGGAATAAAGATGTTCCTATTGCTAAAGATGACGAAATAATTGGAAAAGATAGGAAGCCTCAGAAGTGTTTTGATAAAGCTTGTTTGTGTTTATGTGAAAAGTCTATTACCCAATGTCAAGATGTGGGATTTTGCAGAGAAATTGATAGGAATATTGATATAAAATCAGATGGTTTTGTAGATTATTCTATTGCTGGTGGATCTGTGGGTCCTGGAGGAGGGTTTTCTCTAACTAAAGGTAGCTTTTCGCTTAACTGCATTTATTTTAATAAAAATAATTTGAAATCTCTTTTTGTAGAAAAACAGAAAACCGTTGTTAATATAAAATTTAATGAGGGTAATAAGTACCAATCCGATATTGATTATTATATTAAGTTAAAGGGATTGGGCTGTTCATTTACAGGACCATAAAATTCTTGTTAGTTATCTTTATATTCTTGATTTGCAGATTTATATTATGGACAAAAGAGCTAGTATAGTGATGGATAATGTAATCCACATAGTTATTTTCTGTTTGTTTTTTGCTATTATGTTTTGGGGAATTGGTTCTTACTCTAATGGAAGTGCAATGCTAGAAGATATTTATGCAAAGGAAATTGCTCGAGTGATTAACGTTGCTGAACCTGGAATGAGTTTTAAGATAGGCATTAGTAAAATAGCCGCTGTTGCTTTTAAGAATGGAAAGAATTTTGCAGATATAGTAACTATCAATAATGTTAACAATGAAGTTGTTGTGAGTTCTAGATTGAGTTCTGGGACAGCTTACAAATTTTTTAATGATGTTGATATAGTTAATTTTAAAGTTGAGGCTGTTTCTGGGAATTCCCAGGATACAAGATTCATATTTGATGTTGTTAAAAAGCAGAGGTCTGAATTATGAATAGAAGAGGAGTTTTAGGAACAGGAGTTTTGTATTCTATCTATTTTTTAATGATGGCTGTAATTGCTATTGGAATTTATGGAGGGCTTGTAGGATATTTTGGAACGGGATATGATTATAGGAAAACAGAGGCGAGAATTTTGCTTGATGAAGTTAGAGATTGTTTTTCACAAGAGAAAATTAACTTGAACTCTTTAAATGAAAAAGACTTTTATGAAAAATGTGGAATTAGTAAATCAGTTATAGGAGATGGAGAACATATGATTTATGTCAAGAGCAAAACAGGAGTTGAATTTGTTACAGGAGTTACAGATTTTAAGACAAGATGTTTCTTGAATGTTAGACAGAAAAATAAGGATTATCCTATTTGTGCTTCTTATGGTAAGAATGTAGAAAATGAAGAATATATTTTAGTTGGGAGTTCTCAAAACTCAAGGAGGGTTTTAGCTTGAAATTACAGAAGAAAGGAACTATAGGACAGATTTTGACTAGCTTTCCTTCAATAATATTTTTGCTTCTTGTTATATTGGCTTATATTCTTGTTTCTACATTTATAGTAAGAGATAATATTGAGAGTTATAATTTAATGGATGATTTTTTAGATGACTATGTTGTTTATGAAAATAAGATTGTTATTGTTAATGAATTGTTAGCAAAGTATTGCGATGATAATTCTATTGAAAGTACTTTAAGGCCTACTTTATCAGAACATTTCTTGGAAAAATACGGTGCTGAAAATACTTTTGTGTTGACTTATTCTATTGATGATGGAGTGTTGAAATTGGTGGATTGGGCAGGAGTTGTTGAACAATATGTTGATTCTAAGGGTAAGATTTTAGATTATGATAACTACAATAAACTAGTGGATTTTTCAGATAAGAAATCTGTTAGAAGACTTTGTAACAGAATAGATATATATGTTAAGGAGGGCGCATGAATCGAAAAGGGCATACAGGTACTGTGTTATTAGTCATTGGGGCTTTCTTCCTTGTTGTTTTTGCACTTTATGTTATGCTTTCAAACAATACTGACTTGACTTTGATTAAAGCTGAGTTAAGGAAACCATCTGATTTTGCTAAAACGAGTCATGAATATCTATTGAATTCTACTGAAGATATTATTGTTAAGTCTATAACTGAATCTAAGAGTTCTGCTGATTTTGAGAAGTCATTTAACGAATCATTAAGAAGGTATGCTTCTGAAAGGAGAGAATCTGGTTTGAATAACAACCTTTATGCTAAACTTTCTTTAGGACAGTATTCATTGCTTCTGAAAGATGGAAAATATGAGCTTGTTGTTTCAGGAATATCTGAAAATTATAATGTTAATAATGATGAAATAAATTATGTTTATTCTTTGAAGGTTATTTTTGATAAGGCTAAAGTACTCTCTATGAAGGAAAGTTTATAAAGAACTTTTATCATTATTTAATATGGTGATTGAAAAGAGAAAGGGAGATGTTACTATTTCTACAGTCATATTAATTGTACTGGGTCTTGTTGTTCTTGTCATGTTAATAATTGGTTTTACTCAAGGATTTGATACAATATTTGGTATTTTTGACAGAGCTCCTAGCGAATTACAGACTCTTGCAAGTGCATGTGAGGTATATATTCAAGGGAATTTAGCTATTGACTTTTGTTCGTATAGAGTTACTGAAGTAGATGGTAAGGATGAAATTGTTAATTGTAACGATCCTAGAATTCAATCTATTTATGTTGCTAAGGGCTTGAATAATATGTCTTGCACTAGTCAAAATAACTTGGTAGCTATTTGTGATCAGATTCCTGCTGATGATAGAGGAACTGTAAAAGTAAACAATGTTGCTAGCGACAAGATTACAACTACTGCTAAGTGCACTGCGCCTCTTACCCCTTAATTGAATATGGTTAAAAACAAAAAAACAAACAAGGTTAAAAGTGAATTGAAGAATAGTGGTAAAAAGAGTTTTGGTTCTAAGCCTCTTGTTTGGGTTGTTTTGGGTGTTTTACTTTTAGTAGTTATAGTCATGCTTGTAAGAAAGGATGGAAGCAATTCAGGCTATGTTTCTAATGAGCTTCAAGCATTGGCTGATAATTGTGTATTTTATGTGAAAAATGTATATAGGGCTGAGTTTTGCGGATATAATTTAATAAATGGAGATCTTGTTAACTGCAGAGACTCTAGAATTATTGATATACTTACATCTCAGGGGATTGATACAAGTTTTAGTTCATTGAACTGCAGAAATATAGATATATACACTTTCAGAAAGGATGCTTGTTTGGGTCTTCCTGTAGATACTAAGATAGCAGACAAGACATGCGCTGATTACCAGTAACAATGTTTTTAATTACTCATTGATTCTTTTTGTTTAATGGTTTGGAATCAGAAGCTCGCATTTAGAATATTTTTGGCTGTTTTGATTATAATTTTTGTACTTATATTTTATTTCGTTTTTATAGATAAGGATGGTTCTGGAGCAGAGCAATTTTTTGGAGCAATAGGTTTTGAGTCTACAGAAAGTGCTGATGATAATCCTGCAGTTCCTTTACCTTCTTCCAGGGGAAGTTCTGCGGGATCATCTATGGGTTCTAGTGGGGGATCTGGAGGTTCTGGAATCGAGGGTTCTAGTATATTGAGGTTTTGTACTTTTGATGCTTATCATACTATAACGAGTGATGTTCCATGTAGGTGTGGTTTTAGCGGTGTTTGTTATCAACCCGAGGGTATTTGCGACGCTACCTTTAATAATGGTGAGGGTCTTTGTTCTTAAAGGAACATGAATAGCAAGGGTTTTGATATAGCAATAACTACAATTATATTGATAATAATAGGTGTTGCAGTTCTTATAGGATTTGTATTTTTTGTTAAAAATGGTTTTAGTTTTTTCAAGTCTGGAACTGATCCAATTTTGAAAACTCAGAATTTGGAAGCTACAAGGCAGGCTTGTGAATTGGTTTGTAGAAGTGGAAATGAAATTGCTTTCTGTTGTCAGTCTATAAAAATGAATGATGAGGAAATATATTGTTATGATTCCAGTTTGAATGTAGATTGCAACTTGGGATGTGCAACAGTAACTTGTCCTGCTGAATGAGTTAGTTTTTTATATACATCTTATTTTGTTTCTTTATGTCAGAGGATTATGGTTTTGGGGGAAAGCGTAAAAGCAAGAATGATAAGAGAAAACAACGAGGATATAATAAATACAAGAAAGGTGGACAATTTAGAACACGTGAAGATAAAAAATAAATTAACTTTTAGTCCAGAAATATGCGCTCATTAAGCCTAGTATAATTAAAATTGCTCCGATCATATTTGAGTTTCCTTGGGACATGTTGCTTATTGCGTTGCCTGTGATGTTTGGTGAGATAAAAAATAGTCCTCCGATGATTAGTATTAACGCTATCCAGGGGGGTACTGCTCTCCTTCTTTTTTCTTTTGAAACTCTTTCTTCCAAATTTCCATGATTTGGATGAGGTTCTTTATCTAATATCTTAAGGATGTTATAAGCGTGTCCTGCTGTTTCTTTGTCTCCTGCTCTTGTTGCTTGTTTTATTAATCTTTTTGCCCTATTTTCGATCCATGATTCATATTTTATGCTTGACTGGTAGTTTTCTGGGTCTTTTTCAGATTTTTCTCTTTGCTTTAATCTTAGAGTTACGCCATATAATCTGTCTGTTGCTTTAGAGAGATCGCCTTCTTTTCTCTCAAAGTCACTTTTAACAATATCTTTTTCTATTCCGTAGTCACTTCTCTGAATTGCGTTATAATGATCAGCGTCTTGTTGAGTTATTGGGGGTTTGGTAATTGAATCTCTCATTGCCTTTCTTGCAGTTATTCCTGATTCGTCTTCATAAAGTTCATGTTGTGCTCTTGCAACATCTCCTCTTTTAGAATGGTTATCTTTTTTATTGGGTTTATATTTCATACGATGTTAAAGCTTTGAGGGTATATATCTTTTTCCAAGATGAAGAATTTAATGCTGGCTTAGAATTTCTTCAAGTATTTCTAGAGTATAACTTAATAAGAGAGGACCAACTATTATTCCTGCTAGTCCTAATACCTGAGTTCCACCCATGACTCCTAGAAGCATTACTACTGGATGTATGCTTGAGTCTTTTCCGGCTACTTTTGTTCTTAATATTGTGTCTAGATATATTGATATGAATAATCCAAATGCTAGAATTATTCCCGATGATATATAGTCTTGCTGGATTATTTTTATTATGAGGGTTGGAACCCATATTATTGCAGGTCCTCCAGGTATGAAAGCAAATATTCCTATTAATGTTGCAAGTATTAAGTAGAAGTTTATTCCTGCTAACCAGAATCCTATTGCTGCTACTAATGCTTGAATGAATGCTAAGAATAATGTGCCTTTGACTATTTTCTTTGTCGTGTCTGCCATGTCTTTTATCACTTTGTCTTTATTGTCGAAAGGAACATAGTTTCTCATTCTTGTGCTAAGTTTTGGCCAACTTAGAAGAAGATAGTAGATTATGAAAATCATTACAAAAAGAGATACTATTGATGCTGCTACAGATAGAGTTATTCCTGAAAGAGTTTGCACTCCAAAACTAAAGAATTTATTTGTAAGATCAGACAGATTGAAATTATATTTTTGTATTATCTCTAAGGTTTCTACTTTAGATATTAATAATGCAAGAGCTCCTGACTGGATTGCTCTATATATTTGAGAGATTATTTCTTTAATTACAAAGAATAAAGGGATGAATATGATGAGAATTGTTGCTGCAAGGGTTATACTTGCTGCCAACCATGAAGGCATCTTTCTTTCCAATTTTTTATGGATTGGATAGACTAGATATGTTACTATGAATGCACCTATTATTGCTACAACATAATCTTTTATTATTATGAAAGACACAGTTACAAGAGCAAGAAGTATTATTATTGGAAGATAACGGTGGATCCACTCTTTTCTCATCAAACATAGCGGTAAATAATATTAATAAAGTATCTCTTTTGTTATATATAATGGGTGAATACATATTCTTGTATATTATTGGATTTATTGCTATATTATTTGCAGTGATTCAGGACCTGAGGACTAGAGAAATTGCTAACTGGCTTACATTTTCATTGATTGCTTTTGTTCTTGCATATAGGGCAATTTATTCTATTTATTCTAATAACTTCATGTTTTTTGTATATGGGCTTTTTGGAATATTTTTATTTGTAGGGCTTGGGTATCTTTTTTATTATGCAAGAGTTTTTGCTGGTGGAGATGCTAAACTTCTTTTTGGATTAGGTGGAATATTCCCTTACTCTTCTTTGTTTGATTACGCTTACTATGGGGTTGGTTTTATATTATTGTTATTTACATCTGGAGTAATTTACACTTTATTTTACAGCTTCTTTTTGGTAAGACAAAATTATAATGATTTTAAAAAATCTTTTGTTAATCAAATAAAAAGACTCAAATATTTCTTTATTGTGTCTATTATTTTAGCTATTTTGGTCTTTTTTACTAGAGATGTTTATGATTCTGTAATTATAATAAATATATTCGCGGTTTTTGTATTATTATCTCCTTTTCTTTTTGCTTATGTAAGGGCAGTTGAGAAGTCTTGCATGATTCAACTTATTTCTCCAGATAAACTTACTGAAGGAGATTGGTTAGAAAGAGATGTTTATGTAAATGGCAAGGTTATAAAAAAGAACTTTGCAGGATTGAACTTTAATCAGATACTCATTTTGAGAAAGAGAGGCAAGAAAGTAATGATAAAGACAGGGGTTCCATTTGCGCCTGCTTTTTTATTAGCACTTTTATTTTTTTATGTTTATATTAAAGTCCTTTGAGTTTAGTAAAATTTAGATGGCTATAAATTTAAATTTGAAAACATTTATATATATTTATTCATTGTTATTTTTATGAAGAGTCAGGTCAAGGTATTTTTTGTTTTATTACTAATTGTTGGTGTCTTCATTTATTTTAATCAGAAAGACTTTATGCTTGAACCAACTAAACCTGAACAATATGAATGTGGTGACGAATTCGAAAAGAATATTGTTTTAAAAAAAGGTGAAAAAATGGGACCAGTGCGGGGTCTTGGTTCAACTGAAGAATTAGCCTTACTAGATGCTAAAGCAGGCTGTATGGGGAATAGTGAGGGTGTAGGTGGCTTAGCTGGATTAAAAAAAGATGCTAAGGGTAATGTTAGATATCGATTCGTTCATTTTTATTGTGATAATGCTGAACGTCAATGCATAGGAGGCGGTGGCACT
Organism: Nanobdellota archaeon; assembly: GCA_038045825.1. GTDB lineage: Archaea > Nanobdellota > Nanobdellia > Pacearchaeales > GW2011-AR1 > SICU01. The sequence goes on from JBBSXJ010000004.1 coordinate 16,765, forward strand.
GGATGCGAAGAATATTTTTTCTCAGATATTTTTAATAGTGAGCCACATATTCTTTTCACTTGTCAGCAACCTTTTAAACTTTCAGATGGTAGCTTTCGGGGAGAGTGTAGTTGCGAAGTTATTCAAGATATATCATTATATGCTACTTGGGGATGTACTGAGTGTGAATATCCGGATAATAATGAATAATCTGCCTCACGATTTGTCTTGATTTTAAGGAATTCTTCTTGGTAACTTTTTTATGGGCTCTTTTTTCTCTTCTTGTTTAATTTCTTCTTTTTTATCTTCTCTTTTTAATTCTTCTGCTATTTTTTCTAATTGCTCTTCTGATGGATTTGTTCTTTCACTATTTAATGAGAGTTCTTTATCATAGATTGGAATAATATTTATTATAACTTCTCCAAATTTGGTTTCTGGAGCCACTTTTATATTTTTAGCTTTTAACTTATCAGATATATTTTTTGATATTTTATCTATGAGGATGGATATGTTCTCAGGTATTATATCTATATTTTCGAGTTTTTCTTTAGGAATTATTATTGAATGGCCTTTTGAAATTGGTCTTATTTCTAAAACAGCTACCGCTGACGAGTTTTCGTCTATTTTTTTACTTGGTATTTTACCTGCTACTATTTCTCTAAATATGTTGACTTGAGATTCTTTTTGATTTTTTAGCATTTCTTCTATTGTTTCATCAGATAAATTATCTATTTGCTTTTCTGCATCTTTTCTTTGATTTTCAGGTAGTTTCTTTATTTGGTCTAATAATTGTTTTTTTAGCTCTGAAATTTGTTCTTTTGTTAGGCTCATTTTATTCCAATGATTCTGGTTGTTTTAGAACTCTACTGTATTCTGATTTCATGTTTCTTATATGTTCTGCCATACTTATAGTATCTAGTTTTATTGTTTTTTTACCAATATATACTATTTCTATGCACCCAGGGAGACCCTTTAGCAATCTTAATGGCATATATACTTGACCTCTAGAATCTGTGAAATATTCTCCATCAAACATGTTGTCAGCCAAATGCTCTTCTGTAATCTTCTATTGTAACTGAAGATACATGAGGTACTTTTGCTAGCTCTTGTTCTACAAAGTCTGTTCCTTTTTCTTCAGGGAATGCCATCTTTAACATTAGAGCCTTTAGACCAAAAGCTACTGGTTTTTCTTCAAATGTAACTGCTTTTGCGCCATTTGATTCCATTTTATGCTTTACGGTCTCTTTCATTTTGTTTAGATCTACATCAGGAGATTCAGGCATTATTTTTATTATTATTACTGCTGTGTTTGCCATGTTTTGATTGTGTTAGGAGCTTTTTTAAACATTCCTAATTGATATTAGCTGGTCTAAAATTATTCTTTATTCTAGTAATTTTAAACATTCCTAATCTTTGTTTTGGATTAGCGGTATTCTTTTAAACCTGAAGTTTGTGGTGTTTGAATGGATACGTACTCAAGTTTGGTTGATAAGATATCAAAGCATTCTAGATTATCTGTTGATGAGGTTGAAAAGAAAGTTGATGCTAAGAAGTCAAAATTATCTGGATTGATTTCTAAGGAAGGTGCAGCTCAGATAGTGGCTGCTGAACTGGGTATTAGTTTTGAGAATGAAATTCTTAAGATTAATGAACTCTCTGAAGGACTTAGGCGTGCTAACGTTATTGGGAAAATAACTAGTGTAAATCCTGTAAAAGAATTTAACAAAAATGGGAGAAGTGGTAAATTTGCAAGCTTTACATTAGGTGATGATACTTCTAATGTAAGAGTAGTTTTATGGGATTCTAATCATGTTTCTTTGGTTGAATCTGGAAATCTAACTCAAGGAAGTGTTATTGAGATAAAAGGAGCAAGTGTCAAGAATGGAGAAATTCATGTTTCAGCTTTTTCAGACATAAAGCCTAGTGATATGAAGTTTGATTCTGTAAAAGAAACTACTGCTCCTTTATCAGGGAATTTTGGGGATGCTAAGGAAGGAGCTTTTGTTAGTGTTCGTGCTTTCATTGTACAGACATTTGAACCAAGATTCTTTGATTCTAAAAAGAATGAGGGTGAAAAGGGTGTTTTGTTCAACTTAGTTCTTGATGATGGAAATGCTACTATGAGATCTGTTTTATTTGGTAATAATATAAAGAAGTTGCTTGGAGTTGGAGACGAAAATCTTTTCTCTTTGGATGTATTGAATGCAAAACGTGCTGAGATTATTGGAGAAGAAAGACTGTTTACTGGAAGCTTTAAAATGAATTCTTTTAGTAATAATTTAGAGTTTTCTGTAAGGGAAATTGAAGAATTCTCTATTGATAAAGTAATAAAAGAACTTGAAACATCGGCAAAGGTTTAAATCTAATATCTCTCTGTTTTTTTATGCTTAATAAAACTCATGTAGCTATAGGTTTATTCTTTATGCTTTTTTTTATAAATAAAGTAACTCATATGTGGACTTATGTTTTTATTTTTGCAATAGCAACATTACTTCCTAACCTTGACAGAGGAATTTCTTTCAAAAGAGCTCAGAATCAAGGTAAACCTCTTCCTCAAAGGAAAAGGAGTTTGCTTCATAGTTTTACATTTTGTTTAGGTGTGACTATTCTTTTTGCATGGTTTTTACCTACAATGGCTTTTCCTTTCTTTTTGGCTTATGGAACACACCTTATAGCTGATTCTTGGACTACTGAAGGGATTAAGCCTTTCTGGCCTCTTCGTTATGTTGCTAAGGGCAATGTAAGACAGGGAGGAAGTATAGAACATATGATTTTCTATAGCTTTATATTTGCAGATATAATTCTTGCTTGGATTTTGTTTTTCTGAGTCTCGATTAAATTTATATATACTTTCTAGTTATTAATTTCATAATGGTTTTATCTAGGACTGGCTATACAATTTCTCTTATTTTAATTTTAATAATAATAGGAGTTGCATGTGCTGCTTTTTACTTTAAATACGATTCTTCTAGTGCTACTGTAAATCTTTCACCTGAAGAAACTGATGGGGTTCATCTTGAATGCGTTGATATTTGTAAAGGTACAATTTACACTTGCTCTCCAAGATGTCAGTATGTAGCTGGTGAAGGGCCTGATTTGTGTGGCCCTATAGGCTCAATTTGTTCTTTGAATTAGTATGTTTATTTTGTACTGATAAAATCTTTATATACTAATCAGAGTGATTTGTTTTATGGCTAAAGAAAAAGAGGAAGTGGATGATAAAGAGCCAGGTTTGACAAGTATTCCTGGAATTGGCCCTGGTATTGCTTCTAAACTTGAGGCTGCCGGTGTTTATGATTTAATGGGTCTTGCTGTAATGTCTCCTCCAGCACTTTCTGAACTTGCTGGTGTCGGGGAAGCAGTTGCTCGAAAAGCTATTCAGGCTGCTAGGGGAATGATGAAACTTGGATTTATGGATGGGGCAGAATTTGATAAGAGAAGAGCTGATATCCATTACATTACAACTGGAAGTAAGAATCTCGATGGTTTATTTGGAGGTAAGGGAATTGAGTCTAGGGCGATAACTGAGTGTTATGGAGCTTTTGGGAGTGGAAAGTGTGTGAGCAAAGATACGCCTGTTTGTTACTTCAATGATTCTAGAATGCATGTTGAACAAATTCAAGAAACTTATAAAAAATATCAAGATAAAAATGGTGAAATGATTGTTGAGGGAGGATGCGCTGTTCCTGTTTCAACAGTTAAGGTTCTTGCATGGGTTAATGGAAATTTAAAAATTGTTAATGCGGATAATATTTACAAGGAAAAAGTAAAAAATTTATATGTTGTAAAAACTAAAAGAGGAAGAATCCTTAAAATTACTGGTAAGCATCAACTACTTAGTTTTGATAATGGTGTTAATTGGAAGAGAGCTGAAGAACTACAAAAATGGGATATTATAGCTTCTCCTAAAAAAATTGATTTAACTACAGAACATGAATATGACTTAGATGATGCTTACTTTTTAGGTATTTTCACTGCGGAAGGCACATCCAACCCTTTTTCTATAAGTATCACTGATCAAAAGATTAAAGATTGGATATGTAACTATATTAATAGAAAATTTGGTTATTTACCAACCGTAAGAACAAGAAAGATTGAAGGAAGACTTGATTGCTACACAATATTATTTAGAAACAATACAAGACAATTTATGTACAAATTAGATAAGTGCCTTGCTGATAGTAAATTTATTCCTGAAGGGATTTTTCTTTCAAATATAGAGGTTATATCCTCATTTCTTGGAGGGTATTTTGATGGTGACGGAGAAGTATCTGAATCGGATATATCTGCAACTACAAAGAGTAAGATACTTGCGACTCAATTAACTTATCTTTTACTAAGATTGGGGATTTCCTCCAGTCTTAAAGAAAGATTTGCCGGAACTAACAATGAAAAATTTTATGTAGTAAGAATAAGTGGAGAGGATAGAAAAGAACTAAGTAAGATTATGTTTAAATCAAAGACTTTTACTCCTAATGTCAAGAATAGTTCTTACTGTTATCCTAGAATTATAATAGATTACATTAAAGATCTTTACATGGATAGTATTGGAGGAAACAGAGGAAATTTAAGAAAAGAGGTAGGCAAATATTTTATTAATCAAGGATATAGAAATTTAATAAGCAATACAAATTCGAAAGTTATAAATGAAAATACTCTCAATCAAATCAAGAATATTTTTACTGAACAAAGCAACACTTTTATGAATGTATTAAATATACTTAAAAATAATAATCTTTCTCAGTCTATTCTTCATGAAATTTATCCAAAACTTCCTTTTGCTTTTAATAGTCTTAGTGAAAAAATGAATGTTAGTAAAAAATCAATTGGTAATTATATCTCTAGATCTATCCCTGATGATAAAAATGACCTTCTAAGAAAATTAATTGTCGATGAATTAAATGCTAGGATAGATGTAGCTGTTTTAGCCTTGCAAATTATTAATGAAATTAAATTATTCAATTGGGACATTATTGAAAGTATTGAAATGATAGATTATAACGACTATGTATATGATTTTGTTGTTCCTGAAGGACATTCTTTTGTTGGTGGCAATCTTCCCACAATGATGCATAATACTCAGCTCGGATTGACATTGACTGTAAATGTACAATTGCCTAAAGAACAGGGAGGAAGTGAAGGTAAAGCTGTTTACATTGATACTGAAGGAACTTTTAGACCTGATAGGATAAAACAAATTGCCGAGGGTGTTGGTGCTAATCCTGAAAAAGTTTTGAAGAATATTCTTGTTGCTAGGGCTTTTAATTCAGATCATCAAATTTTATTATTGGATAAAATAACTGAAATGATTAAGGAAAATAATGAACCTATCAAGCTTGTTGTTATAGATTCATTAACCGCTCATTTTAGAGCTGAGTTTTCTGGTCGTGGTCAGCTTGCTGATAGGCAACAGAAACTGAATAAATATTTGCATCATTTGATGAAACTGGCTGAACAACATAATATTGCAATTTATGTTACTAATCAAGTAATGGCTAATCCTGCAATGATGTTTGGAGATCCTACAACTGCTATCGGTGGGAATATAGTGGGTCACGCAAGTACTTATCGAGTATATTTACGTCGTGGAAAACAGGGAACTAGAGTTGCTAAGATGATTGATGCTCCTAATCTGCCTGAGAATGAAGCCGCATTCTATTTGACACTTCATGGTGTTAGAGATGAAAGTCCCGAGTGATAATATATAAATATCTTTTAAGTTTTCTTATTTATGGACTTTCAGAAACTTTTTAGAGAAGTAAGAAATAATGGATTTCCTGAGATTGAGTCTAAATTTATTTCAACTGAAAAATTCCATTTTGCCCATGCTAGTGCTATAACTGGTAATATCCATTATAATCCAAAAAATATTCTTGCATTAGGATTTACACAAAATGCTGTAAAAGGAGTTATTGCTCATGAATTAGCTCATCAAGTAGATTTTAAGCGCATGGGGTTTTTTTCAAGAATTTGGCTAACTTACAAATGTTCAAGAAATGAAGTTTATAGAAAAGGAGTTGAAAGAAGAGCTGATACAATTACTGTAAAAAGAGGATTTGGTAAAGACTTAATAGAGGCAATGAGATTGACTAAAAAGAGATTTCCCAAAGATAGATGGAGGAGATATGAAGCAGCACATCTTTCTATAAAAGAAATGGAAGCTTTAATTAATACTACTTGAAATCTCAAATCTTTAGATTTACTATAAAAAGATCTCTTTAGAAAATAAAAACGCCCCCACGAGGAATTGAACCTCGGTCACAGCCTCCGCAAGGCCGTATTCTATCCGTTAAACTATGGGAGCTATGTCTTTCCGAAGTTTAACTGCTTTTAAAGTATTTGGTTGTGAAAAATTTAGATTAGAATTATCTTGTTTATCTCTTTGATTTGTTCAAAATCTTTATCTTTTGTTACCAAAACTCCATTATTTTCCATTACTTGCGATGCAATGAACAGGTCTGCAAGTGGCAGTTCGTACTTCTGCTTTAGTTCTACTAATTTGTCTGCAGTGTTTCTTGTTGTCTGTAAAACATTAAATCTTTCGATAAATTCTTTTGATTTTTCTTTATTTTTAACAGATTTATCCTTTAACCCCAATAAGAATTCAAAATATGCTATAAAACCTATTGTTGCAGGTATTGGATACATCTTTTTTAGATTTTCTATTTTGCTTATTGTATCTATTCTTCCTCTATCTAGGTCTACTAAAATTGAAGTATCAAATATTAGTGTCACTTTCTAAATCCCCATTCTTTTCTTGATTTGTTTGCTATTTTTTGCATTATTTCGGCTTCTTCTTCAGAGATTCTCTTTTCTCCACTTAAAATTTCATTCCAAAAATCATCATTTTGCTTTTCATAATTATCGATCATGTTTTCAACTAGTTTTCCCATTGCAACTTTATTTTTAGCTGCTAAGATTTTAAGCTTCATCCATTTATCGTCGCTTATTCCCTTTATTGTTTTTACTTCCATGAAGTATTACAGTATTACTAGTATTTAAGTCTTACCATTTATTGTATTGTATAAATGTTCTTGATGGCGTTGCTCGGAATTGAGGTTCCAATAATTATATAACTTTCTAAATTTATGTTACTTTATGGATTATGATATAATCATTGTTTTAGGGCACGAATCCAATAAAGGTTTTCTTTCGGAAATTGCAAAGAGTAGGCTTGATAGAGCAATAGAATTTTACTTTAAAACAAAAACTAAGCTTTTATTCTCTGGTGGATATTCTCTAAAAGTTAGGAAAAATGAAGGACTTTCTGAAGCGGAATTAATGAAAAATTATGCTGTCCAAAAAATGGTTTCTAGCAAAGATATTCTTTTAGAAAAAGAGTCAAGAGACACTCAAGGAAATGCTTATTTCACAAAACAAATAGTTCTTGCTAATAAGTGGAGAAAAATATTGGTGATAACTACAGATTTACATATTGAAAAATCAAAATTCTTCTTTGAATTTATTTATGGAAAAGATTATTCTATTTATTTTGAAGGGGTTAAACTGGAAATTTCTAAAGAAAAGTTAGATGAACTATTAGAGAATGAGAAAAAATCAATCGAAAAAATGATTCAAATCTATAAGGAGAATAATATTAAAGTAGGGGAAGATAAGAAAATAGGTAAAATTTTAGAAAAATTTTATTCTAAGTTTGATTAGTTGTAATTTCAATCTATTCTTAGAAATGTTTGTCTAGGTCTTTTTTGTATGAAAGAATTTCTTTTTGAGTGAACCATAAGGCAATTTCTCTATCTGCACTTTTTGTTGAATCGCTTGCGTGTATAAGATTTCTTAGAACTCTGTTTTTTACATCTGCAATCGCATAGGATTCCATCATTGCATAGTCTCCTCTTATTGTTCCTGGAGGAGATGATTTAGGTTCTGTTGAGCCGACTATTTTTCTTACTATTTCTATTGCATGTGGACCCTCAAGAACCATTGCAATTATAGGACCTTCTCTTAAGAAGTTTATATTCCATGATTGGATTTGTTTACCAAATTCCATGTGGTCTTTGTAAGGGAATATTTTTCCATCTTTTTCATAGCTTAATTTTGTTTTATCATATACTGCTTTGGCCCATTCTTCATCTAAGAAATAGTGATTTTGTGCTAGTTTTTCATCAGGAAGAATCATTTTTACTGCTGTTATTTTTAGACCTATATCTTCGAATCTTGTAATTATTCTGCCTACTAATCCGCGATACACTGCATCGTGCTTTAAGAGGATTAGTGTTTTTTCTATCATATCTTAGTTTTGAGGGGAGGGATTTTAAACTTTGTTGTTTTGATAAGATAAGTTTTAAATATTCTCAAGAAATAGAATTTGGTGGATAGATTAAAATTATTAAAGCGTTTAGATAACTTAAGGAATGATTTATGTCTTTGGGTTCAAGAACATGTTGAAGAACATGGTGGAGTATGGGAACAATATGAAGATGCAGTTAATAAATATGAAAGAATTCTTTACTTATTTAGCAGAGTTTATTATAGTGTCAAGGGAATGCATCCAGATGATCCATTAGTAAGAGAGCTAGATAGAAAAGATGTAGATGAAACTATTGCTCTAGGTGCTCCAACTTACAAGTGGGTTGAATAACTTTAGAAAATGAAGACATTGCAGGAAGAGTTGATTAAAATGGGATTTGATTGTGCTATATTCATGACTAATGAGAAAACTAATCCTAACTTGTTTTATTTTACTAGATACAAAGGAGCAGGGTTTCTTGTTATTCCCTCTCAAGGAAAGGCTGTATTGCATGTGCCTAATCGTGATTTAAGCGAAGCTAAAACTGTTAATGGTGTTATTGTTTCTTCAGGGAAAAAATTATCTGAATCTCTTGCTGAACTTGGGATTAATACTAAAAAAGTAGGGGTTGATTTTGTAAATATTTCTGTTACTGATTTCAATATGTTAAAGGAAAGGTTTGATTGTGAATTTTTTGATATTAGTGTTTTTATGGATGAATTGAGAGCTGTTAAAGATAAAGATGAGATAAAGAAGATGAGGGAAGCTTGTAAAATAACAGATAAAATACTTAACCAATTTGTTGATAATTTCAGTAAATTTAAAACTGAAGAAGAAGTAGCTGCTTTTTTGGTTTATGAAACTAGAAAACTTGGTTGTGTCGAGTCTTTTGAGCCAATAGTTGCTTCAGGTAAAAATGCTGCTGTGCCACATCATACTCCTTCTGGTGGGTTGCAGAAGGGTTTTTTGGTTGTTGATTTTGGAGTTAAGTATTTGGGATACTGTTCTGATATTACTAGAACTTTTTACTTTGGAAAGCCTACTATTGAAGAAGAGATGAAATACCATGATTTACTTAATGAGCAGGAAAGAGCTATTGGTCTTGTTAAACCCGGCAAGATTATTGGAGATTTGTGCATAGAGGCTGAGAAAAATTTAAAACAGAAACTGATTCATTCTTTGGGGCATGGACTTGGAATAGAAGTTCATGAGTTCCCTTTTGTCTCAACTAATAGTAAAACTAAACTTTCTGAAGGAATGACTATTACCATTGAGCCTGGAGAATATATTGAGGGAAAGTATGGTATTCGTATTGAAGATGATTTATTAGTTACTAAGAATGGATGCGAGGTATTGACTAAATTTAGCAAGAAACTAATTTGTTTGTGAATTTTTAGATTAACCTTTGATTTTGACAATTATTGTTTTGATTTTAGTTATTGTAGGTTTTGGAATTTATAATGGTAAATCTAATGTAACTAAGATAATTAAGAATGATTGCCCCGAAACTACGGTTTTATGTCCTACTGATGCTATGTGTGAGATAGAAGCTAAAGATAATCAAGGACTGGGTGGTACTTTTAAGATACGTTATCCTTGTGAAATGAGATTGGGTTACGGCGGAGCATAGTTATCTAATTATTATTTTGAAAGTTTATTTTTTACTAAAGATGGTTGGACTTCAGATGTATTCAAAACTAGTAATTATTAAATAGTCTTTTTTTGTTGTTTTTTTATGAGTAATAAAGAATCTTCCGAGTTTAATTTTCCAGAGGCTACGCTTGTCAAGAGTACTGAGATATTTGGACTTTGTAAGAATATTGTTATTGGAAAAGGCAATGTTAATGCTCTGATAATGTTTATTGGAGAATCTCCAGGTCGCAACGAAGATGAACAGGGATTTCCTTTTGTTGGTGCCGCTGGGAAGAATTTAGATAAATTGCTTGAGAAAGTTGGCTTAAGCATGAATGATGTTTATATTGCAAACATATTGAAGTGCAGGCCTCCAGAGAATAGAGCTCCGTCAAATGATGAAATAAGAGCTCATACTCCTTGGTTGCTTAAACAGATTAATGAAATAAGCCCTAAAGTGATATGTTCTCTTGGAAATTATGCTACTAAGTTCTTTTTAGCTGGGGCTGATGTTGATTCAATGAAAAATCAGCCAGGAATAACTTCAGTTCATGGGAAAGTTAGAATTATTGAATTGCATGGTAAAAATGTTAAGTTAATTCCTTTGTTTCATCCGGCTGCTATAATATACAATCGTAGTTTACTTAGTGAATGGGAGAAAGACATAGAGATTGTTAAAAAGGAGATCACGCAGAAAAGTTTGTTTTAGTTTTTATAACTTATAAAATGTTAAATCAATTTGTTGATCAGGGCCTGTTATACATGCTATGAACTCCTCATAAACTGCATTTGCTCTAAAATTCTCTGCTAACTTAGCAACTGCTCTTTCGTATCTTTTCTGAGGAGATGGAATTATGCCCAACAATATAAAACAAACCATCTTTTTTGAGGTAATCTAACAGATCCTTGTCCTGCTGGTTCTAATGTTAAGTTTAGTATATCAAATCTTTCTTCTGTTAATTTTTCTAATTCAACAACCATTTTATTTGTATTTATCGTCAAAGCCACCTGCTTTTAGGTTTGCGTGACTGTTTTTTACTTTATCTATTGGGAATCTTTGTTCGTACTCTGTTAGAACATCATTAATTGCTTTTTTTGAGTTTACATCGCACAAATATGATATTTTTAGAACGAGATAGAGCATGTCGCCTATGAAATCTTCACAAGTTAATTTATTGTTTTTTATTAGTTCTATTTGTTTTTCTACATCTACCCATTTTATTAAGTTCCAGAATTCACCTATTTCTTCATTCATATTTAGAAGAAGATCTTTTATCGAGCTCGGTCTAGACCAACCCCTTATATCATTGAATTCTTTTATTTTATTTTGAGATTCTTCCATTAAAGAATATAATTTGATTGTTATTTAATGATTGCTGTGATGGGTATCTCCAGCATCTCTGAATTTTATAAATTTGTAATGAGCATCTTTTGTTTCATTGCTTTCTTTTAAAGTGTAAACTTTATTTCCTTTTTCATCTATGTAATATTTGATATTCATTTTATTTCTAGCTGAGCGTGATTTTTCTTTGCCCTTTCTTTTATTGAATCTATTACTCTATCTAGTTGAGAATTTGCTGATTTGTATTCCTTACCTTTAACCTTTATTAAGAAATTAGATGAGCCAAGATAAGATATTTCTGCTTCTTTTGTTTCAATAACTTCTTTTATTATATATATCCCATTTTCTTTATCTGATTTTAGACTTATTTTCTTTTGAACTTCTTTATCTGATTCTTTCTTTTGAGCTAGTATTTCTTTTAATTTGTCAAGTTCTTTCTGAGATAAATATTTCTTTAATAATTCTGGATTTGATCTTATATTCTCTATTATTTGAGAAATATCTTCCTTTGATTTTATTTTATCTATTAATTCTTGAGTCTTATCCCCAACAACTGATTTTAATATGCTTGCAAATATTCTTTCTTTTTTATAGTGTTCTAGTATTGTATCTCTTTCTTTAGCAGATACTCTTCTCAAACTCATTACAGGATTATTATCTTTATTTCTAAGAACTTTGCAGACTATCTTCTTTCCTACGCTAACAAATTCTCTTATGTTTCTTATTCTTCCAGGAGATATTTCTGCTAAGATTATGTGACCTTCAATATTGTATTCTTCTATTCTTACAAAAACTCCACTTGAGTCTATTTTTATTACAGTGCAAAGAACTACTTCATCTTCTTTCAAATTAACGGAAGACATATTTGATTATGGCTTTTATCTTAGCCTTTCCTCCTTGGGGTTTGAGAAGAAGTTTGTTACATCTTATGCATTTTACGAGAGTTGTAGCCCTACCATAAGTAATTTGATAATTTCCACACCTAGGACACTTTATTTTTATTAGTTTTCCTTTATTCATTTTTATTTTGATTAGACTTATTAACGATTTGCTATCTTTGCTCTTCTATTTATTGTAGCAGAATACATAACTGCTTTTCTCATTGCTGTGTAATCATGTTTGTTTTTTTCAGAGTGTTTCTTTAGACCATCAATTTTAAGAGATATGTTTTTATTTTCAGAGTTTATATCTAATTTATTCTTAGCTAGTATCTTTCCCACTCTTATTCCTAACAATTTAGCTTTAGGAACTCCATGCTGGTCTCTTAAGATTAGACCTATCTTTTCAGGACCAATACCTTGCCTTGCTAGATCAACTATGATTTTTTCAACTTCTGCTGGTTTTATTTTAGTCCAGTCTGCTTTTTCTGCCATGAATGTTTTTTGTTAGTAGGGTTTTTAAAGCTGGTGGTTTGAAATTATAATAGATATTAGCCCTGTAGAATAGCTGGCCAAGTTCGCAGGCCTTTGGCGCCTGAGACCCCGGTTCGAATCCGGGCGGGGCTATTTATTTAAATGTGCATTTTATTGTATAATTATGGCTAAACCTTTCAAGAAGAATGAATTTTTTGATATAAACAAGTTGCCTGCTGAAAAAGGACTTTTGCTTTTTGGCTTGAGTATGAATAAACTCGCTAATAGGCAGAGTGCTGAGAAATGCTTGGAAGATATTCGTAACTTTTCTCCATCTAAAGTGAGTAAACCTTTGATTGGTTTAAATTTTATTTATACTGACTTTCTTTATATGTACAGTGATGAGCCTGCACCTGAATTGAAAAACTCTTTTATGAATGAAATAATTAATCATAGGAATAGTATGCAAAAGATACTTGAAAAAAATCACTTAGATTTTCAGATACAACATGCATTTAATTATTTGGTTTGGAATCAACTATATGTGGGCACTAAAGATTTCAAAGATTTATTTGCAAAGTTAAAGAAGATTTATGAAAAAGATACTAAATTTAAAGAATATCTTGAAGAGGATTGTACTGTTTTTGGTCGCGAAATGAAAGAAAATCAAGTTAATTTCTTTTTAGAGGAAGCACTAATGGTTTATTTACTTTCTAAAAATCAAGTGAAGCTTCCAAATGAATTCATTGAAAATAATCAGAAGTGGGTTTTGATGTGTTATCCTGGTAGACCTATTAAAACCATAGTTTATCTTTTTCAATTAAATCCTTTCAAATTTAATTGGGCTGAAAGTCCATATCAGAATTCATTTTATGATCTTGAAGAAAAGAAACTCATTGAAATGGATAGAGTTGATCTTGAAACTTATGAGGTTAGGTAGACTACAATAATACTTATAACTCAATTATATATTTAATTTTGTGGATAATTGTAAGACTTGTAATAGCATTATACAAGAAATAACTATTTTTAATGGAGAAACTAAAAACTTTTGTTCTTTTGAGTGTGTTAATACTTACGATTTAATTGACTCTTTTACAAATTATGTTCAAAATCTTATTGATAAATATCAATACATTCGTAAAGATGAACTTCGTGAACTTTTAAGACCTATGAAAAAGAAGATAATTGATGGTTTAATATTTGAAGTTGTTTCAAGAAAACATTTTATTTCTAAAGAAGGTATTTTGTATCCGTTAAACAAAAAAGTTATCTTTCCCAGAAAATAATTAATATTGGGCTTTATATCTTCCGCGTTTTTCTACTTTTTCTAATTGCTCAAGAGTTCTTTTTGCATGCTTTGATTGTTTTGTGTAGCCCTTGACTAATGCATTAAAGCATTCTTCATTTATTGTTGGATGTTTTGCTTCCAGGGCTTGCTTGATTAAATGAAGATCAACTGCTTTGTCTTCTATCCTACTTGAATGGAATCCTAAACCGAAGTCTATAAAATAAATGTCTTCGTCTTTTAATAAGAGATTTGATGTTGTAAGATCTCCATGTATGATATTGTTGTCGTGTAATTTTGCTAACTCTTTTCCTATTTTCTCTGATACTTTTTGATAATCTGTTCTTTCAAGATGGTCTGCTAGTTTCTTTCCATCTATATATTCCATTTCAATCTTTGATTTTACTTCATCGCTACTTATTATTTTTGGCACGTTAACTATTTTTTGTGCTTTTTCCATGATTTTTGATTCAGATCTTGTTCTTAGCTTTCTTATTTTTTTGTCTAAGTCTGGATACCTATATGATTTTTCTATTCTATCTTTTATTACTGTTTTATTTTGTTTTGTAATTATTGCTTCTGCTCCTCTTCCTATTACTATTGATTTCATAATTCTTTTGAAAAATCTATCCTTTTAATTTCTTTGATTTTATCAAAATCTGGATCAGAACTTATAACTGTTTTAATCCTATTTATCTGCATGGTTGCTAAATGAATTGAATCTCGTGGATCTAATTTATTGTCTTTATACAATTTTAGCATATTTGTTAAAACTTCTGAATTTATTTCTAATATTCTAACATTTTCCATGTTTATTATTCTTTTAGCTGATTCTACTGCTGTTTCTCTACCTAATACTTTCTGCACTTTCCAAATGAATTCATCAATAGTTAAAGCAGATATATTAGCATTATATTTCCCAATTTCTACTTCTTTGATAAATTTTCTAGCTAAATCTCCTATTCGATCTTCATTTAATATACCATAAATAAGAAGATTAGAGTCTAAATAAACTTCTTCCATTTTACAGTCCTGCTCTTTTTAGACGTTTTTCATACTGTTCATAGAACTCTTTTTTATTGTAATGGGATCCTTTTTTAGAGACTTTGCTTGCTTGCTCCTTAAAATATTCTGAAACATTACTTTGTGGCTTTTTGACTGTTAACCCAAATTCATTTTCCGTTATTATTACCTCTTGATTTGGAAACATTTTATAGTGGTCTCTAAATATTTTAGGGATTACTACCTGTCCTTTTAGTCCTAGTTTTACTCTTAGTTCTACCATGTTATACTGGAAGTTATACTTATATTTAAAACTTTGGTTTTATAATTTCATTCCTCTTTTTGCTAGTTTTTTTGCCATTTTCATTAGACTCTTTTGATCTATCCCTTCTTCTCCGCCCTTGCCTGATTGAATCATTTCTTTAAGAACTTTGTATTGTTTTATTAGATTTCTAATGTCTGTTGTACTTACTCCAGAACCTTTTGATATTCTTTGAAGTCTGCTAGTTTCTTTTTCCATGATTTCAGGGTTTTCTATTTCTTCTTGAGTCATTGAATTGATAGCATGTTTGTATCCTTTCAGTTTTGCTTGTTGTTGTTCTAGTTTTTCACTTGATACTTTTTCTTTTACTTTTCCAAAGCCTGGAATCATAGACATTATTTTATCCATTCCCCCTATTGACTCCATGGATTCTAATTGAGATTGGACATCTCTTAGTGTTAGTTTTCCTTGCTCTATGTTTTTTTGAGCTTTCTTTAATGCCTCTTCATCTGTGACCGTTCTAATTTTTTCCATTAATGCTTCTAAGTCTCCCATGCCAAGCATTCTTGAAAGGAATGCTTCTGGATTGAATGGCTCAAGATCTGCAGGTTTCTCACCAGTTCCTATGAAAACTACTGGAACCTTTGCTTCATAACATGAAGTTAGTGCTCCTCCTGCTTTAGCTGTTGAGTCCATTCTTGTTATTATGACTCCTGTGATGTCTACAGCTTCTTTGAAAGTTATTGCTTGTTTTCTTGCTGTTTGACCTATATCTGCTGGTATTATTAGAAGAGTTTCCGTTGGTTTTGCTATTTTGTTTATAGATTTTATTTCTTTAATTAGGTCTTCTTCTAAAGAATCTCTTCCTGCCGTATCTATTAGTATTAAGTCATATTTGTTTAGTTCTTTTTCAAATTGTTTCCATATTTTACTTGGATTCTTCTCATCTGGATTAATGAAACAAGCTATGTTTAGTTTTTCGCATAATTGTTTTAATTGGGTTGAAGCTGCTGGTCTGTGAATGTCAAGACCTATTGCACATACTTTGCTTCCTCTCTTTGAATAATATAGTGCTAGTTTTGATATTGTAGTAGTTTTACCTGCACCATAAAGACCAAGCATCATAAATCTACTTTGTTCTTTATTGTTTATTTTGAGTTCTTTTTTCTCTCCAAGAATTGCTCTCAATTCATCGTGAAGAAGCTTGATTATATGTTCTTTCTTTTCTACTCCTTTTAGTCTTTCATCTAGAGCTGATTTTTTTATTTTATTTGTTATTTCTAGAACTAATTGGATATTGACATCTGCTTCTATTAGTGAACGTTGCAACTCTTTTATTATCTGGTCAACTAGATTTTTATCAAGAAACATAGCGTTTGCTATCTTGTCTGTTGCTTTTTTTATTGCGTTTGATAGTTTATCCAGCATGTGAATGCGAGCTTATATTAGGTTAATAAATCTGTGTTTTTAAGAACTCTTATAAACTAAATTAACTTTTATAAATTATGAAAAAAAGTGTGTTGATTGGTGTTGTTGTTTTTTCTATTTTTGCATTATCTTTTACTCTTTTTTTACATGATAAAATCTTTCTTCAGATAACTGGAAAACAGATATTTTCAGATACTCAATTTGAGCAGCCTGCAGAGTCATTTAAATCTTCTAAATCTTCGACTGGTATCTCTTTGAGCCCTGATTCCATCGGCTGTCAAATAATAGATATTTCTTCAAGTCATACTGTTGCTAGAATTGGAAAGACTGTTTCTATATATATTGATGGAGAGGGATGCGATGGAGAGGATATAGATTTTGAGGTCTATGAAGATGATTTATTTTTTAATGATCATGCTACGATTTTATCCGGAGAATTTTTAAGAGATAGGGTTACTATTGATTGGACAATAGGAGAGGATCTTTCTTATTTATTTGATGAAGCTTTTGAAGGAGATGATATAGAACTTTATTTTGAGACTAATTTGGTAAATAATAAGCTGGCTTCAAATTTGCTTTATGTTTATTTATCTGAAGAAGAGAGTCCACTTTTGCAACCTTTAAATGAAGAGAAAGAGTCTGAGATAAAGATTATCTTTTGGATGGTTTTTGTAATTCTTGTTTCAGGAATTGCTGCTGCATTTATTTCAATTTTAAGCTCTTTTAAAAGAATGGCAATTTTAAAGACTTAGAAAATAAATTTTATTAATCTATATAATTCATACAAACTACATTCTTTTATTAGAGGATACGATATCTTTATTAATTGACCTTGTTTTATTTTACTAGGTGTTTGATGGAACTAAAAATTCAGATAAAAAAAAGATATTTATTTGCTGTTATAGGAGTGATTGTTTTGGTGGGAATTGTTATTGCTTATGGAGGAAATAATCCTCAGAACATGGGTCATTCTGATGGAGAGATACAACTTACTAACGTTGGTCAGAGTTTAACTGATTGGAGCGATGGCGTGAATAGCTTAATTACTAATCTGGAATTGGATAAATCAGATAGAGGATGGACTGCAGTTAGTCAACCTCTTCCTGCTCTTTCTTTCCCCGATGTATCTGGAGTTCATAATCCTCAAACTGTTGCCCATTCTTATGGGACTTCTATTGTTCCATCTGGTGCTAAAGAAATTCTTGTTTATGTGTGGGCTTCAAGAGGATCTCGAGGAAGTAGTACTGGAATTATTCATTATGCAATAACTACCCCTGAAGGTCATTATCAAAAGTTTTTAGTTGTTAATAACGACAACGCCGCAGCAGTTTCTAATTCAGAGAATATGTGGTTTCCAATTACTAATGATAGACGTTTAATTGTTAATCTACCTACTAGGATAGATGGATATTATGACGCTGGCGCTGAAATAATAGGATATAGATAGTGTTTTATCTTTTTTAATTGAAGCCTAAACTTTTGATTATGTCTTCTTTTTTGAACTCTTTTAGATCGTCGTATTTTTGACCTATGCCTAGGAAATAAATTGGTTTGTTAGTAATGTAAGAAACAGATAATGCTGTTCCACCTTTTTCATCTATATCTGCTTTGCTTAAAATTATTCCATCTATTCCCAAAGCTTCGTTAAAAGTCTTTATCTGATCAATGATATCGTTTCCTGCTGTTGATTCTCCTACAAATATTTTTTTATCTGGTCTTATTACTCTAATTAGTTTTTCCATTTGTTTTATTAGATTTTCTTTTGTATACATTCTTCCAGCAGTATCTATCAATAGACATTTGATTTTGTGTTTTTCTGCATAGGCTTTTGCATCGAATGCTACTGATGTTGGATCTGCATTGTATTGGCTTTTTATTATTGGAACTCCTACTTTATTTGAGTGAATTTCTAGCTGTTCTATTGCTGCTGCTCTAAATGTGTCTGCCGCTGCTAGAACGCAAGATATATTATTTTTTTTCAGAAGATTTGCTAGTTTCGCTATGCTTGTTGTTTTTCCTGTTCCGTTAATCCCAAAGAAGAGGATAGTGTAGGTTCCTTGATGATTTTTTATTTCATTTATGAGATCTGGAGAATCAATTAAAACATTGCTTATTGCTTCTTTAATTGAATTTATTACTTTTTCTTTTATTTCTTTGCTTTTAGATTCCTGGCCAACTAGACTTGATACGAGACTTTCCTTTATTTTATCAACCACTTCTAGTGCTACATTGTTTTCTACAAGTATTATTTCTAGCTCTTCAAATATTTGTTCTACTTGTTCTTTAGTTATTTTTGATGTTGTAAATTTACCTAATATATTTGAAAAGAATCCACCTTTCTTTTCTTCTTTGATTTCTGCTTCTATTTCGTTTTCAGCTACTTCTTTTTCTAATTTTTCTATGGGTACTTCTTCTATTTTTTGTTCAACTTTTCTAGTTTTATCTGATTTTTTAGATTTTGAGACATTTTTTACAACTTTTACTTTCTTTTCTTTAGCTTTTTTCGGTTTATCTTCCGTTTTTTCAGACTTTCCGAAAAATGACTTTAGTTTGTCTTTTAGTAACTTAAACATAATAATTTAGTGCGGAGAAGGTTTATAAGTTTTTTACATATGCTAATTATATGAAAGGTATTTTTGTTGTGATTGATGGTGTTGCTGATGAACCTCTAATAAAACTTAATAATAAGACTCCCCTGGAATATGCCAAGACTCCAAATCTTGACTTTTTTGCTTCGAATGGAGAGCTTTACAATTGTTTTCCTATAGCAGAGGGAATTGCTCCTCAATCATCTAGTGGACTTATTTCTCTTTTTGGAGCTGATTTTAGGGATTATTCTAGGGGCATTCTAGAAGCTGTTGGGGCTGGTATTCACTTGAATGATGGGGATTTAGCATTAAGAGTGAACTTTTCTACTATTGATAATTTGAACAGTATGAAATTAATGGACAGAAGGGCAGGAAGAACTTTAACCGATGGGGAAGCTGTTGAACTTTCTAATGAGGTTAATTCCAAGCTTAAGCTACCTTTCAAATTTGAACTTATTAATACTATAGGGCATAGAGGAGTTTTAATATTTAGAGGAGCTTTTTCTGATAAAATTACTAATGTAGATCCATCTTATGAAGGAGGGTTATCTGTTGAATCTGCTCAAAATACCGTTTCTTTTTCTGAATCTACTGATGATTCGAGAAAGAGTATTGTAACTGCTGATTTGATTAATACTTTTGTTCGTAAGAGTTATGTTATACTTGAAAATAGTGTCGTAAATGCTAACAGAAGGAAAAAAGGTTTTTTACCAGCTAACTTTCTCCTTTGTAGAGATCCCGGGATTGGACCTGTTAAGAGTCGTAAACTTCCAGGTTTATGGATGGGTTTTGGATATATGCCTTTAGAGATAGGTGTTTCAAAAGTGTTGGGGATGAGGGTTTCTTCTTTTGGAAAGATGATTATGTCTGATGAGGATTTTTACAGTCATGCTGAGCAAGTTTTAAGCAATGCTATAAAATCTTCTATTAAAATGATTGAATCTCAAAGAGATATTGTAGATTATTTTTACATTCATTTTAAGGAGACAGATTTACCAGGACATGATAATAAACCATTACAGAAAGTCAAATTTATTGAGATGATTGATCGAGAGTTTTTTGGTAATATTAGAAAAGGTGATTTAGACTTTAAAATGGTAGTTACTGCAGATCATACTACATCATGCAGGAAAATGGCTCATACTTCAGACCCTGTTCCAGCTTTATTTTTTGACTTTAATTCTATAAAAGAGAGTAAGAACCGGTTTGCAGAGAAATACTCTATTAAACAAAGAGCAATTAATGGAAGACAATTACTTTCAAAGACTTTGTTAAGATAACTTACTAATTATAAAAAGAATTAGCTATAGCGCTAATCTGAAGATTATCTAATATCTAATTCTTACTAATTATAAAAAGAATTAGCTATATCTTTATAAAATACTAATGATGGTTTTTCTTATGATGAAATATGAAGATTTGTATGAGATTCTGCGCCGTGAGAAAACTAACGAAGGTTTACAGAAGTTGCCTAACGATTTCATGAGAGACTTTTCAGAGTTTATTCACAATAATAAGAAGGCGATAACTAACAGCGGAGACTTTTTTGCTGACGAGATAATAAGGGATAAGAAGCAATATGAGAATTCAATGGTTATATTCAAAGAGCTTATGCTTCGCAGAAAGAGGAAGCTTCTCAATCTTGTTTTTGTTGCAAATGAGACTATAATAATGAAGAAGGATTTTGAGAATATGCTTTCTTTTGAAAAGGATTTATTTGATATTTTAATAAGGTCTGTTGAACAGACTGATAAATTGATTTCTATGCTTCTACTTAATGGGCATGTAGAGAAAGATATTATTAACTTATTAATTACTGAAGATGTTGAGTCTTTTGTAAGCATGAATGGAGATTTTGTCGGGCCATTTGTTAAGGGGCAAAATACTTCTCTTGATAAAAAGATAGCTGATATTTTAATAGGGAACTCTAAAGCAGTAAAAGTATAGCTTTTTATATTTCTTTGTGCTGTATTTAACTTAATTTCAAAAGACAAAAATCATAAATATTTGTTTACACGTACCCAAATCTAATTAATACTCTTTGAAATCTACAACCTTTAGAGTGGAGTAAAACTCACCAGAGTTTTGCGATATTATTGCTCCAGGATAAATCTTTTGTTGAATTTACCCCTTAATTTTGCTTTCTTATTTTTTATTTCTAATATCTCTTTTTTGTTAAATTTCTTGAACTTGCCTATTGCATCTATTACTTCTAATATATCTGCAAATTCTTCTTTTGATTCTGACTTAATGAATTCATTTGTTTCTTCTTTTAGTTTGTCTTTTAGAGATGACCAATATTCTTTATTATCTGCAATATAAAATTTGGGATTTTCTTCTTTGCTTTTTATTATTTGAGGTATATTATCTCTTACTAGCTTCTTCATTTTGTTTTAAGTATCTTAGACACATCTAAACCTAACTGATGAAAATAAGCTCCTGTCTCACCCCATAGTATGAATAGCCATGTAGGGATTCCTTGGAAATTACTATTTGTATAATTCCAAGCTCCAAATTTTATTGCTATTATTTCTAGAGTTGCCCCAAATAATCCTGAAAAGATAAATATTATTAGTGTAGTTTTTGATTTCCAGAAAACTAATGCTATCGTGGACCATACAGCTAGTAATATTGAAGTTAGGCCTATATTGTGATAAAATAAACTTACAATAATTAGAGAGACTATTGGGAAAATAAGATGAAATATTATTCTTTGATATAATTTCATATGAATCAAATATTTATTTTACTTTTAATCTTTTGCAAAGCCTCTGGAGGGAATTGAACCCCCAACCCTTAGTTCATTTGGGTCTTCCGTACAAAACTAATGCTCTACCATTGAGCTACAGAGGCGTAAAACTTGAAGAAAATGGGTGGTTAAAAACTTTTGTTTTATTGAACATCTTCTTTTGATGAAGATTCTACTGTTTCTGCTGATTGGAATCTCTTTGCAGGACCAACTATCTCTATCCAGCGTATTTCACAGAATGCTAAGGGGTAAACTTTTTTTACTTTAAGAGAAACAGCTTTCTGAAGCTTATTAATCATTACTTCTGAAAATAATTCTCTTGAACTCTTTATTCTTGCATGACTTTCTATGAATTTTCTTGCAGTGTTTCTTATTTCTCTTCTAACTGCTCTTGAAACGTGATTTCTTGTAATCATAAATGGCTTTATCAAAAGTTCTGAATCTTTACATGATGTTTTGAATGAGTCTTCAACGTAATCTATTCCACGCCTCATTGTTCTTCTAATATAACTAGGAATTAGAACCATGCTAATTAATTCAGATTCAATTTTTCCTTCTTTACTTGATACTTTTGCTTTTAATTCTAAGTTCTTTCCCTTTAGAGTTTTTGTCATATCTAAAGTTACTATTTTGTTATCTATTTCTTCAGGACTTATTGCATACAACTTTACCTTTGTCGATGTAAGTGGAACTGGTACTTCAAAGAATTTCTTCTTTACTATTTTTTTTGCTTGTACTGCTTCTGCCATTTTATTTAGCTATTTTCTCCCCTATTTGAATACGTGATACTCTTAAGGCTTTCTTTGTGCCTTTAGATTTGTTACATACTGTGCATGTGTATAGAACTGGTAATCTTTTTGTTTGTTTTGTCTTTCTCTTCCATGATTTGATTGCTGGTTTTGAGTATCTTCCTTGGTTACCTGGTCCTACTTTTAACCCTCTTGCTTGTATTCTTGCTGTTGAACCTCTCGATAATGGGTGAGCAGATGAACGTGATTTTTGCTTCGCTACGCTAACTTTTTGAGATGTTTGCTTCTTGCAATACGGACAAAATCTATTTGTTTTTTCTGGTAACTTCATGTTAAAGTGAGCAGATTATTTAGCTAACCTCTTATCGGCTCACTGGACTTGAGGGTTAATGCTTTTAATCTTCAGAAATAGTGCTTTTTAAACGTTGCTAATTGAAAAAGAATTAATTATATTGGTAAAATAGTTCTTAATGCGTCCGCAAAAGAGTTAGGTAAAAGAGTTTGTCCATTTGCATATCTTAATCCAAAGTAAGCTATTATTATGAGGATTAACACTATCATAATATTTCTTTTTCTTTTTTTCTTTGTTTTTTCAGCTCTTACTGCAAATGAATACCCGCATTTTACACAAAATGTATCTGTGAGGTGAAGTCTTGTACCACATACAGGGCAGAATTTATGATCTTTTTCACCAGGCTTTTTCTTCCCAAACATACATTTACTAATGTTTTTTTGTTTAAAAGGTTTTGTTTTATTCTTTTCTAAATTTTCCGACCATGATGATATCTTTTAGAGGTTTTCTTTCACTTGGAGATTCCATTTTTTGAAGGTTTTCTGGTAAATCTTCTATTTTTCCTTTTTTTCCTACTGCAATCATTGCTTCTACTTCGTAATCATTTGGGATATCTAAGTCTTTTCTTGCTTTATCATAGTCAAAACCTTGCATACCATGAGCAACTAGATTTCTAGAACTTGCTTCGAGAGCTAAGTTTTGCCAAGCTGAACCTGCGGTAAAACTATGGGTTCTTGATGGTTTTTCGTTGTGCTCAAAGTTTTTTCTTGATATTACAACCATTAAAACAGCTGCATTTTTAGCCCAAGATTTGTTGAAATCATCCATTAAATTGAATAAATTATCCCAGTCTTCAGTATTTCTTTTTGCATAAATAAATCTCCATGGTTGTGAGTTGTATGACGAAGGTGCCCATCTTGCTGCTTCAAAGAGAGACATCAGTTCGCTATCTGATATTTCTTCTCCACTCATTGATCTAGGAGACCATCTGTTTAGAATTAAGGGATTTATTTTGTGTTCTGATTTTCTTTGAGTCATTGTTTCTTCATATGTTTTTTGTTTAAAATGCTTTGTATTCTTTTCTGAAAGGGATAAGTGTATTGGAACTAATAAATCAGATAAAATAAAAGAATACTTTAATAAAATTGGCAGTTCTAATTTAAGACATATTGTTAGATATATTGAACGTTTTAATAACAATAATACTCTTTATCGAAACGATGTTGTAGATTATTATCAAAAACCTTTTTATAGGGATATTCTCTTCCCATTTAAAACGGCCTCGTAAGCTAATGGTAGACTGTATCTTTGACGTGGATGATGCCCAAGTTCGATTCTTGGCGAGGCCATTTGCTCAGGCAATTTAATTTTACTTACTAAGTAAGTTAGTCATTAAGTTACTAATATTTATATATATCATTTATTTGATTTATTTAGGTGATTTAGTTTGAAAAAGTATCTTTTATTAATTGAGGATGAGAAATTGTGGGAGAAGTTTAAGGAAAGTATAGATAAGGATATTAATAGTGCTTTGATGGAACTTGTTAAAGATAAAGTCAATAGGGGAGATAAAAAATGACAAATAGAATAGGACAAGTTACAGGATTTGTGATTGTTGCCTTGATTGTTGTTGCAGTTATTGGTTTATTTATTGCATTCAGAGGAAGTTTATTTGAGGATAATATCCCTGCTTCTCTTCAACCTGTTTATTCTCGTTATACTGAATGTGTTTCACAGGAAGTTTCTAATGGTGTTAAATTAATGCAATCTCAAGGCGGAAGAATTGACATAGGAGAATTATCTTATGCTAGTGATTTCAATCCTTTTTCAAGCCACTTGAACTTTTTAGGATTCAAGATTCCTTATTGGCATGGTCTTTCTGGAAATAATTTGGTTATAGAGAATGTACCTAGCATGAATGATATGGAAAATGAACTTGAAAATTTTATTGGTGATAGGGTTAATGATTGTGATTTTTCTGACTTTTACTCTCAAGGCTTCTTGATAGATAAATCTGAAGCTTCAGCTTCTGTCGATATTCAAGATAGTTTTGTTTCTGTTGCTCTTGATTCTCCTTTGACTGTTTCATTTGGAGAAACTACTGCGAGAAAATCCACTCATGAAATATCTATTGATACCAAACTTGGTACTTTGTATGCTAATGCTCTTTCTATATATAATAGTGAAAGAGAGAATTTGTTCTTTGGGAATTATGCTTTGGATGTTTTGCAATCATACGCTCCTGTTGATGGTGTTGAGATACAATGCTCTCCTAAAATATGGAAGACAGACGATATAGTTTCTGAGATTCAGAATGGATTGAGTACAAACATGGGAACAATATCATTCTCAGGAGATTCTTCAAGAGACGCTTATTTCAGTCAGAATTTAGGAATAGATGAACCTGTTAATATATTATATATGCCTCAGAATTTTCCCAGCAAAATAGAAGTTACTCCAGCTTCTCAGACTTTAATGGTTGCTGAACCTGTCGGAACGCAGGAAGGAATGGGAATAATGGGATTCTGTTATGTTCCTTATCACTTTATTTATGATTTGAGATTCCCTGTTCTTGTACAAATAGGAGACGGAATAGACAATTTCCAGTTCCCTATGGTTGTAGATATTAATAACAATCTAGTTTCAGATTCTAATACTGGGGCGTTTGTTGAAGAGACTCAGGAAGTTGATATTTGTTCATTTGCAGAAAATGATGTTACAGTTAATACTTATGACTCTTACTTGAATCCTGTTGCTGCAAATATTTCATATAAATGTTTTGACAATACTTGTGGTCTTGGAGAAACTTCTTTTGCTCCTAGTGGTGCTGTATTTGAAGGAAGAATACCTGCATGTGTTAATGGAGAATTAATTGCTACAAGTGATGGATATGTTGATTCGAAGATTACTTTCTCTTCAAACTCTGAAAGCTTTGCTGAAATAATATTAGAGAAGAAATATTCTGTTGATGTTGAGATTAAACTTGGAGGACAGACAATAAGAAATGCTACTGCTGTTGTTCATTTTGTGTCTGAAGACTTTTCAAGTAGTGCTGTTATTCCAGATTCATCAACTGTTGAATTAAAGGAAGGTCTTTACAAAATAGAAGCATTTGTTTATGGAAGCTCAAATGTGGTTATTCCATCAACAAGAAAGACAGAATGCTTTACAGTTAGCAGAGGGGGAATTGCAGGAATATTTGGAAGTACAAAAGAAGAATGTATTAATGTTGAAATCCCTGAAACTAGAATAGATTATGCGCTTAGGGGAGGCGGGAAAATTGAAGATTATTACTTGCTTGCTGAGGAAATTGCAACTGGAAAGATTGTTATCGATGTAAGTGAACTTGCAACACCTAACTCTCTTGAGCAATTACAGTATAATTATGAAGTATTTGATACTCTTGGATTGGAGGTTGATTTTGAATGAGAAAATTATTTTTAATTTTTAGTATTGCATTGTTTTTACTTTCATTTGTTGGGGCGCAAGTAGTAGGTTCTGATGGAAACAATAATTTCTTTGGGAGTAGAACTGGAACTGCCAGCTTTGTAAATTATGGAAGCAGTTTTAGTAGCTATTATGGCTCTAATGCTAATACTTATTGGCCTATTCTTTCTAACAGAGACTCTTCTTGTATGGGCAGTCAGGATATATTGATACAGGTTTCTCCTATAGGTTGTCAGCCTGCTGTCGTAAGGAGTGATTTATTGGCTGAACAGAATGTTCCAGTATTTTGTCAACTTGATTTATTACAGGTTAATCCTGCTATAAATATAAAACAGATTAGGAATATAAGATTTGGAGGCAGATATCCTGAATATGTGGCTGGTGTTGGTTTCCATCCTGCGAATGCTGCTTTACGTACTACTAATTCTCTTTTAGGCACTCCTTTAGAGAGCAACATAGGATATGTTGTAGTTGTGTTGAAGAGAAATCCTAATGAAGATGAAATTCCAGAATTCTTCAACTTTACATTAAGTGCAAGTATTGATTATTATTCGGGAAATGCTGTTGGAATTGGAGCTACAGAAATGCTTCTTAAAGAAACTAATAATGAAGAGTGGGAGGTTGCAAAGAATAGACAGACATTATTTGGAGGGAAGATGTCTGTGCGTGTTAAAGATACAGATTCAAACAATTCTATTGTCTTGCAGTTATATTCTGGAGATATAGAGTATTCACAAGTTACATTGCAAAAGAATTCTCCTCAGTCAAATGCAGTATATTTACCTGGAAGCTATTGTCAGACAGCATTGCAATTTACATACAATGATTTTGTTTCACCCTCTGCTATTGCAAGAGTTCAGGTTGATGAGGATGTTCTTGATTTGTATGAGGGTTCAAGATTTTTAAATAATAAATGTCTTGTTAGAAGAATTACAGATAATTCTGTTGATATAAATTGTGGAAGAGAAATAATTAATCTTACAACTGTTGCAAGATCTTTTGATGTTGGAGAAAGAGTTTATCTCGTAAATGCTAAATTCGAGGTTGTTAGGGATAAAGAATATACTATTTCTAAGATAAATAACGAGCCTTCTGGTACAACTTACACTCTTGAGGGTGTAGAGAAACCTGTTTCATCTACTTATTTAAGACCTGTTTCACAAGAAGTTTTATACGAGGCAACATATGGAGAATATGAAGATTACATTGTTAATGCTACAAGTTATTATGAAACAATTGCTAATGAGTATGGTAATTTAAGAAAGCAACAGGAACTTGGGGAAGAGTATGGGGAAGTTGCATTAAGTGCTGCTATAGATCTTGCTATAGATTATAGTAAGAAAGTTACTGCTGATAGATTGATAAATAAATATATTGAATCATACCCTAACGGAAAGAACAAAGATAGATACTTAAGGGCTTTGAATGATCTTTATATAAAAGATAATTCTTTAGGAACAAAGAGTGTCCAGAGTGATGATGGTTATCATTTGTTTAAACTTATTGATATAACTCCTATTGCGAAGAAATCAAATGCTAAGATATCTTGGGGATCAGGTCCTGAAAAATTAGTTAATTATGGAGAGACAGTTGGTTTTGATGTTGGAAGAATTACATTAGTAAAAGTAAGGGATAGACAGACCGTTGATATATCTGCTGTTTGTAATAATAGAAATCTTCAGGATTTCAATAATAGTGTTAGATTGGGTTCTCCTACTGTGGTTACAGCATGTGGAGTTTCATTAAGAGTTAATTCAATAGAATTTGAAGATTATGTTAAGCTTAGAGTTTCTCCGGTTACAAGAAGTGGGACTACTGGAAACTTTACTGTAGGGATAGGAATAGAAAAAAGAGTTATTGAATTGACCCCCGATAAGGCTAGAAAGAAGATTGAGAATTTGAATAAGAGTATACAGAAGTGGGAGGCTATATCTGAGAAACTTGGAGAGGTTGTTACTGGATTAAAGACTGCTTGTTTTGCTACTGCAGGAGTATTGACTGTTAAGAACTTCTTTACTGGACTAAGTGGAGAGGCACTTGCTAGAAGAAGTGTCATGTCCGGAGATGATGGGTGGACTAGATTTTGTCAGAGTGAAGTTAATGCTGGAAGGCAAAGTTCATTGACTGCTTGTTATAATGCAAATTCTGCAGATATAAGGAAAGATGTAAATGCAAGAGTTGACGCTATAGAAGAAACAAACGCTGTTACAAAACAGGTAGAAGATGGTGCTAAATATGTCAATAGGGAAGGAGTATTTTCTGGAACTAACTTTGACGATAATAAGGCTAAGGAAGCTTTGATTGTTAAAATAAAACAAGAATGTTCTTCTCAACAATTAGGGCCTAAGAGTGCTGGAGCAAGTACACCTTACAATACTGTTCCAGATTTATTCCCTGCTGGATATAATGTTGATTCATACTCTTACACTCAGCTTAGAGATATTTACTTCAATTGCAAGACTATTAATGGAGATGGAAGCTCAAGAGGAGATTTAGCAGCTAGATCTCAGCTTGACTCAATAGGTTATTCTATTAGTGAGAGACTAAAGTATGATTCAGATATAAAGAGTTTACAGACTGCATCTAGTGGAACAGGTTTAGCAAATGCTCCTACTTACGTTGCTGGAAATGATAAAGCCATTATTGGAGAATATTATGGTGGTAAAGTAAATGCTTTAGACTTTGGTCTTCCTTCGAGTGAAGTAGGTAAACCTGCTCAAGTTGTTTATTATAATTCTCAGCCATATTTATTTGTATTAAAAGAAGAGGCTGGAGGTAAACTAGTAACTGATAAAGTTTATTCTTTGAGTAAGGAAGGACAGGGTTATGTTGTTCCTTCTAGTTTTGCTGAAGCTACAACTGTAAAAGAGAAATTCTCGAGATTTGAAACTAGAGATTCTAAATCATACAATAATAAGTTTGCTCCGGGAGAGAGTACTGTTAGATACTTTGAGACAGAACCATACAAAGGATTGCCTGCTGTTGTTCCATTTGATTTGAATAGAGGATTTTATGCAGCAACTACTCAAGCTCTTCCTATATTTGGAGGAACAAAGTCTTATGAAGATAATGGAAGACCTTCATCATTCTTTGTATGTAATGTTATGAAAGATAGCAACATAGGATTTTATTCTCCTAATTATGGAGATGATGAATGTGTTCAGTTTAATATTTACACTGGGCAGTCATTTAGTAGCTTCCCTGGATTGACAGAACAAGAAACTAAGACAATTGTAAATAATGCGATAAAAGCACTAAATGAGGCTTCTCAACAATATGGAAAGAGTAGCGTTAGAATTTTAGGTAATCAGATGAATGTTGGAAGAGCAGCGTCTCTTTTACCTGGCTCGCAATGTCAAGATTATATGAGTCCTGAAGATTGTAAAATACTTTTCAATGTTTGTGATCCTGTAATTTGTCCTGCTTCTAGATGCAACTTTGGAGGAGAATATTATGTGTCTGATGTAATACAATCTGGTATTGTGGGAAGCGCTTTACTTTGTTTGCCTAATTACAAAGAAGGAATTGTAGCTCCTGTTTGTTTGACTGGAATAAAAGCTGGAATTGATGGTTATTTGAGTATCTTGAAGAGTCATCAACAATGTTTGCAGGAAGCTGTTGATACTGGAAGATATGTTGGAATTTGTGATCAAATAAGTTCTGTATACTTGTGCGAGTTCTTCTGGAGACAGGCTGCTCCTCTTGCAAAGACATTACTTCCAAAATTAGTTGAAAGTGTTTACTCTGGAGGACAAGGTTCAGTTAGGGGTGGAGGAGAATATATGACTGTTGCTTCTTCATGGCAAAATGCCCAAGATTCAGTTAGTTACTTTACACAGAGTTATGCTGTTAATTCATTTGAGGCATTTAGAGTAAGAAGTGTTGAAGAGGCAGGTACTGAAATTTGTAGAGCATTTATATCTGCTAAAGTTCCTAGTAGTTTCGATACATTAGTTGAACCTGACTCCCCTTCCCAGTTTCACGCATGGTATAGCTCAATAGATTATACTGATGCAACTGTTCCTGCGACATCACAGTATAAAGTATTTTATCATATATTTGCAGGAAAGGATAGAGGAGTTTCTTACTCTGTTTATTTGAGAGATCCTCCTTCTAGTTCTCAATATGCTTCCGCTCCTATAATAACAGTTGCTACGGGATTTGTTGCTAGGGGACAATATGCAACTGAAAGTAAAGATTTTACTGCGCCTAAAGGATATCAGCAGTTGTGTGTAAGAATAAACGATAAAGAAGAATGTGGATTCAAACAAGTTTCATCTAGTTTTGCAATAAATTATG
This sequence comes from Nanobdellota archaeon, assembly GCA_038045825.1. Taxonomy (GTDB): domain Archaea; phylum Nanobdellota; class Nanobdellia; order Pacearchaeales; family GW2011-AR1; genus SICU01. The sequence continues at coordinate 47,422 of JBBSXJ010000004.1, forward strand.
TTAGAGATAAAGTAGTATCTGACGAATTGACTAGAAATAATATTGTTAGTGAAACTGAATGTATATCTGGAAGCGTTAATCCTTCTGCTCTTCTTAATCCTAATTTACAAAGTGCTGCTGAAGAGGCATTTAATCCAGCAATATATAATAGAGGAATTGTAAGAGTTTGTGCTACATCTAATCCTGGAAGCAAGACAGAGCCTAGCAGATATGTTGATGTTGGATATTGTGGAGAAGAAAGACTCAGATGCTGGCTTGATAAGAATAGTCTTGATGAAGCAATAAGTGATATAAATGTTGGATTGAAGAACCAAACATTAAGTGAAGTTGAGACTATTCAGAAAGGATATTTGAATGAAGGAAAGAGATATGAATCGTCTGCTGATTTAGATTCTGGTCTTAATGATATTAAATCTGATGTTGATAAAGTGGATAAAATTACTATTGGCGGTGTTATTACAGAGTTAGATGGGTTATTTGCAAAGGCTGCATTTGATCATTACAAGGCAGAGATACTGCTTTACAAAGCAAATGCATACAGAAATGCTTTCATTAATTCTCTTGACAAAATAGAGATTTCAAATGCTCCTCAAAGTACATCTGAGAGTGCAGTTATCAACCAAAATGATTATACTTCTGTAGATAGTTATGGTGATTTTGACTTGGATGCAGTTTATTTACATACAGCTTCTGGAAAGTACTATCAGGTTGTCTCTATTGATTCAGAAGTAGTAGTTTTGAGTAGATTGTTGAGATGGGGAGTTTATGATACATCTGATTCTATTGAAATCTTTAGAAATAGTGGTGCTGAAGTTTTTAGTTCGTTGGTAAGGTATAATGGAAATGGTAACCTATTTGGTTCTGTAAACTCTGGGTCTACTATGTCTTCTAGTGGAAAAAGAATTTTGAGCTTTAAGGATACTTACAACCGAAGAAGTAGATCTTATATTTTACTAGATGAATCTTACACAGGAATTTATTTGCTTGGAAGTGGAATTTACTTGGATGAAAATTCTCAAGATATAGGGAGTGTAAGTGCGCAAGGAAAAATTAGATTTTTAGAAGCTGGCAGAAATATTGTTGAAACAACTTTTGGAGATGGAATGTATGAATTTTTAAACAATAGATTATGGGTTACAAATATAGAAGGTAGATGCGATTTAGACATTTTAGCTGTTACTAGTGGCGTTGTTATCACTTCTTGTGTGAAAGTTCCTAATTGTACTAATCCTCAAGAGTGCGCAAACGTTCAGGGAGGAAATGAAGAAGATTATTATTGTCAAGAACAAATGTGTTACCCAGAAGATATGGGAAATTGAACTAAATATCTTTAATTTACTTTAGAGGATCTTGTTTAGGAGACTCAGGCTGCAGTTGAGGTTTTTGATCAGGAACTATTACACTAGGTATGATTAATCCTTTATTTCTTAATTCTTCTAACTTTCTTAAATCCTCTGTAGCTTGTATTGAGGCAGCTTCTGCAGCTCTTTGCTGCTCTAAGTATTCATTTCTTTCTTTATCATAGACTTCCCTCTTTATTTCAGTCCATAAGTATATTTGACGTGGATTTCTTAAACTTATTTCACCAGTAGCTAGATCTGTTAGTACTACTGCGTCTTTTGCTGGAGAGATTAATGTTCCTAATCTATCTCCCTTTTCATTTCTTAAAATTATTGTGTAAATTTGATGTTCTTCTCCGAAGAAAGGTGTTGGAACAAAGGATTTTACATTTTTAGGTTTAAGAGTAGCTACTCCTGCAAGACCTTTTAACTCTGGAAGATTTACTTCTGCTTTATTTCCGTATGCTCCTGTTATTGCGAATGTAACCTCATCTTCTGGTTTACCGTCTCCATCTCTATCCCATTTAATAGGAACGAATAAAGAATTTGTTTTTGATTCTAAATCTATTGTTCCAGCACTTCTAGATTCTCTTAGTCTTGAATTTGCTACTGCATCTCCTGTGTAAATCCATTCATTTGGTTTTACAACATCTGCTTTTTTTATTCCATACCAACTTCCAGCAACATTAGCTAAATATAAATCAAAGCCTATTTGGTTTTGATTGCGACTACCCATACTGTTTTTAACATATGGTGAATTAAGATGTTGAATTGTTGAGCAAGCTCCTAATGATAATAATGCACCTAATGTTGCTAAATTTTTTCTCATGTATATTTTAGAAAATTGCCGTTTTTAAATTTTTTTGCTATTTTGTTACTTAATTTAGTAGTAATTAATCAGAGGATATTTTATTATTTAATTTGTGCTGTTTGTTTAGCCGCTTTATTTTCCACTTCTTTGAGTTTTAATTTGTCTTCAATTCCTAATCTGTCTATTAGTTCTTTGTATCTGTTTCTTATTGTAACTTCTGTTATTCCTGCTACATCTGCTACTTCTCTCTGTGTCTTCTTTTCATCATTAATTAAAGCTGAAACATATAATGCAGCTGCAGCAATTCCTGCTGGGCCTCTTCCTGAAGTTAATTCTGAAATATCTGCTTTTTTTAGTATTTTGATTGCTTCATTTTGAGCATGTGGGCTTAAGTGAAGGATTGATGAAAATCTTGAGATATAATCTTTAGGTGAACTTGGCTTGACTTTGATTCCTAATTTTCTTATGATAAATCTATATGTTCTACCTATTTCTTTTCTTGCTACGTCTGAAGCGTTTGCAATTTCATCTAGTGTTCTAGGAATATTGTAAGAACGGCATGCTGCGTATATACAAGCCGCAATAACTGATTCCATGCTTCTTCCTCTAACAAGACCTCTTTGAAGAACGAATTGGTATACTCTTGATGCTTCATCTCTAACTACTGATGGTAATGTTAAGAAAGAAGAAACTCTCCTTAATTCTGCCATTGCAAGTCTTAAGTTTCTCTCAATAGATGTTGAAACTCTTTCCTGCCATTTCTTTAATCTAAGGAATTTTCTTGTTTGACCTGCTTCTAGTTTGTAAATATCTGAGATTTCTCCAATGTTAGTTGTTAGACCTTGATCGAACTTTTGTCTTGAGATAGGAGCTCCACCTCTTCCTTTCTTTTCTGATTTATCAAACTGACCTCCTACATCTTGGCCAGTATCAACCATTTTATCTTCTACAATAAGACCACAATCACCACAGATAATCTCTCCTTTTTGATCGTCGTGCGTAAGATTTATGCTGTTACACTCCGGACATCTTTTGACAAAACTCATGATTGGAAAACTTTATATAGTGTTGCGAAGAAATGACTTTATAAACCTTTCTAGTTTATTCGACTAGAACTGCGTTTATTATGCCTTCTCTTGAAGGTCTGTTTGTTATCTTTGCCTTTCCTTTGGAGGTTTCTATGATTGCACCCCTGATTAGTCTGTTTTGACGTGCTAAGAATACATCTTGAGGTGTTTGAATAACGTTTTTTATATCAACCTGCTCTGTTTTCTTTCCAATTGTTAAGTTAGCTTTGTTTGATTTTAATAGAACAGACTTTTTTGATCCACCCATTGTTCTTATTGTTTTTCTCTTAGTCTCGCCTAGAGTTGTCTTATTTTCTTGTGACTGGCTCTCATACCATCTTTTCTTTCTATTTCTATGGTATTTTCCACCAGTTGTTTTTCTTCCAATATTCATGTAATCATCTTCTAATTATTGTTTTTAAACGTTTCTAAATGCCGGGCTTTGCACATAAAGTCTAAGATGCACAAAAAGTAAGAACTTAATATAATTTATAATTAAGATTATCTTTTCTGCTTTTGTGTTTCTGGCTTTCTACTATTATAGTTTCTAATGATATTATCTGCATATCTTGCTACTCTAGGATCATCTTCCTTTTGAGTTATAATTTTTAGATCTGCTACAATTGCTTCATTTACTTTATCAGGGTGTACTAAAAGATCTGCTAAAGCATCCATTCTATCATACCATATATCTAACGCCTTATATCCAAAATCTGTTGATGTTTTTATAGTTAATCTTTCTTTTTCAGCTTGAAATTCTTGATAAGCTCTAGTATTGGAAAAGTTTCCAATGGACTTATAACTTCTAACCATAGAATTTGCAGTAGTTCTAATTATTTTATGATCATCGCTTCTAGCAATTACTTCTAAATCTTTGATTGTTTCTGGATTAATTGACCTAGGATCATTAGCTCTTGCTAAACTTTCTATGCTGTCTAATCTTTGATACCATATATCATTTGCAACATAATTAAAATTGTTTTCTACTTCTATTACTTTAGAAGGAACGTATGGTTCTATTGTAGAAATTACTGGGATTTGAGTTTGAGGTGATTTATTTAAATTATATGCTCCAAAAGCTACTGCTCCTGCTAATAATGTTCCTAACGCGATTTTTGATGTTCTTTTCATTTTATCTATTTTTGATTAAAATAAAGATTATTTAAATCTTTGTATTGTTATTACTTATAAGTTAAATAATTTTATTAAAAATTTATTTAGTTTAGAGACACTTTAGAGACGTTTGGAAGTTTAGAGACAGACTCTAAATGCCGATAAAGCTTATATAATGAATTTTCTTTTTTCTTAGATGTCAAAAAAGGGTGGTTTGTTTGTTATTTTTATATTATTCTTCCTTTTAATTACTTCAATTATATCTGCAGGATTTTTCTATTTTTCTGCTAAAGAGCTTTTTTCAAGCATTTCCGGATATGCTACTAGTGTTGGGGAAGTTAATTTGACTGTAGAGTCAGACGCTTCAATTACATTTAACGTTTCTCAAATTAATTGGGGTTCAGGAAGGGTTAACGATGGATCTTCTTATGCTGGACTTAATACATTTGAGACAAATAATGTTACTAATGGAAATTGGACTTTGCAAAATTCAGGTGGTTTAAGACTTGAGAATTCAGGAACTGTTAACTTAACTTTAAACTTGAGCGGTACAAAGACAGCTGCTCAGCTTATAGGCGGAACAAACCCAAGCTATAGATGGAATATTACTAATCTTGATGCTGGAAGCTGTAGAAACTCTTCTGGAGGTACTGGAGCTTTGGCTTTGAACTTCTTTTACAATGTTAATACCACTAGTGCATTGTTCTGTAATTATTTTCTTTTTGGAAATACTGAAGATAGTATAAGAATTGATTTCAATTTGACGGTTCCTTCAGACTCACTTACAGGTTCTTTAGGAGATACAATAACTGCAATAGCTTTTCCTACTTCTTGATTTTATTATGTTCTCTTAAACTTTATATTTTTTTAGAACAAATTTTATACAAATTTAATTGATATTAACAAGCATAAAACTTAGCACAATAAGTTTTATATACTCTCATTGTAAAAATCGATTATGGCAAACGTCATTGAGAGACCTCTTGACCTTTTGAACAATTCAAAGGGAAAGGAAGTTATTGTGCAGTTAAAGAACGACAGACAGTTTTCTGGGGTGCTGAAGGCATTTGATATACATATCAATATTGTCCTTGATCACGCCAAGGAAATGGTTAATGGCGAACTAAAGAGAAATTATGGCCCAACTTTCTTGCGCGGGGACACAATTATCTTTATTTCTCCTGCTTAATTCTTAATTGCTTTTAATTGATCTAGAAATTATTTTTATTTTATTACTTTGGAGTCTAAAGATTTAATAATTTGTTTTTATTAATATATGAATGGATAGCTTTGATAGTATTTATTCAAAACCAGGGATTGCTCCTTGGACTTATAAAAAAATTCCTTCCGAACTTGTTAAAATTGTAAAAGATAAATTGATTCAAAAAGACAGCAATATATTAGAGATTGGATGTGGTGAAGGTCATGGTGCTATTTTCTTTGCAAAAAAAGGATATTTCGTTACCGCTATTGATAGTTCTGAAAAAGCTATTATGATTGCTGAAAATAATGCTCTTAAAGAAAATCTTCATATCGATTTTAAAGTAATGAAATGGAGTGATATTTCAAGTTTTAAACAAAAATTTGATTTTATATTTGATTGGAGATTTTTACATGAAATTATAGATGGAAATGAAAGAAACTCTTACTTGGAAAACATATATTCATTGCTAAAATCTAATGGTAAATATTTATCTGTCCATTTTAGCGGGGATTCTAGTTTCATGGGTAGCGGTAAAATAAGAAAATCTCCTGTTGGAATAAACATTTACTTTTCTACTTTGAAAGAATCTAAAGCATTAATTGGGAGCATCTTTAAGATTTTAGAAAGTAAACATATTATTGTTCCTCAAAAACCAAATCTTAAAATTTTAGCTAATTATGTTCTTGCTGAAAAATAATTAAACTTTCAGAATATCTAAGTCTTCTGGGACTACAGTATTCTTGAAGACTTTTCTCGCTTCTTTTAGCATTTGTGGGATTCTATGAATGTGTTTTTCCGAGATATGAACTAAGGCTAACTTCTTTGATTTTGATTTCTTTGCAATTGTTGCTGCTTGCTCTGTTGTAAGATGCTTGTATTCTTTTGCCTGTTCTTCTTCATTTGCAGCATATGTTGATTCGCATATAAGTAGATCGCTGTCTTTTGCGAAGTTTACTGCGTTATTGTTCATAGCCGTATCTAGAATTATGGTTAATATTTTTCCTTCTTGCATATATGTAACATCTTTTGACTTTACTTTTTTACCATTATAGGTTATGTCTTTTCCTCTTTGTAAATCTCCAATTAAGGGAGAGTTTGGGAGCTTTAGTTTCTTTAATTTTGCTTTATCCAATCTTCTTACTTCTTTTATTATTATTTTGTATGCAAGAGTAGGCATTCCATGATCCATGTGCTGTGATTCTATTCTAATGTCTTTATCTTCATAGACTAGACCGGTGTCTATTTCTTTTATTTCTATATTTATTTTAAATGGGAGATAAATTCTTTGAAACAACTCTATTTTTTCTTTTGTGTGCTTAGGCCCATAGATTTTTAGAATTTGGGAATAGCTATTCATCCCCATTGACTTTAGAAGAGGCACTAAACCTATTGTGTGGTCTTCATGCCAATGAGTCAATAGAACATGTGTTAGTCTTTGAGGAATCTCTTCCGCCAATTTGAATTGCCTTTGTATTCCTTCTCCGCAGTCGAGCAAGATTTTGTGCCTGTCTGTTTTAATTAAGTAACCGCTATGGTTCTTTCTTTTAGAAGGAACTGTACTTCCCGTACCTAAACACACTACTTCTATGTTCATAATCTCTACAACTGTTTTGTGTTTAAATACATTGTCTATGTATGAAATGTTTAAATACTAAGTAAAACTTACTTAAATTAATCTTTAGTAAGTTATAATAATGCTTACTTAGTAAATGAAATGAAGAACAAAAGTGTTAAGAAGTTTTTGCTTGAAATTCCAGCAGAGATATGGGAAAAATGGAAGGATAGGATTCCTAGATCTATATCAATAAATAAGGCTTTGATCGAACTTTTACACAAGGAGAGTGTAAAATGAATAAGCTTTATTCTATCAGCGTCTTATTTGTGTTATCTGTAACTTTAACTTCAGCATTTCTTATGTCTGACCAAGGTAATAACGTTAGGTTGGCTAATGGTACATTGTTAGATTATGGAAATCTGACTATTTCTATACATGACTCTTCGTCTGGAGGGAATATGATATTCAATTCTACTGTTCAAGGTGCTATAATAAATGGATCATGGAACTTAATGATTAATCCTGATGTGCAATATGGTCAGTTTTATTGGAAAGATTATGAGATAAATGGGGAAGATTTAGACTTTGACGGAAATGAGAGACTGCAGTTTCAATCTTCATCTGGTTTGATAAATAATGTTTCTTTCCTCAACTTTTCAATGATTGGCTCTTGCAGTAGTGGAAGTGCTATCAAACTTGTCTATTCAAATGGTAGTGTTGAATGCGAGAGTGTTTCTGGCGGCTCTAACTCTACTGTTGACCTAACTAATTATGCTTTGAAGAACCAATCTGAAACTTTTACTGGAAATATTACTACAACTCAAACTGGATTTTTTGGTTGGATTGGAGGTTTGACCTCAAGAATAACAGGTTTATTTGTAAGAGATATTGATGCTTCTGGTAATGTAAATGCTTTAGGAAATGTAAGTGCTACATACATATTAGGGGATGGAAGTTTACTCACTAATTTGCCTGCTGCTGGGGCTGAATCAGATCCTATCTTTGTTGCTGAGAACTCTACATTATGGGGTGCTATTAATTCTAAATTATCTTCTTCAGATCAGAGATATAATGATACTGTTTTGGTTAACTCGGTTAACACTAATGCTAATATTAGATCCTTGGGTTTCTACAATATAAGTGAGGTTAATGGCTTGATTGCCGGTATAAATGGGGGTAACTCTAGTTTTAATCAATCATTAACTGATGTTTTGTATTATTCTACTAATAATCCACTTAATTTTATTAATAGTACTTTTGTTTCTGCTTATAATGATAGCATTCTTGTTTTGAATGTGAACTCTTCTTTATGGAGTTATATAAACTCTAATCAAGCAAACTGGAATTCTACTTTTAACTTGACATATAACTCTATTTTGGGACAACAATGTCCTGTTGGAAGAATTGTTAATGGAACCTTGTTAAATGGCACGTTAAGTTGTATTATTGATTCTAGCGGATCTGGGAATGTTTTCAATCAAATATTAAATACTACTTCTAATGTTACTTTTGGAAATATTACTGTTAGTTCTAACTCTATATTCTCTGGAAATGTAAGTGTTTCTACTGGATTTTTTGCTTATTTGGGGGGTGTTCTAAACAGGATTACAAAGATATTTGTTGTTGATTTGGATGTTTCAAATAATTTGAGTGTTGGTGGCAACATTTCTTCTCAATTTTATTTGGGCAGTTTGAATAGATCGACTTTTCCTAGTTCTTCTTGTTCTGGAACTGATAAGGTTACTGGATTAAATGCTAATGGTAGCATTAATTGTGAAGCTGATGAGAGTGGATCAAGTAGTCAAACAATTCCTGTGAAATTTATGAATGTTTTGGCTGGCGCTGTAACTGATACTAATGCTCCTGATACAGAGAGGATTATTGGAAATAGTTATTATTTGGTTTGTACAAATACTACTGGATATAATAGATTTAGATATGGATATTCTCGTGCTTCTACAAATGGTGGAGCAAACGCAATAATATACATGAAATATATAGTTGCCCCTTCCACTACAATCACTGCAAGTTCGTATACTAATTTATCTAATTCTGACTCTCAAATATTGAGTTATACAAATCAGAACACTGCTGACTTGTCTGATTATTATACTATGGATGATGATCTAGAAGATATATGCATAGGAGCATTTCAAAGTGGGGGAAATGGAAATCTCGATCCACAATGGAGAAATATTTGGATTGAACTAAGTTAGTTAGGAGATTAAATGATAAATAAAAATCTTTTTATTCAGGCAGTTTTTTTTGTCATCTTGACAAATGGAGCTTTCGCTTTGACTGGTGTTTCTAACAATTATTCTGTTTCAATGTTTGGAAATTCAATATCTACTGGAAATGCTAATTCTAATAGCTATATTGCTACTTTTCTTTCAGAAAATTTAGGAACAACTAGCAATGCCCAAAGTAATAGTTTTGTTGGAAATATAGGTTTTTTTGAAACAGGTTATTTTACAACTGTTAGTATAACTTCATATTCTATATCTCCTATAACTGCTGTTATTGGTTCTACAATTGAATTATCTATTACTGCCTCTAATGTTGAGTCGGTTTGGGTTGAAATTACCTCTCCAGACTCTCAAGTCCAGACTTTGAATTTAGTTAATGGACAGACTTTAAACTATCTACCAGTTCCATCTATTGTTGGAAGATATCAGGTTATATTTTATGCTAGAGGTTCAACTGGTGCTATTGCTAGCATATCTGATTATTTTGATTTGATTGAGCAATCCTCTGGGAGTTCAAGTTCTTCAAGTGGATCTAGTGGATCTAGTGGAGGTGGAACAATACAGAGTTGCAATTACAACTGGGATTGTACTCCTTGGAGTCTTTGTTCTAATGGTTTGCAAACTAGAACTTGTGCAAATATAGGCACTTGCATTGGTCAGGAAAGCAGACCAATAGAATCTATGTCATGCTCTCAAGCACTTTTTGATATAACTTTAAATTTGGAAGGTATTTCTTTAACTGATGGGAATGTTAGGTTTGATGTTAGTCTTATTGAACAGTTTGGTGTTGAAGAATTAGATGTACACTTAAAATATTCTATAATTGATGAGGAGAATTATGAACTATTTAGTCAGATAGAAACTAAATCAATCAAAGGAAGTCTTTCTTTTGAAAAGATAATAGATTTTGATTTGGAAAATGGAAATTACATTTTAAGAGTTGATGTTTTATATGGCAACTTACAAAGAGCATTTGCTGAACAAAGTTTTGTTGTTTCTAATGGAAATATTGATGAATTTGAAGGCAATGGTATTACAGGATTTACTTTAATTGATTATATAGACTCTAGAAGAATAACATTTTCAATACTTTCATTATTAATTTCTTTAACTTTGTTAATTACTTACTTTTATGTTTTAAGAGATAATAAAATTGTTAAGGTTTCTAATTCATTGAATAACACAATTGGTCTTGATGTTTATACTGGTGGTGGTATGAAATTAGGAAAAGTTTATGATATAATTCTTAAGGATAATATTATTTATGGAATAGCTGTTTTAATTGAAAAAGGTGTACCTGTCCATCATGATAGAGTCTTGATAAGATATGAATATATAGATGATATTAACGATGTCGTACTGGTAAATTCAAGTGTTTTGGAAAACAATTCTCACGAATCTGCATAGATTTAAAAGGGATTTTTTATTACAAAATGTATGCTCCCGTAGCTCAGCCTGGATAGAGCATCGGACTTCTAATCCGAGGGTCGTAGGTTCAAATCCTATCGGGAGCGTTTTTCTTTACAAGACTTTATTAGAATACATCACTAAAAGTTCTGCAGAATTGCATCTTAGCTTTATCTAGATCCTTTTTTCCTTCTTGAGTTAGGGAATATACAATTGTTTTACCTTCTTTCTTTTCTTTAATTAATTTATTTTCTTTTAGTTGTTTTAATGCTGGATAGATTGTTCCTGGAGAAGGTTTGCAACCCTTTCTTTTTTCTAGCTCTAAGGCTATTTCCTGACCATGCATATCTTTTTTAGATAATATGAATAAGATTAGAAATGAAAGAAATCCCCTCATGTCGCAATATGATTTATCCATAAATCTTATTATCTTTAATTGTATTTAATCCTTTGTAAATATCGTATGACCGATATATTTATATATGATATATATCGTATATACGATACATGTTGAAAGGAGGTAAATTAAAATGAGTGGGCAGTGTTACGGACAATCTTGCGAGTCTTCTAGTCGAGGGTTTCTAACTAAAAAAGAGAAAATTGAAATGCTAGAAGAATACAAGAAAAACCTTGAGCTTGAAACTAAAGGTGTAAGCGAGAAGATAAAAGATTTGTCTAATGATCAAGAAGACTAATAGTTGAGCTATTTTTTATTTTTCTTTTTTTATTATATTAAAAGCGCGGAACAGGATTCGAACCTGCGAATAGTTGGGCTGCAGCCAACCGCGTTAACCACTTCGCCATCCGCGCATAATAATTTGACTGGAGGTTGTTATTTAAAGCTTTATAGAAACATTTAAAGTAATAGTTTTTGTAAGAGATATATGGCTGAAAAGAAAGAAGTTCCTAAAATAAGCGTAGAGGATTTGGCTATATTTTGTAAAAGGCGTGGTTTTGTTTACCCCTCTGCTGAAATCTATGGCGGTATGGCAGGTATATGGGACTTTGGGCCTGTCGGAGTTGAATTAAAGAATAATATTAAGAAAGAATGGTGGGACTATTATGTAAAAAAAAGGGAAGATGTCGTAGGAATTGATGGAGCTATAATAACTCCTAGAAAACTTTGGGAAGCCTCCGGCCATTTATCTAGTTTTTATGATTTTGCAGTAAAGTGTAAGAAATGTAAGAATGCTACAAAAATAGATTCTAACGAAGCTGGAAAAGTAAAATGTGATAAATGTGGTGGAGAATATGAAGTCTTGGGTAAATTTAACCAGTTATTTCCTTTACAAGTAGGAGCATTGAATCCTACTGAAGCTTATCTTAGGGGTGAAACTGCTCAATTAATTTTTGCTAACTTTAAATTAGTACAAGAGAACGCAAGAATGAGTTTACCTTTTGGAATTGCTCAAATAGGCAAGGTTTTTAGAAATGAAATTTCGCCCCGCGAATTTATTTTTAGAGATAGAGAATTAGAGCAAATGGAAATAGAATATTTTATCGCTCCAAAACAGGAATGTCCTTATGAACTTATTGATCAAGAAATATTAATTTATTCTCAACAGATGCAGGTTAACAAGAAAGAAGCAATAAAGATGAAAATCTCTAAAGCTTTGAAAGATAAAATAATCTTGAGAGATTGGCATGCTTATTGGATAAGTCAACAACTTAATTGGTTTAACTCTTTAGGCCTTGACTTAGATAATTTTAGATTAAGACAACATTTAACTGATGAAAAAAGTCATTATTCTACAGATACTTGGGATCTAGAATACAAATTCCCTATGGGTTGGAAAGAATTACAGGGGTTTGCAGACCGCTCTAATTATGATTTAACCCAGCATCAAAAGTTCTCTGGAAAAAGTTTAGAAATGCAAGATCCTCGATTTGGAAAGGTTTTACCTGAGGTTGTTTGTGAACCTTCGCTGGGAGTTGAAAGGGCTTTTATGATTATACTGTTAGATGCTTATAATTATGATAAAGAAAGAGATAATATTGTTTTGAAACTACATCCTAAGCTTGCTCCTGTCAAAGTTGGAGTTTTCCCTATTGTAAAGAAAGATGAAGACGTTGTAAAGCTTTCTAGAAAAGTTTTTGAGGAGTTGAAGGAGGAATTTGAAACTGCTTATGATGATAGTGGTAGTATTGGTCGCAGATATGCTCGAAATGATGAAATTGGAACTCCTTATTGTATAACTATTGATGGAGATTCAATTAAAGGTAAAGATGTTACAATTAGAGATAGAGATACTACAAAACAGGTTCGCGTTAAAGTTAAGGACTTGATTGAAACAATTAGAAAGCTTATTTCTGGAAAAATATCTTTTAAAGAGCTTTGAACTGCTTAGGTTTATAAATAAGGTATTCTAAAATAGATTATGGGGTTGATGGATTTAATAACTTGGCAGTATGCTTTTCTCTTTGGAGGGGCTATGTTTATATTCGGTTTGATTGCTCTTGCTTTTTGGATATGGATGCTTATTGATTGTGCTAAAAGACGCTTTAGAAATAATGTTGAGAAAGTAATCTGGATAATTGCTTTTGTTTTCTTGGGTCTTCTTGGGGCGCTAGTTTATTTAATAGCCGTCAGGATGTACAACCCTTCTGGTTTATTTAAGAGGTAAAAAATGATAAAAAATGATATTTTTAGCAGTTCGAAACTAAACTGGCATGCCTGCGCATACAATATTTCTAAGTTTTGAACATGACTAAAACTCTTGGTTTTATTTCTTTGAAAGGCGGAGTGGGTAAAACTACAATGTCTGCTGCTGTTGCTACTCATCTTGCTAACGCTTATCACAAGAGGGTTTTGCTTGTAGATGCTAATTTCTCTGCTCCTAATTTGGGATTACATATGGATATTGTTTCTCCACAAAAAACAATTCATGATGTATTGGCCGGAGATCCTATTTCTTCTGCAATTCATTTACAATATGGTGTTGATGTTATTCCAGGTAACTTTTTAGATAATAAAGATTTGAATCCTATGCTTCTAAAAGATAGAATTGGACATATAAAGAAAGATTACGATTTTGTTATACTTGATTCTTCTCCTTCTTTAAATGACGAGATGCTTGCCACAATAATTGCTTCTGACCATATATTCGCTGTTTCTACCCCTGATTATCCTACATTAAGTTGTACCATTCGTGCTGCTCAACTTGCTAAGTCCAGACATAGACCAATAGCTGGAATAATTGTTAATCAGTCCCATGGACATTATGATATTAATTCTGAAGAGATTCAGGAATCTACTGGTATTCCTGTTGTTGCTAAGATTAAATATGATGAGATTCAGCATATGGCTTTAGCTGAAAGAGTTCCAGCTCCTTTGTTTGCTGGAAGAACAGCTTTTACAAGTGAAATAGATAAGTTTTGTCGTGCACTTCTTGGATTACCTGAGAAGTCTTCTTGGTTTGCTTCTCTTTTCTCTAAAGATGCAAAGCTTGAGAAAGTTAATAGGGCTTTGATGGCGCAGAGTTTCTATAAAGGTGTTTTCAAGTAGGATTAAGTATAAAAGTTAATTTTATTTGTTGGTTTTGTGAATAAAGATTTTATTATTGAAGAAACTAAAGATTTTGTTAAGTCTAAACTAGAAGGTGAAGGTTCTGGTCATGATTGGTGGCATATCTACAAGGTATGGAATAATGCTAAACATATTAATGAACATGAAAATGCAGATGGTTTTATTGTTGAATTGGGAGCTTTATTGCATGATATTGCTGACTGGAAATTTCATTCTTCTGATGTTGGACCTAGAATTGCTACTGAACATTTAGAATCTCTTGGAGTTGATAAAAAAACTATAGATCAAGTTTGTGAAATAATCAATACTATTTCTTTTAAGGGTGCTGGTAGTGAGAAACCAATGAAAACAGTTGAAGGAAAGATTGTTAGGGATGCTGATAGATTAGAAGCTTTAGGAGCTATTGGAATTGCGAGATGCTTTGCTTATGGTGGTCATAAGGGAAATCCCATTTATGTTCCTAATTTTAAAGCAAGAGATAATATGAATTTTGAAGAATATAAAAAGGAAAGTTCTCAAATAAATCATTTTTATGAAAAACTTTTATTGTTAAAGGATTTGATGCTTACTGAAACTGGTAAGAAAATTGCGATGAGAAGACATGAGTTTTTAGAGGAATATTTAAAGCAATTCTTTTTAGAATGGGATGGTAAGGCATAATGGTTAAATCGGATAATTGTGTTTTTTGCAGGATTGCTAAAGGTGATATTAAACAAGAGAAAATAATGGAAAGCGATAATTTCTTTGCTATTAGAGATATTCATCCTGATGCTCCAGGGCATTCTCTTGTTATACCTAAGAAGCATTTCGTTACTTTGCTTGATGTTCCTAATAAACTGGGAAATGAGATGCTTGAATTTACCAAGAAAGTTGCTTCAAGTTTAATGGATGATAAATATGGGGATGGATTTAATTTAGTTATGAATAATTTGCAAGTTGCTGGTCAAGTTGTTATGCATGCACATATTCATGTTATTCCTAGAAAAGAAGGCGATGGACTAAGATTTTTGACTAGAGTTTGATGTGTGACCGCACTATATCATGTCCATTTTGATGGGGATTTTCACAAAGTCTTTAGAAAATCAGTAATGAACTCGTAATCTTCTTCCTATAAAATCAATTTTTATAAGTACCCATTCTAATATGTGCCTTAAACGCTCTAAGTTGCCCCTTACTAAATGAAGTTGGATAACTATCAAAGATTTCATCAACAGGAATTCCATTTGAAAGAAAATCAATTGCTTCTTCTTTAGTTATTTTCTCTGCGGTTATATCTTCAGGATCTTCAACAACTACATCTTCTCCAGCATGTTTAGAATCATAAGTACCCATTGTTACATGAGCTTTCCAAGCAGCTAAAGGTTTTCCATTTACACCCCTATATTTAGCTCTAACTTCATCAACAGTAGCACCACCTCTGAATTCTTCAATAGCTCTTTGCTTAGTGAGAACAGGTTTAGCAGATGAACCAAGAAAGACTCTCTGAGCAAGAGAACCGCCAGTAGCCCTTGATTTAAGCTTAGCAAATCTATCAATTCTTTTTTCCAATCTAGGCCGTTCAGATTTTGAGATATTATTTATATTGTCTAGATAGGGTTTACCATCTTTCAAAGAAATTTTTGGCATTCCTGAAAAATCAAAATGTTCAAATAAGTTAACATCTACCAACATAGGAGAACCATTGTCTCCAATGTAGGACATGCGCAATTGGTCCGCAGCAAAATATGCTCCAATATTTTGATAAAATAAAATATTTGCACATAAATTTAGAGCACTTACTACTTGAGGGCTAATTCTTTCTGAAGAACTACTATCAGAGGATCCAGAAAGAACATTTCTAATAATTGATTCAAGAGATTTCGTAGGATTTCTTTGTTTATCGACAAAGTCAACCAAAGTTTGCTTCAAAACTTGATGGACTAATAGGGGATTCCAAGAATCATCACCTTGGCTTAATCTAGAATAATTTGGATCAAAAGCTTGCTTAAAATATGAAATTTTTAGTAATGGATGTGGTTCACCTGTAGTAGTACCATCCATGAAAATAGCAGCAATCATACGAGAGATGAGATCACTACGATTATCTTCCCAAGAGCTTCCATCTTCAAAGGTAAGCTTTTGATGTTCATGTTGAAACCAATTACGAGTATAACCTCCTTCGCGCTTACCTAAGAACCATGTCGCAACAACACCTGAATCACCTAATATTTGATTAATAGCAATAGCTCTAAGAGCATCTCTTTCATCTAAACCGAATTGACCTTGATAATCTAAATTAATAACATCAAATTTTCCAGGATTGCTGAGAAAATATTCAAGAACTCCATTAGGAGAATATACTAAATTCACACCTAATTTTTTACCATCCACTAAATCTACTACATCTTTATCACGTTCAACAGCTACAATATTTTCTCTTCTAACTCCCAATGGATCCCATACTTGCTTTAATTCGGAATCTTCATGGCCTAAAAGTGTTACAACTTTTAGATTTTCTCTTTTCTTAGAAGAATATTTTGATTGAACGAATCCTCTAAGTCTGTTGCGAGCAGCATCCTTCGTTTTAAATGAATATGTTTCTTTCATTATAGGTTCCTAGTTTTATCTTAAAAATCTCACAAAACTACCTTATTTAAATATAACTAATAAGTAGTTACAAAAGAATAGCTTTAAATAGATATTTTAGTCGCCCCTTCTATGAAAAGTCGCAAATTGGAAGGAATTTTAGCAAGTGCCATTCCTTTAGTTGAAGCTATTTTTTACAGAAATTCAGCACCTCACACTCCTACAGAAAGAATAATTGGTTCTGCTGAACCATTAATTAATAGTCCAAATATTACTCCTTATGTAGGCAATTTTCCGGAAAGTTTTGCTATTCCTGCAATTGCAGGCTTTGTAGGAGATTATATTGAAGCTCAAGGTCATAGAACCGGAATAAAACTTTTACAAAAAATCGGGCAACACTTTCCAGAAGTTTCAGCAACCGCTGTAAGCACATATTTTGCTTTGGGAGAAACTATCTTGCCACAGATTTTGCCAGGTACAGCAGATATAAGGGATGTGCCTGTAGTTATAATCAGTGCACTTGCTGGATATATGCTTGCGAAAGTTGGTAGAAAATCAGGATTCAACAATAGACTGTATTCTATTTCAAAAAATGCAACTCAATAAATAAAGGATTATCGATACATTCCATTGCATCTTTTCCTTCTCGACAAACTTTAAAACCTCGCGCGATCCCACATCTTGTCGATGGCTGACAAGATCAATCCTTACAAAATTAAGGAGAAATAAAATTCATGAAAAAGCCTTTAGAAAAACAAAAACCTATTATATAATCTCGTCAAATGGATCTAAGAATTCTGAAAAATTTAGAGAGTTTATAGGTTTTATTAATCCTAAACATGAATTTAGATATCAAAATTATCTAAAAAATAAAATGGCGCTGGAGAGGATCAAACTCTCGACCCCGGCCTCATGAGAGCCGTGCTCTATCACTGAGCTACAGCGCCAAAAATAGATGCTCTGGAGCTTTTTTAAACACTGCGAATTGATGTTCGCAAGCTTAAAAATCGCTTTTATAGTGCAATTTTTAAAGATATTGTGCTATGATATTTTATGGCTACGCTTGAAGAAATTGTTGTTTCTCTGGGACAAGTAGGATTGTGGATACAGGCTGTTGGATTAATAGTAGTTTTGTGGATTATTGTTCAGTGTATTACTATGTATTTTAATCGCAAAAGAAGATTATTGCTTCAAGAAATTAATAAGAGGCTTAAGAGGGTTGAGGCTAAAATTAACAAACTAACTAATTAAGAATATGATGTTTCTTGAGCAACGTCTTCTGTTTTTCTTATCTTAACTTGAGGGTTTTCTCTTGTAATTCTTTCTGCTTTCTTTAGTCTTGCAATGTAACCAGCTATCTTATTTCTTACTTTTTTAGAAGGCATTGTTGAGCCTAGAATCTTTTTGTTTGGGTTAAAATCTTCAACAAATGAGTCTTCTTTTAACATGAGCTCCTTGCTAGCTCTTTTGACCATTAATTGTTTTATTCTACCCATATAGTTGGGTTTGGTTTGATGGGTTTTTAAAGTCTTTGAATGAGGTTTTGAGGAGTTTTATTAAATTATTTTTTGATGCTTGATTAAATTAGACCATTCTTTATAGTAATCCAGGGCTTTTTTGTCTATTTCTCCTGGTGAAATGATTAGAGCTGGCATTTTTTCTGCTTGTGCTTTCTGCAATGTATTTACAATGTCCTCTAAAGTTATTTTCTTTTTGTCTTTTGCAACTAAATATAGTTCTTGATGTCCAAAATTTGTGTTAACTTTTATTCTTGCTATGAACTCTTTCTTCTTTGCTAGAATCTCTTTTGTAATTGCATAGTCTTTATCTCCAAGTGTTTTTCTTATTTTGTCTAGAAATGCGGATGATATTTCTTTTTTCACTTCTTTCATTATTACTGGATCTTCTGTTTTTATTTGTTCTAATATCTTTTCTTGTTTTATTTCTTCTTTTACTACTTGTTTTACTTCAACTTTTGGATTGACTATTTTTTCTATTATTTCTTTTGCCTTTTCATTTGATAAGGTATGTATTTTCCAAAATATCTTTTCTTGATTGTTGTCTATTATTTTTATTGGAACTGCAAAATCTTTTATGCTTCTTAGAGCTACTCTTATTGCTGGTTCCTGTTCACTGTCTTGAAGAATTTCTTTTTCTTTTAGAAGTTTGAAAGCTTCTCTTTCTTTATGATTTAGGTATTCTGTGTATTTTTGGAGTTGTTCTTCTTGACCTTGAATATAATACAGTGGAGAGCCACCTACTCTCATGTTGCTTAATTTTAGTTTTTGTTCTCCTACTAACTCAGACATAAATGCAGCTGTAAAAATGTTATTTTGACCTATTGTACTTGCAACCCTTACAGGAAACTCTGGACCTCTTTGTTGAATAACCTCTAATATCTTGCTTTTAGTCTGCAGGACTTTTTGCATATCTGGCATAAGGAGGTAGTGAAATCACTCTATAAATAGTTTTATGGCTTAGATTTAAAAATATGGCTTTGAGCTTCAATATATGGTATTTTCAAAGTTACGCAGAGGATTACTAGCAACTTTAGGGGGACTTGCTTTAGCTGGCTGTAGCTCTGAAGAAGACATAATCGAAAAAGTTCCTATTCAATATAGATCATCTGTTCAAAAGGCAATATTTTCAGCAGGAAATAATTCTAGTGAATTAATTAAGGCATTAGAAACTTTTAGAAACGATTCTGAAAAACTTGAGGCTACTAGTTTCTTGGTATCTGAAACTCCAAGGCGCATGCATAGAAAACATCCAGTTGATTGGACTTGGGATTTGGCTCATAAAGATTATACTGAGATAAGCGATGTAGCTGTTATAAAATCTAATGATTTGGTAGATAATGTTAATTGGGCATTTGTTGCAAGAGATAGATTTCCTTGGGCTAAGGAATTATATGATGGAAACAAACCATTATTCTTTAGCGGTGTTTTACCTTATAGATTAGGGACTTCTTCTATTCAACAACTTCCTGAAGATGTAGGACATTGGAGAGCTATTTTCTTAGATGAGAAAGTTTTTAGTGCTGTTAAGGAAAAATATGGATTAAAAACTGAATTTAAGGAAATAGAAGCAAAACTTGAAGACTTAGTAAACTCATACAAACAAGCTACTACTCCAGATAAAAAGGATGCTGTTTTAAAAGATTTTACTAGATTTGTAGAATTTGATTTTATGCCTACTAATGGTCTAAAATATTTTCCAAGAGGACCTGAAGAAAAAACCCTAGATGTTTTTCTTACTTCGGAAGTTAAAGATGGAGTTGTAAGAAGAGGCGGAAGATGTACAGATGGTGACAATAACTCTAGATATTTACATATGAGTGCAGGAATTCCTACATCTTCTATTCGTTTCATAGCCTGGCCTGCTGGAGATGATAATCATGAAGTTATGCGCGTTTTACTTCCTGGAAAACCTTTTGATATGTCTACTTGTATTCACGCAGATAACAATTCTGAACAATTAGAATATGTGGTTGGTAAGGTTGGTAAAGTATATGAAGAAACTTGGGGAACTCGCGATGCTTCTTCTGAAGTAGTTTGGAATTTGAAAGATGGAGAAGAATTGCCTTGGTATATTAATTTTTATTTAAGAACAAGATCTACAACAGATGTAACTGATAGATACGGGCCTACTAGAAATGTTAAGATACAAACTCAAAGACCTGGGCAACTTATATATTTAGGTGTAATGAATAATAACTCAGATACTCCTCTTGGAACAGCTACTGTTGCTATAGATAGGGCAGATGAGAGAGGTATAGCAGAATTTGATAAAGTTGGAAGTGATAGTATATTTTACATACCTTATACTTATGATGAATTGAATGGTGAACCTATGGCTCGTGCTGTAAGTTTTCCATTCGTTTTAAGGAAAGATGGAACTGAAAGGATATTTGGATCTGGATTTGATGCGACAAAATATTCCCCATCTACTTTGACTGGATTGGAACCCGGGAGAATTTACGAATTATCAGGTTTTTTTGTACAAAGTGGTTGGAGTTTAAGATCTACTATAACTTCAAGAAATAATGGAACTGCTGATGTAAGTCTTGCTGATAGCGCTGTTTACGTTTTAAGAAGTAAATCTAATAATGAACTGATGTATTCTAGACCATTTGCTTTAACTGATGGTAAAATAGAGAAGTTCTAAGGTTTCAACCAAGAGATTTCGTAATACAGGACATCGTTTTCATCGTCAACTATGCCTATAAGGAGTTTCTTTTTTGTTGAATGTGCAACTCTGTTTTTTGCTGCAAAATCATGCCATGTGTGGGGTTCTGATTCTCTAACTGCATATGCAAGCCATAATGCATGGTCTTGACCTGGCATTGATCCTTTTTTGTAAATTCTAAAGTCTGCTCCGAATTTTAAGGCTGTTTTTACAATATATCCTTTTTCTCTTAAGTTTTCAAATAGAGTTAGTTTTGTTTCAATTCTTTTGTCATGTTTTTTTGCTATGTTTATTGCTTTGTCAAAACTGATTTCTTTGTTTTTATAGTTTAAAATTAATTTCTTTTTACTTGCTAGGAACAGAGCTTCTACCCATGAATATTCTATTCTGTCTCTTAACTTTTCTCCAAATCTTGACTTTTCATACCATGAAAAAGCATCACTTGATGTTGAATGTATTTTTTCACTTGTAACATGTGCTATTATCATGTTCGAATAAGAAGACGAGAATATTTAAATATGAAGACCTTGAGGAAGTTATATGGAAGAAGAATTGTCTATGAGTGTTACATTGCATGAAGAAGAATTAGAAGACGGAAAGGTTTTTGTAGCGGACTGCGTAGAACTTGGGGTAAGCGATTTTGGAGATACTATTGATGAGGCTATTAATAATTTGAAAAACGGAATTAATCTTCTTTTACTGGAGGCTCCTGAAAAGAGAAAGCTTTTGCAGAGGAAAGAGCCAGTGCTTGTTACGAGAGTAAGTCTCTGAAATTCAAACCTGCTTGTTTTTCTATACTCTTTAAGGTTCCTATTGGAATTATAGGTTTATGAAGTGGAATTACAACTGTTTTTTCTTCTTTTCTCATTATTAAATGTGTTCCACTTTGCCTGACTATTTTGAAGCCATTATTTTCTAATATTTTTACAACTTCTCTTGTTTTTGTATTTTTCAACTTCATTTTAAAGGAAGTAATTTGCAACTAATAGGTAAACTATTATAGATAAGGAGTCTGAAATAACTGTTCCGAACGGTCCTCCCCCTAATGCAGGATCTCCCCCTAGTTTCTTTATAGTTAGAATTACTGTAAATGATGTTATTGTTGTTAAAGTCAATGATAGGAATGCGGCTAGGCTGATTATTGATGCTATTCCTCTATCCTGCCAGAATGAAGCTATTGTCAAGAAGAGCAGTGCACTAATCATAAGAGCTATTATGATACTTATTATTCCTTGCTTTATCATATATTTGTGTATTTTCAGGTCTTTGCCCATTACTGCTAAATCCCTTACTAAAAGCGTTTCTATTTGAGTACATAACGCTCCGCATACATAAACTATTACTGGTATGAAGAATGCTAATATGAGATTTTGTTTAAGGGTATTTTCAAATACTCCTATAAATGCTGCAATTGCAAGCATTCCCATCAAACCACTTATCAACCATGGAACTCTATGAACTACGCTTTCCATTATAGGAACATGCATTGTGCTTTCGTAATCTAAATGAGATTTATGAATGCCTGCAAAATGGAAGCTGTCTTTAGTTGAAGAGTGGTTAAGAATCTTTAAGATATTTTTACTTGACACTACACCTATTATTTTCTCATTTTCTACTATCGGGATTGCTTTTATTCCGTGTTTTAATGCTATGTGAGCTACTCTTTCAGTTTCTGTTTTGGCGGATGCAGTTATTACTCTTTTTTGCATAAACGCTTCTACTGGTGTTTTTGAATGAAATCTAAATAAATCTTTAATTGAAAATACTCCTATTAGTTTTCTGTCTGATTCTACAACATAAATATAATCCATAACATCATAGAGATTGGAT
Source organism: Nanobdellota archaeon (assembly GCA_038045825.1). GTDB lineage: Archaea > Nanobdellota > Nanobdellia > Pacearchaeales > GW2011-AR1 > SICU01. The sequence continues at coordinate 70,274 of JBBSXJ010000004.1, forward strand.
TTTTTTCTAAGCAAGTCATAAATCTCTGAAACTCTTTGATTTTTTTTTACCATTAAGAAATTTTTATCCATTACATCCCTTATAGGGATTGATATCAAAGAAATGCTCTTTTTCATATCCATAATCAGTATTAGAAACTTTTAAACGTTATTAACTGAGGTTAATAGGCTTAAAACTTGTCTTATGCACAAGTTTTAAATCCATGCTTTTTTAGTTTACATTATGAAGCAGATTAACTTTTCTACGATTGACAAGAAATGGCAGAAGGAGTGGGAAAAGTCTAAAGTATTTGAGGCTAAAGAGGATGATAAGAAAGAGAAGTACTATGCTTTAGCTATGTATCCTTATCCATCTGCAAATGGGTTGCATATGGGTCATGCTTTCAATTATACTATTGGAGATATTCTTGCTCGTTTCATGAGGATGAATGGTAAATCAGTTTTACATCCAATGGGTTTTGATAGTTTTGGATTGCCTGCCGAAAATGCTGCAATTAAAGATGGAACTCATCCTGGGAAATATACTGATACTGCTATAAAGAGATTTATTGAACAACAGAAGGCTTTGGGATTAAGTTATGATTGGTCTAGAAAATTACAGAGTCACGATCCTGAATATTACAAATGGAATCAGTATTTCTTTTTGCAGTTTTTGAAAAAAGGACTTGCTTATAGAAAAGACTCTTCTGTAAATTGGTGTTCTAAATGCGACACTGTTTTGGCTAACGAACAAGTAAATGATGGAAAATGTTGGAGACATAAAGATACTGAAGTAAATATTAAAAAATTAGAGCAGTGGTTTTTCAAGACTACTCAGTATGCTGATGAGTTACTTAAAGGGTTAGATAAGTTGGATTGGCCTGAAAGAATAAAATCAATGCAGAGGAATTGGATTGGAAAAAGCGAAGGTACTGAGGTTTTATTTGAAATAAATGGAGAAAGATGGCCTGTTTTTACAACAAGAGCAGATACTTTATTTGGAGTTACCTTTTTAGTTATTAGTGCCCAACATTCTCGTTTGAATGAATTAGTTACTAAAGAACAAAAGAAACATGTTGATGTATTTTTGAAGAAAATTAAATCTACTAAACAAGAGGATTCTGATAAAATGGAAAAGGAAGGAGTGTTTACGGGAAGTTATGCTTTACATCCTTTAACTAGAAAGAAAATTCCTATTTGGGTTGGTAATTTTGTTGTTGCAGATTATGGTTCTGGGGTTGTAATGGCTGTACCTGCTCACGATTCTCGTGATTTTGCATTTGCTAAGAAATATAATATTCCTTTGATTGAAGTTGTTGTTCCAAATAGAATTGATAAGAAAAATCCTCCTGTTAAAGGTAAAGCTTCTAAAGAAAGAAAAAATGTTCAAGCAATTGTTAGAAACCCTAAGACTGGAAAAATATTATTCTTGAAGTCACATGAACACAAATGGATAACTCTGCCAATGGGAGGAGTTGAAGGAGATGAAAGTGTTGTTGATGCTGCTAAGAGAGAGGTTAAGGAAGAGACAGGTTATGCTAATTTAAAATATGTTAAAACTCTTGGAGGAATGATAAAGGCAGAATATTTTGCTAATCATAAGGATGAAAACAGGGTTTCTTACACAAATGCAGTTATGTTTGATTTAGTTGATGAAAAGAAGGTTAAACTTGATAAGGGTGAAGAAGGTAAACACGAAGTAATGTGGATTGATAAAAAAGATGTTGTTTACCCTTATATTGTTCATGCCGAATTAAATGATTGGCTTCATAGGTGGGATAAAGATGATTATGCTTATACAGATTACGGAGTTTTGGTTAACTCTGGAGACTTTAACGGATTGTCTAGTGAAGAGGCTATTAAACATATACAAATAGTCTTGGAAGAAAAGAAACTTGGTAAGGCTGTTGTGAATTACAAATTACGTGATTGGTTAATATCTAGACAGAGATATTGGGGCACACCTATCCCTATAATATATTGTGATGATTGTGGGGCTGTTCCAGTTCCTGAAAGGGAATTACCTGTTTTATTGCCTGAGAAAGTTACATTTGGAAAAGGGAATCCTTTATTTAGTAATGAAAAATTTGTGAAAGCTAAGTGTCCTAATTGTGGTAAAAATGGAAGGCGTGAAACAGACACAATGGATACATTTATTGATTCCAGTTGGTATTACTTAAGATTCACTGATCCTGGAAATAAGAAGTTGCCTTTAAGCGTTGATAATTTGAGTTATTGGATGCCTGTTGATTTTTACATTGGCGGGTCAGAACATGCTTGCGGGCATTTAATTTATTCTAGATTTATTACAAAAACACTTCGTGATTTAGGATATTTGAAAGTTGATGAACCCTTCCAAAGATTGTTTAATCAAGGTATGGTTCATGGAGAAGACGGCGTTGTGATGTCAAAATCTAGGGGAAATGTTGTTGATCCTCTTGATATGACTAGTAAGTATGGGGCAGACACACTTAGATTATTCTTGGTAAGTGTTGCAGCTCCAGATAAAGATTCTTCTTGGAGTTCTACAGGTGTTGAATCTATGTATAAATTTGTTAATAAAGTTTGGAATTATGCAAATAGTGTTAATTTTAGTAAATCTTCTGCTAAAGTTCAACACAAGGTGAATAAAGCAATAGTTGAAGTTACTGAAGATATAAAGAATTTGAATTATAATATGGCCGTTATTAAATTACGCGCTTTATTTGATTCATTTGAAGATGAAATTGATAAATCTGATTTTGCAACTTATTTGCAATTAATTGCTTCTTTTGCACCCCATATTGCGGAAGAGTTGTGGCACAATGTTCTTGGATATAACACATTTGTAAGTTTGAGCGAATGGCCTACCGCAGATACTAAGAGGATAAATGATAATATTGATAAAATTGAAGAAAGCTTTGAAAAAACTGTTTCTGATATACAGAATGTACTTCGAATTGTTAAAGATAAGGAAAGAAAAGATACTAAACATATCTATCTTTATGCTATTCCTCCTGAGGTAAAGAATTTTGATAAAGAAGTATTAGCTAAAAGACTTGGAATTGACGTTTCTATTTTTGCTGTTAATGATAATAAGAAGTATGACCCGTCTGGCAAAGCTTCTAAGGCTAAGCCTGGAAAGCCAGCTATTTATGTTGAATAGTTAGTTAACTTTAAAAAATATAATTTATTGTTCTGTTTTCATGAAGATTTATCTTATACAACCAGGTCAGAATGAGGAAGGTAGCCTTACCGAAAAGGGAAGATTGGAGCTTAATACACTTACTAGACGGTTAATTAATGATAAGATAAACGTGAATAGGATTTATGTTAATGGACATAGCATTTCTAGGCAAACAGGTGATATGTTGAGCAAGGCTCTTGAAGTTCCAATTATAAGTGATGAAAGGTTCTCGGAAATAGGAAAAGATGTTATTTTAGGCAATTTTAATGAACTTGACTTTGAAAATTTGCACTGTGTTAATTTATTTGTAGATGAAATTGTTTGTAGAAAGAATGATGCTATAGTAACTATTGGGGGAGGAGTTCATAGAGTTATAATTAGTAGACTAACTGGAATGTCGTTGGAAGAAACGAGACATTTTTCCCTTACACCTGCTGGAATTTCCACTTTATATTATGATAATAGCACTGGAAGATGGAGAATCAACTCTCTTAACGATGTGAACCATTTAAGACTTCCTTAGTTACATGTTTTTGTCTTTTTTTGGTGAAACTGTTTATAAATAACTTAATTGTCACTGAAAAGTTATCTGCTATTTAATAATCAATATTCTTTGAATTATATGTTGAAGTTTATTGTTTGTATATAAAGTTCTTTGGTGTCTGAATGTCATGGAGGTGATGAGATGGCTAATGTGAATGGGCTTCGTGATAGAAGAGTTGTAGCTCTTGTTGAAAAGTTAGAGGTAGTAGACTCTTTCTATGGAATAACACCCGAAGAACGCAATGTTTTAGATGTTATCCATGGAGTTTCTGATTTTGCTGAGGAATCAGAAGAATAGGTATTTTTATTAATGTCAAAGTGTATCTTGATAGAACACTTTGATCATTCAAAAAACCAAATGCAAGGTTTTTTTAACTTTATTTTTTTTGAGCTTTTATGGACGTTTCGATTCTTGTTTTAGCTTTGGTTCAGGGAATACTGGAGTGGTTTCCTGTTTCTAGCTCAGGACATCTTTACATTTTTGAATTGCTTCTTGGATTTAAAAGTGGTTTAGATCTTGAGGTTGCTTTACATTTTGGTACATTAATGGCTGTTTTTGTGTATTTTAGAAAAGATATTGTAAATATAGTAAGAGATTTAATTCACTCTAAGTGGAAAACTAACAATTCTAGGCTAGGTTTTTTAATTATAATTGCAAGCATTCCTGTAGCTATATTTGGATTCTTATTTAGAAGTTACTTTGAAATATCTTCTAGTTTTATTGTTTTGGGTTTTGGATGGATTGTTACAAGTACAGCTTTGTTTATTGGTGCTTTTTCAAATACTAAACTGAATAATGCTTCGTCTCTTAGTTTTTCTAAAGCCTTACTTGTCGGATTTGCTCAAGTTATATCTTTAGTTCCTGGAGTTTCTAGAAGCGGAATGACTATATCTTCAGGATTGTTATTTGGATTGAATGAAAAAGATGCTTTGAAATTTTCTTATTTACTTTCTATTCCAGCGATAATCGGAGCTAATATAGTGACTTTTGGGAATAGGACAATTCATTCTGACTTTTTGATTCCTTCTTTGGTGTGTTTTTTGGTTGGGTTGATTTTTATTAATATATCTTTTAATTATGTTCTTAATAATAAAAGAAACTTGATTTGGTTTGGAATTTATACTTTGATACTGGGAATTATTTGTATTATTTTTAGCTTTTGATAGATTATCTTTTCTTGTAACCAAATTTATTATCATATTCTGGGTGACTTATTAAGTCTAGAATAAAACAAATAATTTCTATTTGATCTCCCTTTACTGTGTAAATCATGCGCCAGAAATTTGAAAGTTCTGTTCTGAACAAATTAGACACATTGTGTTTTATTATATATTCTTTAGGAATTAGGTGTTTTTGTATGTTTTCTCCATAAAAGGGATTTAATTTTATGAACTCGATTTTTCGTTTTATAGATTTCAATAATTGCATTTCTTCAGTACTATCTTTTCCATGTGAAACTTGAAGCCCTACAATTTCATTTAACTTTTTGAATTCTTCCAGTGCATTTCCAATAATAACAGCCCTTATTGGTTTATTCATACTTCTATTCCTTTTTTAATTAATTCGTTGAGTTCTTTTCTTTCAGCAAAAACCCACAAAATTCCTTTTGTGCTAATAATTACTTTTCCGCTAAATTGTAAGTAATCTATAATTTGTATTAATGTAGAGTGCATTACTTTTTTCGGAAGTTTTCTTTTTAGTTCTGCTATTGAGACTATCTCTTTTGCATTTTTGAGTTCTTGTTCTACCATTAAAACTGTGTTTAATGTTGGAGAATGCTCTATCTTTTTCACAATGATGGTTTTTGATTTCATTTTTATACTCTTTAAGTATATACTTATAGCTATTAGAGATATTTAAATGTTTTGATTTACTTAGAAATATTTATAAATTGCGTCTCTCTCTTATGAATTCAGATAGATTGTTGAGGATTTTAATAGTTGTTTTTTTGATTCTTTTTGGCGCTTGGGTTTATTATGATAACTTTGTGTCGCTAAGTCCATTGGGAAAAAATTCAGAAAGTTTTTCATGCTATTGTCCTATAAAAGTGGGAGATACCTCTACTGGTCTAAACGGCGAGTTTAAGGTCATTGCATTAATCCAAATGAGTGTAATAGCAATAGCTTCTCATGTTCGGTTCGTTATTGTTATGCAATAGGGGCTGGAAGATATGATCAATCAAGATATAGATGTGCGACTCCTGGTTTTTAGTCTAATCTTCAACTATTGCTTTAATTCTTCTTACACCTGCTGAAACTGAAGATTGTTCTATTATTTTTATTCTACCTATTTCTTTTGTATTTTTTACGTGAGGGCCTGTACATATTTCTCTACTGAAATAACCTTTCTTTTCATCTTTGTCAACTACTGTGTAAACTGAGACTCTTTCAGGGTATTTATGACCAAATTCTCCCTTTGCTCCTGATTCTATTGCATCTTTATATGGAATTTCTTCGGATTTTACTTGCAAACCTTTCTTTACGACTTTATTTACTAAATCTTCAATCTTTTTGACTTCTTCATCTGTTAATTTTCTATTAAATACAAAGTCAAATCTTGTTCTTTCAGGAGTTATGTTAGAACCTCTTTGAGCCACTTCCGGACCTAGGACTCTTGATAGAGCTTCATTAAGAAGATGAGTAGTTGTGTGCAGTCTTGTTGTTTTTTCAGAATGATCTGCTAGTCCTGATTTGAATGCTCCTGCTGAAGTTGTTCTTGATAATTCTTGATGCTTTCTATACTCCTGTTCAAATTCTTTCTCATCTAAGTCTAATCCTTCTTCAGTCATTAATATTTCTTTAGTCATCTCAATTGGAAAACCATATGACTGATAAAGTAAAAATGCTGTTTTACCAGAAAATAAATCTTTTATACTAATAGAATGGCTTTCTTTTTTTAAAATGCTCATTCCTTTATCTAATGTTTTTAGGAATTTTGATTCTTCTTTATCTAATTCATCTAATATCTTCTTTCTATTTTCTTTTAATTCTTTATAATCTTGATAAATATCAAATATAGGTTCAGAAACCTTTGAGGTGAAATTTGTTTCAATTTTTAATAGTTTGCCGTATCTGATTGCTCTTCTAATTAATCTTCGTAAAACATACTCTCTTCCTGTATTACCTGGTGTAACACCATCTGCAATTATGAAGCTTGCAGCTTTAATATGGTCTGCAAGAATTCTCATCTCTTTCTTATGGTCTTCATATTTTTTACCTGATATTTTTTCTATTTCTTTTATTATTGGTTGCCAAACTTCTGTTAAGTAATTATCATCGAGGCTGTTTAATGCTGCTAATGTTCTTTCTAACCCCATTCCAGTGTCTATGCTTTTTTGTTTTAATGGGGTGTATTTTCCATCACTTGTTTTTTCATATTGCATGAAGACATTGTTCCAGATTTCTACCCAGCCTTTTCCACCAGTTGCTAAAGTAGAGTCATTTGGATTAAATCTTTCTGGTACTTTGCTTTTATCCATCCAATAGAATATTTCAGTATCTGGACCACATGGGCCTGAGTTTCCTGCTGGTCCCCACCAGTTGTCTTCATTAAGGTTAATAATTTTCTCTTGTGGCACATTTAGATTCTTCCATATTTCTTTTGATTCGTTATCTACTGATATTTTTTTATTCATATCTCCTGAAAATATTGTAAATGCTAATCTTTTCTTATCCAAACCCAACCATTTTTTTGAAGTTAAAAATTCATAACTGAAATTTATTGATTCTTCTTTCCAATAGTCTCCTAGAGACCAATTACCAAGCATTTCAAAGAATGTATGGTGTGTCGTGTCTCCAACCTCATCTATGTCCCCTGTTCTAATACAACGCTGAACGTTTACTAGACGCTTTCCTAATGGGTGCTTTTGACCCGATAAATATAGGACAAGAGGGTGCATACCTGCTGTTGTAAAAAGAACAGTAGGGTCATTTATAGGAATTAAAGAAGAATTAGGAATCTCTTTATGATCCTTTGATTTGAAAAAATCTATATATTTTTTAATTAATTCTTTTCTAGTTATCATATATAAGACTGATTTATGCTGTTTTTAAATTATTTTATTAGCCACCAAGCATAGCTATCTTCTTTCTTATATTTTGTATTTCTTGCTCTAATGTATCTCTCTTTCCAGGTGTAGTTTTTACTGTTTCTGTTGCTATAATTGCTTTTTCTTTTACATGAGGTATATATTGAATCATTATTTCCATTTCTTTTCTCAAATCAAGAATTACCTTTTTTAGAAGGTTCTTTAGTGCAAGTTCCTCTTTTCTTAGTTTTTTGTAAGAATTGTATTTCTTTAAAGAAGTTAAAATTTCCATCTCTGCATAAAGAAGGTGTTTTTTTCCTGCAACGACATTTGGTTTTTCTAAACCGACAAATTGTTCTTCAGTAGGCATTTTCAAATATCTCTTTATTTATAAAGAGTATTCTCGCCTTTATACTTTCAATATCTTTTTCCCAGCTTGTTATTTCCGTGTCTTCTTTTGTTTTAATATCTTTAATCATTCTAAGAAGCTCATCCATTTCATCAAGCTTTTCAGATATTTTTACAAGCGAGTCACGTGCTTCTCTGAATTTCTCTAGTTTTATAAATAATGGTCTTTTTTCGCTCACTTGACTATTTGGGGCTGTTATTCTTAATGCTTCTACCATTGAAGCTTTAGGTATCTGCATTGGTCTGGATTGAAAGTCATCCATTTCCATTGTTCTCATAGGTCTCATTTGGATAGGTTCTTGGTTCCATTCAGGCAATTCAGGGAGGTTTTTATCCTCATCTTCTACTGCACTTTTTATCATGCTTTGACTAAATCCTTTGTTCATCAAGGAATCAGGGAATGAAGGTAATCCGTGCACTTCCTCTTGTGCTGATTCTATTGGAGGTAACATTGTTCTTTGATAGTCTCTCATTGAAGGAGCACCAGACACTGGTAACTCAGGAAGCTCAGACTCAGAATCTTTCTTTTTTCCAAACATATTTTGATATATTTCAAAGTTTATTTATATAGGTTTATCTTAATTGTATAGGGGTTACACTTTTTAATATCAAAGTGTGTTCTGATAGACACTTTGAATATCCAAAAAACTAATTATTCAACTAAAAGTTTTTTTGATAGAAAGGTTTTTATTGTTGGTTTGTTGAAAGTTTTTATGCTTGAGAAATTTTTGAAGGAATATGTTTCTATCGTCGCTGGGTCTGGAACAGACAAAATAGTTGATGTTTTATTCAAAAAGAAGAACGTTAACGAATTCCTTATTGCTAAGAAGTTGAATATGACAATTAATCAAACAAGGAATATTCTTTACAAGCTTGCTGACAGCGGACTTGTACGCTTTATGAGAAAGAAGGATTTGAAGAGCGGTGGCTGGTATACTTATTTTTGGACTCTTGATGAGTATAAATGTCTCGTTAATTATAAGGCTTCTATTACTAATGAGATATCGATACAGGAGAGTGTTCTTTCTGCTAGAAAAACAAGACAATTTTATGTATGTAAGAATTGCAATATAGAAGTCTCTGATGAGCAAGCATTGCTTAACGAGTTTACATGTACTGAATGTGGAGAGGTCTATTCTTTGAAGGATTCTGCTGAAGGAGTTAAAGAGATAGAAAGAATTATACTAAAACTTACAGAAAGGTCTTCTCAAATACAGGCAGAAATAGATAAGATTACTCCTGCTAAACCTGTTAAAGAAGTTAAGAAGGATAAAGCTAAGAGAACTAAGAAACATTCTAAATCTAAATCTCCTAAAAAGGCCAAAAAACCTAGCAAAAAACCTGCTTCTAAGAAGAGGAAAAAGAAATAACTAATGGTAATTAGAAGAGATTACAGACGTAACGTTGCGTCTAATTATAGTAGAAGAGCTCTTAGTTTAACTACTTCTATTATTATATTAAATGTAGTTTTGTTTTTTATCATTTCAATTATTTCTATCTTCTATAATGGTTTGATTAATTATATTGCAGTTAAACCTTCTTCTGTTTTATCCGGAGAAAATATTTGGACCGTTTTTACAAGTATAGTAATGCATGGTAGTCTTTTCCACTTATTTGTTAATATGTTATCTTTGTTTTTTCTTGGAGGTTTGACTGAAAAGATTATAGGGAGGAAAAGATTCTTGTGGTTTTATTTAGTTGCTGGAATAGTTGGATCTTTGTTTTTTGTTTTATTTGCTTATATCGGACAATTTGTTCCAAGAGGAGACTTTATCTTTGGAGGAATAGATGATTATGCTGTAGGGGCTAGCGGAGCTATTTTCGGGATATTGGGAATACTTGCTACTCTTTTGCCAAAAAAGAGAGTTTATCTCATAATAGGACCTCTGATAGTAATTGTTTTACAGGTTTTAGTTGCTGGAATTCTACCTTCTATTTCAAATATTGTTGACATCATAGGCGGAATATTAATTTTTGTAATGATATTCTCTATGTTCTCTCCAAATGCTGGATTTAGAAGAATTGCAATGCCTTTGAAACTTCCATTCTGGCTTGCACCTATTATAGCAATAGTTCCATTATTAGCTATAGGTTTCTTTGTCAAACTTCCTATTGGGAATATGGCTCACTTTGGTGGTTTGGTTGTTGGACTGTTGTATGGTACATACCTCAGAAGTAAATATAAACAAAAGGTTAAATTGCTCAATAAGGTTATAAAATAATGGTTAAAAAGAACAAGTCTTGGAAAAAGGATTTTGCTGATTCTTTTAGTGAATCCTTAAGTTATATTTCATTGCATAAAAAATATATTTATATCTCTGTAATTATATTTTTCATAAGTGCTGTTTTTGGGTATTTTAGTTCTGAAAGACTTGGTTTTTTAGATGAACAATTAAGAGAGATAGCTCTTAAGACTCAGGGTCTTGATGCTCTAGAGCTTCTTTGGTTTATTTTTAGCAATAATGTTACAAGTGCCTTGTCAGTTTTGTTTTTAGGCATTTTCTTTGGTATTTTTCCTCTTTTCAATGCAGTATTTAATGGTGCTATATTAGGGTATGTTTATTCTAAAGCTGTGCCTGTTGCTGGATTCTTAGTAATATGGAGAATAATACCCCACGGGATATTTGAGTTGCCTGCAATATTTATTTCTCTAGGTTTGGGTATTCATTTAGGAATGTCTTTCTTTAGCAAAGAAAAAATTGTTACTCTTAAGCATAGACTTAGAAACTCCTTGAAAGCTTTCTTGGCTGTTGTTGTGCCATTGCTTATGTTGGCTGCGGTTATTGAGAGTTTTCTTATATTATTTGTAGGCTGAAACTTTATTAAGCTCTCTATGTTTGTTGTTATATGCTTAGAAATACTGCTTATAAGATAGCAAAATACACTTCTTGGATAGTTATTTTATTATGGATTATTTTACCAGCTTTTTTTACTCTTGTGTTAGTAGAACCAAGCATTTATGCGGAAGGGCTTATTTGGGGATATATTTTCATAATTCCTTTTATTATTGCTCCACCCCTATTATTTTTAATTATTATTTGGGTGGTCAGAAAATGGAACAATGCATTTAAGCCATTACTTGGTACATTTATAGTAGCTTTAGTTTTATTTACTATTTTTTGGTGTATGACTCTCTGGCCTTCCCCTGGTTCTATATTTAGTGGAATAACGTTTATTATTATTTTAATAATCTCTTTTATGATTCTATATTCTAAAGAGTAATGTTGCAAGAATGTTTTTAAATAAGGCAAGGGTTGTTTCATCATGGACGATTCTTTTACAGGTAATGTAAATGAGCTTGATGAAGCTAGAGAAATAGATAATATAAGAAAGGTGGAAGCTGCTTTGTTTGTTTCAGGTAAATTCATGAGTTTGAAGGAATTGGTTGCTTTAACTGATGTTAATCCTTTGATTCTCAGGGATATTCTTAGGACTCTTGAAGAGAGATATAAAGGAAAGGGTGTTGAAGTAGTTAGAAGAGAGGATTTGTGGAAAATGGATGTTCATCCGGATTTTGTTTATATGGTTAATAGGCTTGCTACAGGAAATTCTGAGTTTACAAAGGCAGAGCAGGAAACCCTTGCAATAATAGCTTACAAACAGCCCATGAAGCAATCTATATTGATCAAGATAAGGGGAAATAAAGCTTATGACCACGTCTCTAAATTTGTTGAAATGGGTTTAATATTAAAGAAGAAAGTTGGACATACCTCTGAGATATCTTTGAGCGAGAACTTTTACAATTATTTTAATGTAGCAGATAAAGACTTTGATAAAAGCAATATTGAAGGTGAAAAGGTCTAATGGATTTTTTTACTTCTTTGTATATATGGTTATTTTTCTTTGGAATATTCTTTCTTATGATGTTTGTACTGCTTCATTACAGAAACAAGGACAGATTGTTTTCAAGTCCAATTCCTACAAAATATTATAGTGTATCTTTTTTAGTTCCTGCATATAATGAACAGAATAGTCTTGCTGAAACTATCGAAGCACTTGACCAAATAGATTATCCTAGAGATAAAAAGGAAGTAATTATAATTAATGATGGAAGCAAAGATAATACTAAGAATATTGCTCAAGAACTAGTTAAAAAGTACCAAGGGGTTCATCTTTTGGATAAATTAAATTCTGGAAAGGCTAGTTCCCTTAATGAAGCTATTAAAATTGCAAATGGGGAACTTATTGTAGTTGTTGATGCCGATTCTTATCCTAAAAAAGATTCTTTGCTTAAAATGATTGGACATTTTGATGACGAAAAGGTTGCTGCAGTTACATCTAGAGTTCTTGTTAAGAATAAGAAGAATTGGCTTGGAAAATTTCAAGTAATGGATTATTCAATAATTGCATGGACTAGGAAACTTCTTGATTTTGTTGACTCCGTTTATGTAACTAATGGCCCATTGAGTGCTTATAGAAAAGATGTTGTAAAGAAACTTGGTGGTTTTGATACCAAAAATTTGACTGAAGATATAGAGATTACATGGCATGTTTTAAGCGAGGGGTATAAGACTAGAATGTCTTATGATGCAATAGTTTACACTACAGTCCCTGAAGATTTTAAAACATGGACTAAACAAAGAGTGCGATGGAATTTAGGGGGGATGCAGACTGTCCAGAAATATTGGAAAACAATGTTTCGGAAAGGAGCATTTGGGCACTTTGTAATACCCTATGTTACTGCATCTTTTATTTTTGCAATAATTGGTTTTTTGTTATTCTTTAGATATATTTGGATAAAAGGATCTTACAATTTATATTCTATTTATTATGCATTTGAAGGATACCCGTTTTGGGAATATTTTGATTATAGTATTTCATTCACTTTACTTTTATTCTTAGGGCTATGTTTCTTTTCTCTTGCAATATTTTATTACAATATAGGTTTTAGGAATTCAGAGACAGGTAATAAAAACATTTTAAAGATAATTGCATACTCTTTCTTTTATAGGTCTCTTTATACGTATCCTTTAATAATAGCGCTGTATAAATTAGTGCGTGGAGATATTAGATGGTATACAAAATAATGAATACAAGATTTAGGATATTTCTTGAATCGGCAATTATAGCTTTGTTGATACTTATAATAGGCTTTTCATTTGGGTTGTATGTTGAGTCTAATAGAAATGAAAAAATTGTAGATTCTTACAAAGATTATGAAGTGGAAGCTTTGGACTTGAAATTGCAAAATTATTATTATCAGATTATGGATTCTACATCTTGTGAGAGGGCTGTGGAGCAGAACTTTGAATTTGCAGATGATATATACTTGCGCGGACTTGAACTTGAGAAGTTTGAAGAAAGCAACCAGATAACTGATGAACTACTGAGAGAGAAAAAAAGATACAGTCTTTTGAAGACAGAACTTTGGTTGAACACTTTATTGCTGAAGAAAAAGTGCGATGTAAATTTTGATACTATTGCTTATATTTATGCAGGAAAGCCTGAGAGTTCCGCTATTGTTTCTCAGCAGAAAATAGTATCTAATGTGCTTAGAACTATAAAAGAGGAAAAAGGAAATAATCTTATTCTTCTGCCTATTGCAGGAGACTTGGACTTAAAATCAGTAGATTTACAGAAGAGAGTATATGGTGTGACATCTCTTCCTTCTTTAATAATAAATGAAAGAATAGTCCTTGAGGGCTTCTATACTGCCGAACAGATTGAAGGTTACCTAAATAATTAATATTTTTTTACCACCATAAATGATTTAAAGAGGGTGTTTTATTTTATTCCATGGATTACCTTGATTTGAAGCAACAAGATGCTGGTTATGTTGAAGCTATAAAAGACGGAGAGATAATAAGAGTTCCAGAGAGAGTTGCTATTTTAGAGGATTTGTTTATATTGAGAAAGATAAATAATACTCAACAATCTAGCTCTGTTTCACCTCATTTACAAGCTTCTTCTATAAAGAGTAGGGAACCTGTATTAAAGAACAGCTCAATAATGTCTGATTGGAAACATGGTAAATTTGGAGCCAAAAAGAACAATGCTGTTAGTGATTTGGTACCTAATTTTAACTGGGAGATATCTAAGAATAGAAGAATGAAGAATATGACTCGATTAAAACTAGCGCAGATGATAAATGCTACAGAAGAGCAGGTAAAAATGATGGAGCTTGGTGAATTACCAGCTGATGATTTTGTTTTAATCTCTCGTATTGAACAAGTATTTGGAATGAATTTGAGAAAGAACCCTGGTTCTATAGCTCAAGTAAGTCTTGCAGACTTGCAGAAGAGAAATGAAGAAAAGAAGAAAGATAAAGCTACGAACATATTCAAAGATTCTGCTGGCATGGCTGGAAACGACATAGAGATTTTGGATTAAATTAGATAAGTTTTAAAATTTGTTTAAACTTGTTTTTTCATGAGAATTGAATGGCGAAAGTATGAAATAAATGGTAAGGAGATTGATGCTCTTGTTACAATACCTGAAAGATTGGATAGGTGGAGATTAAGGAGACTTTACTCTAAGTGGAAAAAACTTAATAAGTCTATAAAAAAGATTTCTACAAGAGGCATTAATTTGCCTGAAGCTATAAGTGAAAATGCTTTTTGCATTTTTTTCCCTGAATGTGTAAGAGTTGTAAAATTAAAAAAAGGTAAATGTTCTTATGATGTTCTTAATATGAAAACTGGTGAGAGAATACAGATAAAGGCTTCAAGCATAGATGAGGATTTATCTTCTTTCGGTCCTCGTTCTGAATGGGATACTTTATATTTTCTTGATTTTTCAGCTGGTGATGGTTCTTTTAAAGCTTACAAAATAGAAGCCGATTGGATTTACAAACACAAAGTTAATAAGAATCAAAATTTTGAAGACCAACAAGTTCAAGGTAAGAGACCTAGATTCTCGATAGTTGATAATATCATTAAGCCTAGAAATCTGAAGCCTGTTAAAATTTGCAAGTTATAATTAATCTTTATTTTTAGGTTCTTTATCCCAACGTGCTGACTTACATTTTGGGCAAATTAATGGTTTTTCTTTATTTGAACGCGGTTGCCAAATATATTCACAATTATTACATTTATATCCTTTGACTTTTATATGTACTTCTGGCATTTTTGTTTTAGATTAATTTACTATATAAAGTTTAACTCTACAAGAGAAATATTTAAATACTAATCCTTACTTTATATAGTATTACTTTATTAAGTAAAAGGATAAGTAATTAAAATGAAAACAAATAATGAGATTTATGGGAAAAGTGATGAGAACAGTTGATTTGTTTGCAGGTGTTGGAGGAATTAGATTAGGATTTGAGAAAGCTGGATTTAGGACAGTATATGCAAATGATTTTGAAAAGAACTGTAAAAAGACTTATGATTTAAATCATAAAGAACCAAAGCTTCATATAGAAGATATATGGAAAGTTGATATTTCAAAACTTCCTGAATTTGATGTTCTTCTCGGTGGTTTTCCTTGTCAAGCCTTTTCTATTGCAGGTCATCGTAAAGGGTTTAAAGATGAAAGTGTTGGGGGAAATTTATTTTTTAGAATTGCACAAATCTTGGAACAGAGGAAACCATCTGTAATGCTTTTAGAGAATGTAAAAAATCTTAAAAGCCATGATAAAGGTAGAACCTTTAAGATAATAAAAGAAACTCTTGAAAGATTAGGCTATTATATAAAATCAGAGGTTCTCAATAGTTTGACTCATGGTAATACTCCTCAGAATAGAGAGAGGATATTTATTGTTGGATTCTTAGACAAGAAAAAAGCTGAGGCTTTCGATTTTCCTAAAGAAATTCCTCTAGAAAAAAGCTTTAGAGATTTAACTGCAGAGGAAGTTGATGATAAATATTATTATAATAATAAACCTCTTTATGAAAAAATAAAATCAGATATAAATTCAGAACATACTGTTTATCAGTGGAGAAGAAGATATGTTAGGGTAAATAAGAGAGGAGTTGTCCCTACTCTAACAGCTAATATGGGTAGAGGAGGTCATAATGTTCCTTTGATAAAAAACTCAAATGGAATAAGAAAGCTTACTCCTAAAGAATGCTTTTTATTGCAAGGTTTTTCTCAAGATTTTAAATTACCTTCTGATTTGTCAGATAGTGAGCTTTATCATCAGGCAGGCAATAGTGTGACAGTTCCAGTTATTGAGAGGATAGCTCAGAATATAAGAAAAGTTCTAGATGGTAAGATAATAAGTTCTCAGAAAATGTTGGATTAAGATACTAGTAAAACATGTGAAACAAAGTTTTAAAAACCATTATTTCTGATGATTGACATGAATGTTGAAGTTATATCTGAAGAGAATGATTTGATTGAACTTAGAGTTGATAATCTTACTGTTGCAGAATTACTTAGAGTTTATTTGAATGAACATGGTATTAAGTTTGCTGCATGGAGAAGAGATCATCTTACTAAGCCAGTTATATTTAGGATAGAGAGTTCTGGTAAAACTGTTAAAAAGGCTATAAGTGAGGCTATTGCTTTAATAAACAAAGACCTAAGTGTTCTTTCTAAGATTTCAATTAAGTGAATATAGGTAGATTTATTAATGATTTTTGACTACTTTTGATAAATGAAAAGGAGGTTGATATGAATTGTAAATGCAACTGGGTGGAGTCGATTCTTGCTATAATCATAATAGTATTTGCTTATATTGGAAGTCCTTCTTCAAGATGGGTAATTGTTATAGCTGCAATCATTTTGCTTTTGCACGCTTTGATGTGTAAAAAATGTCAAATGTGTGATGAGCCTATGATGATTGAAAAATCTCATAAGAAGAGACGCAGATAAATACATTTTATTTTTACTATTATTTTTTTATCCAAAAGTGTTTGCTAACACTTTAGTCTCAAAAGTTCTGAAAACCGAAGAACTTTTTTATACTAAGCTTTCTATCATTATTTTATGGGAAAGATTTCAGCTGGAAACTACGACTTAAATGTCTGGTTAAAGGGAGGATATGATTCTGGAATTGTAACTACCTTTTATGGTGGTCCTGGAAGTGGAAAAACAAATTTATGCATGATTGCTGCAGTTTCTCAGGCCAAGAAAGGGAATAAAGTAATATTTATAGATACGGAGGGAGGTTTTTCTTCGGAGAGAGTTAAACAACTTTTTGAGTCAAGATCCACTAATGAAAATGGAAAGGACTCTAATATTGATGAAGTTTTAGAGAACATACTTATTTTGAAGCCTACAAATTTTAAAGAACAACAACATTCATTTGATCAGCTTTTGAAATATGTAAAAGAGCAAGTTTCATTGATAATAGTTGATGGAATGACTATGCTTTACAGACTTGATTTTGCGGATGCTAGATCTAGTGAAAGGGATGTTGAAAACATGCAAATTGTAAACACTGCACTTACCAAGCAAATGAGGCTTTTAGTTGAGATTGCGAGAAAAAATGATATTCCTATTTTGGTTACAAATCAAACTTATAATTGGAATGATGAAACTAGAATGGTTGCTGGAGATATAGTTAGATACTGGAGCAAATGTTTAATTGAACTGGAAAATAGTTCTGGAAAAAGAATTGCTTATTTGAGGAAGCATAGATCTATAGAAGAAAAGTCTCTTGCTTTTCAAATATATGATGGAGGAATTAGAAAGAGAGGATGGCTCTAGTTTATGTCGTAAAAATTATACATTTATTTATAAACTGTTTTTCAAGCGTACTTTTATGAATTTAATTAAGTTATTTCTTTTGCTTTTAATATTTTATTTAGCATTTAGTGTATCTTCTTTGGATTCTAAAGGCTTTAGTAAATCAGATTACTTTGGAACTCTGGAGTATCTTCCTCCTAACATTACTTACTCATTTTATATAAATAATACTTCTGATAATATAACATTTACTGGATTAAATGAAAGCAATTTTCATCAATCTATCCAGATACCCTTTGATTCTTCTAATAATTTTAATGTAAAAATTAATTATGTTTGGTATCATGGATGGTTCGATACTGCTTATTTGTATTTAGATGAATTTGTTTCAACAGGAGTATTTTATTCTTCTAATTCTACTGTAGAAATATCCAACGGAACTTATTGGAGTCAATTCTTTTTAGAAGATATACCCATTTTGAATGCTACTAATGTTACTGTTAATGTAACTGTAAATAACAATACAGGTGAGAGTAATATAGAACTTGTTGAATATGGATTGAGATCCAGTTCAAATACAATCTTACTTAATGACACTTTGGTTGCTTCACATGTTTATCTGCCAATGCTTTTAGAGACTAGATTTTTACAAACAAATAGCAATTTAGAGTTGCACTTGTGGATAAAGGATGACTTTAATGGAACTAGTTTAGAACCTCACTGGACTTCTGTTCTTCATTCGGTTAATGAGCATGCTATTCAATTAGTTTCTCCTGACGATAATTTAGAAATTCAAACTACTTCTAGTGAGGTTCAAGTAGATTTTACATTTTTTGTTAATAAATCATTATTTAACCCTAAAGATGTGCCTTCTTGTTTAATCTATATTGATGGGGCTGGTAGTAAGTTTAAGTTAAAGTCCACATTTGATGAATCCAGCTGGCTTGGACATGGAAGTTCAGTACTTTCATTAGGAGATTATGACTGGAAGGTCTTGTGTAGAGATTCTATTAAGTCAGTTCAAAGTGTTTCTAATTCTTTTAATATAATACAATTAATCCCTACTAAAGATGATAAAGAAGAGGAAGAAGGTGGAAGGAGAAGAATAACTCTCCCTATTCAAAATCTTAGCTTGAGCTCTATCCAATTAGAACGTGATTCTGGCAAAAGCGCTATTTCTTTTATTACTGGTGCAGTTATAGGTTTATTTGGAGAAAAAGGAACTTTTATTATAGGTTTATTGTTGATTATTATAGGTCTTGCTTCCTTAGTTGTTTATAATAGAGAACATTTGGGTTTAGTGAAGAAAGACCGCAAGCTTTAATTGTAATTAATTCTTTCTTTTTTCATGTTATATTCGGAATTTACAGAACTTTATGAGAAACTTGCGTCTACTACAAAGAAGCTTGAAAAAGTAGATATTATCGCTGGATTTCTTCCTAAACTTAAGGGGAATGAAGAACTGATTTATCTTCTTAGGGGAAGAGTCTTTCCAGATTATGATGTTAGAGAGTTAGGAATTTCTACACAACTTGTCATAAAGTCTTTGAGTGTTGCTTCAGGATATTCAATATCTGATGTTTCTTCTAAGTTTAAATCGATTGGTGATTTGGGAGATGTTGCTGTTGAACTTTTGAAGAAGAAAAAACAAAATTCTTTGTTTTCTAAAAAACTGACTGCACAACATATTATAGATAGTTTAAGAAAAATTGCTTCAACTATTGGTGACGGTGCCGTTGATAAAAAAGTAGCTATTGTTTCTGAATTATTAATTGAATCTAATTCTCGCGAAGCCTGTTATGTTGTTAGAACTCTTTTAAGTGATTTACGAATTGGAGTTGCGGACGCTGTTTTGCTTTCTTCAATAAATAAAGCTTTTTTTGATAGACCTGAAATGCTTGATAAAATAGAGAAGGCATACGACTTGATTAATGATTTTGCACAGATACTCAAATTATCCATTTCTGGAGAAAGTGCATTTGAACACATATCTTTGATTCCAGGAAGACCTTTGAATGTCATGCTTGCTACTAAAGTCTCCAGTATTGATGAGGCTTTTGAAGTTTGTGGAAGGCCTGCAGCATTTGAACATAAGTATGATGGATTTAGAGCTATAATTAGTTTTGATAGCAAAAAAATAAAGATATTTACTAGAAGACTGGAAGATGTAACTAACCAATTTCCTGATGTTGTTGAGGCAGTATTGAAACATGTCAAGGCTAAGACTTTTATATTAGATGCAGAAGCTGTTGGTTTTGACTCTAAGAGAAATAAATATCTCCCTTTTGAGGCTATAAGCCAGAGAATTAAGAGAAAATATGATATTCATGAGCTTGCTTCAAAGATGCCTGTCGAACTGAAGATATTTGATGTTTTATATTTAAATGGAGAGAATAAGTTGGACGTACCATTTACAGAAAGAAGAAAAATAATAGAAGATGTAATTGAAAATATACCTTGGAAGATTTCAATTTCAAATCAGATAATAACTGATTCGGATAAAGATGTTGAAAAATTTTATAAAGATGCTCTTAAAATAGGAGAAGAGGGGATAATGATAAAGAATCTTAATTCTTCTTACATTTCTGGAAGATATGTTGGAAATATGGCTAAGTTAAAGCCTGATAATATGGATTTGGATTTAGTTATTATTGGAGGAGAATACGGTACTGGAAAGAGGGCGGGAGGATTAACTAGTTTTATTGTTGCTTGCAAATCAGGAGATAAATTCTTAGAGGTTGGAAAAGTTTCTTCAGGTCTTAAAGAAAAAGAAAGCGAGGGAACTACTTATTCTGAAATTGACTCTTTGTTAAGACCGTTGATAATAAGCGAAGATAATTCTGGAGTTAAGGTAAAACCTAAAGTGGTCGTGTCTGTTAATTATCAGAATATTCAGCCTAGTCCTACTTATTCTTCAGGATTTGCTCTTCGTTTTCCAAGAATTACACATTATAGGCCTGAAAGAGGAATTCATGATATTGCCACACTTGAAGACATAAAAAAAGAAGTTGCTAAAACATTTAGAAGACTGAATAAAAAAGGTTAATAATTTTTTGTTTTTGGAAGACCAAGGTTTATAAAGCCCCCTATTTAAATATCAATAAGATGTCTGACGTAAAATCAAATCTGACTGTTCAGAATATTGTCGCGACAGCTTCTCTCGGCAAAGAGGTTTCTTTAACTAAACTCGCTAAGATGCATAGCAATACTGAATATAACCCTGAACAATTTCCAGGTCTTGTTTTGAGAGTTAAAAAACCAAAATCTGCAGTTCTTGTTTTCTCTTCAGGAAATTTGGTATGTACTGGAACGAAAAGTGTAGCTCAGGTCAAGGAAGTAGTTGATCAAGTAATAAAACAGCTTGCTAAAATTGGTGTGCGCATTACTACAAAACCTAAAATAACTGTTCAGAACATTGTTGCTTCTGGAAGTATTGATGTTGATTTGAACCTGAATATACTTGCTCTTGAGTTGGAAAATACCGAATATGAGCCAGAACAATTTCCAGGTTTAGTTTACAAATTGGGAACTCCTAATGCTACTTTCTTGCTGTTTTCTAATGGTAAGCTTGTATGCACTGGAACAAAGAACAAGAGTGAACTTGATGATTCTATGGTTCAATTAAATAAGAATGTCAAGGATGTTCTTAAGAGATTGAAGAAAGAAAAAGAATAATGATTGGTTTATTTTTACAAGCTCTAGCAGTTGATAGTACTGATGCTCCTCCTTTAGTTTTTATTATGGCTATGGTTGCTGCTTTGGGAATTTTTGTATTTCTTGTTCTTCTTTTTGCAGTCTATTTGTATTTGTCTTTTGCTTATTCTGCTATAGGTAAAAGAGCTAAAGTCAAATCTTCCGGACTTGCATGGATACCCTTTATAGGTCCTGTGATTGTTGCTTACAAAGCTTCTAAAATGAAAGCATGGCCTTGGTTTTTGATAATAGGACTTTTAATTCCTGTGGTCAATGTTATAGCACATATTGCATTTACAATATTTGTTGTTATTTGGCATTGGAAAATGTTTGAATCTGTCAAAAGGCCTGGATGGTGGTCAATACTTATGTTAATTCCTATTGTGAATCTTGTAATGGTTGGTGTTGCTGCTTGGGGCAAAAAGTAATTTTAGCATCATTAATTTTATAACTCTCTAATTTGTTAATAATATATGAACTTAGAATTATTTCAAGAGAGATTTGATGAGAGATTGCTAAAGAAACTCAATTTTGTTTGAGTCTTTTTCATTTTAAGAATTACTGATTTATCTATATAATTTGATACTGGCTGTTTTATTCTACTTTGAATGGACAATAATGCTTCGTTTAAAGTATTGAATTTTTCATGAGGATTTCTGAATGCTTCTCTGCTTGTTTCTCTTAGTATTCCAACTCCGCAAGGTGCATAGTACTGCGGGCGTATTTCTCTCATTACTATACATGTTGCTTGACGTCTTATTGATTCTAAATATTCTGTTAAGGCTAGACGGTTTGCATAATATGCTCCAGTTACAGAATCTGCATATTTCTTTCTGGAGAATATTGTTTCATAGTCTTGCCATACTGCTCGTGAGAATGGATTTTTTATGCTGATTTCTATTACTTCAAATGCAAATGAGTCTGGAAGAAGGAGAAATTCATAATGATTTCCGATGTATTCTGCGTGAAATACCTTGTATTCATTTATTTCTGGATATTGTTTTATCTTTTCTAATTTATTCTTTGATATTGTATCATCTACTGCAGTTATAGACCATCTTGTAGGAACAAGTTTCCTGTTTTTCTTTAGACCTAACAAACCAGAAGATAGGATTTTGATTATTGTTGACGTCTGAGTATTTGCCTTATGCAATTCCTGTATTGCAGTTGCTGATTTTGTTTCTTTGTCATTTACTAGATAATCTACTTTTGGTTTTACAGGAGCATTTTCTTGCAGTTCTGCTTTTTCTATTTCTGCTGCTTTGGGAATTAATGGGCTTCTATCATCTTGTTCTTTGTTAGCAGTTACTGGTCTTTTAAGATGGAATTCTGTTGCAACTGATTTGTGAGTCATTGCAACTTCTTTCATTACTCCAAGAAATCTAGTTTCTAATTTCTTTATGTTTGATTGTGTACGCCCGTAAATTAGTTGATTTCTATATTCTGTTATTTGAGATATTGATAGGTTTTTTTCATGCCATGATTCTGGAGATGACATTATACTTGTATCTCCTGTTTCTTGAGGTGCTAATATGCCTGTATAGACATTAGGGTAATTCCATTTTCCTACAAATATTTCAGGGGGCGTTGAACCTGAGAAATTTTGAATTTTTACGGGTTTTCCTATGAAAAATGCATGTTTGTCACAGTCTTCTTCTCCACAAGTTTTGCAAATCACTTAGATTCTTGGTTTATTGAGTTTATAGGAATTATTATTCTTCTGCTTCTAAATGAATTCTTTTCTTATACATGTTATATTCAATTAAACCTATTACTCCTAAAATAAATCCTCCTATGATTGTAGCTATTCCCACTTTAGCCATGTTACTGTTTTCAGTTGAAAACTGAATTAAAGCAAAACCTAATATTAAAGCTGAGAATGTTGTTCTTACGTAAGAGAGCAATGTTCTTTCATTTGCTAATAGGGCTGTTTCCTCTTCGAGTTTTAATTTAGTCTTTTTTCTAGACCTCATGCATACAGGAGCAACGTTTTGTTCTTAAAGATTGCTTTTTTAATTTTTCAAGTCAGAAATACCGAGAAGGATGAAAAGAACGCCAATCATTGTTACTAGCCAGAATAATCCTCCTTTAAAGAATTCCCCTGCAGCGCTCCAAAAGTTCCATGCTCCCCAATTCTGTGAGTAATATGCAATGATTATTGCACCAACTACCAGAACAAGACCAACAAGAAGTTCGGACCATTTATTCATGGTTTGTCGTAACTTTATAGGTATTTAAAGATTTTTATCATACTGTTCAATTTGGATTGAAGTTTTAATCGGCTTTAAATATAGATTGAATTTAAGTTTAACATGGATAAAAGTATAAGTATTGACTTAGGAGACCCTAGAACTAGCAAGGTAGCTGAAGCATTGTCCAATAAAACCTGTGTAAAAATAATTGATTTACTTGCTAGTCAGGAATTAACTGCTAGCGATATTTCTTCTAAACTTGGAATCCCTTTGAATACTACAGGATATAATCTTGAGAAGTTAATTGCTGCAGGACTAGTTGAAAAAACATCTAATTTCTTTTGGAGTGTGAAGGGAAAAAAGACACCAGTTTACAAAGTTGCTAATAAAAAGATAATTATCTCTCCTAAAAGATTAATAAGGAATGTAATTCCTTTTCTATTAGTTGCTGGAGTTCTTGCAATTCTTGTTGCTTCGTTTGTATTAAATGACTCACAGACGCAAAATAATTATTCTGGCTCAAGTGAATTAGAGACATTCGATTCTTTTGAAGATTTAAATGAATATATAGAAAAATCTAAATCTGATGAAGGAAGTTCTTACGGATTATTTGGTAATGGTGAAGCTGCAGTTGCATCTGATTCTGGAGCTCCTAGTTTAGGAGAGGCTGGAGCAAAATCATCTGTTGGAGGCACAGGAGGATCTTCTGATTACTCAACAACAAATATACAAGTTGTTGGAGTTGATGAGGCTGACATTGTTAAGAACGATGGTAAATACATATATATGACAAATCAGAACAAGGTAGTAATTGTTGAAGCTTATCCTGCTGACTCAATGAAGATTGTTAAAGAAATTGAATTTGAGAATTATGTTAATGGAATGTTCTTAGAAGATGGTAAGTTAATAGTGATAGAATCATCTTACGGGTATTCTTTATATGGTGGAGCAGAAATTGACATAGCTGACAGCAGTATTAGAGCCCCTAGTTCTTACAGAAACGAAGTTAGGATACATGTTTATGATGTTTCTGACTTAAGTTCTGGAGCAGACGAACTTGAGGTATTTGTGATTGATGGAAACTATTACACTGCGAGGCTTATTGATGGGAATATTTATGTTGTTGCTAACAAATATATTGACTCTTCAGGTCCAATTATTCCTTACTTTAAGTCAGGTGATAATGTTGAGTCTGTTGCTCCAGATAAAATATACCACCCTGGTTATTATGATTCTAATTTGATATTTACTTCTATAATGGTTATTGATTTAGAAAATCTTGAATATAAAGGAGATGTTTTTCTTCTTGGAAGCAGTAGCGTGATATATGTTTCAGAAGATTCTATTTATATGACAAGCTCAAAGACTTACGATTATTTGAAAGTTCAAGAAGGTGCTTTAAGCACAATATTGGAAGTATTACCTGGTAATTATAATTCCAGAGCTAAAGAGATTATTGAATCAAATGATGAATATTACATAAAGACTGATAAGATTGCTTTGATAGTTCAAGAATATTTTAACTCTCTTAATGTTGATGAGAAGAAAGAGTTTGAAAACTCCATTACAGAAGCTAACAAGAATTATTACATGGAAGTATCAAAAGAATATGAAAAGACAGTAATTCACAAAGTTGGAATAGATGGTTTGGATATTTCTTATTCTGGGACTGCTGAAGTTCCTGGTTATGTTTTGAATCAATTCTCAATGGATGAATATAAGGGTAATTTTAGGATTGCAACAACCACTGGAAACAGTTTTGGAAATATTGATCACTCTCTTAATCACCTTTATATTTTGAATGAAGATTTGGAGATTATTGGCAGTGTTGAAAATCTTGCTTCTGGTGAAAGGATATATTCTGCTCGTTTTGTTGGAGAGAAGGCTTATATGGTTACTTTCAGGCAAGTAGATCCATTATATGTTATTGATTTATCTGATGCTTCAAATCCAGAGGTTTTAGGATTCTTGAAAGTTACAGGATTTTCTAACTATCTTCATCCTATCGGAAATGATCTCCTGCTTGGAATAGGCCGTGAAGCTACTGAAGAAGGAAGAACTGAAGGTTTGAAAATATCTTTGTTTGATGTTTCTGATTTTGAGAATCCTATTGAACTTGATAAGTATGTTGTTGAAAGTGATTGGTCTTATTCAGAGGCCGAATATGAACATAAAGCAGTATTATTTGATGATGCCCGTGATTTGCTTGTTATTCCCGTTACATATTCTCAGCAATTAGGAAATAGTTGGGAATATTGGCAGGGAGCTTTTGCCTTTACTGTAACTGATGAGGATGTATCTTTGAAAGGAAAGATATCTCATGATATGAAGAAAGACAATGTTAAAGAATATTATGGGGAATATGGTTATGTTCAAAGATCTTTGTTTATGGATGATGTTCTTTACACGGTATCTAATCGTATGGTGAAAGCTAATTCTATTAATAATTTGACTTTCATCTCTGATGTTGACTTGCCTTTCGAAGAACCTATTTATTATGCAGTGGATGCAGTTAGATAATTTGGCAACTATCTGTATGGAACATTCTTCCTAAAAGAAAGATTGTATGGTTGCTAAGAATCCTTGCAGATAGCAAAGAACCTCTCAAGATTATTATGGAGAGAATAAAATCTAAGAAGGTTATTATATTCAATGAAATAGCTTGTGCTAGAGCCCACTTAAAGATGAATGAGAAGATAAAAAAAGCTTTTATTAAAACTTAAAAAGCTTGTTTTGTCTTGATTTTATATGTTAACTAAAAAACAATTATCTGAAATACGCGAACATCTTGAAAAGGCTCAAAATCCTATATTCTTATATGACAATGATGTTGATGGGCTTTCTAGTTATGTTCTTTTGAGAAGATTTATTGGTCGCGGTAAAGGTGTTGCTGTAAAATCTCATCCTATTATAGATGTTAATTATGCTAAGAGAGTTCAAGAACTTGGAGGAGATTATGTTTTTGTCTTGGATAGACATTCCCTTGGAGATAATTTTGTAAATGAAATATCTATGCTTCAAATTCCTATAGTTTGGATAGATCATCATGATGTTTCCGAGGAAGAACACTCTTACTCGATGCTTTATAGATATAATCCTATGAAGAATAAAAAGAAAAGTTCAGAACCAACAACTTATTTATGCTATAGTGCTACTAAACGTGCAGAGGATATTTGGCTTGTTTTGATAGGTTGTATTGCTGATCACTATCTTCCTGATTTTGTTAGTGAATTTGCAAACAACTACGGCGTCTTGTGGGGTAAAGATATAAAAGAACCTTTTCAGGCGCTTTATTCTACTGGGATAGGGCGCCTAGCTCGTGCATTGAGTTTTGGTTTGAAAGATTCAATAAGCCATGTTGTTCAGTTACAGAACTTCTTGATTGCTTGTAAGAGTCCATATGATATAGGGCAGGAACTTGAAAGCAATAGTGCCTTTGCGATAAAATATAAAGAGATATCTAAGAAGTATTCTGCTCTTCTTGATGATGCAAAGAAAAATGGAGAAGAAAAGTTAATATTTTATAATTACAGCGGTCAGTTGAGTATAAGCTCTGATTTATCAAATGAGCTTTCTTACATTTATTCTAAGAGCTACATTTGTGTTTGCTATAGTTCTGGACCAATTACAAATATTTCTCTTAGGGGAAATAATGTGAAGAAGATTCTTGCAGAGATATTGCCATTGCTTGATGGTGCTACCGGAGGAGGACATAGAGATGCAGTTGGTGCCAGGATAAAAACTGAAAATTTGGAACGTTTTAGAAAAGAACTTGAATCTAGAATTAAGTAATTTTATAAATAATTTTAAACTCAGATTTTTATAATGAGATGCATCAGATATGTCAAGTGTTTTAAAAAAATGGAACTTACCGCTGGATTTAAAAACTAAATTCTTAACACTTTTTAATGGATGATTTAAAAGCCCCATTACATTTGGCGATTATCCCGGACGGTAATCGTAGATGGGCCGAATCTCAAGGATTAAGTGCAGTTAAGGGATACTCTAAAGTTGATTATAATCATTTAGAGGGTTTAATTCTAGAAGCTAAAAATCTTGGAGTGAAATATATGAGCTTATGGCTCTTCTCAACTGAAAACTGGAAGCGTTCTAAAACTGAGATAGATTTTTTATTTAATCATTTTTTAAAAAATAAAGATGCTCTTTTGGATGGTGCAATAAAAAATAATGTTAAATTGAAGCACCTAGGCAGAAAAGACAGGTTACCTAATAAAGTTATTCAAGCATTAGATTTGCTTGAAAATCAGACCAAAGACAACAAAGAATTTACTGTCTTGATTTGTATGGATTATGGTGGAAGAGATGAAATTCTGAGAGCTATTAATAATGCTTTGAAGTCAGGACAAAGCAGTATTAGTGAAAAAGAATTCAGGAACTATCTTGATTCTAAAGATGTTCCAGATCCTGATTTAATAATTAGAACCTCTGGAGAACAAAGATTAAGCGGATTTATGCCTTTTCAATCTGTTTATAGTGAGTTTTATTTTGCTGATATGCATTTCCCTGACTTTGTTGCTAGTGATTTGAAGACTGCTATTGAAGATTATTCTAAAAGAAAGAGAAGACTTGGTGGTAATTGAAGAGCCTGCATAATATTTATATGCTCTTCTTTCCTTTATCATTTATGGCTATAAGGAGAGATCAATTTTTTCTTGGATTAATTAGGATATGTCTTGGATTTGTATTTCTATGGGCTTTTTTAGATAAAACTTTCGGATTGGGTTTTGCTACTGTTTCTGAGAAGGCGTGGCTTGCCGGCGGTTCTCCTACATCTGGTTTCTTACTTAATGGAACTCATGGACTATTTGCAGGATTTTATCAATCTCTTGCTAATATACTTTTAATTGACTGGATCTTTATGATTGGTTTGCTCTGCATAGGATTATCTCTTATACTTGGAATTGCAGTTAGGATCGCAGGATATAGTGGTGCTTTACTTATGCTTTTAATGTACACTGCAGCTATGCCACCATCAAATAATCCTTTAATTGATGACCATATTATCTATGCATTAATTTTGCTTTTGTTTGCTAATGTGAAGATGGTAGGGCACTGGTTTGGAATGGGGGGTCTTTGGTCTAAGACTTCTCTGGTAAAAAAATATAGATTTCTTGAATAATCCAAATTAATCAAAGAGAATTTGATTAATTATTCTTTATTTGTCTTAAATTCTCTAATTGACAATTCTTGATGTCGATAGTCTCTCACACAAACTACACCCTTTAGGGTGTGTTCAAGACTTCGATCATCCAAAAATCGAGCACCAATCAAACCACACACTAAAGTGTGTGGTGGTGCATCGATTTTTTGATTTAACTCTTTATTAAAAAAGAGAGAATTGTCAATAACTTAATATATTCAGGTTTTTTGTTCTAAATATGGTTAAACTGAAATGCGGACTTGAGATACATACTTATATTTTAACTAATGAAAAGCTTTTTTGCAGATGTAAAGCCTCTCGTGAGAGAGGACTTGAACCTAATACTTTGATTTGTCCAATATGCACTGGTCAGCCTGGAGCAAAACCCATGGCTCCTAATTTAAATGCTGTTGAGAAAGCTGTACAAATTGCATCAATGCTTGGGTGTAAAATCAATAGTGAAATGCCTTGGATGAGAAAACATTATGATTGGCCTGACTTGCCTAAAGGTTATCAAAATACTATGAGTGGGGCTCACGCTGTTCCACTAGGGGTGAATGGTAAGTTTGAAGGAGTAAATATTGAAAGTATGCATTTAGAAGAAGATCCTGCTGCGTGGGATCCAAAAACTGGAGAGGTTGATTATAACCGAAGTGGATTGCCTTTAGTTGAAATAGTAACTGCTCCTGAATTTAAATCTGCAGATGAAGTTTATCATTGGGTAAATAAGTTAATTCACGCTTTGAATTATCTTAAAGTTGTTGATTCTAACGCTGGTATTAAAGCCGATGTTAATGTTTCATTAATTGATGATAGTGGTAAACAGAGGACAGAGAGGGTTGAAATCAAAAACATTACATCTATTGATGCAATGAAATCAGCTATTCTTTTTGAGTTTGAACGTCAGTCTAAAGAGGGAAGTGTCCGTGAGACTAGAAGATATGATGAATCCAAGGGTATTACAATGAGAATGAGGAGCAAGGAAAAACAGGATGATTATAGATTCATAGTTGATCCTGATTTAATGTCTGTTGCATTAAAAAAGAGTTTTATTGATAATCAGGAGAAACTAATTCCTGAATTACCTAGCGTTAAACTTGAGAAGCTGATTAAGAAATATAAAATAGACTCTATGAACGCTCTTGTTCTTGCTAAGGATTTAGATATAGTTTCATTCTTTGAAAATGTTGCTGAAAAGATTGATGGAAAATTTGCTCTACCTTGGATTACTGTTGAATTACTTAGGGTATTGAATTATAATAACAAGAAGTTAAGTGAAGTTTTTGTTTCAGTTGAACATTTTGTTAAACTTCTTCACTTGGTGAAAGAAAAGAAAATAACTGAATTGCAGGCAAAACAGATTTTGAATAAATTTGTTCCTCAAAGTTTTGATCCTTCTAAGACAGAGGGAAGGATTGAAAGCGAGAAGGAACTTGAACCTGTGATCAGAAAAGTTTTGAATGAACATAAGAAAGTTGTAATTGATTATATTAATGGAGATGTTAAGTCATTCAATTATTTGATTGGGGAAGTTATGCGTGCGACAAACAGAAGGGCTGATTCTAATGCTGTTAGAAAATTGCTTGAAAAAATGATAAAGAAGTAGATTTAGATAGTTTTATAAATATGTAAGTACATGTTAGAACATCATGGCTGATAGGAAAAGAATGAAGAAACTGAGAGAGAAGAGAATTGAATCTGTAAAAGAACAGATAGAAAAGCATGAAGATAAAATCAAAACCCAGAAAGGAAGAAAAGATACGACTAAAGAGTATTGGCAGAAGGAAATTGATGAAAAATTTCTTAAACAACTTAAAGAAGATGCAGATTATTTAGGGAAACATTGATTAAATGGAAATTGAAATAAAGAAAACAGTAAAAGCAGGTAATTCTTCAGCAGTCATACTACCGAGAGCGTGGCTCGATCAAGAAGTGCGTGTTGAACTTATCAAAAAAACTCCTCAAAAGATTCTTTATGAAACTTTGAGTATTGTTGGAAGATATATAGATACTAAAGAAATAATTGGAATTTACTTGGTTGGAAGCTATGCTCGCCAGGAGGATAGTGGAGAGAGTGATATAGATATTCTAATTGTTACCTCTAATGTGGATAAAGAGATGATTCACGATGGAATTTATAGTATATTAATTATTTCAGATGAATTATTAAGATGGAAACTGGAAAATGACTTGCTTCCAATTGGACCTATGATTAAAGAGGCTATATCTTTGATAAATTCATCTTATTTGAATTCGATAAAAATAACTCCTACTGTGAATAATTTGAAATGGTATATAGAAACAACAAAAGATAAGCTAGGTTTGATAAGAAATGTTTTAGATATTACAAAAGAAAAAGTAAACGATAAAGTGGTTTATAGTCTTGTTTTAAGAATAAGAACTCTTTATACTATACTTAAACTGATTAATAATGAGAAATACTCAAAAAAAGAATTTGTAAGACTTATAGAAAAGATTTCAGGCACTACTAAAGTTTATGATTCTTATGTTTTGGTAAAGAATAATTTAGAAAAAGATGCTGTTTGTACAAAAGAAGAAGCTGAAAAGCTATATACTTATTTAGCAAATCAATTAAAGAAGGTTATAATTTTACTTAAGAAAAATCTAAAACATAGGTAATGTCTTACAACTTTCTAAATTAAAAGCATTCTTGAGCAAATTGGTTTATTTTACAAAAAGGTGATATTTAAAATACCTCATTTTACTGGTTTAATAAAGACCCCATAGTTTAATGGATCAGAATACGGGACTTCGGATCCTGTGATCGAGGTTCGATTCCTCGTGGGGTCATTTTCGGCTTGCATATCGTACATTTTATCAGCCTTTACGGCTCGTGCATATGGCTATATGATTCAAATCGTGTGAAGTAGCTCAATTATAAGAACTTTTCAATCATTGTTATGCGAATGAGGACCATATCCATAATTATAATGGAGCCTACCAATGTTATGATCTCCATCTTCTACCAGACTAGGAAAACGTGGAATGGTTCTAATCTCATTATCTCTTCTGTCTCTCACAAAAATGAATTTATGATTTGCTTGTCTAACTGTAAATGCTTCAGATCCTTGAGGAAGATCTTTTAGATCTCTTTTTCTTTTTACAGAGTAAACTCCAATTACTCTAGGGCTATGAGTATCGAGTCCAGCAATAGCTACATAAGTGGCTCCCTTTCTATTTGGACTAGGTCTACTGTAATTTACTACTTTTACCATAAAAATCTATCAAATGGTCAATTTTTAAATCTATGTTTAATAGTTCTTTAGAAATTCTCTATTCTTTTCAATGAACTTTAGGTTTAGATCTAGAATTTCAAGGGCATTTGCTTTTATCATTTCATAACGGAATTTGTTCTTTTCTAATAATTCTTTTACTCCCTCTTTTGCTGATGTTGTGACTTGGCATATTACTAATGGGTCTACAAAATCTCTCATGATGTAATGGTTGTCTTGATGTTTATCGAACTTGCTCCAGTTTTTTTTAGCCCAATCTAAAAGTATCCTTTGAGCTGCTGGATTTATCATAAGATTTCTTAACACATAGAGAAGATCTTGGGATCTTACTTTATCACTAATTGCATAGTCTAGAGTTTTTGAAAGTAATTTTGGATCAAAGAAACAACCTAACCCCCCTAACAACTTAACTTTTGACTCTAATTCTTTTGATGATTCATATTTTGAGATCATATCTTTAAACAACTTTTCATCCCCATCTCTTGCAACTATGAAATAGATTGGATTTGCTATATCTAATTCGATATCTTCACTAGCATAAATCTTTTTAGCTTGCTCTATTGTTTCTTTATCATATGCATAACCACAGAAACTAATGCATAAACTTCTCATTAATCTATCGTCTGAAGAATCACTTTGTTTGTTTTTCCATCCTAGTTTGTTTAATTGTTTTTTATATGTTGGAAGTAACTTGTCCAATATTTTCTTTCTTGATTTTGGCCACCAACTTTCATAATAAAATAGTCTGTCTATTTTTCTAATTGCTGAGGAAACTTCTGCTAATGTAATGTAGTTATCTTCTTCCAAATAATTATCTAGTAAATTGAGATAGATCTTTAAGTCAACTTCACTAAAATTACACAAAGCCCATAAATCATTGTGGATACCCCACCTATCCTCTTTAGGTAATTTCTTTTCTTTAACAAGCTTACTTAAATTATTTAGGATCTCTTCTGAATACTTTGTTCTATAAAACCCGAAATGTTTATGATTAAGTTTAGGTAGGTTGAAAGGGTGATTTTCTTCTTTTTTATCTAATAGTATCTTGCTCTCTTTTCCTTCTTCGTAAATTGAAATAGGCACCGGCCATAATTGGGAGCTATTTTTATTGAATCTTTTTTGTGATATTTTTACTCCAGCTTTTGATTTTTCTACAGAAACTAGAGGGTAACCTGGCTCTGAAATCCAGCTTTCCATCATTTCTTTTACTTTTTTATTGTGAGATACTTCTTTAAGACAGTCCCAGAAATCTGATGCACTTGCGTTACTATAAGAATACTTCTTTAAATAATTTGATACTCCTTTTCTGAATTGTTCTTCTCCTATAAAATTCTCAAGCATTCTTAGTATGCTTCCACCTTTTTCATAACTTATTTCATCAAATATTTCTCCTATTTCATCTGGATTCTTCACTTCAACTTTTATAGGGTGGGTTGTTTTTAGAGAGTCTTTGAATAATCCTAATGCTAAAGCGCCAGATAAGTAGTCATCCCAGACATTCCATTCTGGATTGTAATTGTGAACTGCTTTGAATGCCATGTAATTTGCGAAACTTTCATTAAGCCAAAGATCTTCCCACCATTTCATTGTAACTAGATCTCCAGACCATTGATGCCATAATTCATGAGAAATTACTTCAGCTGATAATTTTTTTCTTGCAGTAGAACTTTTTTCTAGATCTATTAGAAGAATTACTTCTCTAAATGCTATTGCTCCCCAATTTTCCATTCCTCCTACATTAAAGTCTGGTACAGCTATCAAGTCTAATTTTTCTAAAGGATATGGTACTTCGGAATACTTTTCAAAATATTCAAGATATTTTTTAGTTTTATTAATTGCAAATGAAGCATTATTTGTTTTTCCCGGAGTAGTTACTATTCTTATTTTTACAGATTTGTAATTGTCTTCTAGAAACTCGAAATCCCCTATTCCTAAATAGAAAAGATAAGAAGACATTTTTGGACTTGTTTTGAAAGTTACTGTTTTTTTGTTGTTTTCTATTTTTTCTGATTTTGGTAATGTGTTGCTTATTGCTTTGAGATTCTTTTCTATTATTGCTATTATGTCAAAAGTGGCTTTTTTTGCAGGTTCATCAAAACAAGGGAATATTCTTCTTGCATATGGTGCTTCGCACTGAGTTGTTATAATATGCTCTGTCTTTTCTTTGTGTTCGTATTTGCTTTTGTATATTCCTGCTAAATCTTCAGTTATTAAGCCATCAAATTCGATATGTATTTCTATATCTCCTTTGATTTCTTTTTGGACTTCTAGTGTAATTGTTTCAGAATCTTTGTCTTCTTTTATTTTTGGAAGCAAACATTGAGTTCCTATACATATAGTTGCTGTCTTAATTTTAGAATTTTTTGAGTGAAGAATTATCTCTTTTGTTTGTTTTGATATATTTGCTTTTATTTGAACTGAACCTTTGTAAGAGTTCATATCTTTTGAAGGTTCTATTGATATTGTATAGTGTGATGGATTAACAAAATCTTGCAATCTTGCCATCTCTTTTTTACTCATGTTATCTCTTGTAGATAAGGTTTAATAAGTATTATCCTTCTTTTTTTATATGGCTGATTCCAAAGGATTAACTGTTAAAAAGGATGAGAATTTTAGTGATTGGTTTACCGAAGTAGTTCAAAAAGCAGAACTTGCTGATATGAGGTTTAATGTTAAGGGTTTTTTAGTTTTTCAACCTTCTAGTGTTTTGGTTATGGAAAAAATGTATTCTTTCATGGAGAAGGCTTTGCAAAAGAAGGGACATAAACCTTATTGGTTTCCAACTTTGATACCTGAAAGTAATTTCAAAAAAGAAGCCAGTCATATTAGCGGATTTACTCCTGAAGTTTTTTGGGTTACACATGGCGGTGAAAAGGAATTTGAAGAAAAATTAGCTTTAAGACCGACTAGTGAAACTGCGTTCTACCAAATGTTTGCTTTGTGGATAAGAAGCTACAAAGATCTGCCTTTCAAAACTTACCAAAGAGCTCAGGTTTTTAGATGCGAGACAAAAGCAACTAGGCCGTTTTTAAGAAGCCGTGAATTTCATTGGATTGAGACTCATTGTGCCTTTGCTACACAAGAAGATGCCTTGAAACAAGTTTATGAAGATATGGCTACTAGTAAAGAAGTTTTACATGATATCTATGGTTTGCCATTTATTATTTTTGAAAGACCTGCTTGGGATGTTTTTCCAGGAGCATCTAGAACTTTTGCTGCAGATGTTTTGAATCCAGATGGGAAGGTTGTACAACAACCTTCAACTCATTTACTTAAGCATGATTTTGCAAAAGCTTTTGGAATTATGTATAAAGATAAAGATGGAGTTGACAAATATGTTTACACTACTTGCTATGGTCCTGCTATTTCAAGAATTTTTGCAAGTGTTGTTATAGTCCATGGAGATGATAAGGGCTTGAGATTCCCTTGGGAAATTGCACCTTATCATGTTGTTATAGTGCCTATTGGGAATGATGATAAGTTACTTGCTAAAGCTCAAGAACTGAAAGAAAAGTTATCTGAGTTTGAGGTAATAGTTGATACTAGTGATAAGAGCCCAGGGGAGAAATTTAACACTTGGGAATTAAAGGGCATCCCTATTAGAATAGATTTAGGGGAAAAAGAATTAGATGGTAAGAAGTTAAGCATATTTAGAAGAGATTTAAACAAAAAAGAGCATATTGCTGAAAAAGATTTGGTTAATTATATTGAAGAAATAAAAAAAGAGTTTACTCCTAACTTGATTAAAGAAGCGGATAAAATATTTCATAATAGAATTGTTGATTCTAGAAATATTGAATCAATGAAGAAATCCATTGATGCTGGAAATATTGTACGCTGTGGATTTTGTTCTACAGAAATGGATGGTAAGAAATGTGCTGAAATTATTAAGGAAAAAGTTGGTGCTGAAGTTCGTGGCACCAATCTAGAAGAAGAAAAAGCAGAAGGCAAATGTATTGTTTGTGATAAATCTGCTAAACATGTTGTTTATGTTGCAAGAAGCTACTAACTATCTTTTTACAAACATTTTTTCAATTGTATGATTATCATAAACCTTTGGCATCTTTCCTGTTTTAGCATATTGGTATAATGCTGCTTTTAAGATACCATTTACACTCGTAGAGACTACCATTATCATTATTATTGCAATAACTAAAATAATTGCACTAGCAATTATGAAACTTATATTTTTACTCATTATTGCTAAAATCATTAAAACTATGAATGGCAAAGAAATAAGGAAGAATATGGCTCCTATGCTAAATTGTGCAGTAACATTTTCACCCCAGGTTTTTTTGAATAAATGGGTTGAGTGTTTAATACTTTGAATTGGCCCATATTTTTCAAATAATATTATTGGTATTGTAAAGAAGGTTATAAGATTCCATGCTGTGCCAAGCAGACCTGCACCTATTTGTGATCCAATAGCTACTGTTTTAGAACGATTAGATCCTGATCTTTTTAATGCGGCTAAAATTGTTCCTACTAAGGCGCTTATGGCAGCCCATCCAAATAAAGAAAATATTCTTTTAGATGGACCTCTTAAACCATCTGCTAAAGTAGGATTTCTACCCGAGAATCTTATTGTTGCTGATGTAACAATTGCTGCTTGGAAGAAAACAGAGATAAAATAAGCACATATTGTAATTATTGCTAGTAGAACAAGAGCCGAGAAATAACTTAGATTGCTACTGATTAGAGTTACTCCTAAGATTCCTAAAAAACTTAGAACTGTTAAAATCCCTATAACTACAATGATGCTTATGGTTGCTAATATTGGATAGATTAATATTTCTTTATCATGTTTAATGACTTCAAAACTTTGTTTTGTTATTTTCCAGCCTGTTGCTATTTTACCCATGTCATTATTTAGAATTAACCTTATTTAAATCATGTTAGAACGAAGATTTTTATATCTAAAATTGTGCTCTTACACATGGCTGAACTTAACTTTAAAGCAGGAGATATTGTTAGATTAAGACTTGCTCGTGAGGAGATTGAAGGGATAGTCTTGGAAAGTTATGATAATGATGTTGTTTTGATTAAACTTAAGTCAGGATATAATATTGGAATTCCTAAAGAAAATGTATTGGATTTACATGTTATTGAAGAGTTTAAAGAAGTTAAGAAGAATGAAAAGAATGTTATCTCTAAAGATAAGAATAAGCCCTCTATTGGACTTGTGATTACTGGTGGAACTATTGCTGCTAAACTTGACCCTCGCACTGGCGGAGTTTCTTGGTTGACTGACACAAATGAATTTGCTAAATTCTATCCTAAGGTTTTTGAGAAAGCTAATGTGAAAAAGATTAGTGTGCCCTTTATGGTTGCTTCTGAAAATATGACTAGCGAGCACTGGATTACTATTGCAGAACATGTTAGAGAGATGCTTAATGATCCTGAAATTAAAGGTGTTATTGTAACTCATGGGACTGATACTTTGCATTATACATCTAGTGCTTTGAGTTTCTTTTTACGTGATTTGAAGAAACCTGTTGTTTTGACTTTTTCACAGCGAAGTATTGATAGAGCATCTTCTGATGCCGAACTTAATTTAGAATGTGCTGTTGAAATGGCTCTTTCAAATTGTGCAGAAGTAATGCTTGTAGGACACGCAACTGAAAATGATGATTATTGTTTAGCTTTGCGTGGGACTAAAGTTAGGAAGATGCATTCTTCTAGAAGAGATGCTTTCAAGGCTATAAATTGTGAACCCATTGCTAAAGTCTCTCCAGGCAAGATTGAGTTTTTATCTAAGTATAATGCTAGATCTGATGGATTGACTAAGATAGATACAGATTTTTCTGATAAGGTTGGTTTGATTCATTATTATCCTGGTCAAGATCCTAGCATTTTGGATTATTATTTAGTTCAAGGATATAAGGGTCTAGTGATTGCTGCTACTGGTTTTGGTCATGTAGCTACAGGAGATTCTGAACATTCATGGATTCCTAATTTAAAGAGAATGATTAAGCAAGGAGTTGCTGTTTGTTTTGCTCCTCAGACTCTTTATGGCAGATTGAATTCTAAAGTTTA
The DNA here is from genome assembly GCA_038045825.1 of Nanobdellota archaeon. Classification (GTDB taxonomy): domain Archaea; phylum Nanobdellota; class Nanobdellia; order Pacearchaeales; family GW2011-AR1; genus SICU01. The sequence continues at coordinate 108,306 of JBBSXJ010000004.1, forward strand.
TTCTCCTGGTCGTGAATTGGAGAATCTTGGAGTAATATATTTGGATGATATGCTACCTGAAACTGCTATGGTAAAACTAGGTTATGTATTAGCTAAGACTAAGAAGCATAAAGATTTGGGAATAATAAAGAATATGATGCTAACTAATATTGCCGGCGAGTTGAACTCTCTACTTACTGAATGATTTTATATGCTTTATAATTTTTTTAGTTACTTCTTTTCCCCACTCAACTTTATAATCTGTAAATATTATCTTTACTTTTTCATTAATACCTTTTATTATTTCTAATATGTATTTTCCATTTTCCCATTTTTTATTAAGAATAATAAAAGAATTATCTGCCATTTTATTTCTTACTAAATAATCTGCTTCTAAAATTCTTAATCTATTTTGTTTTTACTTTCCTTAATCTTTCCTGCAAGATTTTTACTATAGATATTAAGAATTTTGATAGGATTCATTTTTATTACCCCATCTATTTTTATCATTTAATTTAATATACTGTCTAATATATAAATATTATTAATGATGGGTTCTTGGCCACAAGAATTGGAAGACTTTAGTGCGTGAAAAGATGCTGGAGAATATTCGTGGAGAGTTTAATGATTTACTTACGGAGTAGTTGTAACTGTATAGAAGTTACAGATAGGAAGGTTTAAAAGGTATCATTTTTGTTTATTTTTTATGAGTGTACATAGAAATAGAGAATTATATAATGCTTATCTTGACCGTTTAGATGGCTTAGCTAGTGGTAGAACTCCTGATGATCTGAAATCTATGACTAATAGAGTTTGGAATGTACTTATTGGTGATTATCCTGTTGATTTTGATGCATCTTTACTTAATGGACGTTCCGATTATGCTTCTAGAATAGCTACATTATTTACTACAGTAACTCAACATCGTAAATCTCATAGAATACTAGAAGTTGGAGATGCTCATCGTGAAATGGCTACTGAACGTAGAGCCTACGATGCTTTAGATAAAAGTGTTGACCTTCTTCAAGAATTTTTTATACCCAATGGACTTGTTGATACTCACCCTTTAAATGCTTTAGTTAAAGATGTATATCATCTTGCTATTGCATATGTTCAAACCGTTGTAAATATGGCTGTTGATGAGTACATTCCTTCTTCTAAAACTTTTGATGCTAAAATTAAATCCTCTCTTTTGGCAAGAAGAGCTTTTGAAGCTTATGCTTCTTATGATGGTACTCTTGAGAAGTTGGCAGGTGTGACAAATGTTAGACTTAATTTTGTTAGAAAATCTTTAGAAGATATAGGTAATGGCGATAAACTGAGAGATTTCGTACTTGTACAGGTTAAACCTAAAGATATTGCTCACAAGAAAAGGGCTATAACTCATTTACTTGAGACTATTCCTAGTGACTATTGCCCTGATTTTATAGTTCCTGTGGCTCAAGGAGGTATAGAATTAGGAGTTAGACTTGATTCTCATTATCATTCTTTAGGCCATAGACCTATTTCTTATCCAGTCATGTTTTCAGTTAAAACTCGTAGACAAATTAGACCTAGAATATTCCCTGATAAAGAATTTTTAGAACGATCATTTGATAAATCTCATCTTATTGCAGAAGATTGGATCACTACTGGAAAAACAATAGTAGGTTTGCTTGGGGAATTAACTGCTAGACAACCTAAAGATCTTAGAGTAGCTACTATAAAAAGAGATCCTGCAAATTTTGATAACAATATGTTGGGAAAGTATACAGTCTATTCTGGAGAAGTTATCAAATTTCAGAGTGGTGGAAGTCCAACAAGTAATTAAGATTGATTTAAAATAGAAGATAATCTTTAATAATCCTGTTCTTGTTTTGGATTGATGCATGATTATAAGAAACTAGGGTTTAAGGCAGGGCTTGAAATACATCAGCAGATAGATAGTCCTAAACTATTCTCTGGAGCTCCATCTTTTTTACGAAATGATGAACCTCATTATGTTATTGAAAGAAAGCTTCATGCTGTTGCTGGTGAGAGTGGTGGAGTTGATTCTGCTGTAAGTCATGAAGCTTCAATTGGAAAGACTTTTTTTTATGAAGGATATCGAGATACAATTTCGCTTGTTGAATTAGATGAAGAACCTGCTCATGCAATTAATGAAGAGGCACTTAATACTGCTCTTACTGTTGCTTTGCTTCTTGATTGTGAAATATATCCTGTTACTCAGATTATGCGTAAAACTGTAATTGATGGATCTAATACTTCTGGATTTCAGCGAACTGTTTTACTAGCACATGATGGTAAGGTTGAAACTTCTTTTGGAGATTTAAGAATTGCTAGTGTTTGTCTTGAAGAAGATTCTGCTCGTGTGATTTCTCGTGGGAGGGATAAGGTTGTTTATCGTTTAGATAGATTGGGAATTCCTCTTGTAGAGATTGCAACTTATCCTGATTTACATAATCCTGAACAAGTTAAAGAATGCGCTTTGAAGCTTGGAGAAATATTGCGTGCTTGTAATGTTAAAAGGGGAATTGGAACTATACGTCAGGATGTTAATGTTTCAGTTAAAGGACATGATAGAGTAGAGATAAAAGGATTTCAGGATCCAAAAATGATGATTAAAACTATTGATATTGAAATTGATAGGCAGCTTTTGAATGTTAAGAATAATAAAACTACTGGAGATGTTAGAAATGCTAAAGAAGATGGAACAAGCGAGTTTTTGAGACCAATGCCTGGCGCTGATAGGATGTATCCTGAAACTGATTTGGCTTTACTTAGGCTTGGAAGGCAGAGAATTGACCATTTGAAGAAACACTTGCCTAAGTTAAGGACAGATATGCGCGCTGAACTTGAGAAGAAAGGAGTTTCTGAGGATTTAATTGAATTGGTTTTGGATGATTCTGAAATTTTGGATGAGTTTCATACTTTACTTGATATTTATCCAATGGATGCTAACTTAATTGCAAAAATGGTTACTTTATGGAGACAGGAATTTGCAACTAAGACAAAGAAAACTTTGATGCAAATCCGGTCTGTTTTAAATGAAAGTGTCTATGCTGAAGTATTAAGGGCACTTGCTGATGAGGATATTGTTTCTAGTGATGTTAAACCTGTTCTTGCAAAAGTGCTTGAAGGTTCTGATGTCAATGATGCTTTGAAAATTGAAAAAATTGATGATAATGAGATTGAGAAAGAAATTCGTTTATTAACCAAGGAAAAACCTGGAATGCGTGCTAATGCTTATATGGGAATGTTAATGGCTAAATTCAAAGGAAAATTAGATGCTAAGAAGGCTATGGAATTGATAAACGGAGTTATTGGTTAGTTTTTTAAATAGGGTTTTTGTGGTTTTTATATGGGTTCGATAATACATTCTGTTGGAACTTCTGCAGGAGAAAGATCTCTAACAAATAATGATTTGGAGAGGATATTGAGGGCCAGTGGTCAAGAGACAAATGATGAGTGGATAGTTCAGAGAACCGGTATTAGAAACCGTATGGTTTCTCCTAATCAAGATATAGGACAATTAGCAGTTAGTGCTAGTCAAGGTGCAATTGAAAATTTATATCTAAATATTCGCCCAATACAGCATATTATTGTATCTACTAATACTCCAAGAAATGCTTTCCCTAATATTGCAGGCTATGTTCAAGACAAATTATCCTTCTCTCATCCATCGTTAATTGAAGATGGAGCATCGGGAGTTGATATTGGGGCAGGTTGCGGTGGTATAAATTTTGCTCTTATGCATGCTGATAAGTTGATAGAAGGGCGACAGTTCAATACTGTTTTGGTTATAGGTGTTGAAAAACTTTCAAATGTTACTAATTATGCAGATAGATCGACAGCCATATTATTTGGAGATGGAGCTTCCGCTTATATTTTAGGTGCTGGAGCTAATGAGGTGGGTTTTGTTGGTCATCACTCTAAGGGAAGTGGAAAAGACAGAAATTTGATTAAATGTTTGGATAAGCCTAAAGTTGATTTAGAAAGTGCTTTAGATATACTAGATAATGGGGCTAAGCCTAGAATGGTGGTAGGTTCAGTTTTAGAAATGGATGGAAAAAGAGTTTTTACATATGTAATAAATCAATGGGAAGAACTTATATCTAAACTCAAAGATTTGAAGTTCAATCCACAAGGGATTTCTTATGATGAAATTTTTCATATTGCTCCTCATTTAGCTAACTTAAGGTGTTTAGAAAATGTTGATGAACGTTATCCTGGATTTTTACAAAAATGTAGACTAGTTACAGATACAGATTTGGCTAACTTTCATAATACTTCAACTGCTTCTCAGGGAAGAAGAGTTAAACAATTTGTAGAGGAGGCTGAGCCTGGAAGTTATTTGCTTAGTTTCGGTTATGGTGCAGGTTTACAATCTTGTGCAAATCTATATAGAAAACCATTTGCATAATGCTTAAAAAAGCAGTTTCTTAATGTTTGATATGGATTATTGGAAGAAACTTGTTGAAAGGAAAATGATTTCTGATGTTGATGTTAAGACAACTAGCGCTGTTGTTGCAGGATGGGTTTATGATCAACGTGATCTTGGAAAAATTAGATTTCTTGTACTTAGGGACTTTTCTGGAGAGATGCAAATAATTGCTCATAAAGATAAAGCTTCTAAAGAAGTTTTTGATTTAATGCAGAAAGTTTCTCGTGAGAGTGTTGTATTAATTTCTGGTAAAGTTCAGAAGAGTGATAAAGCTCCAGGGGGGAGAGAACTTGTTGCAGAACATTTTGAAGTTTTAAGTGTCGCTGAGAGTCCTTTGCCTATCGATGTTTCTGACTTTTCCAAGACTGAATTACCTAAGAGACTTGATTATAGATATGTTGATTTTCACAGAAGAAGAACTCAGGCTATTTTCAAGATACAAAGTACAATATCTATTGCTTTTAGGGATTTTTTCTCTAAAAATAGATATATTGAAATGCAACCTCCTTGCTTGATTGGAGTTGCTTCTGAAGGAGGAGCTGACGTTTTCAAAGTAAAATATTTTGAACGTGAAGCTTGTCTTGCTCAAAGTCCTCAATTGTATAAAGAAATGGTTGCTTGTTCGATGGAGAAGACTTTTATGATTACTCCTGTTTGGAGAGCTGAAAAACATAATACTATACGCCATATAAATGAGATTCGTCAAATGGATATTGAATGTTCTTTTATGAATCAGATGGATGTAATGAAGATAGAAGAAGAATGTGTTAAACATGTTGTTTCTGAAATTATAAAGAAAAATAAATCTGAGATTGAATTGCTCGGATTGAAGTTAAAAGTTCCTAGTGCCAAATATGTTTCTTATGATGAGACTATATCTTTACTTAAGAAGAATGGAATTAGTATTTCTTCTGGTGATGATTTAAATCCTGAAGCTGAAAAGAAACTTGGAGAGCTTTATCCTGATACTCTTGTTTTTGTACATTCATGGCCTTCATCTCTTAAGCCGTTTTATATAATGCCTAAAGATGGGAATGCTGATTCAGATTATTCTGAAGGATTTGATTGCGTTTATAGAGGATTGGAAATAACTTCTGGTGGGCAGAGAATTCACACTCCTGATTTATTACTAAAAAGAATAAAACATAAGGGAATGAAAACAGATGGTTTAATGGATTATGTTAATTCATTCAAGTATGGATCTCCTCCACACTCTGGCTGGTCAATTGGTCTAGAGAGATTTACAATGTTAATCTGTGAATTAGATAACGTTAGAGAGGCTACAATGTTCCCTCGCGATAGAGATAGATTGACGCCTTAAAATGGAAAATGATAAAATAAAATCTGAAGCTCGCGAATTACTTGATAAATTTGGAAAAGATTTGAAAAATGTTAAGATTTCAAAATCTCTTAAGAATTCTGGTGATTTGAGAAATGAAAAAAGTGGTGAAAAATGTGATATCAAATTTAGAGCAATAATGTTTAAAAATGCTAAGCGCAAGAATGATTCGTACCTTTTGCTGGAAAAAGGTTCTTGGTAATTAATATGAATCAAAACATAAATCATAACATTAATCATGTACACAATGGAACTTTAGTTGGTAAGAAAGCTCCGGACTTTATGGCTCATGCTTATCATGATAACAAGTTTAAGGATATTAAGCTAAGTAATTTGAAAGGCAAATGGGTTGTTCTTGCTTTTTATCCAGGTGATTTTACTTTTGTATGTCCTACTGAATTGAGTAGATTTGCTGATTTACATGGAGAATTTAAGAAATTTAATGCTGAAATATTAAGTGTAAGTACAGATAGCGAACATGTTCACAAAGCATGGGCTGACACTTCTCAATCTATCAAGAAAATACAATATCCAATGCTTGCAGATAATTCTGGAAAAATAGCTAAGTTATATGGAGTTTACATTGATTCTGGTGTGGATGAGGGTCGCTCTTTACGTGCAACTTTTATAATTGATCCTGATGGAATTATTAGATCTGCTGATGTTCATGATAACTCTATTGGGAGAAGTGTTAAAGAAATATTGAGAAAGTTGCAGGCTGCTAACTATGTTAGACAACATGGCGGAGAAGTTTGTCCTGTTGAATGGGAAGTTGGTTCTAAGACTTTAAAACCTGGAATTAATCTTGTTGGAAAGATTTAATTTTTATAATGGATAAAAAAAGAGTTTTGATTACTGGATTGACTGGTAAGAGATTGACGAGTATAGGTCCTAGTTTTTTAGAAGAATATAGTTCAAAATATTCTGATAAATATGATTTGACTGTTGGGATAAATAAGACTCCTCTTGAAGGATATAAAACTATTAAAATAAATTTATCTGATTTAGATGAGCTGACTAAGATCTTTTCTGATTTTGATATTGTTGTTAATTTAGCTGGTATTTCTGATGAGAAGAATCCTAACTTTATGGAATTTATTGAACCTAATTTAATTGGAACTTACAATGTGCTTGAAGCTGCTAAACGTGCTGGAATTAAACGTGTTATTATGGCAAGTAGCGTTCATTCTATTAGAGGATATCCGTTTGGAATGAATATAGGGATGAATGATGCACCTAAACCTTTGAATTATTATGGTGCAACTAAGGCATTTATAGAGGCTATGTGTCACGTTTATTCTAAACATTTGAGCTGTTTTGCTATTCGTATTGGTGCATATATTTCAGATGAAGCTCTTAAGATTGCTTGTCCTACCAGGAGTAATTTTGATTATATTTTGTCTCAGAGGGACTTTGCTCAGCTTGTTTACAAATGCATTATTGCTTCTGATGATTTGAGATATGCTATACTCGCTGGGACTTCAAATAATAAAAATAATTATATGGATTTAGAAGAAACTATGAAGTTGGTTGGGTATGAACCTAGTGACGATGGATATGAGATGTGTAAGCCTCATATCTTAGACAAAGTTTAAACAAAGTTGACTGATATCAACATGCTTAAATCTTGTACCTGAGCAAGATTTAAATACTAATTATACAATGTATAATTATGGAAATTATTGAAACTAGATTAAAGAAATGGGGAAATTCTTTTGGAGTAGTTATTCCTGTGGAACTTATTAATAAAGAAAGGATGAAGGAAAATGAGCATGTTAAAATTATTCTTGTTAAAGACTCTAGAGATGCACTTAGAAAGACATTCGGAATTGGAAAAGGAAGGTTAAAAAAAACAGGACAAGAGTTTAAAGATGAAGTTAGGAGAGAGCTTTACAACGATTGAACAAGAACTGTCAAGATGTTTCTTTTTTGATACATATGCTTTTTATGAGATAATTAAAGAGAATAAAAGCTACGAACCTTATCTAGATTCAATAATTATAACCACAAAACTTAATATTTTTGAATTATATCATAGATTTCTTAAATATAATGATAAAGACTTAGCAGATATTAGTTTTGAAGAATATTATCCCTTTGCTATTGAATTTAATGAAGAAGTTATAAAAGAAGCTGCAAAGCTTAAAGTTCTTTTAAATAAACGTGATGTTTCGATGACTGATTGTATAGGTTATTGTCTTGCTAAGCAGTTAGGGGTAAAGTTTCTTACAGGAGATGAACAGTTCGAGAAGATGGAACATGTAGAATATGTTAAATAATTAAAGGAATGTTTAAAAACAAAAAATAATCTCTATGGACATGAATATAACAAAACAATCCAAACCTATTGGAAATTTGAAGAAAGGAGATTTTGTTACTGTTAATGGAAAGAAGCTTGAAGTAGATGCTCAATATGTTTTTGAGGATTATAAGACTACAAAGGAGATGTTAATTGAATTATTTGATTCTAAAACGGATAAAGACTATCAAATAAGATATTTTGATGATCAAGTAAAAGAGACATTGAAGTTTTATGAATTAAAGGAAATAGTTTATGATGAAGTTGATGTTGAGAAGATAGAGTGGTAGTTATTTTAAAATTTGAGTATTCTTTAAACCTCTGAAATCGTTGTCTTTTGTTATCAATATAGAATTTATGGATATTGCCGAAGCATAAATTAAAGAATCTATTGAGGGTATTTTATTCTTATAAGAATTTTCACAAGCATCATCTGCTATTTTATTGTTTATCTCAATAGAAACTGTTTTTTCTTTAATAAATTTAATTTTTTCTATAACTTGGTCACGAGGAATATTCTTTTGTAATAACTTTAATTTAACTTCAAAAATTATTAGTGGAGAAGTATATATTATGCTTTCATTCTTATCTATTAATTCTGCATATTTTCCTTCTAATAAATATGATAACCAAACAGATGAGTCTATAAATTTAGATTCTTGTACTTTTTCTTCTATCATTTTGAACTTCTTTTATAATCTCTTCTGCTTTTTGATTGCCTTTAAGATATTTTCTTAAAGAACCTGCCATTGACTCCTTAACTTTTGTTCTTTGATTTGCTACTTTAACTATTGCCTCTTCGTAAGAACTTGCCTGTAATTCTTCTTTGAGCTTTTTTAGTAATAAAAGAGTCCTTTCATTTACTTGTATAGTTGTTACCATAAAACTATATAACTATAGACTATATAAATTTATTGATTTCTAAAACAATTTACTGAATGATCATTGACTAGGCCTGCTGCTTGCATAAACGCATAGCATATTGTTGAACCTACGAATTTGAAACCTTTTTCTTTTAAGTCTTTGCTCATACTGTCTGACTCTTTAGTTTTTGATTGATAATCTTTGATTGTTTCTATTTTGTTTTTAATGGGTTTGTTATTTACAAAAGACCATATATAATTACTGAAGGATATTGTTTCTTTTAATTTTAAGAATGCTTTTGCGTTTATTATTGCTGATTCTATTTTCAATTTGTTTCTAATTATTCCTGCGTCTTGCATTAAACGCTCTTTATCTTTTTCTGTGTAATTTGATATTTTATTTGCATTGAAGTTGTCAAATGCTTTTATAAAATTCTTTCTTTTGTTTATTATTGTGTTCCAACTTAAACCCGCTTGAAATGCATCAAGAATTAGGAATTCGAAGAGTTTATTTTCTTCTTTTAGAGGGCTGCCCCATTCTTCATCATGATATTTAATCATTAAAGGATTATCATTTACCCATGGGCATCTTTTCTTTTCCATGGTAAGATATTTAACGGTGGTTTTTTATTTCTTTCTATGGGTATAGTTGAAGATAAGGTAAGAACATATTTAGATAATATAAAGAAATATAACAAAACTATTAATGCTTTTTTAGAAGTTAGAAATGAGAAAGAGCTTCTTGCTGAAGCTAAGGAACTTGATTCTAAGAGTAAAAAAGGAAGGCTTTATGGATATGTTATTGGAGTCAAGAGCAATATTTGCGTTAAGGGTCTACATGCTTCTTGCGCTTCTAAGACTCTCGAGGAATATGAGGCTCCATATGATGCTACTGTTATTTCTAGAATTAAATCTGAGGATGGCTTGATAATTGGAATGCTTAACTGTGATGAGTTTGCATGTGGTTGGACTGGAGAGACTTCAGCTTTTGGCAAGACTGATAATCCTGCTGTTCCTGGACATATTTCTGGTGGAAGTAGCTCTGGAAGTGCTGCATCAGTTGCTGCTGGTTTTTGTGATGTTAGTTTGGGGAGTGATACTGGAGGAAGTATACGTGTTCCTGCTTCATTTTGCGGAGTAGTTGGAGTAAAACCTTCTTATGGATCTGTTTCTAGATATGGGTTAATTGATTTGTCAATGTCTCTTGATCAGATTGGACCTATTGCAAAAAATGTTAGTGATGCTGCTCTTGTTTTAGATGTCATTAAAGGCAAAGATGAATTTGATAATAGCACTTTTGAATCTAAACCAATTAAGATTGAAAAAACTGATAAAATGAAATTTGGTTTTGTTAGTGTTCCTGAAGTCGATGTAAGAATAATAAATATGGCTGGTTCTGTAATGGCAAGGGCTTCTGAAAGATTAAAGTGGTCTGAGAAGAAAGTGACTTTAAAGAATATAGATTTAGCTATACAGACTTATCATCCTCTTGTTTGGACTGAATTCTTTTCAGCCACTAGGAGAATGGATGGAAGACGTTTTGGTAAGAAAATTGAAGACTCAGCAGGAGATGAAGTTTTGAGAAGACTTGCTGGAGGTAGTGAAATATCTAAAGCAGAGTTCGAAGGGCAATATTATCATAAGGCTCTTGCAGTTAAGGAATTAATTAAGAAGGAATTTGAAAGAGTTTTGGGAGATGTTGATTTTATAGTAATGCCTACAACTCCTTTTTTGCCTTGGAAATTTGGAACAAAGGTAAGTCTTGAAAAATTGTATGCAATTGATGCTTTAACAATTCCAGGAAATCTTGCAGAAATTTGCGCTATTTCTCTTCCTATTGGTAAAATTGATGGGAAACCTGTTGGAATGCAGATAGCTTGTGCTAAGGGGTATGAAAGCAGGATGTTTAGTATTGCTAAAGAGATTGAACTGATTTTATCTTAAAAATTCTTGAGTATTCTTTACGGCTATGCTTATAAACTGTTTTTGTCTTTATTTTTGATGAGGTTGAAATATAAATTATTCTTTCTTTTTCTCTTTCTTTTGTTTATTTTTCTATTTAATTTTTTTAAACATCCTCCTACTTTTTCTCCAGAATCTCTTACAATTCCAGCAGATCTCTTTGTTTTACCTTTGAATTCTTCAGCTTTAAGATTAACTTGGAATGATAATGAAAGTACTTCTATGGGTTTTATTATTGAAAAAAGATCTTCATTATCAGATCCGTTTTCAATGATCGCATATGTTCCAAATTCAAATTATGCTTTAGAAACCTTTGTAGATAGCAGTCTGCCTCCTAACTCTTCTTTTGAATATCGTGTAATGTCTATAGAGGGTAATAATTTATCTGATCCTTCAAATATTTTTAGTGCTGCTACTGGGATCAGAGACAATAAATTGATTTTTATCCCTAATTTTGGAACTTTAGATTTTTTAAACCTCTTTACAGATTCTCAGTCTTGGCAGTATGTGAAGTCTAATATTGATGGCTTTGGTTTTTTTAATCACAATCTTAAAACAAATCCTTCTTGCCCTTTTTCGGTTTGCCGCAATGTAAATTATAGTAATCTGGTAAATGTAGATGCTTTTTCTATTTTAAAGAATTCTGGAATTAAAGTTTCTATAGAAGTTGATGCTCTTAAATGGCATAGTTGTGTCACTCTGGATCGAACAGTTCCAGTTACTAGGCAGTTAATTCTAAATATAGAAAATGCAGGAGGAGAGGTAGACTCTTTATTTATGGATCAACCACTTAATGGAGGTCAGGAAACTTTATGCCAAAGTTCAACTGGTGCTAGAATAGTCAACTCTTGTAGTGAGTGTAGTACTGGAGAGACTTGTAGGACATGTGGATATAATATGCAGCAGTCTGCTTTTCAAACCGCTCAATATATTAAGGCTATAAAAAAATTTAGACCTGAAATAAAAATCGGAGATACAGAACCTTACTCTAAATTTAGTTATAATCAAATCAGAGATTGGACTTTAGCTTTGAAGGCAGAAAACGTAACTCTTGATTCTTTTAGGTCTGATGTAGGTTCTAGACAAAGTAGTGATATCGTAAATCTTCGTCAAATAAAAGACTTCTTTGTTCAGCAGAATATACCATATGGGATTATTTACTGGTCTTACGTTCCATCTACTTTCATAGATAATTCGGCAAGAGATAGAGAATTCTTTACTAGGACTTTTAATTGGGTTAATATGGTGAATAACAATAATTTAGATGGTTCAATACAGAGTTTTGAAAGTTGGGATACCAGTCCTTCTAATTCTCCTTATCCTGGACAGACAGTACCTATAAATTTGCCTGAAGTCAGCTCCTCAATTTATAGCCATACTCGTCTAATAATAGAGAGTCTTGGTCTTTTGATAGATAATGATGCGAGATTTGTAAATCAGCAGGTTCCTCTTAATATCATCGCAGGACATACTTACCAGGTCAATTTAACTTTCTTAAATAATGGTTCTCAACCATGGGAAGAAGATAGGTTTTATTCTCTTGGATCTGTTAATCCTATAGATAATAATATTTGGGGTTTTGGAAGAGTTATGATGAATGACGAAGAAATAATTTATCCGGGGCAAGAGAGAAAATTTAGTTTTTTTGTGACTGCTCCTTTGAATACAGGAGTTTATAATTTTCAATGGCAGATGCTTCATGAGCCAGTAGAAAGATTTGGTTCTTTAAGCGATAATCTCCAAATAAATGTAATGGCTCCAACTTTACCAAACGCGCCTTCTAACTTGCTTGTTACCCCTCTTAGTAATTTTCAATTAAGGATTAATTGGCAAGACAATAGCAATAATGAAATGAGCTTTAGAATAGAGAGAAGGCAGTTACCAAATGGGAATTTTGCACCTCTTTCTACTGCTTTAAATCTTCCAATTAATACTGTTAATTTTACAGATAATGGTTTACCTGCAGGTGCTTCTTTTGAATATAGGGTTTTTGCAGTAAATACAATAGGAAATTCTCCAAGTTCGAATAATGCTGGAGGGACTACTTTTCAGAACATTCCTAATACTCCAACTAATTTGATCGCTTCTACTCAATCTTCATCATCTATAAAATTGGATTGGCAGGATAATAGTAATGATGAATATAATTTTATTCTCTCTAGGAGATCTATATCTAATGGTAATCCAAATCCTTGGTTTAATATTTCTATTCCTTTTAATCTCAGGACTTACATAAATAATAATTTAAATCCTAACGTATTATATGAATTTAGGATTTTAGCAAATAATTCAGGTGGGCAATCTTCATGGTCAAATTCTGCTTTGAATACTACTTTTATTTGTGATAGTGGTCAAATGAGACTCTGTCCAAATCAGAATGGTGTTTGTGTTGGCGCACAAGAAACTTGCGCCCAGGGAATGTGGCTGGGCTGTACTACTTCTAATTATCAATCTCATAGTGCTAATTATCAAGTTTCAGAGACTTCTTGCAATGATGATTTAGATAATGATTGCGATGTTGAATTTGATTATGATGGTGCTTTAGCTGTTAAGGGAGACCCTAGTTGTCCTGTTAGAGTTAGTGGAATAAATTCTCCTACTCCTGTTACTGTTTCAAGTCCATTTACTCTTACTTGTACTTCGACTGCTCCGAATGTTAGGAGTATAAATGGTTTAGTTGATAGTGGGTCTTGTAATTTTGTCAATTGGCAGGGTAGTGATGCTTTGTTTAGCTGTCAGAGCAATATTGCTGGAAGTACTTTAGCTAGATGTAATGTTAATACTGCTTATTCTTATCAGACGGGAAATAATTTGAATCAATCCATAACTGTTCAAACAGGAATTTGTTCAGCTATTACTCAGATGGGTGATTGCAATAATAATCTTAATTGTGATTGGTGTGAAGATTGTTTGGGTTCAAGTTTGCAGTTCTCAAGTGGAGGAGTTGATAGATGTGTTAATACTGGAACTTGTCCATCTGCTCCGTTGCCTAATAGCGTTTATATGTGCAGAGCTACTGGTTCTGTTACTTGCGGAGCTCAATGCGACGGAACAATTAACGGATGTAGCTCTTCTCAAGAATGTAACTTGAATACTTGCGGATGCGATGAACTAGATCCTTCAATAAGCAATATTGTTGTTGATAATTCTGAATGGAGTTCTAGTAGTCTTGTAACTATTAATGGGCAATACTTTTCAATTAATCCTAAGTCCAGGCTTTTTGTGAATGGATTTGAAATTAATTCAAATAGATTAACTGTTACAGAAAGTACTATTAGGTTTACTAAAAATTCTGAAGAGTTTTTCGGAGGACAAAATAGCTTTGTTGTTACAAATCCTTCAGGGCTTAACTCAGTTTCTACAATTGTTGCTTTGACAACCAGCCCATTTATTACTTCAATAACTCCTAGTCTTGTTTTGAATGATGAGCTTAATACTATTTCACTTTTTGGAAGCGGGTTTGATCCTCTTGCACAGGTTTATACTAATGTTGCGGGTTCATTATATAATTTAGGATTGCAGCTTCCTTACTCTAATTCAGGAACATTGGCTTTTGTTCTTCCCCCAACATTCCCATTTGCAGGAGATGTTTCAATTTATATTGTTGGAGGAGATGGTACTCAATCTGCAGTTCAGAATCTTAGAATAAATCATAGGTTTAATTATGCATTAATACTTGCAAATCCCCAGGCATCTGTTAATTCTGGAGATACGATAAGTGATATTATTCAAGTTGGAAGTGAGTTTTATATGACTCAGGAAGATGTTGCTTTGACTGTTACTGCACCTGTTGGCGTTACTGCGACTATAAATGCAACGTCTTGCACTCCTATTTATGTTTCTGCTCTTGGATATTCTACTTGTGAAGTTAGTTATAGTGTGGAAACTACAGGATTACCCCCTGGGCAGTATATAGTTATGTTCACTGCTGATTCTGTTATTAGCAATGTTACTAAACAGATAAATTTAGTTGTTAATATTAATAGTCCTTTTCAGCCTACTGGCTCTAGTTCTGGATCTGGAAGCAGTAGTGGAACTGGGGGGCCTAGGCCTGTTTTAGTTGTAAAATACCAATGTAATGATGGGCTTGATAATGATAATGATGGTTTTAGTGACTTCGAAGAAGATATGGGTTGTTCAACTGAAAATGATAACAGTGAGTTTGATCCTACGGAATTAGTTGAATCTGATATTCCTGTAAATGAAGAAGATCCTTTGAATTTGAAAGGAGAGGAAAAAGATGTTGAAGTAAGATTGGTGTTCTTACTTACTGTTTCTATCTTGATATTTGCTATATCTATTGTTGTTTTGATGATAATTCGGTCAATTATTTTTAGAAGAATTAATATGAAAAGTTTTTAACTTAGTCTGATGACTATTTTTGACTTTTATTTGAAAGTTTACAGCTTACTTATTCAGATAAAATTAAAAACTTTTCATTTATAATCATATTATGGATATTGGATCTGCTCAAATTGATTTCTTAGGACATTCTGGTTTCATTTTGAGGTTTAGGGGTAAGATAATTGCTGTTGATCCTTACAGAATATCAGATAATATTCCTAAAGCTGATGTTGTTTTAATTAGCCATAGTCATAATGATCATTGTAGCATAAGAGATATTCAAAAGATTTCTAAAAATGGAACTGTTGTTTTATGTCCTGTTGATTGTCAGAGCGCTTTGATGAAAGTAAAGAATGTTGATATTAATATTGTCGAAAAGAAAGATATTCTTGACTTTAGAAGTTTTAAAATTGAATGTGTTTCTGCTTACACTAACAATAAACATCATCATCAAAATGAGGGGTGGTTAGGTTATTTGATTAAATTTGGAAATAATGTGGTTTACTTTGCTAGTGATACTGATTTGACTTCTGAATTGAAGACTCTTAGTGGATATGGTAAGAAGGGAAATAATTTTGTCGCTGTTTTGCCTGTTTCTGGAACAGTTGCAATGGATGCTATTGTTGCTGCACAAACTGCTAAAATTTTAAACTCTACTCTTGCTATCCCTCATGGATACGGTGCTGGAGTTTATGGAACAATAGAAGATGCTAAGAAATTTGTTGAGCTTTGTGGGCAGAATGGGATTAAAGCATTGATTTTAGATAAGATATAAATGGATACTCTTAAAAAGGAAGTTTTTGACTTTTTATAATGAATAATGAAGATGTTGCAAGAAAGAATCTACTTCGTGATAGCTTTGAGCCTGAAGGATTGAGTGTTAGGGGACCCGATTTTAATTTAGGAGTTAATTACAAGAGTATAATTGATTCTTTTGCTACGAGTGGATTTCAAGCCACTCATTTGAGTAAGGCTATTGAAATAACTAATAATATGGTTGATGATGAAGCATTTGTTTTCTTAGGGTACACTTCAAATATGGTTTCTTCCGGACTGCGTGATGTAATTAGCTATCTTGTACAAAATAAAAAAGTAAATGTTTTAGTTACAACTTGTGGAGGGATTGAAGAAGATATAATCAAATGTTTGGGAAGTTTCAAACTCGGAGAATTTAATGCTGATGGTGCTCACTTGAGAGAAAAAGGAATTAATAGAATTGGAAATATTTTTGTTCCTAATTCTAGATATGTTATGTTTGAAAAGTTTGTTCAGCCTATTCTTGAAGGACTTTACCAAGAATCTAAGAAGACTGGAAAAGCAGTTACAGGAAACGAACTAATTTGGAAACTTGGAGAAAAAATTAAAGATGAAAATAGCATTTATTACTGGGCCTGGAAAAATCAGATACCTGTTTATTGTCCTGCATTGCTGGATGGAGCACTTGGAGATAATATTTATTTCTTTAAATTTAAGAGACCAGAGTTTACTATTGACTGCACTGAGGATGTTGTTTGGTTCAACAATACTACTATTGGTTTAAAGAAATCTGGTGCTATTATTTTGGGAGCTGGAGTTGTTAAACATGCAATACTAAATGCGAATATGTTGCGTAATGGCCTAGATTATTGTGTTTATATTAATACTAGCCAAGAATTTGATGGTTCTGATTCTGGTGCTTTGCCTTCTGAGGCAATTTCATGGGGAAAGATATTACCTGATGCACAAAGTGTAAAGGTTTTTGCTGATGCAACTATTGTTTTTCCGATCTTAGTTGCCGAAAGTTTTGCTAAAAATTAGATTTTAATTTGAAGAATAAGTTTAATAATCCTGTAAAAGTTGCTTCAAGTTCAAAGAATTTCAGCATAGATATAGTCGGCAGTTAGATTTGATTTATAATAAACCTTATAAATCATCTTATTCTTTTTTCTTTATGAGGCAGAGTGTAGACTTTTTTATATTTGTTTTTTTTGTTGCTTTTTGTTCTTTTGTTTTATTTTTTGGGTCGAACAAAACTCATAGCTTCTTTGATGTTGATGGGACGATCACAGGCAAAGTTATTGAAGAAGATTTTCTTCTTAATATCTCAGATCTTAGAACTTTCCCTAAAATATATATTGGCTCATCGTGTAAAATTGAAAAAATTTCATCTAGTGTTAATTCTGTTCGGATTGGAGATGTTGTTCATTTTGAGGTTTTAGGGAAAAATTGCGATGGTTATAGAGTAGATTTTGAGATTTTTGAAAAAGATATTTTATTTGATGATCATATAATTGATCTTCAAAGTGGTTTTGAAAATGGTGTTGCTTCATTTGACTGGAAAGTTACTGATGAAGTTTTAATTTTATCTGATGAGTCTATAGAAGACTCCAGACTTGAAATTTATTCCATTGTCCATCTTAGCTCTTCTCCTATTTATTCTAATAATTTGGTTTCTGAGAAAATTTATCTTTTTTATGATGGCTATATACCTTTATCTCCATCTGGCGGGTCTGGGCCCGAAAGTGTTCAATGTTCTTCAATTACTAGACATGGTATTACATGGACTTTTTCACAACCTAGGGAATGTGGACAATTTGTTAATGGAGATTGGTGGGTTCTTGGTCCTGTGACTATTACTTCAGTTTCACCTGGACAAATATCGGGTAGGCATGGCTCATGGTTGAATCCACTTGCTAATCTTCCCAGTCCAGGTGGATACAGACACCCGTTTGATGATCGTGCTGCACAGTATGATCCTTCATTGAGGCCAACATTTCCTTTGACAGTTACACAACCAGGATCTTTACTTTCTACTGCTAGTCATACAACCCCTAATAATTGTCCTTCTTGCTTTTTGCCTGATCCCCCTACAGCTTGCTCTGATCTTCTCTATGATACTAGCGAGGCTACGGTGCTTGATACTTGCAGTAAAACCACTTTACGTACTGCTGCAGTATTAACTATTCTTACTCAAGTACCTCCGGCAGATAGTTTTAGGCCAACTTACTTTAGCACAGATAAAACTATTCGTTATAATAAAAATCAATTAGATTATTCTTTTTTTGGTAATTTGACTCCAACTCCATTAACACCTCCTTTGATTGAAGTTGAAAGATCTTTTGAAAGAGTAAATGTTCAAGTTATTCACTGGCCTACAGAATCGATTCAACCGTCTGAAAATGCAGTTGGATATGGCAGAGATTTTGCTGATGAAGTTAGCATTGCAGCTCTGTCTTTGAATTTGAATTATACTCAAGCACAAAAAGAAACTTTAGCGATACGTTTAGTTCAATTGGGTATTGATTTTAATGGTGCATTAGAATTGGGTATGGAATGGAATCCAAATGGAGGACATGGTAATGGGCGTTTTTTCCCTATTCTTCTTGCAGGACTTATGTTAAATGATTCAAGACTTTTGAATGCTACAACTTATCATCCTAGGTTTTTTAGTGAAAAAGGTCAAACATTTGCTGTAACTAATTATCCTCCAAATACTCCCTCTTCAGTTATTCCTCAATGTTCAGCTGGAGGTGTTAACTGCGGTCATGGAGGATATACTTCTGCAGATATAGGACTTCCTGACTTTGGGTTTTCTCACTGGACAGGTCCTATTGTTGATGCGAAAGATTGGTTTGGTGATTCTTATCGTCGTTGTTGTACTGCCAATGGATGGAATGGGTATATTTTAGCTTCGCATATAATGGGAGTTACTGATAGCTGGAATTATGATGTTCTTTTCCCTTATACTGATCGTTATATGGAAAATCCTTTGACTGCAGGATGGAGAAGCTGGCATCCTTGGCTTGAAGAAATGTGGGATACTTATCGTGCTAATTATAATCGAGAGTGGAATCCTAATGATCTTTGCACGGAAGGAACTAGGAGAAGTTGTGAAGAACAGAGAGGTGTTTGTTTTCAATCTCAAGAGACTTGCAAGTTTAAGAATTGGTGGGGATGCAGTGCGCCTACTTATTCTCCTACTACTTATATGACTCACAACTCAAATTATCAGGTAACTGAAAATAGTTGTGATGGACTGGATAATGATTGTGATGGTCAAACTGATGAAGGGTGTGTACCTGGAAGTCCGCCTAACCCGCCTAGTGATTTGAACGTTACTCCGGTAAGTTCTATACAATTAAGGCTGAATTGGAAAGACAATAGCAACAACGAAGATAAATTTGTTGTTCAAAGAAGGCAGTTACCTAATGGACTCTTTGCTAATTTATCTACTGCTTCTAACCTGCCTGCTAATACAGTTACATTTACTGATAATGGTTTGCCTGCAAGTACATCATTTGAATATAGAGTCTTGGCTGAGAATAGCATCGGAGTTTCAACTTGGTCTAATTCTGCGAGCAATACTACTAATCAAAGTGCTCCTAACACTCCTAGCGGATTAACTGTTATTCCAATTAACAGTTCTAGTTTGAGAATTAATTGGAATGATGTTGTAAATGAAAATGGATATACTTTACAATTTAAACTAGCGTCTGCTTCTATTTTTGTAAATGTTTTTGGAGCTGGAAGTTTGTCAGCTAACACAGTTAGCTTTACTCATAATGGACTCTTAAATAATACTTCTTACAATTACCAGATTCTTGCATTTAATAGTGGAGGTAATTCTTCATTTTCTCAAATAGCTACTGGCACTACAAATCAAAGTGCTCCACTTGACTTTATAATTTCTAGAAACCCTATATCTGGATCTGTACAAAGAGGGAATTCTGTTTCTACTACAGTTACTGCGACTTATACTTCTGGAGTTTCATCTGCTGTGGCATTTACTGCTACTAACTTATCTGCTGGAATTTCTGCATTGTTTAGTCCAATAAGCTGCACTCCTTCCAGCGGAAGTCCTTGCTCTTCTACTCTTACACTATCTGCTTCTTCTAGCGCTGCTTTGGTTTCTAATCAAAGTGTTATAATTACTGGGACAAGCGGAGCAGTTGTTAGAAATGTGAATTATAACTTGACTGTTTTGAGTGTACCTGTTTGCACTAATGGACAGGTTAGAAATTGTCAAGAACAGAGAGGAGTTTGTCTGAATTCATTTGAGACCTGTACTCTAAATAACTGGCCTGGATGCAATTACAATTCTATTCCAGGATATGCTTCTGTTGAAACTGGAGTTGAATTGTGTCGTGATGGACTTGATAATGATTGCGATGGAACACAAGATATTGGCGGAGATTCTGGATGCCCTATACCTCGTTACTCTAGATTTAATAATAATATTACAACTAATCTTTCTAATGTAAGTGATCTAACTAGAGTTGTTAACTTCTCTGTTGGAATTCCAAGTATTGGTAGAATACAATATTTGAGCCAAGAGGTTTCTTTATGGAGACTTGTTAATGGAGTTTACCAGGCACTAGATCTTGATAATGCTATTGCTATTGCAAGAAATATAGTTGGAGTATATAGTGAAAGTTATAGTGAATTGAATCAAACTGCTAGAGTTACTTTCTATAACCTGAGTTATACTGATGCTCCTGTTCCTACTATTCAAACATCTAATGGATTTAGTATATGCTCTTCATCTAGATGTTTGCCTTTGTCTTATTCCAATGGTGAATTTGTAATGACTACTGTTGGATTCTCTAACTATAGTACTCAAGTTTCAACTTGTGGAGATTCATATTGTCATGTGTTAACTGAGACTTGTTCTTCTTGTAGTTCTGATTGTGGATCGTGTGGGACTGGTTCTAGTTCTGGAGGATCATCTGGTGGTAGTTCTGGAGGAAGCGGTGGACCTCCTAGCAGATCTAGTACTTTAGTTACTCAATGCAATGATGGAGTTGATAATGATGGTGATGACTTAGTTGACTATCCTGCTGATTTAGGCTGCTTGAATGCTAATGATAATATAGAACTTGATGAAATTATATTGGAATCTGAAGACTTCTCTGAAGAACCAGAGACCTTAACTCTTAGACCCAGAGATATAGGAATAGGATTTGTATTTTGGGTTGTTTTAATAGTTTTAATTTTGGGGATAATAGTTGTCGGAATAATAATAGCTAGTCATGTTCATAAGAGAAAGAAGTTTAGTGAATATATTAAGACAATAAATAAAAATTAGATTTTAGTGTTTCTAATCCTTTCTGCTATTCTAGACTTTTCTTCTTCTGAAATATCTTCTCTGAAAGGAACTCTTTCGTATTCAGATATTAAATGTCTTAGACTTCCTTTGCTAGGAAGAACATGAATATGTACATGTTCTTGAGTACTATTTGCTCCACTATTAATATGTATATTTGGAGAGTCAGGATGTTAAAGAATCTGGAAAATTAGTCGGAGTTATAACAAAAGCAGATGTTATTAAGTGCTTGAAGTAAAAGTTTAAATACTACTTAATACTACCTAGTAGTATGGAAAACATTAGCCTAAAACTTGAAAGAAACTTTTTGGATGCTATAACAAAGGTGATGAAGAGGCATAATTATACTACTAAGACTGAATTTATTAGAGAATCTATTCGCGATAAAATAAGAAGACTTGAGGAAAAAGAAATACTTGAGGATAAAGATATGATGGCACAAATCAGGGCTAGTGAGAGGAACATGAAGAAAGGTAAAGTTAAAAAATTTATTTATTAATAAATTTTATGGGTTCCTACTGCTTGTATGACTATATATTTTAATTCTTCTTTGATAACATAAACTGTTCGTATATTTGAGCCTAACCAGCATGCCCATTTGCCCTTTAAATCTCCATGAAGTTGGTGAGCTCCATTTGCTCTTCTTGGATTTTCTTTTAGTCTATCTAACTTGTAAGTTATGTCATTTCTTAGGGCCATATATTTTTGTAATTTTTTCTCCACTTTTGAGTTCGCAGTTGCTATTTCGTACATTTTTGTTTAGATTTATGAGTTAATTGGCTTAAACTACTTTTTTGTTACGCTTATTTTGTTACGAAAATATAATTTTATGACACACACAATTATTTAAAGTGAAAATACAATAAGAAATCAATTATTTGAAAGGAGGTATGAAAAAAGAACGAATGGTTTTAGATTTTGCAAAAGAAGCAATTGCAAATGCGTCCACACATAGCATCAATTTTGATGAACTTAGGGCTGGAAAAGCTAACATAAAAGTTTTTGGAGCTGGTGGTGCTGGTTGTAATACAATTACTTGGTTATTTAACAAAGGAATTAATGGAGCTACAATTTATGGCACTAACACAGACGCTCTTCACTTAAGCATTACAAAGGCTGATGAGAAAATCTTGATGGGAAAAGAGATTACTCGAGGTCTTGGTTGCGGAGGATGGCCTCAAAAGGGAAGAGAAGCTGCTAAGGAATCTTTATCTGAACTTAAGAAATCAGTCAGCAATGCTGATATGGTATTCATTTGTGCTGGTATGGGTGGTGGAACAGGTACTGGATCTGCTCCAGTTATTGGTCAACTCGCAAAAGAGGCTGGCGCTGTAGTTATTGCAGTGGTCACAATGCCTTTTGAATGTGAGAAGGCTAGAATTGACAAAGCAGAATTTGGTTTACAAGAGTTAAGAGAGGTTGTTGATACCGTCATAGTTATTGACAACAACAGACTTGTCGATATTGCTGGTAACTTGCCAATGGAACAAGCTTTCGCAGTTGCGAACGAGCTAGTAAGTACAATGATAAAAGGTATAGTGGAGACTATTACTTTGCCTTCATTGATCAACTTAGACTATGCTGACGTTTCAGCAATTATGAAGGGTGGTGACGTTGCAGTTATTGGAGTAGGTGAGTCTGATAGTAGCATGAGAGTTGAAGAGGCTGTAAGACAGGCTCTTACACATCCATTATTGGATGTAGACTATCGTGGTGCCACAGGAGCTCTTATCCACATCACATGCGGACCTGACTTTAAGCTTGAGGAATTCTCTGGCGTAGGAAACTTAGTCACAGAAAACTTAAGCAGTGAAGCTCAAGTTATCATTGGTGCTAGAATTAACAAGGAATTCGGTTCTAAAGTGCGCGTCATTACAATTATGACAGGAGTTAAATCTCCATATGTACTTGGAAAGGAAATATCCTCATCTGTTAATCAAGGACGCAATGCAGGAAAATCTGAAATGTCTGATTTAGGCATTGAGATATTCCGTTAATTGAGTAGATTTTATTTTTTTATTTTTTTATTCTTTTTTATAGAAGCCCATTTGGGAAAGGGGTAAATTTTATTTGATCTCTTTGAATATAGTATTTCATGTCTTTTATTTTACCTTTAAACTTTTCCTGGATTCTTTTTAAAAAACTGTCCAATTCATCTATTGATTTGTATATGCAGTTAAATACTATTGAAAGTGAGTTTGCACTTGTAAATGCATAAGTTATATTTTCATTATTCTTGATTAGATCTTCTACTGCATCAAAACCTAGTTTTGAGATGTTTTGGAAAGTTATTTTCCCAATGAAGGGCATATAGCCTAGTTTCTTATAATTTAGCATAGGGTGGTATTTTCTTATAATTAGGTTATTTTCTAGTGATTTCATTCTATATCTTACTACATCCCATGTACTATCTACTCTTTCTGCTAATTCTATTAAGGAGATATTAGAATCTTTAGTTAATTCATAGATTATCTTTTTATCTAATTGGTCTAATTTAATATTTTTTGTATCTGGTTTTGAGAAGCTTTTGCCTTTTTCCAGGTTATTTTTGTTAAGGTCTTTAATCAAATGATTTATTCTAACCATTTTTGCAAAAATATCTATTTCATAGAAATTTAGTCTTTCTCCAAAATATTCTCTTATTTGAAGTATTATTTTCTCCATGCTGAAGAAACCTTCTGCTATAAACTCTGCAAGGATATCATATTCTCCTGAAATGGTTACAGCCCACATACAGAAGGGGTGATTTTTGAAATAGTCTGAGATCTCTGCATTTTTTGATAGGTCTTCATTGAACTTGAAAAGTACTGTAAATGTGTTAAAACCTAATTTTTCAAGATTAACATTACAAGTGAATGCTGAGATAATTTCCTTTTCTAAGAATTTTTTTATTTTATTATTGACTGTATCCTTACTTACTGCTAATTTCTTTGCTAGTTGGCTATTCGACATTCTACTATCTAGATAGAGTAATTCTAGTAAATTCTCATCTTTCTTGTCTAAAATCTCCATTATTTATCTTTATATTAAATAATATATAAATATTTCTATATATTGCTAATAATTTCAAACAAAGTTTTAGATATATATTATCGTTACTACTTTTAAGGAACTGTCTTTACAGACAACAAAAAACATGGCTAAAAAAACAGAAAAAACAGAAAGAAAATACCAGTTACTTGGAGCTAGAGTAGTAGAAACTCCAATAATTGGACCATTAAGGTACGATGAAGTTGGAAGACCTCTTCTAGAGAGTCTTAACCTTCAATTTGGACATGTAAGCGGATTGAGAGATTCCAAAAAGTATAATCCAGGAGATGTTTTAGAAGGCAATTTTTTGAGGGCAGTTTTTTATGCTAGAGAATTAAGAAAAACTCAAGAAGGTGAAAAAGATCTTGGTTTGCGAGTTGCAACGGATGAAGACCTTGCTTTATATGGTTCACTTTTAGAACAAGAGGGTAAGGATTGGGATGCGCTGGCTTTCTCAAGCTCTGTAGTTGCTTATCCCAATGCTGGGGTAGAGGATGAATCTTTCAGAAGAGACTTGTTAAGGATGAGAGAAAGTAAACTTCCGATGATAATTAGGAATCCTGAATTACAAGACGTTCGCAGATCTTTAGGATATGGGAATAGGGTTATTATATTAAAGAGCGGTCCTGCTACAACTTTTACTGAAGCTTCTTGGATGGCTGTTCCACTAAGGGTGGCTGAATCAAGAGTATTTTTTGTGAATTATGATTCTGTTTTAAGAGAATATACTACCATGCCGGAGGCGAAAAGGGAATTTGCAGATGCAGTAGTAGAAGTAAACCAAGAACTTGAGGGCTTTTGTCCAATTACTCAATTTTACGATTGTGATGAAAACAGATTATTTGCTAGGGAGACTCCTCATTCTAAAGGGATAGTACCTATTATTCAAACACCTATTGATGATAGTCTTGATAAGATCCTTAAAGATATTCAATCTAAAAGAAAAAAACAAATTGAAGAAATTAAATCTCGTTGTGATAAGGCCATAAATTACATACATTCCGGAGAGAGAATATTTTAAAATGAAAAACGCAAATAATTTCGCGAAAAAATCTCTCTTACATATAGATATGAAAGGAGGTAAAAGATAGATGGATAGAAATAAAGATTTTGAAGATCCCGTAACACTAGTAACTTTAATACCTGCTGCTCTTATGGGGTTAGGTGCGATGGCTACCGGAGCATACTTAGGATATCAAAGGGCAGGATATCACACTTTTGATGATCCTCTTACTGGAACTTTGTTAAAGTTCCTACCTGCAGCTATCGGATCAGTTGTATGTGGTGCTGCGAATGGTTTGTGTTCATTAGTTGACTCTTTAAGGGGAAAGAATAAAAAAGGTTTAAGAAATGCTCTAGAATCTTCTTTAATCGAAACAGCTAAAGGAGCTATCTTGGGAGGTGCAGTAGGTGGTATAGGAACCTACATTGGATATCGTATGGGTACTTTGTAGGATAAACATTTTATTCTTTATTTTTCTAGAATTGATGGGTCTTTCCATCTTCTAGAATTTGGAATTTAATTCCTTTAGGTTCGAGAATTGTTGCAGGTATTCTATGTACTGGTCCTGGTTGCTTTAGTATGCCTTCATGGACTGGAAAAGCTATTTTTGGTTTAAGTTCTAAAGCATAATCTATTGCTTCTTCTAGTTTCATCCATGGACCTGCTACAGGAAGAGCTAAAATTTCTACGTGCTTTTTTGGATTATGTAAAGAATCTCCAGGGTAAAATAATCTGTTTGCAATAAGGAAACCTGTATTGATACAAGGAACTGTTTTATACATAAGAGCATGGTCGTGGCCTATTGCTTCTATGGGTAGTCCTTTGAAGTCCATTTTATTTCCATCTTCTAATAAGTGGTAAACTGGTATATTATTTGCTTCTAATTGTTTTCCTACTCCTTTATTTGTAATAATTACTAGACCTTTATCTTTTTTATTTGCTATAAGTTTCTTGACTGAGTCTATATGCAAATGATCCATATGTTCATGTGTAATAATTACTGCATCTACTTCTAGATTTTCAAAACCAGAGGAGAAAGAACCAGGATCTGTTAGTAGTTTTACTCCCTTTTCTTCAATTAAGAGGCAACAATGTCCGTACTTTGTTATTTTCATTAAAACTTAATTCTTGTATTGTTTAATAGTTTTTGTATTAATTAGTAGAAGGATCTTTATGCGGGTATGTTAGGGGTTTCTTCTTTTGGTCCCATTTTTCCCAGAATACTTTTGTTTCTAATTCATTTTTTCTTGCTTGTTTTTGTTTCTTGCTTTTAGAGTATCCTATTGGAATTATTGCTTCTATTTGCCATGATTCTGGTATTTTGAACTTTGTTTTGATTTCTCTTTCAGAGAAAGCTCCGACCCAACAAGCTCCTAAGCCCTGTTCTGTTATTGACAAAAGAAAGTTCTGAATTGCTGCTCCTGCCTGTTGTTTTCCATACATTTCTCCTCTATCTTGATATAATTGTTCAAGTCTTTTTGATTCTGAACAGATTATTACAACCCATTGAGATTCATTTATCCAATATTGTTGAGCGAATTCTGCAATATAATTTTTGTTTTCTTTTGTTTCTACTATAATAAATTTTAAATGGTTAATATTTCCAGCAAATGGTGCTTGATTTGCAGCATCTATTGCTTCTAATACTTGACCAAATTTAACTGGTTTATTTGAGAATTCTCTTACTGATGCCCTTTTTTCTATTGCTTCTTGTGTTTTCATGTATTTATATCCAGTTTAATGTATAAAAAGATTGTTAATAAACAAATCCTACTGGAAGCATTGCTTCTAGATCTGCTCTTGTTTTATCTGGTGATTTTCTATAAGTTCTTTTGTTACCTTCGCTTGAAGAATATGTGTCATTAAATTCAATAAAACCGTTACTCCTTAAAAAATCTAATTTTAATTCTTGACTAAATGTACTTGGACTTCTTAAATAGAAAAGTATCCTTTTGAGAAGACCTTTAGGTGCAGTACTTGGTAAACCTCTTGCACTAGCTATTCTTCTTGTTAATTCATCTTCTGTTATGCTGTTATAATCTAGACAATCGTATACTTCAGTTAGTTTTACTCTTGACATATTTTAATCATTTATTATCTGTTTTTAAATATTTAGTAATTTATTTCTCCGCCACCTAACATAATTCTTTGTTTTGTGTAAATTACTGCTGATTGACCCTCTGCTAGACCTTCTATTGGTTTGTTTAGAGTTATTTTGTTGCCTTTAATTGTTGCTCTGTTTAATTCTCCTAAGTGTCTTATTCTAACTAAAACATTGCTGTGTTTTGGTTTGCCCGAAATATAATTTATTTTTTTTATTTTGAATTCTTTTCTTTTTAGAATTGGATGATTTTTTGGCGCTATTGTTAAGATGTTGTTTTTGATGTCTTTTTTTGCGATGTATAGTTTTGATTTTACCTGGTTTCTATATTCATTAGTTATTTTGACATTTTCGTTTTCTCCTAATCTTTCTCCAATTGTATAAAACATCATTCCATTATGCTCTCCTACAATATTTCCTTCTGGATCTTTTACTTTGCCTGGTTTATTTTTTATTCTTTGTTTTAGGAAGTCTTTTACATCTATATTTCCTACAAAACATAATCCTCTTGTTCCTTTTCTATCCCAGTTATGAAGGTTGTTTTGTTTTGCTATATCTCTTACTTCTCTTTTTGTGTAATCTCCTATTGGGAATAAAGTATGTTTAAGGTCTTCTTGACTTAAACCATAAAGGAAATAAGATTGGTCTTTTGATTTGTCTTTAGGTATTTTGATATAGAATTTATTGTTTTTTTCTATTTTTTTGATGTAGTGCCCTGTTGCTATATAATTGCAATTGTGTTTTTTTGCCTCTTTCCATAAATATGGGAATTTTATTATTGTGTTGCAAGCTGAGTCTGGGTTAGGGGTTAATCCTTTCGCATAACTTTCGAACATTGGTTTGATTACTTGGTTTGAATATTCTTTTTCATAGTTTATTGTTATTAATTTTATTCCTAATTTCGATGCTATTTTTTGAGCACTCTTTCTATCTTCAATCCACGGACATTCTCCAGTTATTTTGTTTTTTTCTCCTGAGAAACATTTCATGAATGCTCCTATAACTTCATAGCCTTGTTTTTGCAAAAGCATGGCTGCGACTGCTGAATCTACTCCTCCTGACAGGCCCAATAGTACTTTTTGTTTCATGTTTCTTATAGTATTTTTTACTTTATAAAATGTAGAAAAACGTCCTTGAATGCATATAGATAAATATATAAATAACAAACTTTTATTCTCATATGTTAAAAATTCCAAAAAAATGGAGAGAGTTACCTTTAGAGGAGAGAACAAATAAAATAGTTGAATTATTTGGGATTTCTAAAAAGACTATTAACAAAATTAGAAATATTAGAGATAAAAAAATTAAATTAATAGCTTCTGCAAAAATCCAATATCAAATGTTCGGTGAGATTCATAGTTACTTGACTTGTTGGATTGCTGGTTACGGTAGTGACGTAGAAGTAAGAAATGTTTTTGGATCTACACATGCTTTAAGGTCTATTTTTATAAAGTTTGCAAGAGTTAAGGGAATAGAATATTCTTGGCAAGACATTAAAAGAGGAGTAAAAATTCCTGAAAAAATTACTCCTTTATTAGCAGAGGAAACAGGAATACATTTAGGAGATGGGTGTCTTTATTTATATATAGATAATAATGGTTATAAGTCATATAGATATTCTATTACTGGAAATCTTATAGATGAAGAGCCATATCACACAAATTATATTGCAAAAATTTTGTTTCAGCTTTATAATTTAAAACCTAGATTTCTAATAAGACCTAATCAGAATAGCATAGATACTACTGTTGGTTCTAAGGCAATATTTCAGTTTAAATCTAAGATTCTTGGTTTACCTTCTGGCAGTAAAAAGTATGCTAGCATACCTCTAGCTATTTTACAAAATAATGAACTTAGTAAAAGATGTTTGGTCGGTATATTTGATACTGATTTTAATATTACAGAACATCTAGCTATTAGTGGTAAGATTCACAGTATTAATGTGACTAGACAAATTCATGAAATTCTTTTAAGAAATAATATTAAGCACATCTATAAAGAATATGAGGATTATGGTAGATTTTATATTAGCAAGAATTATGCAAAAATTATTGTTAAAGAATGGGAAATGCATAACCTAAAACATTTGACAAAGTTTGAGGTCTTTGAAAAATTTGGGAAATTTATTCCATTTACAACTACACCAGAAAGAATTTCTTTATTAAACGGAAGTCTTTCTTTGGAGGAATTAGAGAAAATTAGCGAAAAAAGAAAAAATATCAACGACTCTGCGAGGACTCGAACCTCGGACCCCACGGTTTCTTTGAATCCTTAATGAATCCTAACAGCCGTGTGCTCTACCTGCTGAGCTACAGAGTCTTATAGAGGAGAGCATTTTAATGTTATTTAAATCTTAGTTTTAATCTATTTTTTTAGATATTATGCAAATTCTTTTAAACTCAATAATTTGATTGTTTTCATGCCTCAAAATGATCATTTAGGAATTCTTGCTTGCCCTGATTGTAATTCTGGATTTTCTGTTAATTCTTTAGGGGCTTATGTTTGTTCTAGAATGGGAGAAGAGTATTTTCCTATTGGAGATGCTCCAAACTTTTTACCCTTTAAATTGAGAGAAGAAAATAGTTTTAGATTTAATGGAATCCCTAAAAAAACGGTGGAAGTTAAATCTGGAGGATTAAGAAAAAGGATTAGTACTGGAGAATTGACTTCTTTTTTGTTAAATGCTGGATTAGGAAATAGTAGAGGCGTTTTAAGTTACATTAGAGAAGTTATAGATGACCTTCCTAATGAATGTTATGATGGTGAAAAACTTACTATTCAAG
Source organism: Nanobdellota archaeon (assembly GCA_038045825.1). Lineage (GTDB taxonomy): Archaea > Nanobdellota > Nanobdellia > Pacearchaeales > GW2011-AR1 > SICU01. The sequence continues at coordinate 138,514 of JBBSXJ010000004.1, forward strand.
GAGTTAAATTGGTTTCTGGTTTATTTAATCAAATTCTTGTAAAATATGAAGATCACGGAGATGATTATATGAAGCGTCAGTTGGTTGGAGCTTCTCATCAGGCTAGATATGAAGCAGAGTTGGAATCTTTAAGAGATTATCCTGGAAATTTTAAGTTGCCTCTTGCTTTAAGAGGAATGCTTCCCCGAAAAGGTAATGTCTTAGAGGTAGCTATGGGTAATGGAACTAATTTGCAGGAGCTTGTTGAGGAAGGAGAATTTGAAAATTCGATAGGTTTGGATTATTCTTATGGTATGGTTCGTGCGGCTAGAGAACGTGATGAATCTTCTTCCATCTTTTATGCAATTGCAGATGCTCACCATTTACCTATTGCGGACAAATCTATGGATTTGGTTTTAATGTTTAATGCTCTTGATAGAGTTAGCTCTCCACCAGAAGTTTTAGCTGAAATTGAAAGAGTTTCTAGACCTGGCAGTACAATTGTTTTAGGCCAGTGTATGCCGTTTCAATATGATGTTCAATTTGGCAAGACAAGGATTGGAAGTATTTCTAAAGATCAAAGACTTAAAGATTTGGAAGACGCAGTAAACAGAGTTAACGGGGCTCAGATAGTTAGTCATTCTACAGGCAATGTTTGGCATCCTGAAACAGTTACTCAAGGCGTTGAAACTTTATATGTTGATATAGTTGTAGCTAAAGTTGCTTAACTTTATTTTTAATAATTTTTACCTTTATTTTTTCTCGACGGTAAATATTTTGTCTAAAAAATAAAAATTATTCTTTTCTAAAAAATTGGCAAGGTTTTAAATACAAGTTTGTATTTTTTATTTTAAAGAGGTATATGATAGAGTGATGAAGAAAAAAGCTAAGAAATCTGCAAGCAGGTCTTCTGCAAGAAAATCTTCCAGAAGTAAAGCTAAACGCAGATAATTTCTGAGCTTTAATTTTATTTAATTTTTATTTCTTTATTTTCTTCTTTATTAAATATCTGAGTCTTCTTCAGAGTCGAAGTCTTCAGATTCTTCTTTTCTAACTATTTTTTTATGATTTTCTTTTACACCTTTTTTCTGAGTGTTTATTCTTTCTAAGTATTTGTAAGCATTTGCTTGTTTTGTTCCTTTTATGATATTTGTTACAGCTGTTAATGCTCTTTCTGTAACTTCTGCGTGGCCTATTATTCCTACTTGATTATCATGAATTGCTATATCGCATTTAGTTATTTCTTCTATTGTTTTCTTTGTTTTTCCATGAGTTCCAATTAACCTGCTTCTTACAACTTCTAAGTTTTTAGTGTTTGCATGATCTTTTATATTTATTTTAATGAAATCATTTTCTTCATCTAGAACTCTTAAGGCTTTTTCTACTGAAAATCCTAGATTTATAGCATCAAATACTCTTTGAGCTTCGTATTCATTGAACGGATCTGTATCTATAGTAATTATTTTGTCTTTTATGTTTATTTTACAGTTTAGTTTTTGTTCTAGTTTTTCTTTATTTCTTAGAACCTCTCTTCTTCTAGATATTTCTATATTAATCATTAGAATTCTTGGCTCAAGGAATTTAGAAGCCCTTTCTTCTTTAGTTGAGTGACTTCATTAGGTTTGTATTTGTAAATAATATCTCCTTTGTCTTTGTCAAATTCCCAAAGCTTTACTAAGACTATATCTCTAGGTCTTAACCATAATTGTCTCTTGTATTTTCCAGGGACTCTACAATTTCTTGTTTTACCATCTGTTGTTAGAACTTCCATTCTATTACCTCCATATCTTTGTACAATTGTACCTATAATTTCTCCATTCTTTGGCCATCTAGCTCTTACGAATCCTTCTGGCTGTTGTTCTTCTTGTGGTTCTTCTTGAGTTCCATCTAAAATTTCTTCAAAATCTCCAAATTCATTATCTTCTTCTTGCATAAATTTCTTAGGATAATGGGGCTTTTAAAAGCTATTGGTTTAATTAATTATCAAGGTAAAAGGTATATTTTTTATTTTACTTTCTGATTCTTTGTCTATTATTCCAGCTTCTACTGCTGTTTGAATTGATTCTTTTCCTACTATATTGAATGTAGAACCTTCTTTGAATTCATATTTCATAATACTAATCACTTCACTTTTTGAGTGTTTTTCTCCTTTGAAGAATGATTCTGTTACATCTAACTGCTTAATTCCTTCTAAGAACTTCTTACCTATTAGATTTTCATCGCATACAGCGACTATTGCTCTTGAGGATCTGTGGATTTTTACCCACATGTGGAATTCATGACTTTCTGAATTCTTTGTATGATCAAAGTTTTCTCCAACAAACTTTGACATAATATAATAAAAAGGATATAAAAATTAAAATTTAGTTGATTACTTCAGCTTAGCTGCAGCATCTTTTCCTACTACTCTCCAGCATTCGTGTGTGCCAGTAGGTGATTTTGCAACAATGAAGAATCTTCCGCTTCTTTCTACGAGCTTGTAGTTGTCAGTTGTAAATTTGCTTTTTGATTTGACATCATAAAACTCTTGTTTCGGTTTAGCCATTTTGACCTCCTTAACTCATAAATTTAGGGCTATTTTAAATGTTTTGTTCAAAACATTTGAGTATTTTTGGCTATTTTTATAAATTATATCTGATTGGAGATTTAGCTCCGCAAGCTAAGCAGTGTTTGAACTTAATGCCTTTTTCTATTATAACTTCTGTATCTGGTTTTTTACATTCTGTACAGAGAACGAATTCTTTTACATATAATTCAACTTTTTCATTTACTTTTGCTGAATTTAACATTGTTTTAAGCATAAGTCTATCTTTTTCTAAAACACCAGCTACTGCAAGCTCTTTTTGAAGGAATTTTGCTAAATGTTCAACCGGTCTTCTGATATGTGAAGCTATTTCATTAATATTTGTGATAAATGTATTCTTACCTGAGACTTGACCTTTTACTTTGGGTATTTCGAATCTGTCAGATGATGTTTGAACTACTTTAATCTTCTTGTAAGCAGAGTCAAGCATTTGTTCGTATGAATCCATTTAATTTGAACGCTTATGAAGGTTTATAAATTTGAGCTGGTATGATTTGCTATGAAATTTAAGAATTTTATATTAGGTTTGGGTATATTCATAGTATTTGCTTTATCTCTTTTTCAGGGATTAGAGACATTTTATCCGACCCCTCAGTGGGACGATTATTGTACTAATCATGCTGGACCTATAGGTTTGAGAGAGCCTGCTTCATGTCCTCCTGTTCCTTCTGATTTGCAAAGAAGAGCTGAACAATGTTGGGATTCAAAGGGCCAATTTGTATATGAGTATGATTCAAACAGTTGCCCTACTGGAGGATATTGTGATGATTGCAGTATAGATTATGAAAATGCTCTCGATAAACATTCACAGAGAGTCTTTATAATTGCTATATTGGTAGGTATTTTGGTATTTGTAGCTGGTTTATTCTTACTTTCTACTGAGCCTGTCGGAAGCGCATTAATGGCTTCTGGAATATGGTCTGTGTTTTATGGGGTTGTAAAGAACTGGAGAAATTTCACAGATTCATGGAGATTTTTGTTGTTGTTTGTTCTGCTTATAGTTTTGATATGGGTGGCTCTTAGATTTAACAAAAAACATGAAGGAATTGTTTCTAAGATTAAACATAAGTTGAGAAGATAGTTATTATCTAAATGTTTAAGTAGAATTATTTATTTTAATTTTTATGGATGAAAAGAGTGTTGATTTAACAGAGTTATATAAAAAACAGATTTCCTTGACGGAATGGTTTGCTAATATAAAACATTCTAAGACTGAAGAGTTGAGACTTGAAGATAATAATAAACGCGATAGATTGGCTGTTTTAAATTTGATAATTGGTTTGCCTTTTGATAAACCTCATCAATTTAGTGCAATTGATATCTATAATCAAACTGATGATTTTAAGAAATTTTTAGTTGAACATGGTGAAGATTCTTGTGCTTTAAGACTCATACCATTTGATCCTAGTTTGCCTAAATTGAGAATGCGCGGTCAAAGAGTAAAAGATGTTGTTGCAGGTTGGTTTAAAGAACAAAAAATAGATTATTCAAAATATAAAGCTGACTTTGTACCAAATCCAATTAACACTAAATTTTCCAGCATATTTATTGTTAATAGAAAAGGAATATTTGGAGAAATCATTCGTGGAGGGCATAACCAATTGACACAGGGTTTTCATGATGGTGAAAAACCAATTAACTTTTCATATGATTTTAACGAGTGGAAATTTAGTTTGAATGATGAATTAGTTATGAAACATGCTAAAGAAATTATCAACTCAATTAAAGTAGAGGATCTTAATAAAAGATCTTATTTAACAGATAAATTAGGATCTATTTTCATTAATAATTATTTATATGGATATTTTGAAAGCGTTGATTCAAAAGATTTTGGTCTTTGGTTTATAGATTATAATGTGACTTTGGCAGATATGTACAAAGAAATTATGCCTGTTATTGAAAGGAAAGAAACTCTTATTGCTGGACAACCTGCAAGTTTAGGGAAAGTGCAAGGAAGAGTTAAAATTATAATGTATCAGAACTTGGAAAATAGTACAATCAATTCTGATGAAATTTTGGTTTGTCATGTTACAACACCAGATTATTTTAATTTGATGCAAAAATCTTTGGGAATTATTACTAATGGTGGTGGTGTTTTAAGTCATGCTGGGATTGTTGCTAGAGAGCTTGGTAAACCTTGTATTATTGGAACAGGAAACGCAACAGAAGTTTTGAGAGATGGAGATTTAATAGAACTTGATGCAACTAACGGAATTGTTAGAAAATTGTAACTAACCTTGATAATTATAAGATAAGGAATTGTATTCTTCTGTTAGGTATTCTTTTATTCCATTTTCATGTAATAATATGAAATATTTTATTCCTGCGTCAAGAGCCATTTTACTGCAAATTGTACAATATGGATTTCTTGCTATCTTTTTTTGATCATTTCTATCAAGCCTTATGAAATATAATTTTGAATCTTTTAGCTTTGTTGGATTATTTTTTAATGCATCCATTATTGCTCTTTGTTCTGCGTGCATACAACAAGTTTTATCAGTTACTTTTTTATGGTATTCATCTTTATTATTGTTACATCTTCTTTGAGACTCTAAATTATTCGAGGGTGAATTATATCCTTGACCAATAATTTCATTGTCTTTTACTATGGCTGAACCACACCTCCATCTTTCACAAGTTGATTGTTTTGCTATTTTTACTGCTTCTTCTATAAAATCCATTTTAACCTAAATATCTCACTTTACCCGGGCGAGGTTCGTAAATTGTCCCTTCTTCTAACAACTTGCGAATTTCTTGGTTTACTACTTCTGGTTTTGATTGGAGTTCTTCTGTTAATTTCTTTATATCTGCTCCGCCGTTTTGTTCTTCTCGTTTGATTATTGTTATTATTTTATCTTTGAGGTCTATTGATTGTTTTTTGTCTGACTCTGAAGGTTTGTTTCTTTCATTTTCTAATTTCCTTAATAGAAGATATTCTGCTTCTTTCTTCTTTATTATTTCAGGAGTTACATATATTTCTTTATTCCATTCTCTTATCATTCCTATTGCGAGAACAGTATCTCCTTGTTCAAATGGTTTTAATTTCTCTATATCTTCTCCGAATGTTTTTAATTTTATTTGACCTGATGCATCATCTAAAGTTACTGATGCAAACTTCTTTTCATCATCTTGAATGAATTTATCAACAACATTTGCAATCAAATTAACTCTTGCTACATTCTTTCCACTTGTTTCTATGAATTTTAATTTCTCTCCGTCTGTTATTTGGTTTCCTGAAAGTATGTCTCCAATCTTTAGTTTGAATGCTGTATGCCTCTTGAATTCTTCTGCCATTTTTTATTTTATTATGTTCTTTATTTAAGTATTGTTATAGTTTTTATTCCATTATTTTAAATATTGATTTGTTATTATAATTTTTATTCAAGTAAAAGAATAAGATCTGAACAAGCTATTGTTGCTAAAAGAATTGTTGCAGAATATGCATCAAGTCAGAGGGGTCATGATAATTGCCACTGGCATCCTGAATTATGGGAGAAATTGATGAAATTGTTTAATGTTTAATATCTTGCAGACAGACAACTTCCTCTAAGGGGTGAGTTTAGAGCTAGATGTCAAAGATATGAATCTGAACTTTATGAAAAAAGAAGTTAAAACTATTTCTTCTTGAATTCTACATTAATTAGATGTTCAAATTCTTTGTCACCTGTAACAAATTTATAATTGTTTTTTAATGAGAAAATGTAGCCAACTGCATCAAAGAAAGATATGTTTTTACTTTTGTTTTGATGCCTGAACTTAATTGCTTCTATTAATGTTTCTTTATTTACTGAAATGCAGTATGCTTCTAATCTTTTAAACCAATAATCTGCTACCTTTTCTCCTTCTTCTCTTAATAATACAAGATAGAATTCAGCTATTGTTGGATCTGTTATTATAAAGTCTGAGATTAAGTACCTTTCAAATTCTTTATTGCTTTTTGATATCTCTACAAGAGCATATGTGTCCAAACATTTAGTTATCTCATCCATTTGCTTTCAAGCTCTTTTCTTGCCTCTTGAATCATCTGCTTTGCGCTTTTTTTTGATTTTAATATGCCAAACATTTCTTTTAATACGTTTGTCTTTCTTTCGATTTGTATTACTATCCTTTCTTCAGGTTTTATCCTTAGTTTTTCAATTGTTTCACTGGGTATGATTATTCCTATGGAATTTCCCCATTTTTTTGTTTTTACTTCTATTGCCATTGTATAACTATTAGGTCTAACTGTTATATAAATGTTTGTTTGTGATTTATAATTTCTGAATGAAACCTGCCTTTGGCTTGAAAATGTCTCCTGATTTTGATAATTGATTTATTGCATCTTCTATTTCTTCTTTTGTTAGTTTTTCTCCCAATTCTTTTTCTAGTTCTGCTGTGGGGATTAGTTTTCCTAGACTTTGTTCTAACTTAGATATTGTTTCTCTTACTATTATGATTTTATTTCTTTTTGATGCAGGAATTCCAGTTGTTATTCTATCTACATCAAATGTTTGAGTTTCTTCATCAAATCCTACTTGCATCATCGAATATTTTAGTAATTTTATTGCTCTTCTTGCGTCTTCAACACCCACATAACTACTCAATCTTATTTTTGCACATGCTTCTGAAAGTCTTACTATTGCCTCTAATTGTCTAGCAGTTATTGGAATTGCTTTTATTTCTGAATTTCCAGATAATGTTCTATTTCTTATTGAAATATAGAATTCTTTTATTTCTTCTGCCGCTTCGTCTGTTAATTTTGGTTTTATTTTTCTTGCAAATGCGACATACTTTCTTAATAGTTTTGGATCTATTACATCTCTTTCAACTGTTTGTTTGTGTTCTTCTAAGACATGAGATGCAATTGCTTCATCCTGGACTCTGTTTGGTATGTCTCTTAATACAAAGATAACATCAAATCTACTTAATAATGCTGGAGAGATATTGATTTGCTGAGGAATAGGAATTACTGGATCAAATCTTCCTAATTTTGGGTTGCCAGCTGCTAGAACTGAAGTTTCTGATCTTAGTGTTGCTTGGATATTTGCTTTGGAGATTGTAACAGTATTATGAAGAATTGCTGCTTGGGAAACAAACGCATGGTTTGGTTCAATAGTTACATCGTAAACCCATTCTTCATCTTCATTGTCCATTACTTCAACACCCCTTACTTTTTCCCACCCAATATCTCCCGTTAATATTTCTAAGAACTCCTTGTTTTTTTCATTTTTAACTTGGAGCAGTAAATTTTTCAAGAAATCTGCTGAAAATGAAAACTTGTCATTTCTAACTTGATGATCATAAATTATGTCATATTGCTTATATTTGCCTACTTGAGTTATATTCTCTTCTTTAATTATTGCGATTATTGATTCGTTAAAATCTAAAGGAAGCCTGTTTTTTACATATCTCCTTATCTTTTTTTCTTTAAGATAATTATTTATTATTTGATTCTTTCTCTCTGTTACAAATCCAATATTTTCAGAGAATCTTTGAATATTTTGATAATCTGTTATTCCTACCTTGTAAAATCCTTTATGCTCTGTTACTGAACTTCTTATTTTAAACCTAAGCAGCAAGTCTTGTATTTGCTCTGCTAGTCTTTTACTTTTTGTTGAATATCCTATCCTTATTGTTCTCTTTTTTATTGAAGCATAACCATCTCCTTCAAATAAACAGGAGATCATTGCTGCAATATTTTCTTTTTCACCTTTCATCGCAAATTTTGGTATTTCTTTCTCTCCTGCATATCTAATCATTTCATGCATATTCTTTAAAATAAAATTACTTAGCTCTCTAGAAATATAACGGCAGAAATACATTGGGCCTGTCGGATCTATTCTTATCTGTTTATATGGTTTAAGATTAAATGTCTTTTTCATACATTCTTCAAAATCTTTTATGACAATTTCATCTTTATTCGCAAAACTTATCCTGATTAATTTACCTCTATTTCTTTCCTTTGATCCCTCTGAAACAATATATCCTACTATCTTGAATAGCTCTCTGCAATTAGATGTAGGAATAGTTGGATGTTGTTTTATTCTTTGGTCCAAGCTTACCCCCATCTTTTCAAATACTTGTTTCTTTCCACTTATTGGCATACTTAATGGAATTGGGATTGGATCTTCTAGTTGGATATTATCTGCTCTTTTTGTTATTATTTTTCCATCTTTTACAGTGAATACGGGATGTTCCGGGGTAACTATTATTTCTCTCCCATGAGATAATTTTATTTTAATAAATTTTTTAAAAGCTTTATGCTTGCTTATGCGAGTAGCTTTTATTGGAGAGATATTTTTCCAATCTGTTGTAAGTAGTTCTAAATCATTAACATGAAGTATTAAACAGTCTTTTCCTTGAATTATTTTTTCTTTATTTTTTTCTAGAAGACTCTCAACTAATTCTCCTATTTTTACTTCTTGACCATCTGCTAGACTAATTATTGTATCTTTGTGATAACATTGTTGCTCCATGCTTTCATGCATCGTTGATCTATCATGTTCGTCCATTTTTTCTATTTCATCTATACAAACTGTTCCTTTATTTGATAGAACCATTGCTCCTGCTTCTAGAGACCATCCTTTCAAAAATTCATCTTTTACAACTGCTGCTGTAAGGCCTGCTCCTGTTGCTGCTTTTCCAGAAACATAACGTCCTTTAGGAGCTACACGAGATACAAATTTTAGAGTTACCGATTTTGCTACTCCAGGATCTCCTACTAAAAGAACGTGAATGTCTCCTCTTGTGTTCCCACCATCTGAACGTTTTTTCTTTACACCTGAAAATAACTGAAGAAGTATAGCTTCTTTTACTTCTTTGAAACCATATACGCTTGGAGCTATACTGCTTGCAAGTCTTTCAAATGCTTTTGGATCTGTAGCTATTTTTTTTATTTGTTCTTCGTCTTTTTCATTTACTTCCAGATCATCAAATGTTTCTTCTAAAGGTATTGCATTATTTGCTTCAATTGCTAAATCGAATCTTGTAGAAATAGAACCTTGCTGAAGAGGTACAGGAACTTCCTTTAGAACACCTATTATTCTTACTTTACTTCCAGGAGTCGTTCTATCTTCCATTCTAGGATCTACCAAATCTTCTTTCAGAAAGACATTCATTCTTCTTGGCTGCTCTCCTCCTTCTAATGAATCTGGAGATTCTTCAATTACAAGACGTTGAGCATCAACCAGTTCTTTTGAAAGTAGTTTGAATAATCCCTTTCTTCCGCATGAACATCTACTTGGTTCTCTGAATTTTCTGTCTATTTGAAGAACTGATAAAATTGCTCCACATGTTGGACATTCAAATCTGGCATTAACAACTTGAGGTCTTACATCTGACGCTTGACGAACTATTCCTTCAATTGTTATGAATTGATCTAAATGTTTTGCCCTAATTTCTTTTATTTTTATTTTGACTGAATCTGGGAGAGATGTGAATCTTATTCTTGGAGGTTTTGGAAGGTATGCTTGTTCTTCCAGGCAAAGTTCTAATAAGGCAATTATTTCTTCTGGAGTCTCTAAAAGTTTTTCTGATAACATTGGAGAAAATTTAGATAAGTGATAAAAGTCTAAAGGAACAACTTGGTCATTTTTTACAGATCTTATTATCTCCTTCTTGCTGTTTTGGAAGAATTCTTTTGCTTCTTTTTCAAGTTCCTGCTTTTTTCCTAGTTCCATTGGAAGTAGGGGTTGTGTTTGCTTTAAATTGTTTATTGCTATCTTAGCATATGTTTGTTTATTGTTAATACTTCAGGGTTTTGCTATATGGTTCTTCATTTACAGTTGTTGTTCTTGCGATCATCTCTAGATTTGCATTTTGGATTGTTTTAGTAATTTTGATTTTAAGAAAATAGTTGCTGGAATAATAACAGCAAGTCATATTCATAAGAGAAAGAAGTTTAAAAACTCATTATGGATTTGTGATTTTTAGTTGTTGAATTCTAGAACAAACTTTATAAATGACTTTTGTATACTTATTGTAATGAAAAGAGATGGTTTTTTATTTGTAGTTATTGCTTTTGCCATTCTCTCTGCTTTTGTTTTTTATTTTGATTACTCTAAAGAATGTGGTTCCGTTGTTTGTATAGCAACATTTGTTTCCACTGGAGAGACTTCGGCTTCCGAATATAAGTTAGATGATTCTGTTTTATCTAAAATTATTTATCCTTTCGTTAATCCTGTTGAAGGTGTTCTTTTACAGCCTGCTGATGATCCAACTGAACCACCTTTGCCACCTAGTGATTTAAATGCTACACCTTTAAGTTTTTCCTCTATGAGATTGGATTGGAAAGATAATAGTAATACTGCAAATAATGGTGAGGAAGGATTTATTTTGCAGTATAAATTATCTTCTGCTCCTGCATCTGCTTGGGCGGATGCTCCTGGTGCTAATGGTTTGCCTCCAAACACAGAATCATTTATACATAATAATCTCATGCCAAGCACTTCTTATGATTATAGAGTGCTTGCTTATAATATAATTGATTCTTCTCCTTGGTCAAATACTGCTACTGGAATTACTCTATCTGATGCGCCTATTATTAATTCATTTAGTCCTAATCCTGTTTATAATCATGTTTCAACTAATGTTTCAATACTAGGAGATAATCTTCCAGTTAATTTTGCTATTTTGTTTAAACCTCAAGGACAAGCTAGTTATGATCCTTATTGTTCTTTTGCTACTGCTGGCTGTTCTAGAATTAGCTCTAATGAAATTAGATTTCCTATACAGAGAAATGCTATCGCAGATGTTTATGATATTAAAGTTGTTAATTTAGATAATTCTCGAGAATCTCAACCTCAGCAGCTTACTATTAGAAATGCACCTGTTCCAATAATTAGTACATTAACTCCTGGAACTGTAAGACATAATATTGCAAGGACGATTACAATTAATGGATCTAATTTGATGCCAGAGTATGCTATTTTTGCAAGAGATACACTTACTCAAACGACTCTGAGTATTTGTAATTATCTTACTGGAAGTAATTATAATTGTAATTGGGTTAATAGCAATACATTCACTTTTGTGATTCCTCAAGGACAGGATACAGGGTCTTTTGAGTATCAATATGCTAATGTAATAGATGCTAATACTGGTTTCTTTCAGTATTCAGTTAATTGGTTGCCTTTGACTATAGAGCCTACGACTTGTCTTGATGGTGTCGATACTACTCCTTGTAGTAACCAACAAGGTGTTTGTCAAGGTTCTGTTGCTAGATGTGTTGATGGAGAGTTTGAAGTTTGCAATTCTGCAACTTATTCTACTCATAGTCTAAATTATGCTTCTGTTGAAACTGGCTCTGTTTTATGTGCTGATGGTAGCGATAATGATTGTGACGAGCTTAATATTGCTACTGGTGGAAGAGATTATGTTGGAAGTGGAAATGGTGCTATTAAAGGAGATACTGGCTGTCCTATTCAAATTACAAATATAAATGCACCTTCTAGTGTTAATACAGGCACTAATTTTAATTTAGTTTGCACATCAAATCCTGGAAGTGTTTCTGTTGCATTAGATGGATTTATTGACTCTTCTTCTTGCGCTTTATCTAGTTCTAGTGGAAATACCGCTACTTTTAGCTGTGTTAGTTCTTCTACTCCTGGGATAACTCAAATTGCAAAGTGCGACGTTGATTCTTCTATATCTTATAGGAGTGGAAATGCTTTGACATCTAATGTACAAATAACTGCTAGTTCTTGTTCTGGATATAGTGAAAGTACAAGTTGCAATGCTGCACCTGGTAATATTTGTCAATGGTGTCTTGGATGTGCTGGTACCAGCGGGACTAAATCTAGCGGGGGTCCAGATAGATGTGTAGATGCAGGTACTTGTTCTGGATCTTATCAATGTAGAATTAATCAATGTGGTGCTACGTGTGAGGGAACTTCTAGTGGTTGTTCTCAATCACAGAGTTGTAATGCTAACTCTTGCGGTTGTGTTGATCAGAGCCCGGTTATAAATAATATAAATAATCTTCCTAGTCCTACATTTTCATGGGGATCTAACAATGCTTTAACTGTTAATGGACAATATTTTGCTTCTAATGCTGAATTAAGAATTGATGGAGTTCCTTGTTCTACACGATGTCAGAATTTAGTTATTACTGGAAATAGTATCTCTTTTAATATTGGGGCTGGAGCATTTGGAGTTGGAACTCATACTATTGTTGTTAGAAACCCAACTCCTTCTCCTGGATTGAATTCTAGCTCTTTAACTTTCACTTTAAGATCTAATCCTGTAATAAACTCTGTTTCCCCTAATATTATTGTTAATAATGTTAATAATGTGATTAATATAACTGGAAATGATTTTGATCCTTTAGCAATTGTTACTGCTAATGGAATAGCTGTAACTCCTTTGATAGTTGTTGTTAATTCTAATTTAATACAATTACCTTTACCTCCTGGAATATTGGGGACTTTAGTAGGGGACTTTGCAATTAGAGTTATAAGTGGAGATGGTGTTGTTTCTTCTCCTCCGCAAAATCTTAGAGTTAATTACCCATTTAGTTATCTTTCTACATTGAATCCTTCTATTGTTCCTGTTGTTTCTGGATCTTCATTTAATGTCCTGGTTGAATTAGAAAGTCTTGTTGAAATGACTCAAGAAGAAGTTATTATTTCTGCTCAGTCTATTCCTGAAGCTTCTGTTAGCTTTGTTGGATTAGATAGATGCACTCCTAGTGCTGGAAACCCTAATCCTACTTGTAATGTGACTCTTGATGTAGATGTTGGAAATGTAGTTGAACAAGATTATAATATTACTATTACTGCAACATCTCAAACTACCAACATTGTCCGTCGGGTTACGTTAATTTTGCAAGGGGAGATAGGAACTCTTGCTGAATGTAGAAATGGTATTCAAGATACTCATGAAACTTGTGTAGATGGCGGAGGTCCTATCTGCGCACCTGCTGGTATTTTATGTGGCTTTGGAGAGTCTTGTTTATTAAATTCTGATTGTGTTGTTGCTGGCTCTGCATATACTGCTGGATTGTGTTATAGCAATAATATTTGTAGTATAGATAATGATGGAGATAGTGTTCCTGATGGACCAATTCCCAATAATTTAGATTTATGTCTTAATACTCCTATATCTACAATTGTTAGTACTTTGAATGGGTGTCCTGTTCCTTCTGTTTCTAGATTTGTATCTCCGTTAACTACTAATTTCTTTGCAGTTCCTGATTTGAGCAATGTTCAAGATATGTCTCTGGCGGTTTCTGGGGCAGGAAGAATACAATATTTAGGGCAAAGAGTTTCTGTTTTGAGAAATGCTACAGGGGTTCATCAGGCTTTGAATTTAGATAATGCCGTAAATATAGAAAGCAATTTGATTGGGGTTGATGCTTTGGGTAATCCTGAACTTGATCAAACTGCTGTTTTGACATTTGAAGGTTTATCTTACTCTGAAGCGCCTACTCCTGTTGTTTCAAGTTCTACAGGATATATTGTTTGTCCTTCTACTTTATGCCAGAGTTTGTCTTATGTTAATGGAGTATTCAGCGTGAATGTTGCTGGATTTAGTAATTATAGTACTCAAAATTCTACCTGTGGAGATACTTATTGTAGTTTGAGTGAGACTTGTTCTTCTTGTGGTTCTGATTGCGGAGTATGTACTTCTTCTAGTGCAAGTGGATCTGGTAGTGGTAGTTCTGGAGGATCAGGAGGATCTAGTGGGGGACCTCCTAGAAGATCTAGTACTTTAGTTACTCAATGCAATGATAGAATTGATAATGATGGAGATGGAAGGATAGATTATCCTGCAGATACTGGATGTACAAATGTTCAAGATAATCTGGAATTGTTTGTAGAACCTCTTATTGATACAGACGAAGAAGAAACAGGAGAGGAGATTTCTCTTGAAAGAATATTTGAAGTAAGGGTTGTATTTTGGATAGTTCTTCTTGCTTTGATTGGAGGAATAGTTGTTGTATCTACAGTAATACTTAGAGATTTGATGGGAAGAAAGAAATTTAATCAGCTTTCTAAAGCAATTAATCCAACCCAATCTTCAACGCGGAGTTCTCCTCCTGTAGGCATATAACTACTCTATTTGGAATCTTAAAATTGCTCCAAAACCCTTTGTAATATTGAAGAACTGTTCTCCTTCTTGAGTTTCATTTGAAATAAGAATTACTTCTGAGCCCATATCTAGAGCCAGTCTTTCGAACTCGGCTATCTTGCTCTTTTCTAACTTACTTGATAATAATAATTTGTATACTGCTCCTCTTTCTAGAGCTACTCTTGTTTTATCTTCTCCATATGCAGCTTTTTCAGGGTATTTTCCTAGAGTCATGAAAAATTCTTCTATGATCTTTTTTTCTTTTATTATTTCTTGTTCGGCTATATCTTCTTGAGATGCTTCAACTAATAGTTTTAATCCATGTTCATCAACATAACCTATATCTTTTACTGCAATTACTTTTTCTTTTAATTTTGTAACTAGATTTCCATCTTCTAAGAATTCTTCTTTAGTTGGGATTGGACCACCTACTAAAAGACCTTTCAATCTTGGAAGTTCGAAGAATAATTCTTTTGCTGCTTCACTAGTTCTTCTAAAGAACTCTTTGGCTAGGCCTTCTGTAATTCTATGGAATCTTTGTGCTGATTGACCACCAGCCCTTACTTTAGATGGAACACCCGAAGTTAAATGTCTTAAAACTTTAATTTGCTTTCCTTCTAGTAATCCTAGTGTTGCTTCTTGCCTATCGATTACTATTAATCCATAGACTTCATCTGTTTGCAACATCTCCCTTAAGGGTTCTGTTACAAATACTTGATCGCAACGATACATTCTTACACGTAGAGGTTTAGGCGGTTCTATTGCCCATAATTTAATATCTGATATTCCTTCTTTTTCAGAAATATTTCCTGCGTAAAGAGCTAGACCATTTGGAGGAGTTTGTTTTGTACCTTTAAGGAAACGTACTATCATATCTATAGAGTCGGTTACTGCTGATCTCGTTGCTTTAGACTTAATGTTGTCTGCAGTGGATCTTTCAGCTTCTAATTGTTTTGTTACGCTATGGATATTAAAATCAACTGGAATCATCACTGTTACTAGTTCTGTATGTCTGCCTCTTACAGCTTCTAGTTCTTCAATCTGTTCTTCTAATTGTAATTTCTGTTTGTCGTTCATAATTATGATTGTGAGAATTGTGTTTTAAACATTGCTAATTGAAATTATCGGGCTTAAAATTATAAGCTTTGAGATAATTTTAAAGATTGCATATTACAACATAATAGCTTCTTTAAGGTCTCTGAAATGTGAATCTTTCGTTATTATTTTTGCACTTATTGATTTTGCTGCACAGATAATCAATGTATCTGCTAGAGATATTGTTGACTTATTCATTCTTTTTTCTGCATGAAGAGCTCCTGCTTCTTTTGAGATTCTTGGTGTTAATTTAAAGATTTTTGCTCTTTTTATCATTGATTCGTATGCTGTTTCTATATTTTTATCTTTTCTTTTTAGAAAACTAACTACTTCTCCTATGTTTATATTTAGAATAAATATTTCATTATCCTCTTGTAAAATATCATTGACTTTTTCCCCTGATGAGCTTCCTTCAAAATATTCTATCCAAGCAGATGAGTCAACAAAATATTTCATCAAAAACGATCTTTCATACGATCTTTAGTTGTGAAATGATTTACTCCCTTTAATGCTCCAAAGTAACTTTTTCTCGATTTTTTTACTGAAATCTCAACTACTTGATTTTCTTCAAGTTGCTCTTCCTTTACTATTTCTATAGGTATAGTTACAACTAGAGAACCTCCTATTCTTCTTGTTGTTGCTAGTGTCTTTAATTCTGTTTCCATATTATACTTTAAGTATAATAAAATATAACTTAATGTTATATATAAATGTTTTGAATGGTCTAGACTTACATATATTGGGTAGTGGTTTTAGACAGTTTCAGTCAATTTATTTTCATTCTAAATTATGGCAAGCTATTAGATCTTTCTCAAATTCTTTTAATGATTGAGGTATTTTTATTCCACTTATAGATTCCTTTAGTGAAATACTTTGTTCTTTCTTTTGTTTCCAGACTTCACTATTGAAGGCCATTATTTGTTCTATTAATTTTATCGGATTTTCTTTTTTCTTTATTTTTGGAAATTCTTCTTTATGTAGTTGCAGTCCTAACTCATTTCCTATAACTGATGTTATTTGAGGGATTATTGGGTAAAGAAGAGTTATCATTCTTTCCAACAAATAATGTAATGTATATTTTGCCGACTCACTTTCTTCTTTGCTGAAATTGTTTGATTCATTATAGGTTCTACTTTTTATCATTTCAGCATAATGTGATGCAAAAATATCCCAAAGGAATCTTCTTAATATTTCTGCAGGTTTATGGAAATCGTATTCTTCATAGTTTTTATCTATATTTACTGTTTCTGCGTCGATATAATCAATGAATAGTTTATCTAATTGAGTTATTTTTATTTTACTTGGCTTTTTGAATTGAGTTACGAACCTTGCAAGATTTAGTAGTTTGTTTATTGTTTTTGTTTCTGCTCCTATTCTATCCATAGAACACTTTAAGTCTTGTTCTGCTAGGTTTCCTTCTAATGCTGCCCAGAATCTAAACGATTCTGATCCATGCAATTTTATTATTTCTTTTGGATCAATCACATTACCTACAGACTTTGACATTTTTCTTCCTTGAGCATCTACAATATGTTGATGTATCCAGACATTCTCAAAAGGAACTTTACCTGTTTCTAAATAGCCTCTTAGTAAGGTGTAGTATAACCATGTTCTAACTATTTCTTTTCCTTGGGGTCTTAATGAAATAGGGTAGGCTTTCTTTGCAAATGCAGATGGGTATTGTATTATGTTTAGCTCTGAAATTGAAGAATCAAACCATGTGTCAAATACTTTTTCTTCTCCTTTCCATACATTATCTTTGAAATTAGATACTTTTCCTATTACTTTTCCATTATCTATAACTGTTGCATCTTTTGGGACATTCTCTTTTATTGGTTCATAGTATTTTCCTTTTGAAGGGATTGCCATTAAATGTCCTGAGCGCCATATTGGTATTGGAGTTGCATAAAATCTTCTTCTTGAAATTGGCCAGTCTATAGATATTGAGTCAATCCACTTTGTTAAAATTTCTTTTGAGTTTTCTGGGTAGAAATTGATTTTACTTAATTCTTTTTTTAATTTTGAAAGGAAATCTAATTGTTTAAGATAATATTCAGGCATTTGAATAAATTCTATCTCTGCTCCTGATCTTTCTGAGACTGGAGTTCTATGTACTATATTCTCTTGTTTTATGATTAGATTTTGTTTTTGTAAATCTTCTATTATTCTTTCTCTTGCTTCTTTTATTTTTAATCCTTGATATGGTCTTGCTATTTCATTCATTCTGCCTTCTTTTGTTATTGCTATTTTTGGTTTAATTTTCATTTCTCTAAAGAATTGAATATCTGTTACATCTCCAGCTGAACACATCATCACTAAACCAGTTCCTTTATCTATTTGAGCAAATGGGTGTTCTTGTATTGGAACTATATGATTGAATATAGGAACTATAGCTTTTTTCCCATTAAGATGTTTATATCTTTTATCCTCTGGGTTGTAGATAACCATTGCGCAAGTAGATAATAATTCAGGTCTTGTTGTTGCAATTAGTATTTTTTCTTTAGAGTCTTCTAATTTCCACTCTATATGGCTAAATTTTGATGGAATTTCTTTATAGTCTATTTCTGAATCTGCTACAGTTGTTTGAAGTTTAGTATCCCAATTGTTTATTCTTTCATCTTCATAGACTAGACCTTTAAGACATAAATCAATGAATGTATCTTGAGTTGTTTGTCTATATTCTGGAGAATCTGTTAAATATATTTCTCCTAATTTATTTCCTTTCTTATATGATGAATATGAATGTCCTAATCTTGCAAATGATTCTATTGACTCTTCTGATGCAGATTCTAGAAGTTTCTTACACGCTTCAATAAATTCTTCTTTAGTTACTTTGAAAGGGGATATATTGAATTTCTTTTCTGCTGCCAATTCTATTGGAAGGCCATTTCTATCAAGACCTAAAGGGAATAGAACTTCAAAACCTTTCATTCTTTTATATCTAGCAAAGAAGTCCATGTAAGTATAAGTTGTTGCGTGACCTATATGTACAGGGGTGTTAACATATGGAGGAGGAGTATCTATTGAATATATTTTCTTTTTAGTATTTGGGTTGAAAGCAAATATGTCTCTATTTTTCCATTCTTTAGTTATTTTGTCTTCTATTTCTATATTCCAGGATTTTATCTCTGATAGTTTAGGTTCCATACTTATGGACAGGAGAAACCTATTTTAAGACTTTTCTTTTCTGTTATATATGGAATTAAAGAGAGCTTTAAGACAACTTTCTGAGCTAAAAAGGCTTGGAGGGAATATGAGACTTGCTGCTGAAGCATGGGGGGCTGAATGGAAATGTCTTATTGCAACTATTATGTCTGCTCAGTCTAGAGATGAGACTACTATTCCTATTGCGGAAGATCTTTTCTCTAAATATGATTCTCTTGATAAATTGTCTAAAGCTTCTTATAGTGATGTTTTACAAATATTTAGAAGTTTGAACCTCAATAAAGGCAAGGCTAAGAATGTTATTGCTTGTGCATCTGAGTTAATTGAAAAATATAATGGTAAAATTCCTCACGATTTGGATAAGTTAATTGAGCTTTCCGGAGTGGGTAGAAAGACTGCAAATGTGTTTTTGTCTGAACATGGCAAGGAAGGTCTTGCTGTAGATACTCATGTTTATCAGATTGCTCGTAAATTACATTGGAGTAATAGTAAGAACCATCATATTGTTGAAAGAGATTTGAAAAAACTATTTCCTTCTAAATATTGGTCTGAGGTTAATCCTACTCTTGTTAAGTTTGGGAAGAAATATACTTCTCGAAAGAAAAAGAATGAACTTCTTGATGAAATTGGAGATATAAAATGATTTTTATGACTATTTTTTGGATTTTATTTGTTATTATTCTTTTATTTGAACTACGAATACTATTTAGGAATAAAAGAAGTTCTTATGATAAAGGTTCATTGCAATTATTCACAATCATTGGATACGGGTTAATAATCTTTATTTTCCTACTTCATTATTTAGATATAGGCTCTTTTAATATAGTTTTTTTATCTTATTTTGGTTTGCTAATTTTACTATCAGGATTTGTACTCCGTCAATGGAGCATTCATGTGTTAGGATCATTTTTTATTCCAGTAGTTAATATACAGAAAAAGCAGATAGTTATTAATAAAGGTCCATATCGTCATTTGAGACATCCTTCTTACACAGGATTGTTTTTTGAATTATTTGGACTTTCTTTTGTTTTGCTAAACTGGGCAGGTCTAATTGCAATATTTGCTTTGTTTCTACCAGTCATTTTATATAGAATTAAACTCGAAGAAGAATTTCTTTCTAAAAACTTAAAAGGCTATAAAGAATATATGAAAAAAACTTGGAAGATAATTCCATTTGTTTACTAAAACCATTAGATTTTTAATTGAAGACTATTAGAGTTGTTATGATTAAAGGAATTATTTTTGACAAAGACGGAGTTTTATTTGATTCTGAACCTGTTTATGCTAAGATAATTATTGATAGTCTAAGAAAGTTTGGACATGAATTTACAGAAGAACAATATTTTGAACATTGGACTCGTAATGGCGGAAACATGGAAGAATTTTTTCATATTAATAATATTAAGATAGATACAACTGAATTTAGAAGAATGATTGATAAATCTCTTAATAATGAGTTTAGAACAAATTTGTCAATAATAAAAGGTGTTCCTGAAGCATTAGAGGTTCTTAACAAATTATATCCTCTGGCTTTGGCTACAGCTTCTGATAGATTATCTACTGATTTGAAACTTGGACTTTCTGGGTTTGGTAAATTTTTTAAACATATTGTCACTAAGGAAGATGTTGTAAAACGTAAACCTGATCCTGAATGCTTTTTACTAGCTGCTAAGAAATTGGAAATTAAACCTTCAAATTTAGTGGTTATAGAGGATGCTGAAAAAGGAGTAATTGCAGCACATAGAGCTGGAATGA
The DNA here is from genome assembly GCA_038045825.1 of Nanobdellota archaeon. Lineage (GTDB taxonomy): Archaea > Nanobdellota > Nanobdellia > Pacearchaeales > GW2011-AR1 > SICU01. The sequence goes on from JBBSXJ010000004.1 coordinate 159,140, forward strand.
AATGTGTTGCAATACCTACAAGACATACAGTCAATCATGATTTTTCACTGGCCCAGCATGTTCTTAAAGATATTAATCAACTTACGCCTTCTTTGATTAAGGCTTTATGAGAAGATTTTTATACTGAAATTTATACTGATAAACATGGCTCAACAACAAAACCAAATACAGATGCCTGGAGCATTTGGTGGAATAATGAGATATGATTCTGAATATTCTAGCAAGTTTATGGTTACTCCTAGGACAGTTGTTGCATTCTTAGTAGCTGTAATAGCCTTTGTAGTAGTTCTGAAAGTCTTTTGGCCGATAGGTCAGATTTAATTAGAGTTACTCATAATCTTATTCTATATTCTTTTTCAAGAGCTGCTATTTTTACATAATATCTTCTCACTATATCATTTAATTCTTTTTTTAATTCAATCGAAGCATCAAAATCTACATATAACAATAATTCATTTGCAGCAGTAGAACCTTTTGCAAAAACTCTTATATTTGTTGCTTTTGTTTCTAGTTTCCAACCGCGCGAGCTAACAGTCTCTAATCTAGTTTCAGGAATTCTCTGCCCAAAAGCTTCTTTTAGTTTATCATCTAGAAAAGACTTTACTTTATCTCTATTCATTTTATGAAGAAATGAACGATTTGTTAGGTGATGTGCAAATGCAATATCTTCATCAAGAGGATGTTCGATCTCTTCATATCTTCTAATTTTTGAAACCCTGGGCAAAAAAGACCTCTTTGTATTTTGAGTATCGGAATCGTATGCCTCTGGCTTGAATGTACCTACTATTGTGCCTGCGAAAAAATCTCTAGGCCTCATTTCCGAGGGCTTTTGTCCTCTAACCCATGCTTCAATCTTAGCATATCCATACTGTTCCATCAAAAAACTTCTTATCAATTGTTCTTCCATCATACATTTTAATCCATATATTGGCCTATAAAACCTTAAATACTTTCTTATTTCTGATTTTTTTAATAATATTTATAAATAGAATAGTTTACTTTTGGTGCAGTGATGATAAATGAAAAAGTTTTTGTTAACAGGAATTAAAACTTTGCCTGTTCAATATTCCAAACTAGCAATCAAGGAGGAATATTGACATGACTAGTGGAAGAGATTTACGTGATCAGATGAACAGCGATGCTGTTGCAGAGGCTTTTGGTTTTTTACTTTCTGGAAAAAAAGGGTATAAGACTGTAATTGAGAGAAAGGTTGAGCCTGTTAGATGTTCGGGTTGTCAAATTGTTTTAGGAGATAATATTAAATTTTGTCCTGAATGTGGGACTAAGGTTGTTTTGTCAGTTAAGAATTGATTAAATTTTCTTATTATTTCTTATAAATTCTAAATTCTTTATTTTATTATTCTTTATTTCCATTATTGTGTTTACGTATGAACCGAAGCCTGCATTGATTATTGTTGTGTTTTTTATTTTGTCTTTGCCAAAGTGTTCATGCATATGTCCACCTATTGACACAAGAGGTTTATGCTTTTCTATTAATTGTCTTGCCAGATAAGAACCGAAGTGTTGTCCAACTCTCGGGGACTTTTTATCTAATATTTTGTCTAATTTTGTATTGTAAGGGATGTTATGTGTTAAGAATATTATTGGACTCTTGTATTTTCTTGCTTTATTGAAAAGTTTATTCATTGGATTAAAATAAACTCTTTTGTAATTTTCTTTTGACTCTTTTATTTCTGCATTTGACATACTTTTTGATCTTTCTTTAACTGGATATTCTGGACCAGACGTTATACCATGTCCTACTATTGTTAAGTCTTTGAATTTGAATATATTTTTATGAGTGTTTCTTATATTATTTAGACCTTTAATAAGATAAGATTTCCAGTAGTTTTTATGTAGATATTTCCAATCTTCATCTCTTCCAGTCCAATCCCAATTTCCTGGCAATGCGAATATGGGTTTGTTGAATGAATTAAGAAATTCTAATATTTTTCTTCCATCTTTTAGAGATTTTATTATTTCTTTTTTTGCTTTAGACTTTGAGATTAGATTATACCACCAATATTCTTCACCTGTTTCTATTTCTTTTTTTAAGGCCCGGAACATATATTTTCTTAAATTGTCTGAGCAAAAATCTCCTGGAGCTATTATAGCATCGAAGTCTTTTGTATAAATTTTAGGTTTTTTTCCGTGCAGATCACCTATTATAAGAAATTTAGTCATGCCATAAATTGGTTGGAAAGTTATAAATAGGTTTGTTTGTGATTTTGAAACATGTTTGGTGGAATTGATCCTAAGAAGATGCAGGCCATGATGAAGCAGATGGGTATTAAACAAGATGAGATTGAGGCTTCTAGAGTTATAATAGAGAAGAGTGATGGTAATAGCATTATAATTGATAACCCTCATGTTGCTAAAGTTACTATGCAAGGTCAGGAAAGCTGGCAGATAACAGGGGAAGCTAGGGAAGAAAGTGCTGGAGTAGATGAGGAAGATGTTCGTTTAATCATGGAGAAGACTGGAAAGGGGTATGAAGAGTCAAAGGCTATGCTTGAAAAGTTTGAGGGAGATATAGCTCAAGCAATAGTTTCTCTATCCAATTAATAGGTTTCTTTATAAGCTTTATAAGTAGAAAGATATAAAAAGAACTTTTCATATGCTCTCACCTGGGAATTGCTTTTATGTTGATTGAGGATATTATTAAGGAAAAGATAAGCGCCGATCACTTACTTTATGTCAGTTTGAAATATACAAAAACTTGTGATGTTATATTAAATTTATTATCTCGTTGGAAGATTATGGTTGATACTTCTTTTGGATTTTTAATTAAGAAAGCTGGTAAGTCTTGGAAGCCTGTTCCTGATGCCCCAAGAGCTAAGGTTATACAATTGAGAAAAATTTACTCAAATGAACCTATTGTCATAGACGCTCTAGACCTATATGAGTTCTTCAGAGATATTGAGGGTCTTGAAAAGGCTCGTGAAAGCGAGTTTAGGAAGGGAGTTAATCTTCGAGTAACTTACAAAGGTAAAATTGTTAACATAAATTTAGAACAACTTGCTTTGTATTCGCAAATTCTAGAAAGGTTTATAAGCTATCTAAAATAATCTTGTTTTATCAAGGTAATTTTAGAATACAATGACAATAATCACAGTCACATCGGGTAAGGGTGGAGTTGGTAAAACAACTACAACAATTAACTTAGGTGCTGCTCTGAATGCTTTAAACAAAGAAGTAATTATTGTTGATGCTAATTTGACTACGCCTAATGTTGGTTTGCATCTTGGAGCTCCTATTGTTCCAGTTAACTTGAATCATGTAATGAGTGGAAAAGCTAAAGTTTCTGATGCTATATATGAACATGATTCTGGAACTAAAGTTATTCCTTCTTCTTTATCTGTAAAAGAACTTAGAAAGATTAATCATGATAAATTAAAAGATGTTGCTAAGAAGCTTAGGGGAATGGCTGATTTTGTTTTGCTTGATTCCGCTGCTGGTTTAGGTAATGAAGCTACAGCTTCAATAGAAGCTGCTGATGAACTTGTTATTGTTACTAACCCTGAAATAACAGCTGTTACGGATGCTTTGAAAACAATTAAACTTGCTCAAGAATTGGGTAAAAAGATTAGAGGAGTTATAGTTACTAGGGTTTCTGGGAATCAGCATGAGATGTCTATTACAAATATTAAGGAGATGTTAGATATGCCTATTTTAGGTGTTGTTCCTGAAGACAAGAAAGTTCTTGCTTCTCTTAGACATAAAGATGCTGTTATACATATGTATCCTTATACAAAGTCTGCATTAGCATACAAAAGAATTGCTGCTAAGATTGCAGGAGTTAATTATAAAGATCCAGGTTTCTGGAAGAAGATGTTTGGTTAATTATCTTTTACTTACGTAAGGCCTTATTCTTAGAGTTGTTGTACTTATTCCTCTTCTGTTTAGTTCTGCGATTATTCTAGGGTTTGCTCTGATTAAATTTGGTCCGCTTAGAGTTATCTCTAGACCGTTGCTTTCTGATAATAATCTTCTATGGGTTGGTGTTTCTTTGGGATTTGCATCTATTAATTGTACTTTTGCATACCATTTTCCTTCCATTCTGTGACTGTCGTAACATATTCTTATTTCTCCAGCTTGCTTTCCTTCATAATTTGTCATGGAGCTTTTAATAAAAATTTTGATTTATAAACTAATGGATTTTGCTTCCTGGCTCTATTTGTTTTTCAGGTTTAATAAAAAAGACATTAGTTTTTTCTTGGTTTGAGGCTGCTAGAATCATGCCATTGCTTTCTACTCCTCTAAGGTTAACTGGTTCTAGATTTGCTGCAAATATCGCTTGTTTTCCTTTAAGGTCTTCATGAGTGTAGCTATTTCTCAAACCTGCGACAATTGTTCTTGCTACTGGTTCTCCTAAATCTACTTTTAGAACGTAAAGCTTGTCAGCTTTAGGATGATTTTCAACTTCTAGAATTGTGCCAACTCTTAGGTCTACTTTTTCAAAGTCTGTGAATGGTATTTTTGTCATGAATTAATTAGATTAATTTGTTTTTTAAATTCTTCTTGTTCTTGCTTGCGCAAGAAGTGTTAATAGTGTTAGACTTTGTTTTTGTTGTTCTTCAATTGTTCTACGTGCATCTTCTGCTTGAAAAATCTCTAAATCTAACTCCCAATCATGACAGTCTTGAATATATGAATGGTTCTTTCTTACAGTTAACCAGCTTACTTTTTTTTCATTAACAACGTTTTTTTGAACATATACTTCTCCCCTGTACATTTCTCCTGCTGTAATTGGAGATTGACATCTTTCGCACCAATGTTCTTGTTGAGCTACTCTTACATAAGACCTTAAAATTCTAGATGTCATTGTATCTTTTGGAACAGGATTTCGGATTTTTTAATCTTGCTTTTTACATCTAATTGTTTATCTAACTCATCTAAGCTAATTTTGAAATTAAATGTTTTAGCTATTTTTTCAGCTGTGCTTGGAATGAATGGAGATAAAAGAAATGTAACTAATCTTATTCCTATTACTAATTCATATAAATCCTCTTTATCACGAGTTTCCCATGGTTTCTTTTCTTGAACAAACTCATTTAATGTATCTATAAATGCAAATATTGTTTGTAGTGCTTTGTCCAATTCATAGTTTTCCATTTTTTCTTTGAAATCTTCCACTACGTTTTGAATATGAAAGTCAACTTTTGTCTTTTCAATGCCATATTTTTCTGCTAAGGTTGAGACTCTGCTGACTAGATTTCCCAGTTTGTTTGCTAGTTCTGTGTTGTGGCGTTCTATTAGCATTTCACTTGAGAAATCTCCATCTTCACCTAGAGGTGTTTCACGTAGAAGGAAGTATCTAGCGCTATCTACCCCTGCTATCTTTACTAATTGATCTATTTTTATTGCATTACCTGCTGATTTACCCATTTTTTTGCTGTTTACAGTCCACCAACCATGTGCAAATACGGATTTTGGCAAGGGGAGACCTACTGCTTCTAGAAGTGCTGGCCAGTAAACTGTATGGAACCATAAAATATCTTTTCCAATTAAGTGAAGATCTGCTGGCCAGAATTTATTTAGCCTTTTTTCTGATTGAGTTGCACTGTAGTAATTGAATAACGCGTCTACCCATACAAATGAAATGTGTTTTTTATCAAATGGTAATGGAATTCCCCAATCAAAAGATGTTCTAGATATGCTAAGATCTTTTAGTCCTTCTTCTACTCTGTTAATTACTTCTTGGGCTCTTTTTTTTGGCAATATGAAATCTTTATTCTTTTTATAATGATTTAGGAGAAACTTTTGATATTTTGATAATTTAAAGAAATAAGACTTTTCTTTTAGTTTTTCTAAAGGTTTTTCATGAATTGGACAGTTTAGATTTATTACATCTTTTTCTGTGTAATATGCTTCACAAGATGTGCAGTATAGACCTTCGTATTCTCCTAGATAAATATCTCCATTATCTTGTAACTTCTGCAATATTTGTTGTACAACTGCTTCATGATCTTTATCTGTTGTTCTTATGAATCTATCATATTCTATGTTTAATATTTTCCAGTCTTTTTTATATTCAGGTATTAATTTGTCTATGAATTCTTTTGGTTTTTTACCTTGTTTCTTTGCTGCATCTTCTATCTTTTTACCATGTTCGTCTGTTCCTGTTAGAAAGAATACTTCTTTTCCTTGTAGCTTTTGCCATCTTGCTATTACATCTGAAGCTATTGTTGTATAGGCATGGCCAAGATGTGGTGTATCATTTGGATAGTAAATCGGTGTAGTGATGTAGAATGTTTCTTTTGCCATAAATTACACAGGATTTTGGAGGTTTAAAACCTTATGTCAAAGTGTGTCTTGATAGAACACTTTGAGCATGCAAAAGTTTTAAATTTCTAAAAAACTTTTTCATCTGAAGGACTTACTGATATTTGTAGACCAGAATGACGGAAGTGGATTAGCTACAAAACCTCTGAATAACTCTGAATAGATATATGTTAGACCTTGTTGATTGCTGTGCTTATTGAAGTCACTCTTTGCTTCTTCGTAAACGTCTTTAATCTTCTTTCTTTCAAAGTCTTCCTGCAATAGGGATGTTGGCTTTAGGATTAAATGATCTGCTTGTCTTAGGATGTTTATATCTAGATTTGAAGAATTTTGTGATATGAACAGTATGCTTAAGTTCTTGTGTCTTGCAACAAGAATTAAATCACTTAACATCTTATTTGGATTTGTCATTGCTCTTCTTGAACTGAATAGGACCCCTCCTTCATCAATAAGTATTGTTGCGTTATTCTTTATTTGATCTATAGTTTCTATTACTTCGATAAATGAAGGCATGTCCTCTTTCTTGAATCCTATAGCATACATTTTTCTATGGCTTTTTGAATAAATATTTTCAAGTATTTTGATTCCTATTGCCGTTTTACCTGTTCCTCGAGCTCCTAAAATTATTCCTATCTTGCTTTTCTCTCCTAATAAGTAATTTTCATAATTCTTCCAGTTTCCAGATTTCGTTTCTATTAATTTGAATGATTGATACATAGCTCTTTTTGATTCCCTTTGTTTTTCTGTTTTATGTTTAATTTCCTTTTCATCTAATTTTACTTGCAACTTGTGTATTCCCATCACAATGTAATATGGGACCTTTATTATGTTCCATAACGCTTTTCCAATTATTTTTAAGGCCTTTAAAATCTTTTTTGCTTTTCCTTCTTTCCTGACCCTTTTTTTCATATAATGCTTTGTGATTATGTTTTTAAAAGACTTCTTATTTGAAAGATTAAGCACTCTTAGTATAGTGGTAGTATCCGAGCTTCCCAAGCTCGCCGCGCGGGTTCGATTCCCGCAGAGTGCATATTCGGGAATCGAAGTGCTCACAGATTGATATCTGTGGCAACTCCAACTTTCCCAAGTTGAAGTATTCCCGCAGAGTGCATAATGATTATATACTCCTTATTTATTTGATTTATATGCAGACAAAAAAGAATGTTTTTCTTTGGGCTTTGTACGACTTTGCTAATTCTCTGGTGTCTATTGTTTTCTTTCTTTATTTCGCCCAGTGGCTTGTAATTGATCAAGGAGTTGCTGATATTTGGTTTAATTTGACTTTTACTATCTCCGCTATACTTTTGTTGATTAGCGCGCCTGTAACTGGAGTGCTTTTAGATAAATACTTGAGAAGACTCACAGGACTATGCTATACAACTATTGCTACTTTTGTATTTTATGGTGCGTGCGCTTTATTTGCTGTAAATGGTAATGCTCTACTCGCAACAATTTGTTTTACTTTAGGTCTTTATGCCTATATCTTTTCATTCACATTTTATACACCTTTAATTAAAGATATATCTAAAGAAGGAAAGAGCGGTCTTGTATCTGGTCTTGGGGTATTTGCTAATTATTTGGGTTCTATCGTAGGGCTAATTATTGTTTTGCCTTTATCAAAAGGAAGTCTTAACTTCTTCGGGGGAACTGCTCGAGCTGAAACCCTACTGCCTTCAGTAATATTATTTTTTATTTTAGCCTTACCTATGCTTATTTTCTTTAAAGAACCTATAAGGCCTAAACCTGCGAGGATTAATGGAGTGTTTAGAGAAGCATGGGATGAAACTAAGGCATTATTTTATCATAAAAGTGCTTTATTTTTCTTACTTGCTTTCTTTTTGTTTAATGATGCTGTGCTTACTGCTGCAAACAACTTTCCAATATTTGTAGAGAAAGTTTGGGGAGTAGATGATACAATTAAGACATATATCATGCTTGGAATACTTATTACTTCTGCCATTGGTGGAGTCATTGGAGGTTTAGCCGCAGATAAATTTGGGCATAAAAAAACTTTAGTGTTTATATTAAGTGGATGGATAATAATCTTGCCTGCTTTAGGATTTATTACTAACTTTACTTTATTTGTTATCACTACCACTATTATGGGTATTTGGTACGGGTCAAATTGGACAGTTGCTAGATCTGTGATGTCTCACGTGTCTCCTAAGGGAAAACATAACCTTGCATTTGCTTATTACGGCGTTGCTGAAAGAGCATCATCTTTAATTGGACCTCTTGTGTGGGGTGGAATAGTCACAAGCATGGCTTCATTTGGTCCTCTCAGATATAGGGTTGCCATTATTGCAATATCTGTCTTTATTATATTTGGTTTAATTGCATTATTGAAGGTTAGAGATGATAGAAAAATTGTAAAAAAAGAAATTAAAAATCATAATTTTGTATAAAGATCAGGTGAAGAATTTTCTTCTTTGATTCCCGTTATCATGCTTCCACCTGATTTACTTTTTGCTTTATGGGTTGTGCCTGCTTTGAACTCTACTCTGTCTTCTGGTCCAAATATAGTTGTTTTTCCTTCCCATGTTATAATTAATTCGCCTTCTAAAACAATATGGACTGTGTATTGTTCATGAGTATGTTCAGGGGTTTCTGTTGAAGGTGGAAGAGGGCACACCTTGATATCAGTGTAACCCTCAAAACTTAATTGACTAATTAATTTTTCTTTATCTAAAATCATAAATTTATATCGTTCATAATGTTTATTAACGTTTTTTATTACTCTAGGGTTATGGGTGATGATTCTATTGTTAATGATGAGATCAACGAATCTAACTATTTGATGCATTCTAAAGAGCATGCTCTTCGTATGAGTTTGAAAGAAGGATGTCATCAATCTATTGGAGTTAACATGTCATCTGGATTCCTTACTCCTTTACTTCTTGCTATTGGGGGAAATAGTTTCCATGTTGGATTAATGACTTCTCTTAATGGATTGTTTGATCCTTCGGGAGAGATATATGGTAGCAAGCTTATGGAAAAGCATTCACGAAAGAAGTTGTGGATGTATGCTAAGTTTTGGATAGTTCTGTTGCAGATTCCCACTCTTGCATTGATTTATTTTGCATTTTCAGGAAGGTTCGAGAATGTTTTACCTTGGGTGCTCATCGTATTATGGGGAATAATTATTCCTTTCATTTATGGTGCAGGGTATGTTTCATGGCTGTCTTGGTTAGGAGATTTAGTTCCTGAAGAGAGGAAAGGAAAGTTTTTTGCATCAAGGAACAGGGTAATTGGAATAGTAGGATTAGTTACTCTTATTGTCTCTAGTTTTATTCTTGATATATTTAAGACTAAGGGGTATGTTTTGCTTGGATTTACATTCTTATTTATTTTTGCTGTTGTTTTTAGAATGATGTCCGTACATTATACAAACAAGATATTCAATCCTTACTTCAGAGTAAGAAAGAAATCTTACTTTTCATTTTTATCATTTTTGAAAAGATATGATAATTATGGTAAGTTTGCTGTTTTCCAGTTTTTCTTTTATTTCTCTATGATGCTTTCTGCTCCTTTCTTTGCTGTTAGAATGCTTGAAGACTTGAACTTTGGATATGTGACTTACACTATTGTATCTATTAGTTCTACTGTATTTTATTTGCTATTTGCACCTATCGCCGGCAAGTTCTCTGATAAGCATGGTAATTTGAAACTTATTTATTTTGGAGCTTTTCTTTTTCCAATTGTTCCATTGTTGTGGATGTTCTTGTCTAGCCCTATAGCACTGATCCTAATTCCGGGAATTATTTCTGGGTTAGCTAATGCTGGGTTTGTTATTGGGACTACTTCATTCTCTTATAATGCATCTTCTCCTCAAAAAAGAGCTTATTGTTTTGCTTATTCTGCTCTTCTTGTTGGAATTGGTACTTTGATTGGAAGCTTTTTAGGTGGCATATTTGTTCAATATCTTAATATTGGTCTTAGTTCTATGTTTTTTGTTTTCATTATATCTTCTATATTAATGATGATATCTTCTCTTTACTTTTTGCCTAAATTGACAGAAGGATATAGAACAAAGTTTGAGGCATTTCATTTTGATTTAACATATCCCGGGAAAACAATTAATTCTGCAGTTATTTGGTTGAAGAGTTTTGCTCATTGGCAGCCTCATTTAATTAATGAATCTGGAAGAAATTAAAATTTAGATATATAATAGTTTTGCTTCTAATTCTTCAGATACCAACATTTTAAAAGGTTCAGAGTACTCTACTCTGTTATGTTTTCGTCAAAGAAATGTCAAAGATGTGAGGGAAAATTGAAAGATGGATATAGTTTTTGCCCTTATTGTAGTTTGGACTTGAGAAACCCTCAAAACGACATGCAGGACTTTGGAATGCTTGGAAAGAATGATTCAATACAGGGAGCTCCTTTACTTGGAGGCGGAGGAATTGGTTTGAATGACTCTGTTTTCAATTCTATATTGAATAATGTAATGAAAATGATGGAAAATCAGATGAAGAATATTAATTCTGAAAATATTGGATTCTCTTCTGATAAAGCCGAAATTAAGAGGTTGCCTAATGGTATACAGATTAGGATAAACCCTCATAATCACAAACCTAAGGCTGAAACTAAGGCAAGGGTTATTAGTGATGAGCAAAGAGATAGGATGTCTAAACTTCCAAGAGGTCAAGCTAAGGCAGAGGTTAGAAGGTTGAGTGATAAGGTTGTTTATGAGCTGGCAACACCTGGTGTTGAAAATGTTGAGGATATTTTTGTTTCAAAAGTTGAATCAGGTTATGAAGTTAAGGCTCTAGGAAAAAAGAAGATTTATTTTAATAGCCTGCAAGTTAGTTTGCCTTTGAAAAAGTATTCTATAAAAGATAATAAGCTGACTATGGAATTTGGTTTGGAATAATTATCCTTTAAATTATGAGAGAGAAAATAAATTTTGATTTTCTATTTTTAATCTAGATTAATTTAACTCAATATATCTTTTCTTTTCTATCCATAATCTATAAAAATTAATTTTATTATTTAATATTCCTGATTATGTATGGTTACACAACCTAACTTTTAGAAAATGCGGGGACTAGGATTTGAACCTAGGTAAGCACTAAGCTACGACGGCCTAAACGTCGCCCATTTGACCGCTCTGGCATCCCCGCACGATTATTAGTAAAATTGACGCTCTTTAAAGGTTTTGATTTAAGAATTATTTTTTCCGTATTTTTCCTGGTACATTCTTTGGGCAACTTTTACATCCTCCATTGCCGCATCTTTTCCTAGAATTTCTGGAACTATACATTTCTTTCCTTGAAGTTCTTTATATGTTTCAAAGAAGTGCTTTAGTTCTGCAATTGTGTGCTTGGGAATATCTGATATGTCTTTGTATTCTTCGTATCTTGGATCTGTATTGTATACTGCAATTAGTTTGTCATCTTTTTCTCCTCCGTCTATCATTCTTAACACTCCTATTATTTTTGCACTTACTAAAGTCATTGGGTATACAGGCCTTTGAGTTAGAATTATTATGTCTATTGGATCGTTGTCATACCATAGGGTTTGAGGCAGAAATCCGTAATCTCCAGGGTAGTGGACTGCGCTGAATAGGAATCTATCCAGTTTTAGCATTCCGCTTTCTTTGTCTATTTCGAATTTGTGTTTTGAGTCTTTTGGAATTTCAATTACAGCATTAACTATGTTTGGAGATTTATCTCCTACTTGTAGGTCGTGCCAAGGATTGAATGTTTTTGGTTTTTGTTCCATTTTTTTCTTGGGTTGATGAAAGAGAAATTGGGTTTAAAAAGTTGATTGTTTGATTCGTTTAACTACTTAGATAATAAACATAGATACCCAATTCCCGACTTAATTATTTCATTCACTTTTAATCCAGATTTATGAAATATAGTTATAAGCTCTTCTTTTGAGAATTGTTCTGATATAACATTTTCTTCAAATATTACTTTCTTATTGCCTATTACCTCTTTAATTTTGGCATCTACTTTTTTATAAACTTTCATTCTTTCCTCAAATGCGTCTTCAGAAAATACACTAATTATTATTTTACCATTATCTTTTAGAGTTCTTTTCATTTCTTCTATTGCTTTATGCTTATTATCTTCAAAATTTGCAAATGTTGTTAAACAGAGTACGAAATCAAACTCTTTATCTTTAAATGGTAGATTTACTGCTTCTGCTTTTGATAATTTAACGCTTGGATAATTTCTGAAGTTTTTTATTGCGTCATCTACTGCTTTTTGGTCATAGTCTATTCCTACTATGTTAGGTGTTATGTCTAGGATGTCTTTTATACTTCTTCCATCTCCACAGCCTACTTCTAGAACTTTGCTATTCTTTGTTATATATTTGTGAAGAAATAGTTTCTCATCTTTAAACCATGATTTATATGACTCTGGAATGTCGTTAAGCACTCTTTCCCAAAGATCTATGTTATTATCTTTTGATTTCATGATATATGATCGTGCCAGGATTTGAACCTGGGACCCCTGCCGTATCAGAGCAGTGCTCTACCGGGCTGAGCTACACGATCGGAAAGAAAACAAATTGATGGTTTATAAAACTGATTAATCTAATGATTTTTCCTTTTTCTAAAATAAAAATAAACAAATAAAAAAATAAAATGCTTGTTTAAGCTACAGCTTGCTGGGTAATTGTTCCAGTTGATGTTAAGTTCAATAGACCACCTTCTCTTGTATAGAGTATGCTCATATCTCCTCTAAATGTTTCACCAGCTGTTATTCCAGTACATCCTGTTGCTGTAAATACTCCGCTTTGGCTTGCAGTTAGGTTTTGAGCAGTTGAGTCTGGGTTGCAATTATCTACATTCATTTGTGATACTATTAAGTCTTCTCCACCATTGTTTCTAATTTCAACAGCAACACTTGCGGCACTTGCATCTACTACTGCTGTTCCTCCTACTACATAAAATGGAGGGTTTACGACTGTTGCAGATGGTGCGTATTTACCAGGGCTGAAAACTCCGAAATATGCAAGAACTCCAATAGCAATAACTGCTGCTAAGATAGCCCATCCATAAGTCATAAGAAATTCAACAGCTGCTTGTCCTTTTCTTTTCATGATAAACCTCCTTTTTACATTCGTATGACTTTATGTTAGTATATAAACATTGCTTAATCAGGCACAATTTGTTTCTAATCCTGTGAGGTTGTAATCTGCTATATGGGGCAAGTCTATTTTGAACCAGTTTGGAGTTCCAGTTATTCTACAAGATATTGGAAATGAAGATGAAAAGTAAATGTAATCAACAATGGATTTATCTTGGATTGTTATTCCTTGATTTGAGAGTTGAGGAATGTAAACTAAAGATTCTATTCCGAATTCACTTGCTGCGTTTGATCCTTGAAGTCTGTTAAGATAACTTGGTGCTTGAATACTTGATTTGTAATATCTACTTGATGTGTGATTGTTAAGGTTTGAAACGCTTGATCCATTTGAAAATGAGGTGAATGGGGTTCTTTCTATTTTATTTGTAATTACTCCTCCTGTGTTTAGCAAATATACTGGATCTTCAAAGTTTTTTATTGGGATTTTCGAAGTATATATTTGAGTTTTATTCCAAGTTACAAGATTTCCTTGATCCTGAGCATTTACATTTACTGCAAGTATAACATCAACATACCATGGGTCTGATTGTGTTATATATATTGAAGGATTGCTTAGGGTGATGTATGCATTTACTTTGTTTGCTTTTTGTTGTATGTCTTCTTGAATATCATCAAATGTTGCTCCAATCATTATTGGTTGTTGCAGAGAATTATATGTTCCATTAAAGAATAACTCATTTAATGAATTATTTACGTTTTGGATGTATACTCCGTTTTCTACAGATTCGGTTTGCATTATGAATAATGATCTAAAACCTGAGATGAATATTTGTCTTTCAAGATTTTCTTCTATAGAAAATATGAATGTGTTTAGACTGGAAATTCTATCATGTGTTGCAGTTCTATCAGAATAATTCCTATAGAATGTATAGCTTATAAGAAAAAGGGATACTGCTGCTATTACTATAAGGGTAAAGAATATTCCTTTTCTGTTCATACCCACCTTCTTACTTGTATTTCTGTTGACCACGGGAAGGGTATTCCCTGTACTTCTGTTGTATCTATAGTTACTTCATTTTGACTAAATATAAAATCTATTCTTCCATCTAAATCTAAGTCAAGTTGTCTGAAAAGATTATATACTGCTGATTGAAGAGCATCGTTTACATCATATACTATAGTGGATGGGGAGTATATGCATGTGTTTGTTCCGCTGTAGTTTTGAGGAATTGAAACGGTGATGTTAGTATTGTCTTCAAAATGAATATTCCAACTACAACCATTTCTATTTGCACTTATGGGAGAATATGCAGACATGTTTTTTATTACAGTATATATCACTTTATTGTTTGATGAGCTTGATTCATTTACCCCAGAGCTCAAAGATACTGTAAGTGAAAGGGTGTTGTTTTGGGTCAGTAGACTTGGATCTATGCTTATCGCATATGGGTCTCCAAGTTCTATGTAGTTTGAACCATAAGAACTTAAGTTGTAAACTGTTTGATTATTTAGAGTGACTTTGTTAGTCCATTTGTCTCCAGAGTAAGATATTGCAGTCAATGAAATAGGGGTTGATTCTGAAGGTATAGAAAAGTTAACACTTGTCGAATTTGAAAACTCTTTTTCTATAGTTATGGGTATTCCGAATGGATTTTCATCTTGTAAATAATTAAATGAAATATAAGAATTGGGATATAGTCTTGTTTGTCCTGATGATGAGTTGAACGTCTGAGCTGTATATGCTGCAATTATATTATTTGTTATTTGACTATATATTTGAATCAATTGAGTTGCGTTACTTAAATAGAATCCTCCATTCCCACAGGCTGCAATTCCCTGCATTGTTTGTTCAGCTAAACTGCCGTTGTTTACATCAAGAGCTATTGCGTGAACTGTGATATTATGATTTGTTTTTGCAATACATGCTGCCTGTATTGCTTGATCTTGAGGGTCTCCTATAGTCGCACCATCTCCATCCCAGTCAGGAGATGGATCTAGACCGCATGCTCGGTTTGGTTCTCCATCACTCATAACTATCATTTCTCTTGTACGGTTTATTGAATTATCACAAAGTTTTTTTGTTAAGGAGATATTTATTTGATCTAGCTTATAATTTATTGTTGCACTTTCTGTAGAAAATGTTAATCTAGCAATATTATTACGTGTTGAAATTACTGGGAGATTAGAGTTGATTAGAGTGTCGTTTACATATAAACTATAAGAATTTGTATTAGGGGTTACCTCTATTCTAATTTTATATGTTCTATTTAATATATAAGGAGTTAATTGATTGTCATTATTTCTGATAAATCCTCCATACATCTTGAGTACGATATAATCTTGGTAATTTAATGTATTATCTAATCCTTCTAATTCAAATCTAAGACGACCAGTGCCAGTGTCATGCTTAGCTAAAAATTCTACTCTTATTTTATCTTGCTGAGGGTTGAATGTGTGTAGCAATACTGGATTAGTAGAAGTAGTTCTTGCTATCATTAATCCTCTATTTCCTTCTAAACTTTGAGTTGTTATATCTATTATTGATGATCCCTGATTTACTGTCCAACCTATTGGATCAGTACCAGCTGTTTGATTATTGAAGTCATCATAAAATATTTTTTCATCAAAGCAGCTATTTGCTCTTAGAATTCCACAACAAATACAAGTAGAGCCACCGGCATTCCATATATTATTCGCTGTATTTTTCAGTGTTTGACTATTATTTGATAAATTATGAAAGTCTGCTTTTTTGGCATAATCTTCGAATCCTATTAATGCTACTTTATTGCCTGATATGTTTAACACAGTAGTTATTAGGGAGTCTGTTGCATTTTTAGCGTCGTTTATTTTGCAAGGTGTCTCTCCAGGATTTGCTGAACCTCCAGGGCAGTTGTTTTCCATGCTTCCTGATAGGTCTACTACTGATAGAACATCTAATTTCTGATTTGTATATATAAGAGATACATTTCTCAATCCAAGCCTTATAGGTGTTGTTTTATTTGCAAGTTTGTTGTAATTAAGCAAACTGGACAATAATGAATTAGGGATTGTTATAGTTTGTCTGCCGTTTGTTGTTCCATTGTAAACTGAAACATTTCCTATATTAAGAAATGTAGTGAAATTACTATCTAGGTCTAGACTTACGTCTATTGATGTTGGAGTTCCAGGTATGAATAAACCATCATATAAATTAATCAGACCTTGCACTCCTTGGAAGTATTGTTTCTTTTGAGATATTTCAGGCTCTGACTCGTATTTTACTTTTAGAAAACCTCCTGCAATGTATAGTTCTCTTGCAATGAACTCGAGATTATTTACTCCACTTTGAAATTTGTTTATGTGCTGAGATAGATCGTATGTTGAAGGATTTGTTGTTGATGGAGATCTTGTATAATTTCCAGCGTATATTCCGTTTATGTATAATTGAAAATCTTTGTTTGATGTCATCTCAAGGTCAGCATCTGTTATAGTACCATTATAATCTGAGGTTAATGTGATATTTCCGTCTCCAGCATAACCTCCAAAATAACTGTATGAATTTCTTATATTACTTGAAAGAAAAGCCCTTGCTGAATATCCAGTTATGTTTTCTCCTATTCTTATCCCGCTAATTATTTGCCTTGATGCTTCTATCTGTCTTGCTTCTTCTATAGGAGTTTCGTTCTTTGATGAAACAAGATTGTTCTCCAACCATATACCCACATTTTCTTTTGTTTTTATAGTTGAAAGAAATTCAGAGACTATATTTGAGGCTATACTTATATTTGTTACATAGAAATTTCCTATTTGTTCTAAAAGAGATTTGTTTGGTTCAGTTATTATTCCTGATGTTATAAGAGATTGAACATATACATTATCAAATTCTTCAGCGGATATTGATGATAAACTTACAAGAATATCATCATCAATTTTTGATTCTATTTTATTCTGTTTAATATTTGGTATCGCTATTAAGATTACCAGAAATATTATTAGAAGAGATATCAATGCGTCTAGGCTAAAAAATATTCCTTCTTTTCTCATCCCAAAGTGTTTGCTATCACTTTGGACATGCAAAAAACCACTGTTATCTAAGGTTTTATTCATTCCCATACATGTACCTCTACTGTCACAGGTTTATTTTGATATATTGACACTCTTGATATTTTTATTCCGTTTTTTGAATTAACTGGGAAAAGTCCTATGCCATCTACAGTGGTTCCTGATATTTGCATTGGACTTGAGAAGTTTACGAAATAGTTATATTTTGTCCCAAGCATCGCTTTTGTTCTGCCATAATCATTTGATGAAAGTTCATTAAAATCGTTAAGTTTCCCTTGGTCAATCATATTGTCTGTAAGAATTCCTATTTTTGATACTGTAATGATTGTCCAATTTTCCGGATAACCAGCGGAGATCAGATTACTTGCAACAGTATTACCTTCATAGAGAAGTTCATCAAGTTTTTCTTGTTCTCCTGTAGGATAATTTATAGTATAAAGGAAAAAAGCAACTATGCCAAATGTGAATATCCCTGTAGCAACTATTATGTCAAAACCCCAAGCCTGGGCTTTTTTATGTATCATTAAACTCCTTTTATTGACTTTATTGGAACTCCGCTAAGCTCTACACCTTCTTTCGTTATTGAAAATCTATAAAGGCCTTTGGAATGATCTGTTCCCCTCATCTTAAGGATTTCTATGTATCTTTCTCTTGAAATTAATTTTCTTAAGAATTGCATTAATACTATGGAATCTGATTCAAATTCTAGTGCTTTGTAAGCTTTATTCTCTCCTTCTGGAGCTCCTTCGAAAGTTACCAGAGAAGTACAGTTCCATTTCTTAATCATATTGAATAAATCTAGAGAAGCTTCTCTTTTTTCTAACTCATCTTCAAATAAAAGAGTGAAAGAAGTCATACTGTCTATAACAAGTCTTGAAATTTTGTTGTTTATTATAACGCTTTCAATTGTTCCTCCTCCTTCTTCCAACATACTCTTTACCTTTCCAGGAGTGTAATTAAGGAATGTAAATAGACCCCTTTTCTCATAATCTTCGAGCTGCCAACCAAATCTTTTCATGTTATGGTAAAAAGATTGTTTGCTTTCTTCAAAGGTTATGTAGAGACAACCCTCTCCACTTTTTAGGCCTTCTATAATGAATTGAGTTGCGAGGATAGTTTTACCGCTTCCTGGCCCACCCATAAGGAGATTTGTGGAATTCCTCTCAAATCCGCCTTCTATTAATTTATCAAAACCTTTGATGCCAGTTGGAACTCTTATACACCCATACTTGCTTTTTTTAGTATGTTGGTGTTTTATTTTTCTTTCTTTCTTAGATGCCTTGCTCTTTTTCATCACTCTTTTTTTCATCAGTATAATTTATTGGTTTGATTATAAAAACTTAACTTAACCTATTATTCCAGCAAAATAGCTTGATAAAACAAGCTTTATTACAAAGAACATTGTTAGACTTATAGTTACTAAAGGAATTGCGTATTTTAGACCTTCTCTTTCTTCGCCTTTTTGTACGAGACCTATTACCATTGAACCAAGAATATCTAT
The DNA here is from genome assembly GCA_038045825.1 of Nanobdellota archaeon. Lineage (GTDB taxonomy): Archaea > Nanobdellota > Nanobdellia > Pacearchaeales > GW2011-AR1 > SICU01. The sequence goes on from JBBSXJ010000004.1 coordinate 178,010, forward strand.
TGTTATTATAAAGAATACTGCAAAGTAATTTATGAATGTTGTAGAAATGCTGATGCTTGTGAATGAGAATGGTGTTGCTACTGTTGTTTGAACTTCTGGTATTCCAGATAATATTTTGGTAAGTACTTCTACAAGAACGGTTGATAGGCTGAATAGTATTGGTGCTCCGACCCCTACTGCAAAAAGTATAAGAATAATGTACATTATTATGTTTGATGCAGCTCTTTTCTCAACATATTGTCTTTCTTTAAGATTGGCTGATGTTTCTTCTAGAAGTGTGGCAATATTTCCTCCAGAGCGCATACCTGTTATGATTAAGTTTATTGTTTTGCTTATCTTCTCCGAACCGATTCTAGAAGACATTTCTTTCATTGCTAGTTCTACTGGTTTTCCAGTTGCTATATCACGACCAAATTGATTAATTTGCTCATCTAAAGGTGAGAATTCTTTTCTTGAACTAATAACTATTGCTTTATCTATAGGGATTCCCGCTTTGAGGTTAGATGAAATTAATTGTAAGAAGTCTGGGAAGACAACTTCCATCATCTTTATTTTTTGAGATTGTCCTAATTTTTTCCTTGTGGATATATATGTAAGAATTACAGCTATTGATGCAATAAGAACAATTGATGAATTTAAGGCACTTTTTGTTAGATAAAAAGTAATTATAGATAAGACTAAAGAAACTATCAATACTGCTGTCAAATTTACTCTTTTTTGTGGTTTCATATTAAGCTTGGTTTGGCTGTTCTTATTACTCCAAGGAATGTTATTTGAATTAAGATGGACATTATATACAATCCAATAAACATACCCATTGTTATTGCTTCAGGTAAGTTTACTACAGACGAGATTATTGTCAGAAATGTTATTGCTAAAGCTGGCAAGATTATAGAGATTAACATGTAGAACATTATTAATGGATTGAGTTTATTTCCATAAGTCTGTAATTGCAAGTATTGTTCTTCATTTAATGAATGGATGATGTCTCTAACAACTTCAGTAATATTGCTTCCTGCTTTCATTCCGTTGCTTATTTGCCATAGTGCTTTTCTGAATAAAATTGAATGATTTCTTTTACCCATTTCTTCTATTACTTCTATTTGGGGAAAGCCTGCATTAATTTTTTTAACTGCTTTTTTGAATTCAACGCTTAGCTGACCGTATCCTGAAGATGAAACATTTACAAGAATTGTGAATAGTGGAACTCCCGAACTTAATTGAATTAACATATCTTCCATTGCAGGGAGAATATTTCTTTCTATTGCTTTTTGTTGCCTATCAGAAAGAACCTTTGGATAGTTAATTTGACTGAATGAAGTAAATACTCCAACAGCCAACGCAGGTATTAATGGGATAAAAAATGGGTTTCCATGCCCGAATATAAAAATCATTGTGCTTAGAAAAAGATAAGTTATTATTGAAAACATTAATGTGCTTCTTATAACTATTCCAAGGTATTGTTCCCTGGTTATATCAACTTCTGCTTTAGATAAGTACTCTTTTAGTTTTGAATCCCTTTTTACAGAAAATACTTTAACATACCTCTTAGATTTTATTTTAAGTCTATTGAGTGAAGATATCGTAAATGGTATGTGAAATGTCATTCTTTTCCTTTGATTTTACTAACATCATTTTTACGCATTGTCTCGTTAAGGGTTGGTCTGTCTAAGTAGAATAATTCTATAGCGTTACCTACTTCTTTTATGGAACGAAGATTATTTTTTATAAGCCATTCAAGTATTTTCTTTCTATCTGCGAGTTCTTTCTTTATTTCTGTTTCTGACAATCCTGTATGTCTGCTTAAGTCTTCGAAAAATCTCATACTTTCTCTGTGTTCTATTATTTGGTCTTTTTCAGGCACCCAACGATATATTATGTTTGAAGTTGCTCTATCACCTTCTGTATCAAATTCAGCTACTTGTAGGATTCTTCTTATTCCTTTTTTTCTGTCTCTAAACATTACGACGTTTAGGTTTACTGCTTTGAGAAGATTTGCTGGGATATCTATCGGAGGGTTTGTTAATCTGGATATTGTCTCAGGAGCAGAATCTGCGTGCAATGTAGCATAAACAGAGTGTCCTGTATGCATCGCCTCGAAAAGAACCATTGCTTCTTCATGTTTACGCATTTCTCCTAAAATAATTCTGTCTGGTCTCATACGTAAAGAATTTACAAGTAAATCTAGCATAGTTACTTTTCCTTTTCCTTCAGAGTTTGGCGTTCTTGTTACTAGAGGATTCCAGTAAAGGAAGTCAGGTAATACTAATTCTCTTGTATCTTCTATGCTAATTATTCTGTGGTTTGGTGGTATGAATGGCATGAATGCATTAAGGAAAGATGTTTTACCTGAAGCTGTTCCTCCTGAAACGAGAATATTCATTTCATATTCTACTGCTAACCAAAGTAGGGCGGCGATGTCTAAATTACATGTGTTGTTTTTTATCAAATCTATTATTGTATAAGGGTCTCTGGAGAATTTTCTTATAATTATAGTACTACCCTTTGAGTTGATTGGGTAAAGAACTGCATTTATTCTGTCTCCTGTTAACAAGTGAGCGTCAAGCAAGGGATCAAGAGTAGTTATCTGACGACCAACTCTTCTTGCAATAATGTTTGCATAGTTAATGATGCTATCTTCTGTTGGTATGAAAATATTTGTTTTAAGCCATCCATATTTTTTAGAGTAAACTCTAACTGGTTCTTTTGAAGACTGAATTACTATTTCTTCTAAATTAGGGTCATTAATCAAGAATTCTATTTCTCCAAGACCAAGCATATCTTGCATTAGCATTCCTGCCATTGTTTTTTCATTTTCTGGGTCAATATGGGGAAGCTTCTCTTTCAAAACTGAAGTTATTTCTCCTAAAAGTCTCTTTTTCATTTTTATGAATGTGTCTTGTTCTGATAGTTCTGACAGGTTTATCGTTGCACTAGTTATCAATTCGTTTTTTACATACTTAAGAAGAGATTCTGTTCCAACACTGAATTTTGGAAGATTAAGATTGTAAAGATAATTATCATCTTGTTTTTTTATTTCTACAGTTACTTTTGCTCCATCCACTTCAATATTATATTCCGTTTCAGAGCCTGACTTTTTCTCTTCTGCAGCTTTTTTGTAGGCTTGTATTTGATGTTCATGACTGTGTATTTGATGAGGGGCTAACTTTTGGTAGTGTTGATGCTTGATATCCACAGGATTATTTTTATTTTTGTGATGACTGCTTTTATGATGGCTTTTTACTATGTGTAATGCGTGCTTCTTAGCTTCTGGTTTATGCATAGATTCTTTTTCATGAGGGTATCTTACTAAGTCAAAATTATTGTGATGTTTAATTTTTGATTCATCTTTTTTATGATTCTTATGCTTTGATCTTTTTTCAACGCGCTTGCTATGTTTGTGTTTTACTTTTCTCACTTCTTTTTTTATTCTCTTTATTTTATTCTTTATATGCTTCTTCATCTTCTTTTATTCTTATTTCTATTTCACCAAATCTTGGATAATCAACTTCTGCGTATCCGTTTTCTTCGAGTATTTTTCCCCACTCTTCAACAACTTTTTTATCTACTTTAAACAATTCTGCAAGCTTTGATAGTGATATCCTTTTGTTCTTTTTAAGCATTTCATATAGAACATCTATGTCTGTGTCTGATTTATTCTTTTTCTTTAAAAGTTCTATGTGTGTTGCTTTCTGCGTGGACTCTGCAAAGTGTTTTTTTATTATTGATAAGGCTATAAGAGAAAAGACTAGGACCCATTCTGCTATGATTACAAGTATTGAAGGTAGAGTTATTCTTTCATTTTGTTTTATAGATGTTTCTAAAGTGTCAATGTTTGAATCTCCTATAGCCATACCTGATAGACCTATTGTTTGAACAAGAGAAAGGTTTGTTTCGAACAGAATTATATGAGATGTAGCATGAATTATGGCTATTAGGATTGCTAGAGATATTACTATCTTTAGACCTCTACCTATTTTATCATTCATGGTAAAGATATAGGTCACTTATTTTATAAACCTTGTCTGCTTTGTTATTTAGATGATTGATATTTTCAAAAATGGACAGATAAGTACTGAATATTTGATAGTTGTCGGATTTGTTACTTTCCTTGTCTTGGGAATACTTGGTGTTGCATTTTTCTACACTTCCGTTACCAATGATCAGATAAAGGTTTCACAAGTTTCAAACTTTGCAAATAAGATAATATCGAGTGCTGAATCTGTATTTTACGCAGGGGAACCTTCTAAATTAACTTTAACAGGGTACCTCCCTATTGGAATAACTAGTCTTGAAATATTACCTACAGAGATAGTTGTAAGTATTACAACAAGCTCTGGACTTACAACAATGTCTTTCACCAGCAATGTTCCATTATCTGGAAACATATCTCATGTTGACGGGGTAAAGAGAATAGAGGTTTTAGCCCAACAAAATGAGGTATTGATAAGTGAATATTAAAGGTCAATCAGCTATAGAATTTTTAATTCTAATTATGGCAATTCTTTTCTTATTTGTTGGATTACTCTATTTTGTTTATAGTAAAATATCTGATACTCAAAACGAGGCTGTTTCTGTTGCAGTCAATGAAATTGCTTTAACTGTCCAAGATGAAATAAATTTAGCTCACGGTTCTGCTGATGGGTATTCAAGACAGTTCTTTTTACCTTTCAATATTAATGGTCTTGAATATGAAGTAAATATAATTGAAGATTCAATTTATGTGAGAACTGTTAATGGCAGACATGCTGTTGCACTTCCTATTTCAGAAGTTACAGGGGATGTTTTAATTGGAAATAATCTGATTTACAAGATAAATGGGTCTGTTAGATTGAATATTTAATGATGTCGATAGTCTCTCACACAAACCACGCCCTTTAGGGTGTGTTCAAGACTTCGATCACTGCAACAGTATCGTCTGTTGCAGGTACTACAACTTCTTTGAAGTTGAAGTCATCCAAAAATCGAGCACCAATCAAACCACACACTTTAGTATGTGGTGGTGTATCGATTTTTTGATATTTCTTGATGTGCTTTATATACTTTTTCGTTCGTTTAATTAGAAAGATATAAATACTACTTATTCTGTATTGGCTGTAACATGGTTTCAAGAAAGTCCCTAGCTGCTTTTGGTTTGGCTGGGTTGTTATCCGGCTCTACTGCTGGTTATGCTGATTCTTTGGCTTGTGATCAACCTTCTTATCAAACTCAGGAGTCTGATTTGTTTAAGGGGAGTAAGGTGATGCTTCTTTATCCTACTCTTGATGGACCTAGACTTCCTTCAGATACTAGGTTGTATGAATGGCCGAGACCCGTTGATTCTGTTAATCTTGACTTTATTTCTGGAGTTCAAAAAGAATTGTATGGTCGTGAAGCTTTTGTTCTGCCTGGCGGAGCCTTTGTCGGATCTGGATCTATAGATTCTGCTCTTTCTCAGACTGCTAAACTTACTCTTGGGTCCCCTAAAACAGGGATTGTTCCAGATTATATTGTTATAGTTGGGGGAGATAGAGAATCTAGTTCTTACTCTAGTATGGATAATAATGTTTATTTTGCATCACGTGATGGTCATAGGTATAATTTTGAAAGAGCTGAGGTCAAATAACTATGGAGACCTTTAAGTTTTTGCTTTTTGGTTTCTTTTCTGTTTTTCTTGTTGCTTCTTTAGTTGTTGCTCAGCCTGCTAGTGAGATTGTGAGGGATGAGACTTTTGTGCCTGTTTCTTCAGCATTTGTTGGTTGTCGTGATAATGGCTGTTTTGTTGCTAGTATGACTAGTATGCTTGCTTCTCTTAATGATACTCAGATTGGAACGAATACGACAGCTATTCTTAGTGAGTTGAATGTTACATTAGTTAGGTATAATGGAGGTAATTATCCTTTTCCGACTTATGTCGTTGTTGAAGCAGCAGTAAATTTTTTAATTAATTTAATTTAAAATGGAAATGAAATATATTCTCTTGTTTACTTTGCTTTTTTTAGTTGTATTTTCAAGTGAGGCTTCTGCTCAGGTTAAACCTAAGATTATAATTGAGCATATAACTTCTTGGGCTCAAGCTGCTTCTACACCTAAATCTGGTTCTGGATTTGAAATAGTTAGTACTGTTAGAGTTCCTGTTGTTGAAGATGTTTTAGATGCTATGAAGAAGAAAAAGAAGGTCACTCTTATTGTAGACATGGGCCCTAGGATATCTCATGCTGTTAGGGTTGTTGCTGTAAATTTGACTTCTTATAACGGAACTAATCAAGATAATCAGACTATTCTTTATTGGAATGCTGAAATTTTTGATCCTACAACTAATGCAATTTATAACTTAACTCTTGCTCATATTCTTGAGAGCAATGCCTCATTTTTACAGTGGGGTGCTCAGTGGTTACCATTTTTAGAAGTTGTTACATTGTACAAAGTACCTACTATTCCTCCTTCTCCTGCTAGAACTAAATCAATATGGCTTGTTTCTATTCCTCTTTTAATTGAGAATTATAAAAAGCCTCTTGCTCGATTTGATTTTTTAAGCCATAGAAGCCTTTTTAAATAGTGATTTGCAAAATCTGGAATGGCACAAAGTATGTATCATTATATGCGCGAAGCTTGGAAAAAACCTGACACAGCTACTATGCGTGACAGAATGATTGGATGGAGAGCTTCCGAAGCTATTACTGTTGTTGATAAACCTCTTAGGCTTGATAGAGCAAGATCTTTAGGTTATAAAGCAAAGAAAGGATTTATTGTTGCTAGAATTAGAGTTATGCGCGGTGGTAGAAAAAGAGTAAGAGTTGGTGTAAAGGGTAGAAAGACCAGAAAGCAGACTAACAGAAAGACTTTGAAAATGTCATACAGATGGGTAGCTGAAATGAGAGCTTCTAAATTTTTTAACAATCTTGAGGTATTGAATTCTTACTGGATTGGAAAAGATGGAAAACATTACTTTTTCGAAGTAATTTTGGTTGATCCTAATATGCCTGAAATTAAGAATGATAAGACTATGAACTGGATTTATTCTGGACATCATCGTGGTAGAGTTGAAAGAGGATTAACTTCAGCTGCTAAACAATCTAGAGGACTTACAACAAGAAGAGGACATTCTCCAACACTTAAAGTAAGACCTTCTTTGAGAGCTTGGAATAGACGCGGAAAGTAATTATGCCTAAAGTTAATTTTGTAGGAAAAGAAGGATCTTTTTTTGTTTTAAATAGAGTTGATGGGAGAATTCAAGCTAAAGATCTTCCTAATCTAGTTCAAGCAATTGAACTTTCTATAACTTTAGGGTTAACTGATAGATCTCAAGTTTATGTTGATAAGCCTAGTCTTAGGCCAAGCCCCGATGCATTAACTACATTAGAATATATGTACTTTTGTAAACTTTTTTATGATAAATAATTCTATTCTCCTAGATATCCACCCTTTTGCAGACTCCATAGTTCTCTGTAGATTCCAGGTTTGCTAATTAATTGCTTATGAGTTCCTTGTTGTGCTATTTTTCCATTGTCTAAAACTACTATTAAATCTGCAGACATTATTGTTGATAGTCTATGTGCTATTATTATTGAGGTTCTTCCTTTCATAAGATTCTGCAAGTCTTTTTGGATTTCATGTTCTGTTTTTGAGTCTAGGGATGAAGTTGCTTCATCCAATACAAGAACTTTTTTGTCTGCTAGAATTGCTCTGGCTATTGAAACTCTTTGCTTCTCTCCACCTGACAATTTTACTCCTCTTTCTCCAACTATAGTATTCTCTTTTTGAGGGAAGTTTGATATTGCTTTATCTAGCTGTGCAAACTTTATTGCTTGTAATACTTGGGCTCTAGATGCTTTTGGATTTGAGAACAATATATTATTGTAAATTGTATCATCAAACAAAACACATTCTTGAGGAACAATACTTAGCTCACTTCTTAGAGATTCTTGCCTAACATCTTTGATATTAGTATTATCTATTTTTATTGTTCCTTTATCAAGATCGTATAATCTGTAAAGAAGTTTTACAAGCGTGGATTTACCTGAGCCTGAATGTCCCACTAATGCTACTTTCTGGTTTTTATTGACTTTTAGATTAAAGTTTTTGAATAAATCTTGTGAATGATATTTGAAGTTAACATTATCAAATTCAATTACTCCTTCCTTTACTTCTAGGTTTTCTGCGTTTGGTTTGTCTTTTATATCATTCTCAATTTTACCATATTGGAATAAATCGTGGAAGTCTGCTACTGATTTATTGTAACCTTTTAATCCATCCATAAATGCTTGAACAGCCATTATTAATGCCCAGTAAGATCCCCAAGCAAAAGTTACAGTACCTAAAGTTATCTCCTCATTCATGAAGGATTTTAGAGAAATAAGCAGCACTAGTAATGCTCCAGAGTTCATTATAAGGCTTTCAACAGATCCTGCCCATCTGCCTAACTGCCATTCTTTAAACCATGCATTTTCTGTTTTTTCTACTGCAGAAGAATATCTATTTTTTACATTAACTTCTTTACCATAATATTTTATAGATTCAATATTTGTAATTGAGTCTGCTGTAAATGCTTTTTCTATATCTTCTAGGTTGTTTGCATTAACTCTGAATGCTCTTTGTTTTTTCTGAAGTTTATAACTATATAATGCAAAGATTGTTCCTGCGACAGCCATAACTATTATTATATTTTTACTTATGAATATAAGAGCTATAGTTGAAATTATTAATTCTGCTATTATTGTCATTGTTTGATAAGCTACAAAATCAGTCATTCTTTCCATAGCACTTGATCCTCTCAGAATACGAGAAATTAATGAACCTGATTTATGGGTTGTATGGAATTTATGAGATAAACTTATAATGTGATTGTAATAATACTTCTTCACATCAAGAATTAGTTTAAGTTCTAAATTATTTAGAAAATGCACTCTTAACCATCTACTTACTGATGCTAGCAGTATTGTTCCAGCCCACACAAATGCTATTATTGTTACAATTCCCGCAAATGTCTCTAAATCTATTGTATTTTTAATAAATAATTCTCCATTGTCAACTACTTTTTTGAATAGGTAACGACCAATAAAATCTGCAAAACGCAAAAGGAATGCAAAAATTATCACGCTGAAAATTAGTAGTTTATATCTTCTTAAGAAACTCCAATAAGTCTTTAGAATATACTTGACATCTAACTCTCTCTTACTATTTTTCATTCTAGATACATGAAATGATGTTTTTTAAGATTTTCTACGACGATTGTTTTTAGTGAATGTTTATTACCTGTTTTTCCCATTCTTATGTATGAATTGGGCATTATTTTTTGCATTCCTATCTGGGGCTATTTTGGGTCTAATGAATGTTTTTGACACTTATATTGTGAAACTAAAAGTTAAAAATGTAATAGGTTTTGCTATGGTAAGTGCATTTACTAATATCTTATTTGGGATCATTTTAGCTCTTTTTCTAGACTGGAGTAATTACTCTCTTTCTAATTACTTGTTTCCTATTATTGCGGGACTTGTTATGGGCATTCAATTGTTTTTCTACTATTTTATGTTATCAAAACATGATGCATCTCATGCAATAGGTTTATTTTATATCTACCCTATAATTGTTGCAATATTATCTTTCTTATTTCTTAATGAACAACTTTCTTTTTATGGATATATCGGTATGGCTTTTACTTTGATAGGAGTCTTATTATTAAGTGGAAGAATGAAAAAAATGAAAGTTAATTTTGCTTTTTGGTCTTTGGCAATTGTTATTATTGGAGCATCTTTGCATGAATTTTTTGCTAAAGTTGCAGTTAATCAAATAAATCCCTGGCATGGAGCTACCATAAACAGCATTGTTATGGGGTGGTTTGCTATAGTTTTACTTTTCAAAGAGAAATATAGAAATGGCTTTAAATCTGAATTTAAAAATGTAAAACTGACTTTTATTAGTGAACTGCTTACTTTGGCTGGCATATTATCAATTTATCTGGCAATGGTTGGCCTGCCTGCTACTATAGTTTCTGTGGTTAGTGTTGTACAGCCACTATTTGTTTTGTTTTTTGAATGGGTAGCTTTCTCTTTTGGAATTAAAATTGTTAAAGATATTAACTGGAAGAATAAACTATTTGCAATAGTGATGATTATCATAGGTTTGATATTACTATACTTTAATGATATAATCTAAACTTTATGGAGAGATTCTTTTCAATTCCTTTACTTTGTCAAAGTCTGGATCGTCTGAAATTATCTCTTTTATTCCATTGTTTATTGCTGTTGCAGCGTGAATTGCATCTCTTGGCTTTAAACTATAATTTTCCATTAATTCTTGAGCTTTAAAAATAATAGTCTCTTCAGTTTTTAACCAAACTAGATTCTGTGTTTCTATTAAGTTTTTACCCTGCAGAATTGAATTTTCTTTACCTATTTTTTTTCTTATTCCGTAAACTACTTCATCCCAAGTTAAACATGAAGTTGAAGCATCTTTTTTTTCATTAATATGGTTTTTTATGATTTCTCTGCATTTATTACCAATTTCTGTTTCGTCAATGATAGCATAAATAAATATATTTGTATCAAGGTATATCATAACTTTCCTCTTCAATTTTTCTTATTTCTCCTAATGTAATTTTATTACCTTTTTTTCTGGACAGAGTAAGCAATCTTTCAAGAGCTTCGTTTGAGTTATCCTTTTTAATCAATACAGCATTGTTTTTTACTTCAATAACAACATTTTCCTTATTTTTCCATTTAAGATAATTCCTCATATCTTTAGGAATTACTAATTGCCCTTTTTCAGTCAACGATCTTTTAGTTATCATGTTTTATTTAGTAGGAGTTGGTATTTAAACTTTTTCCTACCTTAAGGTAGGAATTTATTGGTTTGCTGGATTTTCTTTCTTTTTGTAATTTGGATCTGGTTTCCAATCTGGATTAAACTCGAATTCCCATGGACGCTTGCCCTTTCTTAAAGATACTAGAATTGGAAGACTATTCTCTGACTTTTTATCTGTTTTTTTAATGAATCCAGGAGGAAGTGGATATGCTGCATTACAGTTAGGATAGTTGCTACAGCCCACAAATGATTTCATGCTCTTCTTTGAGAAACGGATTTGAAGATTTCCGACATTACATTTTGGACATGGCATGATTGTGCTTTGCTCTTTTTGTTGTTCTCTTAAGTCTTTTATGCCTGAAAGAATTTGATCTCCTATTGATCTTTCGTGAGCTTTGAACTCTTTTGATATATCTACAATTAATCTCTCAACTTGTTGTATTGTTTTGTTTTCTAACTCTATCCATCCTTGCTTTGCATCTAGTATTTCTTCCGTTTTTTCCTCTACATCTCTTGTTAGATTTTCATCTATGATTATTGGAGAGTATTTTTCAAGAGCTTCAATTAGTCTTGCTCCTAAAGGAGTTGCTTCAATGCTTTTTCCATCTAAATATCCTCTGTCGAAAAGAGTATCTACAATTGCAGATCTTGTTGCTTTTGTTCCTAAATTCTTTTTTTCTAATAATGTTATTAAAGAAGCAGGAGTATATCTCTTTGGAGGCTGAGTTTCTTTTTCTTCAAAAGATATTTTGTCTACATTAACTTGGCCATTAATAGTAGGGATTTGCTCTTCTTCTAGTGATGCTGGGTATACTTTTGTCCAACCTGCTTCTTGTATTGTTAATCCATTTTTAGTGAACTTCTTTTGATTATCTGAAATTAACTGGATTCTTTTTGAAATTACTTTTGCATCTGGTGCAAAACATGCTAAAAATCTTTTTACTATTAAATCATATAATTTTTCTTCTTCTTCATTTAGTTTCTTAAATTCTCCTGTTGGGTATATAGAAGGGTGTGCTGGATCTGACTTTTCACCTTCTATTGGATTATCTCTTATTGCTAATTTTGTTTCAGGATAGTGCTTTGATAGTTTTGATATTATCTTTTTTGGTTCTATTTCTTTAGGTATCTTCTGAGAAGAAGTTCTAGGATAAGATATTATTCCATCTAGATAGAGAGACTGAGCTAACTGCAGTGTTCTTGATGGAGATATTCTGTGGTGAGCATATGCTTCTCTTTGCAATGTTGTTAAATCAAAGGGATGAGGTGGTAAATAATTCTCTTCTTTTTCTGTTGTTTCAGCATTTCCTGATTTGATATTCTTGAATTCTTCCAGTTCTTCTTTCTTAAATATATCCTTTACATGTTTCAACTCAGTATCATTTACTTTTGCAAATACTTGCCAATATGGTTGTGATTTGAAACTTTGTATTTCTTTATCTCTATCTACTATTATTTTTAATGCAGGACCTTGAACTCGACCTATTGATAGGATTTTGAAAGAACCTGCCATTTTTATTGCAGACATTAATGCTCTTGATAAATTGATACCATAAAGCCAGTCTATCTTGTGTCTTGTTTCTCCAGCATAAGCCTGGCCCCAATCTAGAGTTTTCATTGGGTTTTCGTACGATTTTTCTAACTCTGGTTTTGTTAATGTGGAATATTTCATTCTTTTTGCGTCTTTTTCTCCTAGGATAAAACGTAATACATTCCATCCAATTAACTCTCCTTCTACATCATAGTCTGTTGCAATTATTACTTCTTTTGCTCTTCTTCCTAATTTCTTTAGAAGCATGTAGTATGCTTTCGTGAATCCTGCTGATTTGCTTTCATATGAGGGTATCCAATCTAATTTGAATATTGGCCATCCTCTCTGGCCTTGGGCGTATGTTAAATTGAATAAATGTCCAACAGCAGAAGCTACTATTATTTTCTTACCATTTCTTTCTAATTCATAATAAGGAACATTATTCTCAGAATACTTTCTTGCATTTCCAAGGGCTTGTGAGATCTTTAGAGCAGCTTGAGGTTTTTCTGTAACTATTAAAGTAATGTCTTTGTTTGGATTTTCTACTTTTGATGGAGCTTTTGGTTTTTGAGACTTTGCTCTTTTTGGTTTAGCAACTATTTCTGGTTGTTCTTCCATTTTACCAGGTCGTTCTATTGTTGTTAATTCCTTTGTTGAAGGCTTTTGTTTGACTTTCTTTTCTACAGTCATTTTAGCTTCACTTGGTGTAAGAAATGCTTCTACTGCCATATAAAATTCATAAGTTAACTATATATAACTATTTGTGGGTTTTTGTATTGTTCAAGAAATTCTCTAGCCATTCTAAGACTGTTATCTATCTGATTTATTGATCATTTGCATTGCTAATTTTGTAAGTTCTTTAATTGATTTATACTCTTTGGGTCTTATTTCTGGGAAGATTTCATAAAGACTGGAGTAAAACATATCTCTTAGCATAATCAATCTTATATCTTTATCCGTCCCATTATTAACTTGGGGCCTATTTATTTCATCATCTATTAAAATTCCATATCTTCTGACTTGTTCTGCTAAATTTTGAATCATTTAAATTTATTATCTTTTTTACTATATAAACCATTTCTTAGATAAACATAAATACTTTGAATGATTTGTTGTTTGTGTCAGCTATGTCTATGCCAGATAGCGATTTGGAATATAAATCTAAAGCTTGTATTGATGATGTTTTAAGGCGTTATGAAAATGGATGTTTTGTTCTTATAGAAAGCAAGGGTCGAGTTTATTCTGGAGTTAAGCAGGATGTAACTGTTCTTGATGATGTTGTTTTAGGATGGATAGTTAGGGTTATTCCTCCGTTAGATCCAGATTTAGCAAAATATATTGAATGTAATGAAAATGTTAGAAGATATAAAGTAGAAGACTCATTAGAATTTAGATATTCTAACCATGCTTATGTTTCTTTACATGATGGTATGTTTAAGAAGCTAACAGATAGACAGTCTGCCCATTTACTGCGCCACCTTTCTTTTTGAATAGGCTTTAAAACCCTGTTTTTCCTTTAATTTGTATGGCTAAACCTGAAATGAAACCTCTATTTGAGGAGAGAATGAAGAAGTTACTTAGTGATGCTGAAGACTTTTCTAGATATAATGAAATAGTTCATACTAAACCCATGAATTATATTAGATGTAATACTTTGAAAATATCTTCAAATGAATTATTTGAAAGATTGAGTAAAAGATGGAATGTTGTTAGACCATTTTCTGAACATTCTGAAATAATGTTAATTAACCAGGAGCTTTTACCTGGAGAATTGGGAAATGCTCTTGAACATTTACTTGGTTATTATTATATTCAAGAAGTTTGTAGTATGATGAGTGTTATTGCACTTGATCCTAAACCTGGAGATCGTGTGCTTGATGTTTGTGCATCTCCTGGAAGCAAAACTACTCAAATGGCTGCTTGCATGCAGAATACTGGAACATTAATTGCTAATGATGTTAAACTTGATAGGCTTAGAATTTTAGCTGCTAATTTAGAACGCTGTGGAGTTATGAATTCTGTAGTTGTTAGAAATGACGGTGTAGGACTCTGTAATAGACTTGCTCGTGATGGTTTTAAGTTTGATAAAATCTTACTTGATGCTCCTTGTTCTGGGGAAGGTACATTACGTAGTTCTGCTAAAGCATTTTTAATGTGGAATATTAAAGTTGTTGATAAACTTTCAAGGGAACAGAAGAAGTTGATTGCTAATGCTATTAAATGTTTGAAAGTTGGAGGAACACTTGTTTATTCTACTTGTACTCACTCTCCTGAAGAAAATGAAGAAATAGTTGATTTTGCTTTGAAGAATTTTCCTGTTTCTGTTGAGAAAGTTCAGTTGCCTCTTAAGTGCAGACCTGGGGTTACACAATGGGAAGGAGCTGAATATTCTTCTGAAATGACTAAGACTTGTAGAATCTATCCTCAAGATAATAATAGCGAAGGTTTTTTTGTTTCAAAAATTAAATTAATTGAGGAGATAGAATGAAACATTTATTAAAAAATGGAAAAATATCTGTTCTGACCTCAGATGATGGCGGAGAGGGATGGAGTGGAGAAGTTCATTTACTTGTTTATGAAGGGAAAAAATATGTTTTAAGAAAGTATAAGACTCTAAAGAGAGCTAAATATTTCGAAGAAATATCTAATAAACTCGAGAAATATGGTTTTTTACCTAAGCTTTTAGGAAGGGTTGGAAAAGATGTTCTTTACGAATATATTAAAGGAAGAGATTTGATTAAAAAAGAAAATACTTCTATAATTTATCAAATAGGTGAGATATGTGGATACATCAATAAAATAAAAGTAAATGGAAATGTTACTAGAAGATTTAAGAAAAATCTTAAAGAAGTTAAAAAAAGAAAATTAATCTCTAAAGAAGAGATTATAAAAGTTGAAAATATCTATCAATTCTTATTAGGAAAGGCAAAACCTATTTTTACTTTAGATGCAAATGATCTTCATGGTAGTAATCTTAGATTAAGAGATGGTAGGGTTTATCTTGTAGATATTGACAGTATTGCAGAAAGACCAAAGCTTTTTGCTATTGGTAAGGCATTCTTTAAGTGGTTCAAGAAACCATTACAACAACTAGAATTTAGGAAAGGATATTCTTCAATATCTTCAACTAAATTTTGGACTGGAGAATACCAGGATTTTATTTATCTAAATTGGCTCATACAAGATATTTATTACTGCCATTATTTTAAGAAGAAAAAATATGCTGGTATTAAATTGAGAAAGGAACAACTTAGAGATTTGTTAAATAAATATGGAGAATTAAAATGATTTTCAGAGCTATAATCCATTTACTCGGAATACAGACAGCTGTTGCTGCGATTATTGTTAAAGATGGTAAAGTGCTCCTTACTAAGAGATCTAGACTTCTTGCTGAAGGGGGCAAATGGTGTTTGCCTGGAGGAGGAATGAAGAAATATGAGAAATCTATTGATGCTACTAAACGTGAAGTTATGGAAGAAGTTGGCTTGAATGCTAAGGATTGTAAATTGCTTTTTGTTCATGAAGAGGTAGTTAAGAGACTAGGTTTACATGCTAACGTTTATGTTTATTCTGTTAAAGTCTCTGGAAATATTAAGACAAATTGGGAAGTTATTAAGGCTGAATGGTTTACTAGAAATGAAGTTGAAAAGATGAATCTTGCATTTACACATAAAGATATTTTGAGAAGATATTGGAGTGGAAAATGAAGGCTGAATTTTATAATTCCAAACAGAGAAAAGAATTACTTGAGAAACTTAATAGTATGTTTGGGATTAAAGAGATTCCTAAAACATTGTTTGAAACTGGACGCGAGAAGGTTCGCGGATTTTCTGGGGACTTAACAATTGATGAACTTTATGCACTTGATAGAATTACTAATATTGAATTCATGGGGCTTTACTTATTCAAGGAAGAAATGGGACATCTTCGTTTTGGATTTGATGGAACAATACTATTCAAGGATCAAATTGTAAAGAATGTTGTTGAAATTAATATGGAGCAACTTGAGAAGTGGATGACTGGACATAATTTAGATATTCAACTTGAACGCGGAATGTGGATAGTCAAACACGGAGATGATGTATTTGGATGTGGATTGTCAGATACAAAACATTTAATTAACTTTGTTCCAAAAGAAAGGAGAATTAGACGCGGAAGTTAACATGGAAAAAAATGTAATTGACAAGATACTCAAGGCTGGCAAAATTGCTCAGGAATTACGAAGGTACGCTAGAGAGATAGTTATTCCTGGAAGAAAATTATTTGAAATAGCTACACTGATTGATGATAAAATTGCTGTTCTTGGTGCTAAACCTGCATTTCCTGTTAATTTAAGTATTAATGAAATTGCCGCCCATTATACTCCTTCTTATGGGGATGAATTTGTTGCTCATGGACTGATTAAAGTTGATATTGGGATTTCAGTTGATGGATATATTGCAGATACTGCTTTTTCTATGGATTTGGAAAATGATTCTGAGAATAAAAAGTTGATTGAAGCTGCTGAAGATGCGGTTACAGTTTCTGTTAAAGAATTTGGAATTGGAAAAGAACTTACTACTATTGGTGGAAAAATTAGCGAAGCTATTTCTAAAAAAGGATTTACATCTATTGTTAATTTGTCAGGACATAGTATTGAACGATTTGTTGTTCATGCAGGATGGACTGTTCCTAATTATGATTCTGGACAAACTGATACTCTAGAGGAAGGATTGTATGCTACTGAGCCATTTGCTACTAATGGACATGGTAAGGTTCGCGATGGTAAAAGTTCTGGAATCTTTAGAATTGATGGTGATGGAAATGTTAGGGATAGATTTGCTCGGGATGTTATTGCTTGGATTGCTGATGAATATAAGACTCTACCATTTGCTTCGCGTTGGGTACATAAGAAGTTTGGTTCTCGTGGGATGTTAGCAATTAAACAACTGGAAGTTGCTGGTATTCTTTATCAGTATCCTCAATTGATAGAAGCTTCTGGTGGTAAAGTCGCTCAGGCAGAACATACTGTTCTGCTTTTAGAAGACGGAACTAAGTATATTACAACTAAAGATTAGAGAGATTTAACTACCTGTACTATTACATAAATTAGTATTATTGCTACTATTATTTTTATAATATCTAATAAATTAAAATTACCTTTTTTATTACTTTTTCTTTTTTCTAACATGTCAACTCTCATTTTTAATTCGTATAGTTCCTTTATATAGTTAATTTTCTCTTTGATCTCTTGAATATTCTTTTCTAATTTATCTTTTAATCTATTTATTATTTCTTCGTTATTGTTTGTTTTGTTTATGTAATAAAATACTACTGCTAATAAGATTGAACTTATTGTAAATATAATCATAATATATTTTTGATTTTGACCTTGTATGAATAATGTTAGATTACCGAATATTATTGATATTATTGAAAAAACTATGCTCCAATAATCAATTTTTCTTTTATTATCTTCTTCCATATAATTTATGGAATTTAGGTTTTAAAATGATGATTAAGCTCTATAATCTATCTTAATTAGCATACAAAGGACCTAATTCAAGGCCACCGATCTTTGCTTTCTTAATAAGATGCAAAATGTTACTTTTTATCTTCTTTGTCTTTATTTGACAAAGGCTTGTTAATTGTTTTTGATACAATTTCTAAAGCAGTGTCAAAATCGTGTTTTGTTATCTTTATTGACTCTTTTGTTTTACTAATATGTTGTCTTTTTATTGCTATTATCCCTGCGTTTCTGCATATTAATTCTATATCAGCACCTGTGAATCCGTTTGTTTTATTGGCATAATCTTTGATTTGAATGTTCTTTTCAAGAGGCATTTTACTTGCATGGACTTCAAATATTTTCTCTCTTGTTTCTTTGTCAGGGATTTGAAGCTCGAGGATTGAATCAATTCTACCTGGTCTAAGAAGGGAAGGGTCAATAAGCTCTGGTCTATTTGTAGCTGCAATTACTACAACATTTTCTAATTCTTCTATTCCATCCAGTTCTGTCAATAACTGATTTACTACTCTTTCTGTTGCATCTGAAAATGAGTGTCCTCTTATTCCTGAAATTGAGTCAAATTCATCAAAGAATATAATTGAAGGAGCTACTTGGCGAGCTTTTTTAAAAATTTCTCTTATATGTTTCTCACTTTCACCAACCCATTTACTTATTAGTTCAGGCCCCTTTACTGAAATAAAATTAGCATTTGTCTCATTAGCAACTGCCTTCGCTAAAAGTGTTTTACCTGTTCCAGATGGACCTGACAATAAGACTCCTTTAGATGGTTTTATTCCAGCTTCTATAAATAATTCTGGATGCAGAAGAGGGAGTTCTACTAATTCTCTTAATTTTTCTTTTTCTTTTGCTAAGCCTCCAACATCATTCCACCTAACATTTGGTTTTTGAATTAAAACTTCACGCATCGCAGAAGGTTCAACCTGTTTTAGTCCTTCTATAAAATGGTGTCTTGAAACTTTTATTTTGTCTAGTATTTGAACTGGAACTTTATCTTGTAGATTTTTGAGTTGTGCAAAATAAGGTTTTATAGATTTTAGAGCAGCTTCTTTACATAATATTTCAATATCAGCACCTGTAAAGCCTATTGTTTTATTTGCCAATTCGTCAAGATTAATATCTTTGTCAAGGGGCATTCCTCTTGTGTGTATTTTTAATATCTCTTTTCTTCCTCTTTCGTCTGGAGAGTTTATTTGTAACTCTCTGTCAAATCTTCCAGGTCTTCTTAAAGCTGAATCTATATCTTCAGGCCTATTTGTAGCTGCCATTACCACAACTTGTCCTCTTGATTTAAGACCGTCCATTGATGTTAGCAATTGAGCTACTATTCTTTTTTCTGTTTGGTCTGTTCCATCCCCTCTTTTAGGAGCAATTGAATCTATTTCGTCAATGAAAATAATAGATGGTGCGTTTTTTTCGGCAGATTCAAAAACCTCTCTTAAATGTTTTTCTGACTCACCGTAATATTTTGACATTATTTCTGGTCCTGCAATTGAAAAGAAAGAAGAGTCTGTTTCATTAGCAACTGCCTTAGCTAAAAGTGTTTTACCTGTTCCAGGAGGTCCTGTTAATAAGACTCCTTTAGGAGCACCAACGCCCAATTTTTGGAAAACTTCTGGGTGCTTCATTGGAAGTTCTACCATTTCTCTTATCAATTCTATTTCATTATGCAACCCGCCAATATCTTCATAAGATATTCCTGTTGCCTTCAAATCTCCTGCGTAAGGTGTGTCTGAAACAATTATCTTCGTTTTTGAAGTAACTATTGAATATCCTTTAGGGTCCATTCTTGAGACTACATACTCAAGTCTTGTTCCGAATACATCAATTATTGTTTTTTGATTGATTGTTAATGGCTTATCTAATAATTTTGTATGGAAATATTCTGTTGGGTCGTCACTAAATCTTACTTCTTTTAACGGGGACAGGGTTACTGATTTAGTTGCTTGAACATTTGTTTTAGATATTGTTATTTCATCCCCTATTGAAGCCCCAATTACTGACCTAGTTGAACCATCTAATCTAATTATATTCTTTTCGTATTCAGAAGAGAGGCTTCTAAGAACTTTTACAACTGCTCTAGACTTGCCCTTTATTTCCACGATATCTCCTGAAACTATGTCTAATTTATTTAGATTTTCAGAGGAAATTCTAGCAATTCCTTTATCTATATCTTCCTGCAGAGCCTCTCCTATTTGGAGGGAAATTTTTTCAGTCATTTTTTATTAAATGTTACCTCTAATATACCATTTCTAAATGTTTTCTTGAAATCTTTATTCTTTATTCCTTCTGGTATTTTTTCTCTTAAAGTTATTCCTTCTTTATGCTTTTGAGCCATATAATCCTGATTTTGCGACTCTTTATTTGTTTTGGCCGTGATTACCATAAAATCATCTTTTAACTTTATTTCAATATCTTCTTCATTATATCCTGGTAGTTCTGTAATGAAATACACGTTGTTCTTTTCTTCTATAAATTCGGAGCTTTCTTCTTCACTTTCTCTTAATTTTCTTACCGGTCTTCTTCTAATATTATTGCCTCCAAAAAATTGGTTTACAATATCTTCGAAAGGGTCATGGTCATCAAAAAAGCTCATTTTTTCTCCTAACTCGCATAAAGGGGTCCTAATTCAAGGCCACCAATCTTTGCTTTCTTAAGATAGTTTTCTTCTATCTTTTTGTAACGCTTTGCAGTGTCTTCTGAAACTGAAGGTTTCACTTTTGCTAGAGCTTCGTCGAATTCTACTAATGTAACTACTTTGCTGTTTATGTTCTTTCTTAATGCTATAATTGCTGCTTCTCTAACAAAGTTTTCAATATCCGCACCTACAAAACCCTCTGTTTTCTTTACTAAGTATTGTATTAGTTTTTCTTTATCAGACATTGTTGATATGTTTAGTTTTGAGTCTTTTACAAGATAATTATCTATTTCTTTCATTTCTTTTTCTGTTGGAGCAATCGGCATTGGTTTTGTATGTATTTGCAATATCTTTTCTCTAGACTTTTCATTTGGAATATCTACAAGCAATATTCTGTCGAATCTACCAGGTCTCATAAGTGCTGCGTCTAACATATCAGGTCTATTTGTAGCACCTATAACTACAACGCTTTTTAGGTCTTCAATTCCATCCATTTCTGAGAGCATTTGATTTAGAACTCTTTCAGTTACTTTTGAACCCATTTCCATTCCTCTCTTTCCTGCTAGAGCGTCTATTTCATCGAAGAATATTACACAAGGAGATACTTGTCTCGCTCTCTCGAATACTTTTCTAACTCCTTCTTCAGATTTACCGACCCACATACTTAGAAGGCTTGGACCTTTAATATTGATGAAGTTAGCTTCTGATTCTTTTGCTACTGCTTTTGCTAAAAGTGTTTTACCTGTTCCAGGAGGACCGTACAATAATATTCCTCTTGGGGGTTTTATTCCCATTCTTTCAAAACTTTCTCTGTGTTTGATTGGCCACTCCACTGCTTCTTTCAATTCTTGTTTGATTGAATCTAGACCGCCGACATCATCCCAACTTATATTAGGAGTTTCTACTAGAACTTCTCTCATTGCGCTAGGTCTTACAACTTTGAGAGCTCCTTCAAAGTCTTCTTTTCCTATGATCATTTTTTCTAATGCTTCTTGAGGAATTTCTTTATCTTCATCTAAATTTAAATCAGGCAAGGCTTTTCTTAGTACACACATAGCTGCTTCTTTTGCTAGAGATTCTAAGTCTGCTCCCACAAAACCGTGTGTTTTTCCTGCTAATTCATCTAGATTAACATCTTTTTTCATTGGCATGGCACGAGTATGGATTTTTAGAATGTTTAATCTGCCCTTTTTATCTGGAACAGATATTTCTAATTCTCTGTCAAATCTTCCAGGTCTTCTTAAAGCTGGATCAATAGAATTAACTCTGTTAGTAGCTCCAATAACAATTACTTTTCCTCTTGCATTTAGACCATCCATCATTGTTAATAATTGTGAAACAACTCTGCGTTCTACTTCTCCTTGAGTTTCTTCTCTTTTAGGAGCAATTGCATCTATTTCATCTACAAAAATAATACTTGGAGCGTTTTTTTCTGCTTCTTCAAATATGTCTCTAATTTTCTTTTCAGATTCTCCATAAAACTTAGACATTATTTCTGGACCGTTTAATAGAATAAAGTTAGCTTCTGATTCTGTAGCTACGGCTTTTGCTAAAAGTGTTTTACCTGTTCCTGGAGGACCATGTAATAGAACTCCTTTTGGAGGTTCAATTCCTAGACGATCGAAAACTTCAGGATGTTTTAGAGGAAGTTCAACCATTTCTCTAATCTTTCTTATTTCTTCTGTTAATCCTCCTATATCTTCATAAGTTACTTCTGGAATTGTTTCTTCTTCTACATTTGTTGCTTTAGGATGAATTACTAATTCTGTATCTTCTGTAATTATTACTGATTGATTTGGAGTTGCTGAAACAATTTTAAATCTGATATTTTGGAAACCCATTCCACCTAGACCTCTTGAAAATAAGTCATGAAGGTCTTCAAATGCTTCTTGCATGTCTTGCATTAAGTCTTTTCTTCTTTGAGCTCCTCCTAATGAAACTAAATCTCCTTTCATTACTGAACGGCCCAAAAGTCCTGATTTGAATGCTTCAGGATCTCCTTGAACCATTATTCCTGCTTGTGCTGGAGCTATTGTTACTTTTTTAGCTGGTTTGACTTGAGCTTTCTTTATAGAAACTTTCTCTCCAATGCCTGTTTTAGCATTCTTTCTTGTTAGACCATCTATTCTTATTATTCCCTCCCCTATATCTGCAGGGTATGATCTATCTACTATTGCTACTGTTTCTCTTTCTCCTTGAATAGAAACTATGTCTCCTCTGTTTAGACCTAGAGCGCGCATTACTTCTGTGTCAATTCTAGCAATTCCTTTATATGCGTCATCTTGCAAAGCCTCTAGGACTTTCAATTTGATTAATTTTGGTGCTTCAGCCATTACCAGTTTTCCTCCCTATTATGGAATCTTAAACTTAATCTATCCATATCTTCAAAACATAGTTTTACCATATCATCCATCATTTTTTCTTGTTGGTGCATAAATTCAACTATTTCTTTAGGAATACTTATTGCATGACTATTTCCTATGACTCTTAATTTTACATTGTATGTTTTATCTTTCAAATTCTTGAAATTTTCAGCGCTGTTTATATCTGCCGGGTGAATAATTTGAGACTTGCATTTATTGCATGTAATTGCTCTCAACTCTAGTCCGTTTTTACTAACTATTGTTTTCTGCATTTTAATATTGCAGTTCTTGCATAGTATTATGTTATCGAAAATGTCTGTCATGTGTATCTTTTATGTATATACGGTTAGGGATATACTATTTAAACTTTATTGTGATAAAGAATTAGTTTCTTCTCTTTGCAATCTTTACCATTGCTGCTACCAGTATGAGAACTGCTAAGATTAGGGCTGTTATTGCTACTATTGCAACAGTATTTATCGAAGGAGCAACTGATTTTATTATGAATGACTTTACCACTGCAAGATTCATTCCAACTGTTCCCGAACCTGTTGTTGATACTACAGGGCTTAATTGTATTTTTACTTCTGCATTATCGCAAGATTTTGTTGTCTTGACTATCACTGTCTTATATGCCGTGTCTTTATCATCGAAATCTACATTTACTCCATCAGGGAATGATATACATTCTTGCCCTTGTTTTACTGTTAATACTGCTCTGTCGCTTTTATCTCCGAATGTAAATAAAGTTAAAGTGTGTTCTTCTTGCGTATTTTTTTCTTGGTTTACTTCTCCAGTGAAACCTATCCCTAAAGCTGCACTTGTGATACTTGCAAGTAAGAATACTGTTATTACAGAGGATATTATTATTTTATTCATATTAAGATGCGACTACGTTCCAGACGCCTCCATAAGTTGAACTTGATGGTCCCGTTATTATTCCAGGAGTATTTAGTTGCTGATAAGCGCAAACGAATAATTGGTCTCTATCTATTGATGGTCCTGCTGAGGAGTAAGGAATGCTGACTCCTGGGACTATTACTTCTCCATTGTTTAACTGGACTGCTGTTGCAGGAACTTGACAGGATGCGTCTGGATTTCCTCCAGATTGACCTGAGGCGCTAAATGCAGATGTACTCAGAATTGCAGAAGGATTGGCAGGGTTTGTTCCGATTAAATCTGATCCTGTTATTTCAACTGTTGTTAAAGGCACGTTACCATAATTTTCTATTATCAATGGTGCACTTGCAACTTGGTTTGGTGTTGTTATGCTTAATGAGTTCCAGTTAAGTGCTGTTGTTGCTAAATTATATGCGCTTAACTCATTTATTTGAACGTAATCTTGTGGAAGTGAATTAAATCCTGTCTGACCGCTTGATACAATTATGCTAGGGTTTCCAGATAAATCAATTGTTTGAGCTCTTATTGTCCATAAGTCATTTGGATTTGGGCTTGCTCCTGAATATGATGAAGGTGGGTCTGAAGGTAAGAACGAGCCTCCGCAAACATACATCATTTGTTTTGACGGATTGTCACAATTTAAGCCTAATGTAGGATGTGAACACAAGTAAGAGTCACAACTTAGAACTTGTCTAGTGATAGAGGGATTGACGCTATTTAAAGGAGAATTTATTTCAAAATATGCACTTGATGAAGGGATAAGGTTAGTTCCTTGCAGTAAATCTGAAGGTCCATTTGCATCTTCCACTACTACTCCTACAAAGTAAGCTCCAAACCCTATTCCAGGATTTGCTGTGAAAGGTTGTGTAAATGAAGGACCTAATGAACTAGGTAAAATAAATCTTTTTATTGTAGGGGGTGAATTTTGTAGTTCTACTCCTACATCTACAGGGGACAAGTCAGGTTTATTGAAAAAATCATTAAACCATCCAGCGCTTGCAAAAGTGATTAGAGTAAGAGAGAAAATTGATAAACTTAATAATAATTTTTTCTCCATCTTTTGTAACTACAGAGTTTTCTTCTTTATAAAGTTTGTTAGGTTGAACTTAAATTTAAATCTTTTATTTAACCAATAACAAAGGCTTATAGACTGAATGTCCTTTGTCATTAGATTAGATTTTTAAAGATGCAATTGCTGAAGATTTTATGAATTGGTTTTTATCTAGTTTAAAGAGGTTTTGGACTTTTCTTAAAAAAGATACTTGGCAGTCTTGGATAGTTTCACTTATTCTTGCTTTTATATTAATTAAATTTGTTTTCTTTCCTTTATTATCTTGGATTTTTGCTACATCTTTACCTCTTGTTGTCGTTGAATCTTGTTCTATGTATCATCAAGATGACTTTGAATCTTGGTGGTCTAGGAATGGATTATGGTATGAGGAACATGGTATAAGCAAAGAAGATTTCGAGTCTTCTTCTTTTAAGAATGGATTGAATAAAGGAGATATTGTTCTAGTTTCTGGTCGAGGAAGTTATGAGAAAGGAGATATTTTGATTTTTAACTCTCAATATAGATATCCATTGATACATAGAATTGTTAGAGCCGATCCTTATGATACTAAAGGAGATAATAATTTTGCCCAATTACCTGGAGAGCTTGGAATTGAGGAAGAACAGTTTATTGGAAAGGCTATAGGTAGATTACCTGGACTTGGGTGGATAAAGTTGATATTCTTTGAAGCTGCAAGGCCTGCTGATCAAAGAGGATTCTGTAAGTAGATAATGGATTTTAAAGGTGTTATAATAGAAGAAAGTCTTGAAAATAAAGAAGTATTAAAAAAAGTTAAAATTGTAAAAACAGAGATTGAAAAAGTTACATTAGAGCATAAAACTCCTTGGATAAAACAATGGACTTTACATACTGTTGAAATTCCAGAAAAAATGGCAAGAAAGATTGCTGATGAAATAAGTAAATCATTAGATTCTCAACATAATTGGTATGCTGATATCAAGAATGAAACTATCCATTTTATTATTTATAGAAATAAAGTGTTTAAAATAAACAGGTCTAAAAAAGAAGAATATAATAAAGCTACAGTCTATGGCATTTCATTAGGAATCCCTGATTATCAGCTTGACTTTTCTTCGTATGTTAAATTTTGGAATAGGTAGCTTCTAAGTAAAAGTAAAATATTTTGAAAACGAAACATTAATATACTTTTGATATTCAATCTGGTAAATTATTTTAAGGAAACCAATGGAATTTTGTCCAAAATGTGGAGGTATGTTAATGATTGATGGCGATAAAGCTCCAACTTGTGCTAAATGTGGGTATCGTCATAAGGGCAAGTTAAAGCTTCAAGCTTCTGAGAAAATGGCTGTTCCTGAGAGGATTGCTGTTGTTGATGAGTCTAAATTGACCACATTGCCTATTGTTGAAATCAAATGTCCTGACTGCAAACATAAAGAAGCTTACTTTTGGACTATGCAGACTCGCTCATCTGACGAATCAGAAACTAAGTTCTACAAGTGCACCAAGTGTGAGCATACTTGGAGAATTTACAGATAATTAATGGATATTTTATTCAATAAGATTCTAGATATTCATAAAACTCAATTAAATTACCTTAATATTTCTCATAAAAAATTATTAATATGTTTTTCTGCTATTCCTGCTGCTGGAAAGACTCATATTTCTAAGATATTAGAAGAAAAATATAAGGCTGTCAGAATAAATAATAATAGTATTCGAGAGATAATTAAGTCTATTATTCCAGGTACAAAAAATGAAATACTTGATAAAAGGCAGGAGATATTGCAAGATTATTTATTATGGTTTCTTAATAATTATAGTTTTTTAAATAAACTTATTATAATTGATAGCGGTATTGACAGAAAATATTCTAAGATTAAAGAATTTGCAGATAAGAATGACTTTGATTTATTTCTTATACATCTTAAGGTTTCGAGAGAAGTTGCTTATAAAAGGGCTATATTAAGAAATGGAGGAAAGGAGGACAGTAACTTTACTCAAAACATAGAAAGATGGATAAAAGAAAATAAAAAATTGC
The DNA here is from genome assembly GCA_038045825.1 of Nanobdellota archaeon. Classification (GTDB taxonomy): domain Archaea; phylum Nanobdellota; class Nanobdellia; order Pacearchaeales; family GW2011-AR1; genus SICU01. Next base: position 204,801 of record JBBSXJ010000004.1, read on the forward strand.
TTTCTAATGTTCTTCCTGATATTCTATTAGATGGAGAAAATTTAAAATTAGAAGAACTCTTTTCTAATCTGAATAGAATTATTTCTTAAAGATGCTCATGGCCAATGTTTAAAAAACCAGTTTTGTTTTGATTTTTGCTACGGCCTCGTAGCTCAGCCTGGTTTAGAGCACCGGCCTTTTAAGCCGGGTGTCGGGGGTTCAAATCCCCTCGGGGCCATATATACTTTTTGTAGAGAGTCTCCGAGCATGTTGAGAAGAGTCGAACAAGAGAGTTGAAAATCGCTCAGGTTTTAACAATAAAAACTAGAATTAGATTTATTAAATTGAATAAACTCTATTTGTTATGGATAAGTGGGAGAAGACTTGGTTTTCTATTGATGGGAGATTGGAAAAAATAAAATTTGATGGACCTAGTTATTTCCGTTTTCCTCAAAAATTAGCAGAAATTGTTATTTCAAAATATTCTAATAATGGTGAATGGGTGTTTGACCCTTTTTGTGGCTTTGGTACAACTTTAGCTGCTGCAAAAAAACTTGGTAGGAGGTCTATTGGTTTCGAGATAGATTCTAAGATGGCCAATTTTGCTAGAAATAGAAATGATGGTGTTCTTATTCAAGATAGTATTGATAATATCTCCAAACATAAACTACCTCAATTTGATTTACTATTTACTAGCCCTCCTTATATTTCTTTAAGAAATTCAAATATTATGCGTGATAAAAATTATATTAAGGACATTCAAAGAATTTTTAGAAAGATTAAACACTATATGAAGAAAGACTCTTATATTATTATTGAAATTGCTAATCTTGCAATGGGTAAAGAGTTTAGAACACAGGCTTGGGATGTTGGTTTAGCTTTATCTAAGATATTCAAACTTGAGGGAGAAGTAATTAGAGCAGACACAAGTGATATTAATGTTGGTGGAAATCAAAACCATAGCTATTTGTTAGTCTTTAGAAATTCTTAATCAGAAATAATTCTTTTAATGTTGTCTATATTGTTAGCTACTTCTTCTCCTCTCTTTGTTAACTTGATTAACTTTATTCTTCCTTTCTTTTCGAAAACAACTAATTCAAGTTTCTCTAACATTTGTAATATTTTAACGGCGTGGCTGTAAGTGCAGTCCACTTCTTTTGCAAGTATTGATCCGTATCTAGCTCTTGTTAATTTCTTTAGAGAGACTAGCATCAATGCTGGTTTTCTTCTGAAGAAAACATCAAAACTGTCTTTTGGTTTTTGTGTCATTTTAGGATATATCTTTTGTAACCTCTATATTCCAACCAGTATATCGCTTTTAAGTCTTTCTGCTACATTGTTATCTTCTTTAGTAGTTATTCGACTTCACTTTTTTTTGGTAACTTCTTTTATAATATTCCCTTACATTAATAAACAAGGTTTTATATTCTATAAACGTAACTGAATTATATGGCTAAAGGAAAGATAAAAATATTGGCTGCATCTGATTTGCATGGAGATAGCAGAGTAACTAAAAAATTGGCTGACAGAGCTCTAAAGGAAAAAGTTGATTTAGTTGTATTATGCGGGGACTTGACTGGATTTAATGATGGAAAAGATTTGATTAAACCTTTCAAAGATAAAAATCAGAAAGTCTTGATTTTACCTGGAAATTGGGATTCTTTTGCTACTACTGATTTTTTAGCTCAACTTTACAATGTGACTAACATTCATGGATATAGTGCTGTTTATGAAGGTGTTGGATTTTTTGGAGCCGGAAGTGCTTCAACTGCTTTAGGTCCTAGATCTGGAATAAGTGAGGCTGAATTATGGAAGACTTTGGAGAAAGCTCATTCTGGGCTTAAAGGAATAGAGAAGAAAATAATGCTTACCCATATGCATCCATCTGGAGGCATTTCAGAGGCGACTGGATTTAGAGGAAGTGATTCTATTGTAAGGGCTATTGAAAAATTTAAGCCAGATTTGGTTTTGCATGGACACATACATGAGACTTTTGGAATTGAAGATAAAATAGGGAATACTAGAGTAATTAATGTAGGGCCCAAAGGCATTATTTTAGAAATTTAATTAAGATTATAAAGTAGTTTCTCTTTTATTTTTTATGACAAAGGTGGATGATAAAAGAAGACCTCTTCCTAATGCTCCTGGAACTTCTAAATTAATAGGAGACTTTTATGAACATGAATGGCAGGGAAATAAAAGGACTAGAGGAAGAACTGCTGGCTCTTATAGACTAGAGTCTTATGATCATATGGCAGCTGCAGGTGAATATAGAAGGGCTTTAGATTCTTCAATAGGAGAACATTCTAAGAAAGGGCTAGAGAATTTGGAAGCTCGCGCATTAAAACAAGCTGCAGAAGCAGAAAGAATGGCTGAATTATATGAGCAGACTAAAAATTACATTGCTCCTTTTAGATGGTTTTTAAGATTTATTAGAGGAAGTCATATATTCGGATTTTTCATATTTTCTCTTCTTTTATCAGACCCTTTAATTACAGGGAGTTTGATAAGGAGTAGTGGAGAATTTAATTCTTTTCTTGGGATTATTTTATTCTTCTTGGGAATTGTTGGTTGTTATTTGCTTTTTTGGAAGAATCATTTAATGAATAGAGCAAGAGACAAATATTGATTTTTTAAGTGTGGAGTTTGCTAGTCTTTTTCGTGATTTTTGGGCTTTATTACTAATTAAGAAAATTTGCCTCGGTAAGGGTGAGGCGCGAAGCGCCGAACTGCGCCGACAACGTTTATAAATCTGTTTGCTTTTTGTAAAAAGTGAGAGTTGTGATAATTTTATGATTCAAAAAGAGATTTTGCCAAGAGTTCCGTTATACTATAGTGTTCCGATGATTGTTATCTGCATAATTGCTCTTTTGATTTTAGTTTTACTTTTCAAGATGGACTACTCTGATTTACGTTTACAGCCTTTTCCTGTAAGTCCGATAAATGTTAGCTCTTGCGGTGTTTTGAGTCAAGACAATGCTTACTATTTTATTAATCAAACTCTTAATGCAACTTCATTTGCTCAAAATACTTTTGGGGCGTGTCTTCTTATAAATGGTACTAATATTTTTGTAGATGGCAATTTGAGAAATATAATTGGTGAAAATGGATTAGTCTTTAATGCCATCAATGTTACAGGTTTTGGGGTCACTATTACTGGATTTAATATAAGTGGCACTTCTCAATCTGTTCTTCGTAACGGCATTATGTCTACTGGTGCTCAAACTATAATAGATGGTAATTATATCTCTAACGTTGCTGAAAGCGCTATAAATTTGAAGAATAGCTTGGGTAGTATAGTAGTTAGCAACTCAATATTTAATTCTCTTTATGGGATATATCTTGATTATTCAAATTATACTATAGTTGTTGAAAACTCAATTGTAAATCCTATTTCTTTAAACTCTAATGGGATTTATCTATCTTATAGCAAGAATAATTATCTTAATCGTAATTTTATTAGATCATCGAATTATTCATTGACTCTATGGCATTCGAGCCAAAATATAATTGAAAATAGCTCATTTTTAGAACCCATTTATGCCGGGATATTCTCTGTTGAAGGAGACTCTAATTATATTACAGATGTAAATATAATAAATCCTCGTCAATATGGCTTAATTGGTTTTATTACAGGTCTTTTTGAGATTAATAAATTAAATGTTATTAATGGCAGTCAAGCATATTACGATTTAGAGTTTAATAATCCTTACTTTCCATCATATGTAAGCGGGTTTATTATAATAAAAAATAGCTCGATTGGTTCTTATAGGTTTAATAATACTTATCTAATTTATACGGATACTTATAATATTACCAATATAAACTTTAATGATCTGTTATCCACTTCTGGAAGTAATTTGAGTGATCATATAAAGGTTAATTATAACTATGCAGATGTTAAATCCAATTTGAATCCTGGATTAAATAAACCTGCATCGATTACTTTTTCCGGTTTACCGACTAACATTACTAACCAGACGGTTTATCGCAATGGTGTTCCTTGTCCTTTAAATATTTGCAACATTATTAATTTTAGCAACGGGACTATTATTTTTAATGTTACTGGGTGGACCAATTATACCTTTGGCAACTTGACTGGTCAAACACAACCTCAACAACCATCTCAAACTATGACTATTAATGAACCTGATCCAAATGAACAATATACTACAGCAGCGTTCCCTGTAACATTCAGAGTCATCTTGGGCACTCTAAATGGGAGTGTTAAATTTAGTTTGAATAATGGTGTTGCGAATACTACGATGACTAATGATAGCACTGGTGTTGAATTCGAATATATTCAAAGCTCTCTTTATACCGGCAACTACACTTTCACTGCTTTTGCAAACTTTACCAATGGTACAAGACTAAGAACTTCAGTTAACTTTAGTGTTGTAAATACCACTGGTTCAAACTCTGGATCTGGGTCAGGAAGTGGTTCTGGATCAGGAAGTAGCAGTGGAACAAGTTCATCTGGAACTACTGGCAGAGGCAACATAACTCTTCCTCCATTTAATTCTACTACCGGGTCAGCTTCTGGAACTGGATCGACTCAGACGTTGCCTGGTGGAAATCAATCTTCAAGCATGGCTTTGAGAAGTATGATATTCTGGCTTATTATTGCAGTAATATCTATTATGATAATTATACTAACAATATTAATAGTTAAAGCTATTAAACAGAGAAAGAGCAAATTATCATCAAGCATGTCTGTTTCAAATTCCGTTAACTCTGGTGGATTAATAAGTAATCTTAGATGACTAGAAAAGTTTCTTTTGTTTTGAATTCTTTAGTATATCTTCTGTTGATGTGTTGAAAAAGTGAAGTATCGTATCAGCTATAGGGGTTATCTGCTTCTCTATATAGTGTTCATAGTCTATCTTATGTTTTAACTTTTGAACCGGCTCAGGACCATTTTTAGTTATATAATATTCTATTATGTTTGATTCTAAATTATCCAGTAATCTTGCTGCTTTAACATGAGGGGGAGTTGTTTTAGTATACTGGTCTAAGTCTTTTCTTATTGACTTTCTGTAAACTAGTTTTTTGTCTAATTTTCCTTGATTTATTTTTTTAATGTATTCTTTTATGAATTGTATTGGGTCTTCTTTGTGGAATATTTTGTTCAATAATTCTATTTGGAAGTCTTTTGCAGCTTCTGTCCAATCTCCACGGATTGCTTCTAGACCTACTATTTCTAACTCTTCTTTTCCATCTTTTTCTATAAGTCCAGCATATCTTTTCTTTGAACCTGTTTCTAATTTTGCATTTCTCACTTTAGGAAGCATAAATGCTTTGTAATATTTCTTGAATTCTAGTTCAAGATATGATTTTCTATCATATTTTTCTTTTATGTAATTATTGTAAAAATCATTTATGTATTTTTGAATCTCATTTCCAATTTCTTTTGGATTCTTTTTAGAGTTCATTTTTAGAAAGACTGAATCAGTATCTGAATATATTGTGTTAAGCCCCATTTCTTCTATTTTTTTTGCTGTTAATTGAATTAGTTCCTGACCGAAATGAGTTATCGCATTTGCCATGTCAAGACTAAAATATCTGCAATTTGGAGACGCAAGAACACCAAAAAACGAATTCATTATTATTTTTATTGCATAACTCGATAATTCTCTGTTTTCTCTTTTTGCTTTTTCCCTTTCATTGTGTAATTTTTCTATTATTTCTGGGAGAATTCCATTATCATTTCTAAAATATGCTTTATTTGGAGACTCTATTGAATTCTTTTCTTTTTTTTCAAGCATTGAAATTGGGTCAATGTTAAATGTTTTTATTATGGATGGATACAGTGATTTGAAGTCCAGGACTAAAACATTCTCGTATATTCCTGGAATTGGTTCCATTACATAGCCACCCTTTATTCTTTCTTCTTTTTGTTTGTAATGGAGTGTTGGAGATACTATTCCTCTCTTTCTTGCTTCTCTTATATATAGAGAATCAAATGCAACTATTGAACCTGTTAATTTGTTTATGGGCAATCCTATAAGTGTAGTTCTCTCTATCGCTAAATCTAAGATTTTTGTTTTTGTTAGTAGATTATATGCTAACTTGCAATCTTGTATATTGTATTTTATTAGTTTTTCTTTATCCTTTTTATATAATATTTCTATTTCATCATGTCTATCTTTTCCAGAAATTAATTTTCCCTCTCCAAGCATTACTTGAGATACATTTTCTAAGGTGTAAGATTCAAACTCTTTATTCTTTATTGATGGAGCTTCTTGTATGAATGGGTCCTTTATCAAGTTTAAACCATCTAGGACTTGTCTTCCTGGAATTTTTGCTGTTGAGCTTCTGAAGAAGTTATTTTCTATTTTTATTCTAACATTTTCATTTGTTCTTCCTATGTCAAAACTTATGTTGTGCTCTTCAAATTTTTTCTTTAGATAGTTTAAGTCAAAGTCGATTACATGCCATCCTGTAATTATATCAGGGTCAAATCTTTCTATTTCTGATTTGAATTTTACTAAAAGCTCTGCTTCTGTTTTGCAGGCTATTGCTCCTTTTACTTCTTCTTTGCTTACTATGAAGCTTTTCTCATAATTATGGCTGTATAAACCTATACAGAATAAGTCTCCTCCTTTTTTGTCGGTTTCTATGTCTAATGATAGGACTTTTAATTGAATATCTGATTTTGATGGTTTAATTATTGGATTTTTGTATACAACATCTACTTTTTCTGCTGTTTCTGTTTCGCCAGATATTTCTATTACGCTGTAAATATCATTATCTATTAGGTATCTTAATGTAGGGCTTAAGTCTGATTCGTATGTGTTTATTTCTTTTTGATGAACTGCTTTTACTATCTTTGTAATGTCTGTTTTATTTTCATGAGATATTTTTAGTACTTTTTCTTTGTTTTTGTTAACAAGATCTGTTTTTTCTATTTTACAATTTGTTAGTACATTTTTTGCTTTTTGCAAGTCTGTTTCTCTGATGTAAAAGTACTGTGTAAATAGTACAACTGCTGCGAATGATTTCTCATTCTCCAGGCGACCAAATATTTGGATGTAAGTCTTTTCATCTTGAGATATTGATGATATATTTACAATGTAACCTTTCATATTATTTTTATGCTTAATGTGTTTTTAATTGTTTTACTAGTGTTTAGATAATGTTTAAAAATGGACTTTTATTGGGTTTTTGTGGTAACTAGAGATATAGCAAATATGGAAGCGGATAGATCTGGAGCCATGAAGTCAGGAGATGCTTTGAGATATCATATTTTATGTGTTGAACTTAATTATGGTCAACATGCAATAGAAGACATAGAATTATTCTTGAGAGGCAAATCTCTCAAAGAAGAAACCAATATAGGAGGGGATATGGAAAATATTGAAATAATATCTCTTGATGAAGTTGAAGACGATGTTATTTTAAGTGCATATAGGATAGTGCGTCCTATTATAAACAATCCTGATTGGAGAAAAGAAGGATATGCTGCTGAATTAAAGAAAAGGCTTAGAATGATTAAGGCTACAGGATATCCTTTAGAGTCACATGGTTCTTCTGATAATCTTGAGGTAATAGTTTCAGCTTATACGAATACAAAAGGAACTATTCTTCAACAAGTTTTAAGGAGGGGACTTAAATACAAAAAATAATTTTATTATTGCTGTTAGGTTAAAATAGGAATAAATGGAAGAGCAAACAAAACAAGCGGGAGTTTCTGAGTTCTTATAAGAGAGATTAAATAATAGATTGTTAAAATGTTCTTTAGATGAGTTGCAAATTTTACGTGTGAAGATAGTCTTTATTTGATTAATTTGCTAGGTTGAATTGTTACTTATAGGTTCTTATGAATGTTCTAACTACAATAATTTTTATTAACTCCAGATACCACTTTTTCATATGGGTTTGCAAATAGGTGATTTGGTTAATCGTAAGGAGGTTGCTTTTAAAGATTTGAAAGGCAAGACTGTTGCTGTTGATGCTTTCAATGCAATATATCAATTTCTTTCTTCTGTAAGGCAGCCTGATGGAACTCCTTTGATGGATTCTTCTGGAAATATTACTTCTCATTTATCTGGATTGTTTTATAGGAATATTGCTTTGCTTGTTGAAGGTCTTAATTTGATTTATGTTTTTGATGGAGAATATCATATATTGAAGGGAAAGACTCATGAAATTCGCCAAGCTGCTAAAGATAAGATGACTGAAAAATATGAGAAAGCCCTGGAAGATGAAGATATTGATGGAATGGGTAAATACTCTAGAGGCTTTATGAAACTTGATACTAAGATGATTACTGAAAGTAAAGAATTACTTGAGGCTATGGGTATTGCTGTTGTTCAAGCTCCTGGAGAGGGGGAAATGCAGGCTGCTGAGATTGTTAAGTCAGGTCAAGCGTATGCTGTTGCTTCTCAAGATTATGATGCTTTGGTTGTTGGAGGTACAAGATTAATTCAAAATTTGACTTTGTCCCGCAAGAGAAAAACTGTTTCTGGTTTTGTTTATATTGCTCCTGAAATGATTGAATTTGAGAATGTAATTAATCAGTTAGGTATTACAGGAGATCAGCTTATTTGCTTAGCTATTCTTGTGGGAACTGATTTTAATCCTGGTGGTGTAAGGGGAATAGGTCCAAAAAAGGCTCTTGCTCTTGTAAAGCAGAAAATTTATCCCGTTGCAATATTCGAAGATGTTGTTGAAAGACATGGAGATTTAGGATTTAACTGGAAAGAGATATTTGAAATTTTTAAGAAACCAAATGTTTCAAAGCATAAGGTTGTTTTTTCTAAGTTTGATGAGAAAAAGATTAAGGAGATATTAGTTGAAAGACATGAGTTCTCTGAAGAAAGAGTTGAGAATCAAATTGCTAAATTACGTGAGCTTCATTCTAAGAAAGGACAGATGAGTTTGTTTTAGTATAGAAATTGATATATATCTGATTATTTTATTTTTTATATGGAAAGAGGTGTTGGAGATAGAAATATTTTAGATAAATTTGCTTTAGAGTTTTGTGAAATTATGGAGAAATATGCTAAATATATTGTTGTTTCTGGTTTTGTTGCTATATCTCATGGGAGAAAAAGAACTACTGAAGATATAGATATGATTATTGAAAAAATTTCATTTGATAAATTTAGATCTCTTCATGAAGATTTGTTTAGGAATGGTTTTCATTGTATGCAGTCTACTAAAATGGATGATGTCTATGATTATTTGATTCATGGAGATAGTGTGAGATATGTTAGACAAGGTACTCTTATGCCTCCTGAAATGGAAGTAAAATTTGTAAAAGATGAGATAGATGAGTTACAGATTATGACAAGAAAGAAACTTGAGTTTACTGGTTTAGATATATGGTTTTCTTCTATTGATTTTAATATAGCTTTTAAAGAGGAATTATTAAAGGCACCGAAAGATATGGAAGATGCCAAACATTTAAGGATAATCTACAGAGATGAAATTGATGAAAATTTTATTAATGAAATTAAAAAAATGATTAGAATGTTGAGGTTGAACAAAAATGACTAGAGATAAATCACATATGGAAGCTGTTGAAAAGTGGGCTGAATTTGTTAGAATATCCCCAAGAAGTGAATGGAAGCATTCAGTGGATATGCTTATCAATGCTGTTTATGAAAAAGCAGATGAATTTTATAAAAGGCTTGAAAAAACTGAAAAAGGACGTGAAATTTTGAAGAGGTTAAATGAAGATAAAATTAATAGTCAAATTGCTAAATTGCGTGAGCTTAAAGCTAAGAAGGGACAGACCAGCTTGTTCTAGTTTGTCATGACTCCATAGTTACTACAATAGAAAGATTTAAATAGTAAATATTTGGACTATTTTTATGACAATAGGAAGTTTTATTGGAAGACATAAGGGAAAATTGCTTGGATTAGCTCTTGCAGCTGGAGCATTTACTTGGGCTTATACGCGTCCAAATAGAGGTGAAATCCTTATAGTTGATGATATTCTTTATTCTGTTGGTATTGAGCAGGAAACAATATATAATGGGAAGTTGGGTAGTTGGAATGTCTTTTATGAAGAAAGAAAAGATGGTAATCATATGTCTGCCAAAAAAGGATCTGTTAGAGTACAATATACAGATGACGATGACTTTAAACCATTGAACTGGGATGCAAATGCTGGTTGGGATGATGAAAAGAAGAGACCTAAACCTCTTAATGGCAAGCTAGAGCATGTTGTTTTTACTGATAAAAAGGGCACTTTGGAATTCTCACGTGCAGATATAGATGAGTCTACATATAGCTCGCGTAACAAGAATGAAGTATTTACTAATGCGAATGCACATTATGAAGCCTTTCTTAATGCTATAATATTGGCTAAGCGTGGAGAATCTGACGAAGAACTTTCTAGATATTTAGAAGCAGTTAAGGGTAATTAACCTACTCGTTAAATTATTTAAAGAGATATAACTGTCTTGTTATATGATGAGGTGGGTGCATTTTAGAGTTATATTATTTTGTTTAGTTTTACTCGTTAGTGCTGTTTCAGGACAACTTGATCAAACTCAAAAAGATATTGAAAAATCTGGAGAGGAAGTCCAAAAGGCTGTTGAGAAGGCGAGAGGATTTACGGAGGCAGATTATTGGGAGAATATAGGGTTGCAATGGAAGGAGTTTCTATTAAGAAATAAGTTTGTTTCTTCAGTTAATGTCTTTTTTACTAAAATAAACATAGTTTTCTTGATTTTATTTGGAATGAATTGGAGTCTTTCTTTCAATATGTTTTTTGCATTTTTGTTTTGGGTGTTTACTCTTTATTCAATAATCAAATATATGTCTTCGGTAGATAAAAAAGCTATAGGCATTCTCTATTCTTTCATAATTGTTATTTTGCTTGCCCAGATTAATTTATTTGAGTATATTGGAAAGTGGTCTGTTGCATTAGTTTTCTATAAAAGTTCTCTATTGTGGAAAGTTTTGTTCTTTTTAGCAGTAATTGGATTTTTTGTTGGATTCTGGGGTCTTAATAGATCTATTGCTAAATGGATAAAGAAGAAAAGAGAAGAATGGGAAGCTGATGTAGAAAAGGATGCCAAAATGACATTTGTACAATGGATTAAAGCTACTACTGGTGGAAACTGGAGAACTACTAAAAAGTTTGGCTGATTACTTTTTTCTTAATCTTGATTTGGCTTCTTCTGCAATAGTATCAAGAGCCTCTTCTTTTTGATCTCTTTCTATTTCTTTCTTTATCTTTTCTTTTAACCAGAATACTACTACACCTACAATAACTAACGCAAAGATTGTTATTAATAGATTTCCGAATTCCCAGCCGTTAATAAATATGAAAATGTCTTCGTTTTCCAACCACTTTTCTGTTGCTACTGAAAACGCTTTTGTTGATCCTATTATCATAGTTATACAAAAGGCACTAATTGATACTGCAATTTGGCTAATTGTTTGTATTGATTTTAATGTAGAATAAGATGCAATTAATACAAAAGTCCATAATGCAATTACTATTATTAAATTTGAAATAGGTATTGGTTCTTGAGAGTTTATTCCTAAACCTATTCTAGTTATTGTTTTAAGACCTGTGGGTATTGTTATTTCTTCCTCTAGTTTTTCATCTATTTTGGGAGTTGGGTCTTTGGTGTTTATTTTTGGTATTAGTAACTTTTCTGTTGTAGTGCTTGTACCTGGCTCTTGAGTAGTTGTTGTTTGCGCTGAGATTAGGATACTTATGAAAAGGATCGATAATACTAAAATGCTCAAGCTCTTTTTCATATTGTTTTTTATTTGAGATTTAATATAAATGTTTGTTTCGAGAAATGTTTAAATACCTCTTTGAGCATTTGTCACTATGAAAAAGTTAGGTGTTTTGTTTTTACTTTCTATATTTTTAGTTTCATCTTTTGTTAGTGCTCAAGGTACTTCTAATGCAAATGTCGAAAGTTTTTTGAATGATGTTTCAAGCGCTATCTTTCCTGTTGCTAAGTACTTATTGGGATCTGGTGAAACAAACGATACTGCAGACTCACTAGCAGTTAAACTCTTCGCATTCATTTTAGTTATGGTCTTTGTTGCTGCTGCACTTAAGAATCTACCCTTGTTTGAAGATAAGCCTGTTTATTCTTTTATAGCATCTAGTATTGTAGCTATTTTAGGAGTAAGATTCATAACTACTCCTGAATTGATTAATCTTATATGGCTGCCTTCAACTGTTCTTACTGTTGCTCTTACTGCAATTATTCCTTTTGCAGTATTCTTTTTTGTAATTGAAGGATTCAGAAGTACTGTTTTACGCAAGGCTGGATGGGCTGCATATCTTGTAATTTATGTTTATTTTGCAGTCTCAAGATGGAATGATCCTACATTATTAATTGGAAGTAGTAATAGTACTACTGGTGCTTGGATATATTTGATTATTGCTGGAATTTCTGGAGTATGCCTTATTGCAGATAGAGAGATTCGTTTGTTATGGAGAAACCAATCCATTGCTAATATTAGTGATAGGCATAAGAGAATTCAGGCTATACAAGTGCAGACAGATATTGAAGACTTAGCTAAGAAACTAGTTAATGCTCAGAACCCTCAAGATAGAGCTGCAATAAATACAGAGCTTCTGCAAAAAAAAGCTAACCTTTTGGCTCTAATGAGATAAGTCTCAAAAGCTTTATAATCTATTTGACGTTAATAAGTAATATGAAGGGGAATATATTTTTTGTTTTGTTTTTACTTTCTTTGCTTTTAGTCCCTGGGTTTGTTAGTGCTCAATATTATGGTGGCGGATTTTGGTATGGAACTGAACAAGTAATTGATTCTTTAGTTATGAATTTGGAACCAATACTTAGAGCGCTTCTAGGAGGGAATGATTGGACTGGATATTTGTTGTTTGAAAAAACTCTTTTGTTTATGCTCATCTCTATTATTGTTGGAGTTATACTTGGAAACTTGCCATTCTTTCAAGGATATGGGCATAAAGGAATCTTAAGATTAGTTGCAATAATTATTGGTTTGCTTGGAGTTAGAAATCTTAATTATATATGGGTTTCAACCATAATTACTCAATATCAAGTTTTATTTATTGCCATTACGGGAATATTACCTTTTATGATTTATTGGTATTTTGTAAATGGTCTAAATGGTTTGGTTAAAAAAGTTGCTTGGGTGTTTTATGCTGTAATTTACTTTGGTTTGTGGGCTACAAGTGACTTGGAAGCTTATGAAGGTGTTTACTTATGGAGTGCTCTTATTTCTTTGGCCTATGGGTTATTTTTAGATACTATGGTTACTCAGTGGTTGAAGACTCAAGAAATGAAGAAGCAATTTTCAAGACACACTTGGAATCAAATTGCTGAATTGAATGAAAGAATAGGCAAACTACATAAACAAATTGCTGAAAACTATCATCCAGATCCTCAAGAGGCACGTAGACAAATACACGAATTAGAAGACCATAGGAATAAATTAGCCAGGGGAAGACGTAGTTTTTAATTTCACCATATAGCTTTAAATAGGGTTCTTAGTTTGAATTTCTGGTATAAAAATGGCACAAACAAAGTTTGTTTATGATTCAGAACTAAACTGGCATGACTTCTCATGCAATACTGGAAAGTTCTGAACATGGCAAAAGCTGTAAATAAATCCAGAAGAAGATTCTTAGGTGCCGCAGTTGGCGGAGCCGCTGGTGGACTTGTTGGTTATGTAGCTGGAGATTATCTTAGTGGTATTTTTGGTGCTGCTGAGGAAGCTGCTCGTGACTCTAAAGTAGTTTATCAATTTAGTAGGGCCGACAATAATCATTTGGAAGGAATTTTAGGCAGTGTTTCTCAAGGCACTAGGGAAACTTATTCTTCTAATCTTGAGCAAAGAAGTGGATTGTATAAGGGAACTTGGGATTATGTAGAGGCTTTGCAGAGACAGGCTCTAAAGACTCCTGGTGCTGAATCTGCACCTGTAAAGGGAGCTAGAGATATAAAGAAAGATATTCTTACATGGACTAAGGGATTATTTGGAGATGAGAAGAAAAAAGATGCAGAAGTACAAACTCAACCTCAATATACAGGTAATTACAATGATCTTGCTAAATTGCGTATGAGTCTAATGGAAAGAATAACTGAGATTGAATATGGTATGAATGAAGCGGCTTACAAAGTAAGAGCTAATGAAAATAATACTCATAAATCTGATGAATCTGGAAGAGTTTTATTGGGAGATCTTTTTAGAGAACATGAAAAATCATTTGCATTGCTTAGAGGATTTAAAGAACTAAAACCTGAACAAATATCGGAAGGATCTAATGATATTCAATACTTTGAAGTTATTAAGAGAGCTAATGAATACGGAATTAAACCTTATGAGCCAAATGGATTTTTGAGTAAAAATGCTGCACTTGGATTGACTGCTATTGGATTTGGTCTTGGAGCTATAGTTGGAAATTTTGTAACGACCAAGGGTGAGTATGCTGTTAGAACTACTGGGGGCGCTGTTCGTGAATTAGGTAAAATGGCTTGGAAACCTATAAGTTGGGCTATTGGATCATTTAGAAAGAAATAAATACACAAATATATACGATAAAACATGGAAACTGAAAGCATAAAGAAAATAACAATAAATAAGGCTCTTACTTGTAGCTTAGATGAATCTGTAATGGATATTGCTAAAAAACTAAGAACTGGAAAAGAAAGAAGGATTTTTGTTGTTGATAAGAATGGAAAGATGGAAGGAATTATCACAACTACTGATTTGGTTTACAAGGCATTATGTGATGGGGATAAATGCTCTAAAATGAATGCTAAAGAGTTAATGGTAAAGGCAGTTAAATCTGTTGATTTAAATGATGATTTTGAAAAAGCTCTTGAAATTATGAATGAACTTAAGACATTTAATTGTCCCGTTACTGATAATGGTAAACTTGTAGGAGTTATTTCTTATCATGAACTTGTGGACTACTTGTTTAACTCTGTCAAAAAATAATTTTATACTAATATGAGTCTTGAAAAATTACTAGCAAAAGTGAAAACGGATTTTCTTCCATCTAGCAAGGCAAGGACTAGAGATTATGTTGCTAAATACGAGCTAAAGGATTATTTTGGAGATGATGTTCCTCAAGAATATAGGGATAAATTTTCTAAAGGATTAGATAGAATTACTAATGAAGTTACTGACAAATATGCAAGTGAATTGCGCAGTTTGGTAAGGACTCCTGTTGGAAAAGGTACAATGGCTTTGGCTGTTGCTAATGATTTGAGTGCATATATTACTACAACCCCATTTGATAATGTAACTGCTTTGGGCTATGCTTTATTTGCTGCTAAGACTGCTGTTGAAGTTCCTGCAGCAATAAGATATATGCGCAAGACTAAGAGTTGGTATGGCGCACTTGATGTTGCTGGACACTTCTTGCTTAAGCCTGTTAGATATCTTCTTCCTATAATTGGACCTGCGCTTGAATCTGGGGCATTTGAAAGAATGGTTAAGAGAAGGGTAAGAAAAGAAATTGTAAGGAAATTCGCAGAAGCTTATGGTAAATATGAACCTCTTGAGGATAGAATTAAGGAAAGAGTTAAGGAACCTTTACGTGAACATGTATATATTAAGGAAAAAGAAGAAGAATTAGTTGGAGTTTGATAGACTTTTATAGCCAATATATTTGTTTTTGTAATTAGGCAAGAATTTCTGATTTTTCTGAACCAATTGTTAACTTCCAATCTAATTTTATTAGCTCTTTTACTGCAGGATTATTTGTGTTAAGTTTGAACAAGTCTGATTTTCCCACTCTTCTTGTTTTTATCACTATGTTATTTGATTCTAATCTGTTCCAAAAAGACTGCAATGTTGAATAACTTACTGAAGAATTTTTAGCTATTTCTGTTAAGGGATAATCAAATGCTTGAAAAGTTATGAGAAAATCCAAGACTTTCATTACAGGGTTGTTACCAAATACTTCTATGAACACGCTGTTGTTATCTAATCCATTTTGTGTTTTCATGTTATTATGATAAGATTCTCTTTTATAAATGTTTCTCTTTATGTTATTATGTTATTAATATAGCAACATTTAAATATTTCTCCTTGCTTTTTTATGTATGAAATTTTCTACAGAAGAAGACATCATGGCAACTATTCTTTATCATTTACGAAGAGGTAATATTATTGGTGGTAAACATACTCATTTTGATACTTTGAAAAGAGGATTTCCTAAGCATTTAGGAAAACAAGTAGAATATGTTGCTCATCAATTGATTAAAGCTGGCTGGTTACTCACAAAACCTACATCTTATGGTTTACAAGTTTCTTTAAACAAAGAATTGTTAGTAGAAATTGAGGCATTCATTTTAAAAGTTCTAAATCTTAGGTTATGATATGCGCTTGGGATATGACGTTGTGGGTAATATTGCAATCATTAAATTTGACAAAGATTTCTCTTTGAAGAATAAGAAAAAGTTTGCTGTTGATTATTTATCTACACATAAAAGTGTTACAACCGTACTTGAGAAGGTTGGTAAGTTTTCTGGTCGCTTGCGCACTTTAAAGACAAAATGGCTTGCCGGGGATAAAACTCTTGAGGCTTTATATCGTGAAAATGGATGTGAATTTAGATTTAATGTTGAAACTTGCTATTTCTCACCTAGATTAAGTGAAGAGAGAAAAAATATTGCTAAGCTTGTGAAGAAAAATGAGCGAGTGCTTATTATGTTTGCAGGTGTCGGACCATTTTCTATTGTAATTGGAAAGAATTCTAAACCTTCTGAAGTTTATGGTGTTGAACTTGGAAAAGATTGCTCTAGGTATGCATTGGAGAATGTTAAGCGCAATAAATTGATTGGTAAAGTTCATGTTGTTCAAGGGGACGTTAGAAGAGTTATAGGTCATGGAAAAAAGGTTACTGGGACCTTTGATAGGATAGTTATGTCTAGGCCTAATTTAGAAGATGACTTTCTTGATGTAGCTTTTAGAGTCTGCAAAAAAGGAACAGTTATACATTATTATGGGTTTTATCTTGAAGATGAAGTTGGTCAATTAAAGGATTTGATAATTAATGAGGCTTTGAAAGCTAAAAAGAAAGTTAAGATAATGAAAATTGTGAAAGCTGGGGATATTGGAGCTAGGAAGTTCAGGTATAGAGCTGATATTAAGCTAATCTAAGCTCTAAAGTTTTCACTAGAAAATCTACAATTGGTTTTCTCGAAACTTCGTAAGGGATCCAGTGATCATATTCTACAGTTAACATATTTTCATCTGTTCCATTTAACATCCTATGACACTCTACAGTTACTTGATTGTCTACCACACTATCTCTTTTAGCTAATAATGTGAATGTTTGAAATCTGTATTGTGGAGATAATCTTTTCAAATTTTCTCTTGCGTCAAAATCTAATAAATAAGGTAAGGAAGTGGTACGAACAGATCTGTTAACTCTTCTCATCCTATCATATCTGGAGCTAAAATTAAATGGTTCTCCTCTTTCGATTGCTTCTCTTCCTCTCGAGGTTAGCCCTTCATTTCTTCTAGTAAATGGAACGTTTTGCGCTATCGCTTTTAACCCTAAGGCTAGATCCTCACTTTCTCCTAGATATTCAAACAATTTTAATGCCCCTATACTTGAAGTTATTATTGCTACTCTAGAGGTATCTGCTTCTGGGTTCTCTCTAGCTGCGCTTACTGCTTCAACAATCTCTTTTCTATCTTCAGGAGATAAAGTAAAGAGATAATTTGTTCCATCTATTACAACTTCTGCAGGTCTTATAGCATAAGTTTTACACCCATATGTTTCTGCCATAATACTAAGCATGTCGTCTATTTTTCCTCTTTCTTCTTTTCCTAATAGACCTCCTATTCCGAAGACTACTGGTTTTCTTTCAGTCATAATGTTACTATCAAAAAGTGGTTTAAAAATCTTACTATTTTACAAATTCTACATTATCTAGATCTTTGAATTCTTTGTCTCCTGTTAGAAAAAGTATTCCAAGTTTTTTAGCCATAATGTATCCTATGCAGTCTGGAACAGACACTTTTCTATCTTTCCACTCCGCTCTGAACTTCATGGCTTCTTCAATCCAATCTGGGTTAACAGATACTATATGCTTTGAATATTTTTTGATATAAATTTCAACATTTTTCTCTTTATTTCTGAACCACCCATAGCATAATTCCGCGAAATTAAAGTTATTTATTACAATTTCGGAGTCTAAGTAAATTTCGTAATTCGAGTTTCCCTCAATTATTTCCATAATTGCATAAGAATCAAAAAAATATCTAACCAAAATCTAATTCCTCATCAATTTCTTTCATCAATTTCTTTACTGATTTTTTTGACTTTGAGGTGCCGAAAGTCTCTCTTAACACATTCCCTTTTTCTTTTTTCATCAAAACTATTACTTCATCTCCATCTTTTGCTCCTTCTTTTTCAACTAAATTTATCGGTACAACTACTCCAAATGAATTACCCCATTTTCTTAATTTTGTTTTTACTTCAATCATATGTATAAACGGTATAATTATTATTTAAACTTTCCTATAAAGATGATTGTCCTTTCACAGCTGAAGGAGACTCTCCACCGTGCCAAGTTAATCTTGGACGCATTCTCATTGGATAGATTCTTTCTGAATTATCATCTAGTATAATTGCTGAACCTTTGCTTGACGGCAGTTTGTCCATTGAAGACTTGATGCTTTCTAAGAGATATGACTGCATTATTTGGTTTAAGGCTTCTACATCTGGTTTGGATGTGACTCTATGAGATATTACTATATCTGACTGAGTCATTACGTCATTGTGTATTTGCCCTGGTTGCTGGGTTGCTAGAACTAGAGAAATACCAGGCTGACGTCCTTCTCTTAAAATTTGAACTAATGCATCTGTAGCAGGGGTTTTATAGCTCTTTGGAAGAAATTCGTGACAATTATGAGTAATAAATCCATTTGAAACAAAATTGTGAACTTCATCTATAGATAAGTCATAGACTTCTTCTTCTTCTAGTTCTTTAATTCTAAAAACTTTTTCATATAGTAAATTATTAATTATTCTTTTTTCAGTCCACTCATCAAAATCAAGGAATGTCTTTGGAAGGCCTGGTTTGTTTCTATTACTTGCCCAGTCTCTTATTTGAGGATAAGGGAAATTAAGTATTTGTGAGATCTTAGTTTCTCCTAATCCTTGTTTTTTCAATTCATTGGCTTTTACCCATATATTTTCTCTTTCTTTCTTGAGAAATAACCTTGCTTTTAGATATTTAGCCCACTTAATTCCCCCTATTTCTTTATTTGAACAATATCTATAACCTATCTTTTCTATGAATGCTATTACATTTTCTAGATTTTTTTCTAATGTTATGACTATCTTTAATGTTTTATTGCCATCTTTTCTTATATTTCCAGGCCTTTTTGCAATGCTACTTGTTTTTACTCCTAAACTTTCAAATAGTTCTTTTATTTCATAAGCATATTCCCAGGCTTCTTTTTCCAACTGTTCTATTTTATTAAAGCTTAATCTTATAGCATTAAAGTCTCCTTTTGCATTTTTAGCTTTAGTTATTCTCATCCCATCGCTTCCCATTAAAGCTGCAAGAAACTCAGCTTTTACTTTATTTTCTGACTTTTTTATCCATTCAGGAATATTGGTTGGTTGAATAATTTTACTTCCTTTAATTATTCCTAATTTATCAAAATATTTGAAAGCATTATAACTTGCTTGAATGCTGTGGCTTGTTCCATTTATTATTATTCTCTTATTTTTATTGTCTGTTATTTGAGATGTAGTTTTTCTTGAGTAAATATTTGTTGATTTTAAACCTAAGAATGATAGATCATCCTTTATTTTATTAAGATCATTTGGATTGATTTTTCCGCTAAATCCTAAAGACTGTTGTTTTTGACTTGCCCATCCGTCTCCAAATAAATGCCCTAATAATCTTGCTTCTATACATTTTTTATCTTGTGAATAATGTTGAATTAACGGAGTGCCTATTTCATCTACACTAAATAATGAAGCAAAACCATTTCTTGTTAATACTCTATGTTCTGGAGTTCCTTTTAATTCTTTACCTGTTTCAGTAGTTATTTTAATTATTTTTCTTTTTCCTTTTTCATAAATATCTTTAACCTTTTTATGCATAAATTCTTTTTTTTCAAGATCATATGTTAAAACCTCTATTTTCTCGCCCTTTCTAAATTTGTTTACAACCTCTTGTAATTGGGTATGGTTTGTAGAAGTTATTATTTCTGAATCTCCAGTTAAGCATTCATCCACAAATAACCATATCAGAGGGTTTTCTCTTGTTGGATTATAGTTCATATAATCAATACCATGCTGAATTGATTGAATTTCTTCCTTTTTTCTTGCATTTATTCTTTGAATGAATAGTTTTCTGCTTACTAATCCTATTACCAGGCCTCTTACATTGAATGATCCTATAGAAGAGTAAACTGATAGGTCTATAATTGTTGTCTTTCCTGCATTCACTAAGTCTGTAATTTCTGTTCCTTCATTTGACTTTGAGAATATACCCCAGCTTTCTGCTGCCTGGAATAGTGAGCTTGCTACATTTTTTGTTTCTTGATTTACATTATGTGTGTGCGTTATTTGTTTTATTATATCTTGAATTGTGAAGCTGTCTGTTTCTTGCTTTAGTTTTGATATTGTATTAGTTATTAGAACTCCTTCTTGAGATGTCATTAATAAATTGAAAGTGATTATCCAGTCTTCTGCTTCTAGTTCACTGGCTTTCAAAGCGAATGGTTCATCAACTGGGATTCCTTTTTCTTTGTACTCTTCAATTTTACCTATTGGAGCAAATACTTTTACTGGAGATTCTTTTGCTTCTAAGTTCCATTCATTTAGAATATCTTTGTCTTTTTCGTTCTTGAATTTCATTGTCCAGAAAATTCCCATTGTGTCAAAGATGATTGGAGCTATGTTTCTTGCAGTTTCTTGTGGTAGATTTGCTATTTCCTCAGTGATGACTCCTAAAGTATACGATTTTCCACTATTATGTGAGATTATTCCATTAGCGATAAATGAATGATTCTTTGGAACTGATAGATCATATACTTCTTCGATATTATCTATTTCTTTAATCTCTTTAATAAAAATTGGATTAATGTCTTTAAAAGAATTAACTGTTTCTAGTAATAAGTCTCCGACTTTTAAATTTTCTCCATTTCTCCATAATAATGATAACTGTTTTTTACCTGTTGTTATTAGTAAAGGGTGTTCTTTTGTAATAATTAGTTCTTTGTTATTTTCTAATTTAATTTTGATTAATTTTTCATCTCTTACATGGTATCTTATTAAATCTGCTTTTTCCCACTCAAATATTTGATTTTCTGGGTTAAACGATAATATTTTATCAAGTAACGGATTAAACTCCTTTATTTTTTTATAACCTTTGTCTGTAAAAACTAAAGTATTTCCTTCTAGACAACCTCTTTTTCCTGCTACTAAAATTACATGGGACCTGGCTACATCTAATAATATATTATTTGACATGGAAGTATAGTTACCCATTGTAACATATCCCTTTCCTATCTTGATTAGACCAGAACTTCCAAACTTCTTTTTATCAGAGGCATCTCTGCCTAAGATTATATCATAAGACATAACCTCTTTTACATGTCTATGTTTATAAATTTGGCTTACTTAGTTGCTTAATGAGTATGAAGTTTGATTTATCTCGAAGAGATATTTTTCATCTTCTTTTATTAGATATAATGTTTATTACTATTCTTATTGAGAGATATTTTTCCCCTTTTATTTTGTTGTCTCCCAGACTTGGGGGTTTATTTAATGTCACTCCTTTCCTTTGGTTATTTATCGGGTTTCTTGTTTTTTCTCTAGCTTTATTTTTAATTTTATTCTATATTTTAGTGCATAAACCTTCAGATAATTTATAGAAAGTTTTATATATAGTTATACATTATACATTATATGAAGATAGTAGTCAAACCAAAAATATGGGGGAATTCCTTGGGAATAGTTATACCTAGAGATATTGTCAAACGAGCAAAGATAACTCCTGAAACTGAAATAGTAGTAATTATTGAGCGTGAAAACCCAATTAAAGAGTTATTTGGATCATTAAGGGGTTGGAAAATTGATGCTCAAAAAATGAAAGATGATATAAGAAGAGAAGAATTTGAAGCAGAAAAAAGAAAATGGAAGAAATTAAATACTTTTTAGATAGTTATACTTTGATTGAGATAGCAAAAGAAAATCCTAACTTTTCTATTTTTAAAGATTCAATAAACTTTACTGGTTTTACAAATTTGCTTGAATTACATTATCGGTTAATGCAAGACTTTGGAGAAAAGAAAGCTGACGAAATAACAGATTTAATGAGAAGTATAGTTATTAATGAAGACCTTAAAGATATAAAACTAGCATCAAAATTTAGAATAAGAAATATAAAAAGAAAATTTAGTTATATAGATTGTTTGGGCTACACTATGGCACTAAATAGAAAAATGAAGTTTGTAACTGGAGACATGGAATTCAAAGATTTGCCAAATGTGGAATTTATCAAATAATTAAGCTAGAAATTTTTATAAAGAGCCTTAACTGTCCTTTTTTATGAATAAACATGTCTTGCCTAAATTACCTTATGCTTTTGATGCTTTAGAGCCATATATGGATGCTAAAACAGTTGAGATACACTATTCTAAACATCATCAGACATATTGTGATAAGTTGAATTTGGCTTTGGAAAAACATCCCGCATTGTTTGATAGGAAAGTTGAAGAGTTACTTGTTGATTTAGATAAAATGCCTGCTGAAATAAAGACAGCTGTTAGGAATTTTGGGGGTGGGTATGTGAATCACAATGTATTCTGGGAATGTATGGCTCCTCATTCCAAATCAGCTCCTAAGGGAAAAATTATTGAGAAAATAAATAAGGATTTTGGTAGCTTTGAAGAATTCAGAAATCAGTTTACCACCCATGCTGCTTCTTTATTTGGGTCAGGTTACACTTGGCTTGTTTTGTCAGATGGTAAATTAGAGATAATGACTACTAAAGATCAGGACTCTCCTCTTACACTTGGAAAGAAACCCTTGCTTGTTATAGATGTCTGGGAACATAGCTATTATTTGAAATTTATGAACAAACGTGCTGATTATATTGAAGCATGGTGGAATGTTGTTAATTGGGGACAGGTCGAGAAGAACTATTCTAGTTAATTCTTGTTTTTACTGTGCATTTTATTTCTACCTGCTGTAATTAATCTTTGATAAGTTTCAGCGTCAATAAAGTATCTACTTTCCGATAATTCTTTTAATGATTTTTCATATTCATCTAAATTTATAATATTCTTGTCTAATAATATTAAGAATAAACCTGTTGTTCTTATAGGGTTCAATCCTAAAATTTCTGCTATATTATATCCATCTTTGTCATCAATCAATAAGTTTTTTATTTTTAGTTCTTGGCAGAGATTTATTGCTTTTCTTTCTCCAATGTGAATATTATTAACTTCAAGATTTAGTGAGGTTTCCTTTATTTCTATAAATTTTTCTTTTAATTTTTCTTCAATAAGAAATATTTCATTTTGGCTTTTTTCTTTACCATTTATAACTACTTCTTGATATACTTCATTTGGAATATATATTTTTTTAAAGAGGACTTTTAGTAAATCTATTTTTTTAATTTTGGCTAGATGAATCAAAGGAGTTGAATCAGAAACAGCAAGCATTTTATTCCTTTAAAGTCGCGTTTATGTCTTTTTCAGCGTCTTCCATTGTATAAGGCATAGGTATTTTTCTTTCTTTTACTATGGCCATTATTTCCCATAAAGAAATTCCCGCTATTTCTGCTGCTTTCCAGAGAGTTATTTTTCCTTTTTTGTATAATTCTAGTGCATATTCTAATTTAGTATCTCTTAGTCCTATTTCCAGTATTTTTCTAAAAGCTATAGATAAACCTATTCTTTCTTTTTCAGCATACCATTGTAGGTCTTTTTTTATATCATCTGGGATGCGTGTTGATATTAATGTCATTTTGTATACAAATATGTAGTATTGTATACTATTTAAGTTTTTAGATTCTTTTTGAAGAAAGTTGATGAGTTATTTAGTTGATATTTTGCTCTTAAAACGAACATTTAGATAAGCTTAAATAAAGAAGTTATGGTTTTTTATATGGATCACATACAACTTCACGTTTTACCAAGAGAATCAATGACTTGGCAACAGTTCTTAGATAGAGCTCCTTCTAATTCTATTGCTTTAGATGGGATAGTAATGGGTGGTCCTGCTTGGGATGCATCTACTAAACATGTAAACTTCGATCATCATGATGGAGTTGTTCGCGAAGCTACTATGAGCACTTGTAAACAAGTATTGTATGCAATTAAAGGAGGATTATTTCAGGCCTTTAGGGATGAAAATGGAAGACCCTTTGCAAATGTATATGTTAATGATCCTGATCAAGATACTGCTTTAGCCGTATGGGAATTACAAAATTACAAACAACTTGAAGGGACAAATGGTTCTCCTTCTTTAGGTCGCTTAATTGAATTGAATGATCGTTTAGACGTGACTGGTGGAGCTTTTCCAATGAGTTTAAGAGAAAGATTAGTTCGTCAACATGCATGGGTGTTTCAACCATATTCTGATTTAAGAAAATCTGGAAGACTTAGTGGAGCTACCGCTGCAGATATGAGGACTTGTTTAGAATCCGTTGGTTCTAGAGTAATGGCTTTCTTACTTGGTCAAGGAGAAGAAATAGACTTAGATACTAAGCATGAAATATTACATGAAGATCCTAGGTTTAAAGTTGTTAATGAAATTGGGGGAAATGATGCTCGTTATGTTTTGTTCTCTCAAGGAATGAATGCATTTTTAAGCTTAGTAGCTACTCGCCAAGATGGTAACAGAGTTTATACTGTCGGAAGAAGAAGTAGGTATATACCTTTTCCAGTTTCTGATTTATATGGTGTTTACAATCAAGCTGAAGGGCTTACTCTTGCTAATGGTTGGAATGGTTCTGATATAATAGGTGGTTCTTCAAGACTACAGGGAAGTAAACTTTCTCCTGATCAGGTATTTGAATTAACCAAAGACTATTTAGATAAAAATAAATAATTTATTTCTTGATAAAATCCATTTCTTCGTCTGAGAGGTTGAGATTCTTGGCTATTTCCTGATTGGATGCGATGATTTTCTTTATTACTTGGAAATCCATCATTGCCCTATGTGTTGAACAGTGGACATATCTTGCATACTTTTGGCTTATTGTTTTCTTTTTTCCCATTATTCTATTGTTTAACCATATTTTTAGGATTCTTTGTGGTCTTTCATATTTTGTGAAAGAGGATTTTGGTTTGTCTTTTGCGTAGCTTATTCCTGCGCTTTGGAATATGTTTTGATATACTAGAAATCTCCAGAATTGCTGCCTGTATATTCTGCCTCTGAATATGTCTGCTTGTGCTAGAGCTAAATATGCTTTTGCTAGAGCTTTTCCTTTATACTCTCTTGGGATATTTTCTTCTATCCATAATAGTATTTCATCTAAAGACATTTTAGTCGTGTCAAATAGATTAAGGTTGTCTGCTCTTTGCTGGAAGAGCTTTTTTAGGATGTTGAATATTGTATCTTGTTTTGATCTTTCTTCTAAGAAATCTACATTTGTTTGATCTGAAAATACATATGTTTGCAAGTCATTTACAGCTGCTCTTAGATCTCCTTGTGACTTTATTGCTATTTGTTTAAGATAATGCACATTTTCATTTATATTTTCTTTTTTTAGTATTGCTTGAAGAACCTTTACAGTGTTATCTACTGAAAGAGGCTTCATTTCAACTAATTTACATTTAGGTCTTAGCTCTGAAAACTTTGAATCCCAAATATCATTTCCAGTCATAATTATAGGATGTGCTGTTTTTTCTAAGATTCTAATTAATTCTGGAACTCCCCCAATATCTGTTCCCGTTACCCCATCTACTTCATCCATCAGCAATATTTTGCCTGATTTGAATAAGCTATGTTGCTCGCTAGCTGGTTTAAGAATTTCTTCTAATTTTAGTCTGTTTCTTAAATCTGAAGAATTTAATTCGAATATATCTAGATTGTGTTCTTTTGCTATTGCATGTACTAGTGTTGTCTTTCCCGTACCTGATTGTCCATGCAGAATTAATCCTTTCTTTTTTGGGAATTCTTTTATGAATTTTTGAGTATCTGTTATTGCTTGTTCCTGACCAACTATTTCTTGAACTAAAGAAGGTCTGTATTTCTCAGCGAAGTTTGATTTAGTCATTTTTGTTCTCTTTTATCTATTATTTTTGAATTTCCTTTATTTAAGGATATATGTGAAAACATTTAAATACATCAACATGTATGCAAACTCATGCAAGTAGAAGATGGTCAGACAAGTATTAGAGTAAGTAAACGTATACTTCATTTACTTCAAAGTATGAAAACCCACTCTAAAGAAAGTTACGATGAAATTATTTGGGATTTAATTGAACCTCATCTTGAACTTAATGAAAAAACTAAAAGATCTATAGAAGAATCTCGAAAAGAGATTGAAAAAGGAAATTATTATACTCTGGAAGAGATTAAACAGAAATACGGGTTTAAGGAATGAAGGTAATCTTTTCTAAAAAAGCAGATAAACAACTTTCTTGTTTTAATCCATTCATAAGGCAAAAAATCGTTAATTCTCTAGAAAAGTTTCAAAATGGAGAAAGGGTAGATATTCAAAAGTTGCAAGGAAGAGGAAGTGAATTTCGTATTAAGGTTGGAGATTATAGAATTATTATTGAAAAATTATCTTCTGGGGATTTTTCTGTTTTAGAGATAGGTCAAAGAGAGAACATTTATTTTTTTGCTTTTTAAATTTCTTCTTTTAATCCTGCTAAGACAAAAGAAGCTAACAAGGCTTGTAATTGAACGAATTCATCGCTACCTTCCACAATTCTGAATTCTGCTTCACCTGTTTTTTCTGTTAGTTTTACTTTTATTTGGGGTTCTATCTGTAGATTCCATACTTCTTTTTGAATTGATTTTATTATATCTGTACCACTGACACTGTCTTTTAGCATTATGTCTAGAAGTTTTTCTCTTGCATTTAGGAAGTCTCCTGCTAAGGCATAGTCTAAAACAATTTTTACATTTGTTGGCTTGGCTGAAGATGCAATCATTTTTACTATCTCTGAATTAATATCTAGGGCAATTGAGGATGTAGCTTGAAGCAAGTTAATTGCTCTTCTGCAGTCTCCTTCTGACATTTCGTATAAAGTTTCTAAAGCATCTTCTGTAATTTTTAGTTTTTCTCTTTCAGCTATTCTTTTTATTACTTCTATAATATCTTTCTTTTCTAGAAGTTTGAATCTAAATACTACACATCTTGATTGAATGGGATCTATAATTTTACTTGAGTAGTTGCATGACATAATGAATCTGCAAGTATTTGTGTAGTTTTCCATTGTTCTTCTTAGAGCTTGTTGAGCTTCTTGTGTCAGGGCATCTGCTTCATCTAGGAAGATTACTTTGAAAGGTACTGCTCCAATTGACTTTGTTCTTGCAAAATCTTTTACTTTCTGTCTTACTACATCTATACCTCGCTCGTCAGATGCATTTAATTCTAAATAGTTTTCTTTCCATTTATCTTTGAAGAGTTCTTTTACTATTATTAAGGCGAGAGTTGATTTTCCTGTTCCAGAAGGGCCTGCGAACATAATGTGAGGTATGTTCATTGCAGTTACTAGTGCGCTAGCTCTTTTCACTATTTCTTGCTGACCAACCATATCGTTGAATAAAGAAGGTCTGTATTTTTCTGTCCAGATTTCGCTTTGACTCATTTTTACACCCTTTTTGATATATTTGAATTCAAGGACTTTCATATATAATCATTGTGGTGACAAAATGTTTATTACTTGTTTTTATTTGAGTTTTTGTGGTTAAAGTCTACACTAGTAATGGTGATTCTGGATTTACTAAAGATTATGCTGGTAATCCTATTCCAAAAGATGATTTGATTGTTTTGGTTAATGGTAAGATTGATTTTTTACAGAGTGCTTTGGATATGACTCTTCTTTTGAGTGTTGAACACTCTGATTTCTTGAAAATAGTTCAACAAAAATTATGGCAGGCTTCTGGAGAAATTGCTAATTGTCCTGGTGAGTGTATTATTGCTCCTATTACTAATGAAGATTTAGTTAAATTGGAAGAATATGTTGATTCTCTAGGGGAGCCTCCAAATAAATTTGTACGTTTTACTAATGAAAGAAGTATTTGGTTTAATGAATGTCGTGTACGCTGTCGTGAACTTGAGACATTTCTTGTTAAAATGCTTAGGGAAGGGAAACTAAGACCTGAGATTTATAGATACGTTAATAGATTAAGTAGCTTGTTTTTTATGCTAGGGTACAAAAGTAGTTAGAAATCTAATTAACTAGACTTTCTCATTTTTCTCTTACGCTTTTCCTTCTTCAGACGCTTGCGTTGCCATTTCCAACGCATTTGACCTTTCTTTTTCCAACGTCTTGATGATCTTTTCATATTTTACTCTGGAATTTATGGTTTTTAAATGTGACTTTTATGTGAAATAAGCCCTCTTTATCTCATCCACTTCTTGTTTGAATATATTAGCCTTCTCTTCTCCTATTATTGTTTTGTAAGAATTTAGGTTGGAATATATTGTTTTCCCTAGACTTGCTAGTTCTTTTGTAAGGGCTGCTATATCTGATTCATCTAAAGATGTTTTTGATAAGACTCTCCATCCTCTTATTTTATCTACTTTTATGTTTTCTCCATATGCAAGGGATTTTATTATATTATCTGAGTCTAGAATCTCTTCATAAGATAGGCTATTTATTAGAATTCTTGACTTTTTGAGATCTACCTTTGTATAATCTTTTATTACTAGATTTACTTCTTTTTCTACATTTGACGTTAGCTCTTTTAATCTTGTTTTTAGTATTGTTCCTTCATTTCCTAGTTCTAAAAAGAAGTCTTTTACATCATTAGTCATCTTTTCTATAAGTCTTCCTTTTTGAATTACTGTTGATGCCTGCTGAAGACTTGGATAGTTTCTTAGTTCCATTTGAGTTAACTTTTCAACATTTGAATCAAACAATTCTCTTTGTTTTTCTATTATTTGTGTCTGTTCATTTACTTTTCTTAATATTTCATTTACATTCTTTATTACATGTCTAAAGTTTTTGTAGTAAATAGTCATCTCAGATCTTCTTTCTGATACTGTTGCAACTAGAGTTCCCAACATTTTTGCAGTTCTTTCTGCCGTTTTATGTCTTGTTCCTGTTTCTCTTGTTGATATTTTTTTATCTGGATAAACCATGACATTTGCTTGAGTTATTCTTTTCATGTCCTTTGAAAGAATTATTGCTCCATCCATTTTTGAGAGTTCTACTATTTTTTGAGGGGTAAATTTAGAATTTATTTTAAATCCTCCGTCAAGAACTTGATGTATTCCTTCTATTTCTACAACTATAATAGCTCCTTTTTTTGCATGAACTACTCCTTCCAAGGCGCTTCTGAAGTTTGTTCCTGGAGCAACTATTCTTAGAATTTGATCTGTTTCTTCTTCTGTTGCCTTCAGCTTACCATTTTTTTCTTCTTCTTGTAGGATTTGTGTTTGAAACTCTTTTTTCTCTTCTTTTTCTTCCATTTTATTATTTTGCCGAACTTATATTTAATCTTATTTGTTTTTTTTGATGTCGATAGTCTCTCACACAAACTATATACCCTCTAGGTCAAGACTTCGATCACTGCAACAGTATCGTCTGTTGCAGGTACTACAACTTCTTTGAAGTTGAAGTCATCCAAAAATCGAGCACCAATCACGCATCGATTTTTTGATTTTAATATACTTTAAATTTAATGTTGCTCTAAATCTTTTGTCTTTAGATTAGAGTTGATATATTTTCAGCTACTTTTTAATACTAGTTGAAATCTCTCTTTAGATTGGAGTTAGTATCTATTTTGTGGAGATTATCAACTGTACTCCCAAAACTCTAGCAAAATCATCAGAGTTTTGTGATAATTAATGCTCTTTGGTTTGAGTCAAAAAATTATATTGTCTTTGATTTATGCTGTTGCGAATGCAGTTGCAGTTATAGTATCTCCAAGTGCTCCGATTTTAGAGTCTGATGGAATTATTAGCCGAAAATCTATTCTTATTGAATCATTTGAATCTTTAAATCTAAATCTACCACATACTTCAGTAGTTGTTGTGTAAACTGAACCATAGTCCTGAAATACTATGGTTCCTCCTGTCGAATTGAGGCAGCTACCTGATTCCAATTGAGAAAATATCCATTCGTATGAAGGTGAACTACCTCCAATCATTTGTGCTGCTGTTTTTGTTCCGCTAATATTTAATGTGAGATTAACATTACCCAGATTCTCAATTCTTAAACCACCTGAATTTTGCAAAGTCCAATTACCATTGGTTACATTATTTGTTTCTTCAGTAGTTAGCGTAGCAGATTGAGATCCAGCATTAACCCTTCCAGACCCCCAGTTTATTTGAGAGTTTGTGAAATTGATTATCCCAGATGTTTCTACGGTCAAATTGGCTTCTCCAGTTGATGTAATATAACCTAAAATTGTTTTAAGAGGATTTTTAAATGAAAAATAAAACATCCATGTAGAGAATATGAAAAGTATAAGAATTACTACCATTGATACTTTTAAATAATTTAGTTTTGCGTTTTTCATCTTTTATTTCAACTCTTTGTATTTTAGTTAACTTATATATTAACTGCTTATGCTTAATAGATCATTTGAACCTATAATTTTATAACTTGTGGATTATTAGATAAATCATGAAATATGCATTGTTTTGGTCATTTATTTTAGTTTTATTAATTGTTTCAACAGCTTCTTATTATTTTGAATTAAGAAATTCCTATTTTTCGTCAAATGCTGTTTCTGCTAAATCTTCTATTCCAGGATTGTTTTGTGGATATAACGATATCACTTCTCTTTTTGCAAGGCATGGTTTGCCTCAGAATTTTATAATAGAAGATATAGAGAAAATAGGCCTGCATCATTTAAGTATATTTCTTACAGATTTGTCCAATAATTTAACAGGTTTATATTATTATGATTTAGGTGCAGACTTAAGACTAGATACTTCAGATGATTTTTCTTTCTCATTGGGAACATCTCCTAGACTATCTAATTATGCCTCTCCCGTGGTTGTTTTGGATAACGGTACTATTTCTAATTATACTCTTTATTGGGTAGATCACCAACCATTGCATAAAGAGATAAAGTCTTGCAAGGTGCGGGCAATGGGTTGTTTCAATGTTACTACAGTTGCTAATTTCTCTATTAGTTATTTTGGAGGGTCTTTAATGGCTATAAATCCCTCATCTTATCAAGATAAGATTTATTTTGCAATTAATCATAAGACTATACTTAGAAGTCAAAATTATTCTTCTTTTAGATCCTGCACCATACGGCCTGGATCTGCTAATTATTGTATGAGTAATTTTACTAATTATACTTTGTATCCTATTCTTTATAATTATAATGTATCTTATAAATATTATTCTAATATTGAAAGTTTAGGTTTTATAATAACTCCTAATTACCCTTCTACTTATCCATTTATAATAAATTATCCTGATTATACCTATTTTTTTAGCATTAAGGACAATAATAATTCAATTATCACACTTCCTACTTTAGATCATGATTCAGCTACTTTTCTCGCACCAGATAATCTTGTTGCTGTAAGGAAAGATATTAATCTTGTTAATGATGCTATTTCTGTGATAAATATCCCATCGATTACTTATTCAGATATAGACATTTTACCTGTGTCCATTAATAAGGCCTTTTTTCTTGAATTTTCACCTAGTAATATAGTTTTACTTTATAGAATCCATAATTTATTAACATTTGGCAAGGCTTTTGGCCGTCCTGTTACTTTAGTTTATAATAATACTCTTGGGCCGGAGGTCACTCCTAAATTTGCTCTTGATGACAATTCAATTATAGGGTTTACTAGTGGAAATAGTGGCGGATCTATCGTTAAATTTGATTGTTCTCCTTAGATTAATATATTTACTAATTTATTTATCTGTATGTTTTTTAAATCCTTAAGCAGATAAGACGTCGATTTTTGATTATTTTTTGAGAAATTCTCTGTTGGAAATCCTTAAATAGTATTTTTATTGGTTTGAAATAAGAAAGCCCCGTAGTATAGTGGTCAAGTATTCGGGCCTCTGGCGCCCGAGACCCCGGTTCGAATCCGGGCGGGGCTATAAATTTATAACTTGTTTTTACTTTGAATTATTATGAGGAGATTTTTTATTTTTACATACCCTAAACTTACTTTGTATGTTATTGCTATTTTTGTTGCTTACTTTGTTTTTCAGATACCCGCTGTTTCTGAAGCTGTAAGTTCATTTGATAGTTTTATTTATTTACCTATGTTTTTTGGAGGATTGCTTTATTCAGCAGGATTTACTACGTCTCTTGCAACTGGATTCTTTTTGAGCTATAGTGTTGATAATATATTGATTTCTGCTTTAATTGGTGGATTAGGGGCTTTAGTTGCTGATTTAGGAATATTTTCTTTCATAAGATTATCTTTCATGAATGAATTTCATAAACTGGAAAAGACTTCTTTTATTAGGCATATAATTGATTCTACAAAATCTTTGAATCCTAAAATAAGGTATTTTTTTGTTTATACTTGTGCTTGTATAATTATTGCTTCGCCTTTGCCTGATGAACTTGCTGTTGCGATGCTTGCTGGCTTTACTAAAGTGCACCCTTATGGGTTTGCATTTATTAGTTATGCAGGAAATTTTGTAGGAATTTATGTGCTTCTTTCTATTTAGTATAGTTTTTAAATGTCTTAATTTAAGCTTTATAGTTGCCCTTGTAGTCTAGTGGTCAAGGACACGGCCCTCTCGAACTGGTTTACCAGCATGCAAGGTGATGTCGCTGAGACTATATCTGTGCTCGCTCTCGAGTAGCATGGTGTTGAAGCTGTCGCGCAAGCGATAGTGGAGAACGGCCGAAACCCGGGTTCAAATCCCGGCAGGGGCATTAGGTTATTGAGGTATCCGAGCGTGATCTATTAGAAAAAAGTATGTCTCTGTATATCTATGTCTGCCAGAGGCTCTCAAAATGCTCTCTGTCGATTATTTTATTAACCTAAAAACATCTTAGGCATAATGAAAAAGAGACTTATTTGGTCACTAGTTTTTATAGGTATTTTTCTATATATTTGTCTCTTTTTATTTTCTATAAATAAAGTTAAGGAAAATTCAGAAAATGTTCTTATTAAGGATGTTGGGCATCTTTATCCAACATATGTTAAGAAAATAGTAAAAGAAAATCAATTAGATCAAATAAAAGAAATAATTACAGATGCAAATAATAATGGTCTAAAGGTGTCTATTGCAGGAAGTCAACATAGTCAGGGAGGACACACTTACTATGATGATGCTGTGGTTCTAAATATGAGGGGTTTTAATAAAATTATTAATTTAGATACTAATACTAAAATTTTAACTGTTCAAAGTGGGACAACATGGGATGAAGTTCAACGTTATATTAACCCTTATAATTTATCCATTAAAGTGATGCAGTCTTCTAACATCTTTACTGTAGGAGGAACTCTAAGTGCAAATGCTCATGGCAGAGATCTTGATAGCAATGCAATGGTAGAAACAGTTACAGGATTTAGATTTCTATTAGCTAATGGGACAATTTTAAACGTAAGTAGAATAGAAAATTCAGAACTTTTCTCTCTAGTTATAGGAGGTTATGGTATGTTTGGAGTCATATTAGATGTAGACTTAGAGTTAACAGATAATGAGGTTTACAAAACTACAACTAATCTAATAGATTACAAGGATTTTCCAAATTATTTCGAGGACCATATAAAGAAAAATGAGAGTATAGCATTGATGCTAGTCAGACCCTCTATCAGTCCAAGTAATTTGTTTGAAGAATTCGCAGTTTTGACATGGGAAAAAACCAACGAGCCTTTAGATCCTTTCTTTGAATTAACAGAAGAAAAAAATGTAATTAGAG
Source organism: Nanobdellota archaeon (assembly GCA_038045825.1). Taxonomy (GTDB): domain Archaea; phylum Nanobdellota; class Nanobdellia; order Pacearchaeales; family GW2011-AR1; genus SICU01. The sequence goes on from JBBSXJ010000004.1 coordinate 238,738, forward strand.
ATAAATTTTTGTTCGGATTATCAAGAAAATATGATTGGGGAAAGGAGTTAAGATGGAATCTTCAAAAAAAGATTGAATCTAAGCAAAATAGATTTATTAGCCGAAATAATGGTATGCGACCTCCAGAAGCCCCTCTTGAACTTTTAGAACACAACTCACTTAGGGACACAGATATATTACAAGAATATTTTATTCCAACTAGAAGCTTCATTAATTTTTCTGAGACATTTATTAAAATATTAAAAGAAGATGAAGTAAATGTGCTTAGTTTTACTATAAGATATGTCTCTCCAAATAATGATTCATTACTCTCCTATGCCCCAAAAGAAGAAGCATTTGCTATAATTTATTACAGCAATATAAAAATATCTGAAAAAGAATTAAAAAAGACTGAAAAAACTGTGCAAAAAATTGTTGATGCAGCAATACAAAATGATGGAACTTACTATTTGACCTATAATTTATACCCCACACAAGAACAGATAAGAGCATCTTATCCTTCTATAGACCTTGCTTTTTTAAAAAAGAAAGAATATGATCCAAATGAAACATTTATGAGCAAGTTTTACGCTAAATATGCAAATGGAGAAGAAGATGAAAAATACTGGCAAATCTAAAAGAAAAAGATTAATTTGGACTATTCTCCTAAGTATTCTAGTAATATTTCTTGGTTATTTCTTTTTATACGAACCTAGATATTCTGGAGAAATAGCCATTCCAGAAGAATCATTAGTAATAGCCCATAGAGGATTTGGAGTCCATGCCCCAGATAATAGCTTGGCTGGAGCTAAGTTAGCTTTGAATAATGGTATGGATGGCATAGATGTTGATGGGCAAATGACATCAGATGGCGAACTGATTATATTTCACGATTTAACATTAGGTCGTTTAACAAACTCTACAGGAAGAGTCAGCGATAAAACATTAAATGAAATGCTTCAGCTTGATTTAGGTCCAAGATTTAATGAAAGTTTCAATGGTTCTTATGTGGCAACATTCGAAGATTTTCTTACTGCAATTAATGGAAGTGCAATTTATATGGTAGAATTAAAGGTTGCTACTGCTTCTGAAACAGGAATTGAAAAAAGAGCTGCAGAAATAATAAAAAAACATAATGCTTATGATTGGGTTTACTTAAGTTCATTCAACCCAATTGTTCTTTACAGATTAAATAAAATTGATCCAAAAATAAATACTGTTTTCATCTTTATGGATACAAATTGGAACAAGGAGCTATTAGCAGAAGTTGAAGAGGGAGTAAGAGTTGATCTTCCTTGGTTTTTGAGGCAAGAACCTATTAGAATGGCTATAAGAAAAATCATAAAACCAGACTTGTTAAGCGTAAATTATAGAGTTAATGAAAATACAGTAGACAAATTACTAAGAAAGGGATATCCTATCTTTTTGTGGTCTCCCAACAATCAATCAGATATTCAAGATAACTTAGAAAAGAGCCCATATGGTTTGATAACAGATCAACCTTTAATGGGTAAGGAATTGAGGGATAAAATATGAAAGATATGAAATGGTTGACTATAACTCAAAGCGTTTTATTATTTGGAACGGGAATAGTATTTCCATTTTATATTGTATTTATTAAACAAATTGGAGCAAATTTCACTGAATTTGGTATTGCTTATGCTCTGTTTGCCTTAAGCTCTGCTTTTTTCCATAAAATTATAGGGAAAAGTTCTGATAAACTTGGAAGAAAGATGTTTTTAGTAATAAACAGTTGGGGAGTTGCTGTCTTATTTCTTCTTTTTCCAATTGCTACCAAGATAACTGAAGTTTATATTCTCCAGATAATCTTGGGAATTTTTGGAGCGATGCAAAAAACAAGTGAAAAGGCAATTGTTGCAGATTTCACAGACAAAAAAGATAGAGGAAGACAAATAGGAAACTATCATGGCTGGATAGCTATTTTTTCAGCATTAGCAGTTGTTGTTGGAGGTTATATCATTGATCTATTTACTCTTGAAATTATTTTCTATGTTGGTTCAGTTATATTATTTATTAGCGGTATACTCACATTAAAGAAAATAGAGGAAAACTAATATGTTTTTACAACAACCAGATGTAGCTATTACAGATTTTTTACTAATGTTAGAAGCAATTACTTTAGCCTGCCTTATTTTACAGATTAAAGGAAAGAATAAAATAAGATCATCTACTTTTCTTTTTTATATCTCACTAGCATTAGGCTCATTCATAGGAGGAATTGTTCATGGCTTTTTCCCAGAAAGTGGATCACTAGTAAACTTTGTTTTATGGAAAGCTACTATGATTTCATTAGGTTTAGTTACTCTATTTTCCTGGATTATTGCTGGAACTATTCTACTACCTAAGCGCAATAAGTTAATCATCTTTTTAGCATCATTAGAATTTGTATTTTATGCAGTTTATACATTATTCATCAATAGCGATTTTAAGATTGCAATTTATAATTATATACCAGCTATTTTATTATTACTGATTTCATTCTTTTACACCTGCTTTAAACTAAAAAATTATAATTCAATCTTCGGAATAATTGGAGTTGTTTTAACATTTATTGCTGCATGGATTCAACAAGCTCAAGTATCAATTCATCCAATTTACTTTAATTACAACGCCCTGTACCATGTTATCCAAGCGATTGCAATATTATTGATATTTGTTTCTTTAAGGTATATTATTTCAACTAAAGAAGGTAAAAATGAATTTAAGAAAAATTAGTCAATTATCTTATATTAAACTAAACTTTTTGACTATGGCCGCTGGTGAAATTATATTGCTTGCTTTATAGTCATTTTTTGAAGAGAGCATATGGTTTATACTTCCAGATTTTCTTTTTTTAATGTTATGTATATTTTCTCCAAAAAAATATAAAACATTCTTTATTATAAGTATTATATTCTCTATAATAGGTACAATTTCATACTTTTTGTTCGTTTCTTACAATTTAACATTATCCCATGATATTTTCATTGATGGGTAAAAAGTATCAAAGATTCATACGCAATTATACCTTACCATTTCTATTATTCTATATTGTGCTATTTTTCATTGTTCTTTCTTATATTAAATAGTTTTACCCCGCAGCTTGCTCCGGTTGGGTAGTTCATTACTTAAAATTAGTAAACGATAAATCACATCATTATGCCAAGTGAGCCCAGAACGAGGTAGAAAGATTTATATACTTGGTAAGAATAATCTTACTATGGAAATTAATATGACTAAGATGAGTTCTAAGGGACAAGTAGTAATTCCTCAAGAACTTAGGAAAGACATTAAAGAAGGAGATAAGCTTCTTGTTATTCGCAATGCTGATCAAATAATAATAAAGAAAGCAAGTAAAATGGATAAACAGCTTGCAGAAGACCTTGAATTTGCTAAAAGAACAGAAGAAGCTTACAAGAGAATAGAAGCTGGAGAATATATCTCTATAGATTCTGATAAATTAGTAGAAGAAATGTCTAAATGGTAGAGATCCGCTTTGATAAAAAATTTGTTGCTTTATTTTCTAAATTAAAAGATCCTATAATAAAACATAGGATATCTGTGCAAATTAAAAAAACCTCTGAAAATCCAGAAGTGGGAAAACCTATGATGCATACAAGGACTGGGACAAGAGAATTATATGTTAGTTCTTTTAGACTCTCATATGAGTATTTTAAAAATAAAGAGATAGTTTATATTTTAGATTTGTATCATAAAGATGAACAGTAAGAAATAAATTCCATGCAGATGCCGTTAGAACCTAGAACGTGGCAGGGGCATATCTATTTCATTTGAGATCATCTTTTTAGACGTCTACACGGAAAGATTTATATATTATGTGGACGTACACTTTTTATGCCATACACAGAAGTTAAAGAACGCAACGGAAAAAAGTATTTTTATAGAGTTCTCTCTGTGAGAAAATCTAGCAAGGTTTGCAAAGATAGGGTTTATTTAGGAAGAGATTTGTCTAATGAAGACTTGCTTGTGAAGCAAAGTGATGCTGATATTTCATTTAATAAAAAGAAAATAACTAAAGGTCTTGACAAGATAAGACCAATAATCTATAAAATTGTAAAACAAAGAGGGATTAAAAAAGCAGGTATTTTTGGGAGTTATGCTAGGGGCGAACAAAAAAAGAATAGCGACATTGATATTTTAATTGAACCTAGCAAAGATATGGGTTTATTTGAGGTTATTGAACTTGAAGATGAACTTAAAAAAAAGTTAAAGAAAAAAGTAGACTTACTAACCTATGCTAGTATACATAAACTTCTTCACGATAGAATATTGAAAGAAGAAGTTAGAATATTATGAAAGACTCCTCTTTATTTATAGATCATGTCATTGAGAATATTGAAGATATAGAAATTTTTATCAAAAATATTGATGAAGATGATTTTTTGACGAATAAAGAAAAACAAAACGCTGTAACAAGAAGTTTAGAAATAATAGGGGAAGCTGTAAAAAATATTCCTGAAAAAATAAGAATAAAATATCCTAAAGTTCCTTGGAAAGGAGTGGCTGGAATAAGAGATAAAATAACTCATCACTACTTCGGAATTGATTTAAAGTTAATATGGAAAGTTGTTAAAGAGTATATCTTGCCTTTGAAAAAACAAATGTTACAGATTAAGAAAGAATTTAATGAAGCTAAAGAAGTAGCTTAGAATAATAAATCCAATTGAAAAAATGAATCCCATCGAAATGCTCATTGAGCTTAGAGTGCTGATGGGAATAGAGAGATTCCTAAAAGTTTTCTCTCTGCCTTTGATTTAGTAAGATATTTATACAACTAAAATGTTAGTTTTTTGATTAAAAATGGTGAATTTCATATTTATTGGTCTTATAATCCTAGCCGTGTTTCTTTTCTTTAAGATTACTTCTTTTAGATATGAGAGATGGTGGACATATCTTATTGCCATATTGTTGATTTTTGTATTGTTTTCATTCTTTAATGTGGTTAAGGCCAATCAGATAGATATGAACTCATTTGATGGTTTTCTTTCAGCTACTAAGGTTTATCTTGCATGGATTGTAGATTTTGGGAAAACTACTGCTTCTATAACTGGAAAGGCTACTTTGGGTTGGAACGTCACAAACTCATCTACTTAAAATGAAATTTGCTTTGATTTTGATGAAGGTATTTATTATAGGAGCTCTACTTATAATAAGCAATCAGAGCCTCGCTATGGGAATATCTGAGAATAGAATACAGTTTGTTACAGAGTATACTTCTTGGGTTGCTAACTTATTTGAAAAGACTTTGTCCATTGCTAGTTATGTAATTGAGAGCAGGTGGCTTCCTGAAACTGGTTGATTCTTTTTACATACCATATTAAGACATCATCAATTCTTTTTATTGGACTTCCTAACAAACTGCTTAATTTTTATTCAATTGTTCTGTATATATCTTCTGCTGTTCTTTTATCTCTTAAAATTATATTTCTTCTATATTGCATTATCTGATTAGTGTTATCAGGACTACAGGTATGTTCTAGATCCCATTGATTTGTATCATATAATGGATTTAGGCTTACTCTAAGATTTTCTTTGACATTGGCTAAACCTGTTAGATCTGCCACTTCTTTATCAAGATACCACCATGAATAAGTACAGCTTTTGTCTCCTGGGATAGATCTTGTGGAATAAACTTGTATTGGATTAAATTTCTTTTCTAATTCTGTTTCTATTTTTATTTTTAATTCTTCTAACTTTGGAAATCTGTCAAAATGTAAGATATTTCCCATAGGAATAATTTATTAAATTTAGGTTCTTAAATCTAGTATAGACCTGATTTTTTTAGGAGTTGGTATTTTATTTACTTTGTTATTTTATCGAACTATTAAGAAAGATTTAAAAAAGCAAGTTAGATAGAAAAGTATGGAAGATCAAGAAAGATTACAGGTCCAAACAACAAGAAATTGGAAGACTTTAGAGAATAAAGTTGGAAAGGATCCTAAAGACTTTATACCCTTATATGGTCTCTGGAATTATGGAATAAGAGCTTGGCCGATTATAAAACAGACAAGAGACCAAGACTATCAAGGATTTCATTTCGGATATATGGACAAGGTTATGCTCTGTCAGTTTGTTACCTCAACAGGTGTTGCAATTGCTTATGCAATTAATTCTCTATTTAATTAAAATAAGCCTCCGCCGAGGATCGAACTCGGGATCTCGTCCTTACCAAGGACGCATTCTACCACTGAACCACGGAGGCTTAATCTCATTTTATTGTTTTTCTATTTTAAACATTGCTAATTGAGATTAACAAGCTTAAAACTTGACTACTAGAACAAGTTTTAAACGTTCAGGTGGATTTTTATACTAATTATTTTAGTTAATGATATGAAAATTTACTCTAAATTTCCAATACAAGAAAAATCTATAGATTTTTCTGTCTGTTTAATTTGCAACTGCTCGCCTACGCTCACATCAGGAGGAAGAAATTAAACATGAAACTTATTGAATTCAAGAAAGTTTATGAAGAAATTAAAAAGAAACATTCTCTTCCTTCATTTGAAGATTTGAATATTGACTTCGACATAGGAAGAATAAGAAGAGACTCTGGGAATTTAATAAGAGATATAAGAAGAATAATGATGGAGAAGATTGTTTATTATGTAAGACTTGTAGAGGTCATGGTTAATCCATCACAGGCTTCCCCTATAATGCTTATGCTTCTAAAAGATATAAACTCTGATGATAAGAAGGTTATAGACTCTGTCATGGATTCATTTGTAGAACTTGAAATTGCTTCACATAAACTTGATGTTTTATCTGGTGTTGATGAAGAGTCTAAGCTTGTTAATCACATTAACTCTACTTGGAATAAGAAGAGGGGTGAAGTTATGCATCTTGTTAAGATATTAGAGAAGAATCTTGGGAATAAACCACAGAATTCTAACAAAAAGAGCAGAGATTACTTTAATTAATTGAGTTATAAACTTCTTCTAGAGATATTTCTGCTACAGATAATGGCATGTTTAAATTATTGTTTCTTAATGTTTCTGGGTGAACTTCCCCGAAATAACCTATTTGTTTATCATTAACTAGGATTGCACAAGTTCTTCCCTCTATTAATTCAGTTTTGCTTATTTCTTTTATTTTATATTCAAGATTAAGCATTTTGAATAGATAATCTAAGTGCTTTTTGATATCTGTTGCATTTGCTGGTGTAATACTAATAATTAGATTTTCTTTTTCTTCTATTCCATTTTCTTTTTGAGAGTCTTTATTGAATGTTCTTCCTATTTCAAATAATTTCTGAGGATATTCGCTGTCTTTGTTTTCAGATAATATTCTTAATGATGGGACTAAAAGATTTGGTCTCAGATATTTGTATTCATTTTTTGAGTCTAATAGCTCTAATGACTCTTTTAAGTTATATTTCTCAACTTCATCTTGTTTTATCAAGTGATATGTTGATATCTCCAACATATCAAGACCTATCAATATTTCAGATATCTTTCTTTTCATTATACTTTCTTTTGATTCTTCTCCAGTTGTAGATATATTTGGAACTTCTGGAATGAAGTTTTCATAACCATATGCTATTGCTATGTCTTCTATTAGATCTACTTCATGAAGTATGTCTATTCTATAAGGAGGACTCTCTACTATGCCTTTTTTGTAAGAGTGTCCCATCTTTTCTAATAACTTTTGTATTTGGTTCTCGTTTATATTAAGCCCTAAAAGTTTGTTTACTTTATTAAGAGATATTTTTGTTTTTTGACTTTCAAGTTTTGGAGATTGATAACTATTATTATCTATTATGTTTATTTGCTGAATTATTCCACCTGATTCTGCAAGAGAAGTTGCTATTATAATTAGTGTTTTTTCTACTGCATTTTTATCAAATCCAGTGCATTCTATGAATAGCTCTTTTGTATTTACTTCTATTCTTCCAGATGTTTCAGAGTTTATTATTGGAGGCATTGAAAGTATGTTCTTTTTTGAATCTATGAAGATTGGATATTTCTTTAGATCTTTGAGGAGATGTTCATATTTTCTTCCTGTTGGGTGCATTGCAAGTATCTCTTTTGAGTTTAATTCATGGTTTAGACCTAGAGGTTTGAAACTTATTTCTTGATGGTCTTTTGCTTCATATTTTAATGGGAAGTTTATTTTGTCTAGGGGATAGACGCCTATTGCTACTTTTTTTCTGTTTCTACCTAAAGTTGTTGCAAGTTTTTCCTGGAGATTTATTAGATCTTTCAGACTGTCTTCATTAAGATTTAGTTTCTTTATTATAGCACATGAAACATAAGGTCTTACGTCTTTTACAGACTTATCTACATATAATTTGAAGTTATTTTCTGATTTCTTAACATTGTATTCTTTTATTCCAGGTTCTTTTCCCAAAAATTTCTTAAATGATCTAATATATCCATCTAAAGATATTAGGTCTGGCCTATTTGCGAATATTTCTATTTCTATTGTATCTTTTGTTACATTTTCAAGAGGTGTTCCAAACAGAGTTATTTTTTCTTGAATTTCTGGAGTTATCTTTATGTGTCTTTCAAATTCTCTTCTGGAAAATATTATGTTTGTCATTTTTTATTTGATTAAGATTTTATGATTTCTAAGATAGTCTATGTTGTTTTTGTATAGCTCTCTTAAGTCCTTTATTTTATGAGCTTCAGTCATTAGTCTATCAAATCCTGGACCCCATGCCAGAACTGGAAGGGCTGTGCCTAGAAGAGGGACTGTTACTTCTGGTCTGAATATTCCTGCAGCAAGGACTTCAACCCATTCTTTTCTTTCTTCATTCCAAATTGATCCTTCTAAACTAGGCTCTGTGTAAGGGAAATAACTTGGTTGAATTCTTATTTTATCATAACCCATTTTTTTAGCAAACTCTTTTAGATATCCGATTAAGTGCCTGAAGTTTGCATTTGGGTCTATTACTATTCCTTCCGCTTGATTAAACTCAAAACCATGTTTCCAATCAAGAGTTTCATTTCTGAAAACTTTGTTTACTGAAAAGAATTTTGCTGGCAAGTCTTGTTTCTTTAGAGTTGATAATTTTTTTGATGATAGGCATGTTGTATGGGTTCTTAACATTACTTTCTTGCTTTCAGATTCTACCCAATTATATCTCCAACCAAGACTTCCATCTACACCACATTCATGTGCTTTTTTTACTGATTCTATAACTTTTTGGTTTAGAAGTTTGCCTTCTACTCCCTTAATGAAGAAAGTGTCTTGCATTTCTCTAACTGGGTGATCTTGTGCTGTGAATAGTGCATCGAAGTTCCAGAATCCATTTACAGTATAGTCTCCAGTCATTTCTTTGAAACCTAGCTCAAGCCATATTTTCTTTCCTTGTTCTATTGATTGATTAACGAAATGTTTTTTTCCTCCGTAAATTGATGGCATTCTTATATTGAAATCATACCTTCTAAATTTTTTATTACCTATTCCAGATTTTATTAGCTCAGGAGTGACTTCTTCTATTAACTCAGATGATATCTTTTTACCTGCTATCGACTTTCCAGATTCTGTTAGATTGAAGGATATTTCTTTTGTTTCCAATATTTCTATTATGTCTTTTCTATTTTTTAGAGAATCTAGGGCTAATTTATCTTTGTCTGATAGTTTATCTATTTCTATAGGTAATTTTTCTATTAATAATTCTTCATGGAATTTTTTAGAGCATTCTTCTTTTGATGTAGAAATACTTAATTTGCCATTTTCAAGATTGATGAGAGCCTTTTTCTTTAGAGCACCTAATGCTGCCCTGAATTCATTTTCTGATAGTTTTGTTATATTTTTTATTTCTTCAAGAGTTTTATTATTGTGCTCTTCAATGCTAATAAGAAGTTTTCTTTCAGGGAGATGATTCTTTTTGTAATGTATCCCATTAACTGCCAAATCTATTATTTTTATTATTTTTTGCTCTAATTTTAAGAAACCTTTACTTTCTAAAAAGCCTAAGGCTCTTAGAACTGTTGTTTTGTCTAGACTTGATTTCTTTACTATTTCTTCTAGATTGCTATTTAGATAAGGTATTATTGCTCTTTCAATATTAGATAATGAGTCTATAATTTTGTTCATACTATTCTGTATTTATCTGCGTTAAAAAACTATTGTTTCATTTACTTGGGAGGTTGATGCTCCAAGCCCTAACATAAAGTCTTTTACTGTTTGAATGCTTTTGCTCTTTATTGCTATTTTTGTTTTTGATTTTCTGCATATTTTTATGTTTTGAATTATTTTTGATAATCTGGATGCTTTTTCTTTTGGTTGAAGCTTTGAAATCTCTTCTAAATCTATGCCTATAGCTATATTGTTTTTTGATGCTATTTTTGATAGGATATGATTCAGACCACTGTCTTCCTGTCTTATTTTATTCTTTCTAGATCCATTTTCTATAGATAATAATATGTCAAAGTTTCCATGCTCTAATATCTTTCTGTTAAAACTGTCGTCCTGAGACATGACTATCTTTGGACTTTGCTCTTTTTTTAAGAGTTTTTTTACTTCTTCTGTTTTTTGGTTGTTTATCATCCTTCAATTGTTGTTCCTTTGAATTTTTTATTATTAATTAAGTTTTCAAGACTTTTGATGTCTTTTCCTATTATGTATGTTTTTATTTTATTTATTCTTATTATTGTTGATGCTTTTTGATCAAGTACAAAATGCTGTCCTGGTTTGTACTTTCTACTTAATGCTCTTTTTTCAAACGATTTCCATGATATGCTTGGAATGAACTTTGCCTTTTTGTTTTTTATAGGATTATCTGTGTAAAGACCTTGTACATTTGTTATGTTTATGAATATTGTTTTGAGATAATTTGCTATTTTTGCTGCCGTGGTGTCTGAAGTTTGGTTGGGAGCATATCTAAGAGCTCCACAGAAAACTACATCTTTTTTTTCTAAAGACTCTTTTATCTGCTTCATGTCCATGGGTATTTCTTTGTTAGCATGATCTCCAAATATTTGCATCATTATTCCTGCATTCATTCTCGTCACAGCTATTCCTGCTTTAGACTGTTCTTTTTTGCTTTTGTGTTCTTTTTCTAATATTGTAATGTATTCACGGGCTACAAACCCTCCTCCACAGACTATTACAAATTTATTATTTCTTGATAATTTTATTATCAATGATTTAAATCTTTCAAGCCAGACAGGATCTACTTTTTCCGGAACTATCAGGCTACCCCCCAGACTCAAAACCACTATCTTTTTCATTGTACGAACACGTAAAATCTTTATTTAAATCTGATGAAACTGTTTATATGGAAAAGTTTATATATACCCTATGGGTTGGATTTTCAGATGAAGAGCATAAAACTAAGTTTGTTGTTGCTTTCAGTGTTTTCTTTATTTTTGATCGTATATTTTAATTCAATGTCTGTTGCTCAGGACAGCGTTAATGAAGTTTTAGTTGATTCTAAGGTTTATGAACATTTAGAATCTAAAGATAAGGTTACTATTATAATAAGGTTAGTGGATAATATTGATTCAAGTGATATTGGAGCTGTTAGGAGGATGTCTAATATCAATATAGATAATTTGGTGAAAGATATGGGAGGTTTTGAGAGTTTTGAAGTTATTTATAGATATGATTCATTTAATTCCCTTGCCGCTTTAGTAAATAGAGAAAGTCTTGATGTTTTAAAAGATAGCAATTTGGTAGATTTTATAGACTTTGATGAGGTATTATATACTCAGATGCAACAGAGTCTTCCTTTGATAAATGCTACTCATGCATGGAATGTTGTTACTCCTATAGGGAATTTGACTGGTGTTGGCCAGTCGGTTTGTATTATTGATACTGGAATTGATTATACAAATCCTGCTCTTGGAGGAGTTTTTGGGGTTAAGGTTATTGGTGGATTTGACTTTGTAAATAATGATACTGATCCTAGGGATGACAACGGTCATGGGACTCATGTTGCTGGAATAGTTGCCGCTAATGGAGTAATTAATGGAACTGCTGTAAAGGGCGTTGCCCCTGATGCAAAATTGATTGCAGAAAAAGTATGCAACTCTTCAGGTTCGTGTCTTACTTCTAGAGTTCTTGCAGGAGTGAATCATTGTCTTTCTATTACTCATCCTAGAAAATTATCTGTTATATCTATGAGTCTTGGAAATAACGCAAGTTATACTTCTTCAACATGCCCTACTACTTATAATTTAGCTATAGATGCTGCTGTGTCTAATGGTGTTCCTGTTGTGATAGCTTCTGGTAATCGTGGTTTCAAAAATGGCATTTCTATGCCTGCATGTTCTCCTAATGCAACTTCTGTTGGGATGACTTATGATGATAATTTTGGGGCTATTGGTTTTACTGGAGTTTGTTCTGATTTAACAAGTTGGGCTGATAAGGTTTCTTGTGCCAGCAATTCATGGACTAATCTAGACTTGATGGCTCCCGGTGCTAGAATAGTCTCGACTACTTCTTCTATAGGAACTGTTTGTGGTGCAGGGAATGGTCAAATGATTGCTTCGTGTTTTGGAACATCAATGGCTGCGCCGCATGTTGCTGGAGCGATTGCGTTAATTAAACAGCGTTATCCTCAATTAAGTGGAAGTTATGCTACAGTATTAAAAATTGAAAATATGTTGAACTCCTCTGGTATGCCTGTAACTGATATTGGAAATAATTTAGTTTTTCCACGTTTGAGTTTACAAGAACTACTTTAATTTTTTATTGACTAGATTTAAGCTTTTTAATCTGTTTTTTTGATTAAAAATAAATAGGTTTAATAAGTATTTTTTCTATTATTTTGTATGTTTAATAGAGGAGGTAATGATGAGTTTAATTTGCATTCAATCTCTTTTTTAACCGTAGCTTTAATTCTAACTATTTTTTCAGTAGCTTATGGAGATTGGTATTACTCAAGCATTACAGGTCTTGCTCCTGGTGGACCGATACCACCGGACAATCCACCTTCTTTACCTTCTAGTAGTGATTCTTCTCCTCCTAGTCAAGTTGTCCAAGAGGTCTCAGATGGCGCTGAAATTGTTAATGAGGGAGCCAGCTATGCATCAAATGTCGGCACTCTAATTGAATCTAACCCTAATATTGCTGAATCTGACTTAACAAGATATCTTTCTAATCTTCTAGGGACTAAAGCAAAGGCTTTAGAAATTTATAAAAAGTCCTCTGTTTATTCTGAAAAATATTCCTCTTCTAGCCTTGATAAATATCATGAATCTATTGTAGAAGACTTTGCTTCAATTGATCGGAGGATAAGGGAGATAAATAGTATTCTTACAGAGTCTGTAACAGAGCGCTTTGAAAAACAAACAGAACAAGCTGTTTGGATAATTAATCATGAAGAAGAGGTTGAGATTTCTAGAGATGTGTTAAGTGAATATAATTCTTTGTTGTTTCCTTTAACCCCTAATGAAGGCTTTTTTAATTCTGAGTTTCAACGACAGCCCACATTTAATTTGGTTTTACAAAGGCCTTCTAAGCTTGTGATTGATAGAGGAAGCCAGCAATCTGCACAAATTACTTTAACTAATGAGGGTTTAAATCCAGTTAATAATTGTATGTTGACTATTATCCCTTCTACTATTGAAACTGAATTGGTAGATTGGATAAGTTTTCCACAGGGCAACTTTATAACTTATTTAGGGCCATCACGATCTCAAAGTTTTATTTTTAATATAGCTGTTCCTCAAAGTACTCCTGGAGGAACTTACTTCTTTAATTTTAGAGTTGGTTGTGATGAAGCAGGTGCTACTGCTGGAATAACATATCATTTTGATGTTCTTTATTCATATGAAGAATTATTAAACATCTTTTATCAGAATCATGTGCTCCCTAATCTGGACTATGGGTTGTATGGTGCGTTAGGCATGCCTGAGGAGTGTTATAATAATATTCAGTCTTGTTATGTTAGTCAAACCAGTTGCTCAACTGATATTCTTAGTTGTGTTTATGATAATGAATGCACTAATTTTATTAACTCTTGCTTTGGTTCGCCAATTATTCTTTACAGTTCAGAACAATACGATGAATTTCTTCAAGTATATTTTAACTCATATCACACTCCTCCTCAATCACCGTTTACTTCTCAATGTGTAGAGGATGTTGGAGCCTGTTTTGAACCTACTAATTGTGCAAGTTACATTAGTTCATGTATAGAAAGCCATGTTCCTGGAGGTCCGGCTCCATATGAATGTGTTAATTTTCTTAGTGAATGTTCTAATAATCAAATTCTTTCTTATTCGGAGAGGCGTCGGAATTTAATACAGCAGTATGTGACTTTATACAATAATATTCCGCTTTCATGTTTGTCAGGAATTTCTGCTTGCTCAGATCCTTACACATGTTCTTCGAGTTATAATTACATATACAATTGTATTATTGGAACTGAATTGGGAGGGTCATGTTCGGAGTATTTAGCTAATTGTCAAGGTGTTCAAACTGGAACTACTGGAACAGGATCTGGAGGTTTTTCAGGAGGATTTGCGGGGTCTGAATCTGGAGTGGTAATACCTGTTGCTCCTGGAACTGTTGCTGGAACTTCTTCTGGAGGCTCTGGAAGTGTTTCTCCTTGTCAAGATAATGCTGTTTGCGAAAGTTTGATTCAAACTTCTTGCGTCTATCCTAGCATGGTTGCTGCCTTGGGTTTAGATCTTGTTGATTTTGGAGGATTTGGATATAACCCATTTACTGGAGAGATATGTTATATGGGTCAGCCTGGTGTTTATATAAGACCTGCTGAATTAGATCCTGATATTCATCCTACGGGGCAATCAGGAAATGGAGTTAATCCTAATAGTATTATTTCTATTCACTTCCAGAACCCTAGTTCTGAAAACTCTAGGAATTATGTCGCTGCAATAGCCTTTAGTTTGAATGGTCATCTCACTTTGGGTTTTGTAAGTGATCCAACATTTAGTGGTATGGATGAAAAACTGCGTGAGTTTATACTGAATCTTTTATATGGGGAAGGTGTAGGATCTTATATAACTGGTATGTCTTTGCAACAAGCTGAAGAGATAGTTAATCAATCAGTTTCAGTTCCTTGGGTTTTATGGATAATACTTTTCGTAATGGTCATTAGTTTTGTATTGTTTGGAAATATTTTATCTCCTTATAATGAGAGACTTATTTCTTCAGGTAAGAAGGCTTTGAATAGAAAAGATTATGCTTTAGCTGTTCATAATTACAATACTTTGGCTATTTCTTATTCTGATGATTCTAATGTAAAACAGGATGCTTTAGAATATCTTAAACAGATAAGAGAAAGAGTTGGAAAGGGCAAGATTGATTTGGAGTTTTATGGTAAGAATTTGCCTAAAATTAAGGCTGGTAATTTTACTGGTATTTTCACTAATTCTCAAAGAGTTCAGAAAATGATAGAGCATGCTTTGAGTGATATTAAAAAGTCACCTAAACTTGCTAAGTCAAGACTTCATATTATTTCTGAGGAATATAAGAGACTATCTCCTAAAGATAAAGAACATTTAGCTTCTCAGTATGAGAGTTTAGTTTATAGATTAAGAAATATCAAATAAATAATATTTTAAATTATTAACTCTTGGAAAGGCTTCTTCTTTTGTATTATAAATCTAGGACCTAAGCTTTCTGATAAGACTGCAGTTATTACAAGATCGTTTAGAGCTGCTTTTATTCTTCCATTTATTACTGGTATTCTAGTTCTTTGAGAAAACTCTGCTATTATATCATATATTTCCTCTATTGATAAATTTATTTGAGTATTTTGGT
>JBBSXJ010000005.1:0-49950 GCA_038045825.1 Nanobdellota archaeon
TGGATTGTTTTTTTGGCAAATTTTCAAAGAATCTTCATTTAAATCCATATTAAATAAATCAAGTTTGAATTTCTTTTCAAGTTGTTTTCCCACTAAGGAGATTAGTGTTCCATCTCCTCCACCTATATCTAAAATTGTTAAGTTAGCTTTTCCTTTAAAATTAGATTCAATTTTATCAGTAAATAATTCTTTTATGAGTGCTGGATCTGTATACATATTAATCCATCTCCCATTAAATTTAACTGCGTTCCAGGTTCCTATTCCAACTTCTTTAAATTCAGAATACTTTTTCTTGACATGACTTTCATAACTTCTATTTAGGCCATTTACCATTTTGATAAAAATCCCCCGACCAAGAGTCGAACTTGGGTAACGCGGGTTCTACATAACTGTAATTTCTAGCGAAACTACGCTGATTGCGCTTCATTTTATTTTCCCAAGGAAGGGAAAAATCTGCGCTATCCTACAGCCGCGCGCTCTACCGTTGAGCTATCGAGGGATAAAATAGTGTAGAATTATCTCTTTTAAAGGTTATTGATTAACTCTTTACAAATGTATTTTTGACTCTTACTGAAACATTAAAATACCAGATCCATATAATTGTTCCAGCAATTGACCCTACCATATATGAACTAGGTTCTATCCATATCTCAATTAATGTTATAATTATTGAAATTAATAATGTTTTCTTAGCCCAGATAATAAACTTCTTTTTCTTTTTCATCTCAAAAACTATTGTTTGAACATATAAGAAAAGCATTAGTCCAGATTCAAATAAATACCAAATACTTACATAATCTGTTTCAAAAAACAAATTAAATAGCCAAATTATAAAGCTTAATCCCCAAAGCGCTCCTGAGATAAAGAAAATTATGGTAATCCATAGAAGCCAACCCTCTATTCCTTTAACCCTTTTGTTATTCATTTTACTTTCTTTTCTTTTTCTTAGATACTTTAGTATCTTCTTTTACAGTGTGGTGTGTTCGTGAACCTATGAATATTGCACTTACTATAACTAGAGCTAATATTAGGTAGAACGAAGTGCTTGAATAGTATTGTTTCATTATTTCTACTGCATTATCTTGTGTAAAGAAGAAAAACGAGTCTAGTACAAATCCAACCAAGATGAAAGTGATTCCAAGTTTAAGGCCTTCCTTTGCATTTCTTTTAGCTTTAGAGAAATACCAAATACTTGCTAAACAAGTTAATAAAACAGTTGTGATTACAGTGATTATCCAGTATATTGTTGGAATATTTTGAGGAGATTCAATGCTTACATTTGCAACTATAGTCATTATTATTCCTATAATCATTGTAGCTGTGTAAAGTGCTAAAGATATTAGAATTCCTCTTTTAAGATTCATATTTATTATAGCAGTTATGTATTTAAAAGTCTAACTATTAATCTTCTTATGAATTGGTTTAGTTCAAGACATTGGACTTGTTGGCATCCAAGTAGCTGGCAGGGATGGCTTATTACTTTTATTTATGTTGCATCAGTTCTTTTTATATTTATTAAGGCAGATATTAACTTTCATTCTGTTAGTGATACTTTCTTTAGAATAGCTTTACCTTTTATTATATTAAGTATTATTTTTGCAATCATATGTAAGAAAACTGGGAAGAGATTAAAGTGAATAATCCTGTTTTAAAACCATGGGGAAGTTATACTGACTTTATTAGGGAACAAAATGTAGTCTTGAAGGAATTAGTTGTTGCTCCCGGAAGTAAATTAAGTTTACAGACTCATAAATTAAGAGAAGAGCATTGGATTTGTATTTCCGGAAACGGGAAGGCTGTTGTTGGTGACTCTCAATTTTCATTGGAAACTGGAAGTAGAATATATGTCCCTAAGAATACTATTCATAGGATAATTAATGATGGAAAAGACAAATTGAGAATAGCTGAAGTTCAAATTGGAATATGTGATGAAGACGATATTGTTAGACACGAAGATGATTTTGGAAGAACTTAAAAGTTGATTATTTTTCATTGCTTTGGCCCTGATGGCACAATGGCACTGCGCCGCACTCGAAATGCGGTTTCCTCACGGATCTCTCGGTTCGATTCCGAGTCAGGGCGTTGAAGACAACTTTCTTCTATTTATATTTTGATTAACTATTAGAAGGAATATTTATATATCTACATCTATTATTTTGAATAGTATGATGAAAAATTGGAAGGCTTGGGGTTTTTTCGTTCTACTAATTTTCTTAGTTGCAGTCTTCTTCTTTTCATATTATCCTCCTGAATATCTCATAAGTGAACGATTACAAGATTTTCTATCCCCATCTTCAGACTCTGTAAAAAATCTTAAATTATACCCAGTGCTTACTACTCCATTTACGGCTTATTCTTCTACAATTTATTTGATAAATATACAAACGCCTTCTACCCCTATACTTGGTGGAAAAACAGTTATTAGTGGAAATGAAGCTACGGATTATTTTTCTAGACGATTGCATGAATCAGGAACTTATAATATCTTAGTTTCCTTATCTTTGGCTTCCCAAGGTACGAATAGTTTCACTCCTCTTCATCCTATATCTGGCCGAAAAGTTAACGGCCTTTTTGATTTTGTAGTTGATTTATCTTCATTTTCAGATGGATTATACAGGCTTCGTATAGATATAGAAGATCCAGATACAGGTGTTCGTGGAACACTTGATGAACAGGTTATTATTGATAATCAGGATCAAACTGGTGAGCCAGAGGGAATTTTACAGACAAATAATAAATGTAAATGTAAAAAAGCGTCGATCGATACAGATAATCTTTATCATAATGTTAACCTTTTTCCTTATGAAAGGGGAGGTTCATTTGCTTTAGATTTGCCAGTTAAAAATCCTAAGACTGGAGTTATTGAGCCAGGCTTTGTAGTCGGAACTGGATTTTCTACTCGTTTTGAAGTGGAAGGAGATCCAGCACTTTGTAAACCTGAAGGACAGGGCGTTCGTTCATCTGAAATCATTCCCGAGAATGGTGTGTATGTTCGTTATGGTCTTGATGGTTCGACCGCTGCTCCAACTTTTGTTAGAGATGGAGGTAGACATCAAATAACTTTCCCGCCTTCTGGTGATATGAGCAATCATGCAGATGATAATTATAAATCTCCAGTAGATAATGGTTTGAAATCATATGTTTATTCATCAGATGGAGGAAATAATCAGCAGATAATAATGACAGATATTCCTAAACGTGCTGCCTCTTATTTAGCTTATCCTCAAGGATATGAAAGAATAGATCAATTTCTTTCTGAAGTTGAGGATTCTCATGCTGGTGCAGATGGTATTAAGCGTAAATGTCGATGTAAATTTGATCACATAATGAGCAGTACTTCGGGAAGTGGAAGAGTTATAGAAAAGCGTTGTGTCGCTGAAGTTCCAGTCACTTGTGGAAATAGGGTTGTTGATATTGGGGAACAATGTGATGATGGTAATGCAGATGAGACTGATGCTTGTGGTTTAGATTGTAAACTAACTATATGTGGAGATGGTACTATTCAGTCACCTAATGGGAATGGATTGGCGGAAGAATGCGATGATGAAAATACAAATAATTATGATAGATGTTCAAATACTTGTACATTAACAATTTGTGGAGATGGTATGATTCAGAGTCCTAATGGGCATGGGTTTACAGAGCAATGTGAATCTGACAATGATTGTAGCATACGTTTTCCAAACAACCCTACTTCTCTGTTCTGTGAACAATGCAACTGTTTTAGCCCAGATGTTGGATAATATTATGGATTGTATGTTGTAGATGTTCTCTAATAGATAATTTGCTAGTAAAATAATTGTTTATCTTGTAGTTGAATTTATTGGCTCGGTGTTCGAAAGTCTCCCATTAAGTACTTGTTTAACTGTGTCTTCTGTTGCATAACCTCCAAGATATGCATTTAAGATAGCAGGATGTAAATTACCAAGCTTAACTGCAGTCTCTGCATAAAAACTTTTAGGCAATGAAGTTTTAATTCCATAAGGGGAATGGTCAGCAAGAGACAAATACATAATTACTGCTCCAGCTGTAGCACCAACTAATCCAGAAACTAACTCTTCTAATATTCGATGTTTTTTCATATTATTTGTTGTATCTCTTTAGTAATTACATTATATAAATCTTTCTTAAGGATAAGTCTTAGTAAGAATTATCAAAAAATCGATGCATCACACTCTAAATGGTGTGGTTTGTAAGAGGCTAGGGACATTAGAACATTTAAAACAACATAAATATAAATAATCATTGTCTTTCACGATTAAATGCAAAAAATGGTTCCTTGTTTGTGGTTTGATAATGAGGCAGAGGAAGCTGTGAACTTTTACAAAACTGTTTTCAAAGATGTTAGAATCTTGAATACTGCAAAATACTTGACTGAAACTCCTTCAAATAAACCTACTGGAAGTGTAATGACTATTGATTTTGAAATTAATGGAAATAGATTTATGGCTTTGAATGGAGGATCTTATTTCAAATTTAACGAAGCTATTAGTTTTGTGATATACTGTAAGGATCAGGAAGAGATTAATTATTACTATGATAAATTATCTGCCGTTCCTGAGTCAGAAATGTGTGGATGGATTAAGGATAAGTTTGGAGTTAGCTGGCAGTTAGTTACTGAAGGATTTGAAAAACTAATGACTGGTAAGAATGGTAAAATGGTAATGGAAGAACTTCTTAAAATGAAGAGACTCGATGTAGATAAATTAAAGAGAATTCATGAGGGTAAGTAGTTCTGTTAAGAATGGAGTTGTAGAGAATTTTTATTCTAATGGTATTTTATCGAGTGCTGTTTCTTATAGACATGGAAAGAAGGATGGATTTTGCAAACATTACTTGAGAAATGGTCAATTACGTGCTTATGGTAAATTTTCTGTCGGTAAAATGACTGGAACTTGGAAGTGGTGGAGGGAAAATGGAATGCTTTGGCAAATTGGAAATTTTAAAGATGGGAAGAAAAATGGAAGTTGGAAGGTTTATGATAAAAGTGGAAAATTGCAACTAAATTATATATTTAGAAATAATAAAAATATTAAGAAATAAAAAAATAAAATTTAATCTATTATTTCTTGGATCTTGTCTTTATTCCAGTAATAGAAGCCTTGAATGAACGAGGGTGCTGTTTAGTAGCGAAACTTTTTGCTTGAGTTGCAACTTTTGAAAGGTTTAAGATTTGCTTTCTAATTGCTAAATCCATGTTGTAAAGCTCTTTGTTTACTTTTGAAGCAGAAGAATTCAAAGCTTTCTTAGAAATTCTGCCTGCATGGTAGTTTTTCTTCTCAATCATAAAATTGTCCATTACTGATTGTTTTTCATCCTGGTGTGTTCTTATCATCTCACCAACAGCTGTAACTTCTTTCACAATAGAGTTGAAGGCTTTTTGGTCCATCTTTTTTTCGTTTGCCATCTTTTTTTCTTTATACCTCCTTAATTTATTAAGTGTTCTCTTATTTATAAATTCTTCTCGAGAAATTCTTTGGATTTTTTGATAATGTACTTGTTTATATAATAGTAATTCTTGATGTTTATATGGCTAAGCAAAAATGTTTTGATTGCAAGAAGGAATTTGAGGCT
The DNA here is from genome assembly GCA_038045825.1 of Nanobdellota archaeon. Classification (GTDB taxonomy): domain Archaea; phylum Nanobdellota; class Nanobdellia; order Pacearchaeales; family GW2011-AR1; genus SICU01. Next base: position 5,575 of record JBBSXJ010000005.1, read on the forward strand.
CCCTCTAATGCTAGATTCCCTAGGAAATACTGCCCTAAGTGCAGTGCCAAGAAGAAAAAGATGTGGGATAATCAATGGAAAGTTAAGTTTGAAGATTTGCCTGATTGAATTGGCAAAATATAAAAAGGATACTTTTCTTTTTTTGATATGGTTAAAAGGTCCGTAAAAGTTACTTATTGGGTTACAACTGTTTTATTTGTTGCATTTATGGTTTTTGGCGGAATTTCTAGTTTAATTGGTACTGAAGCAGGGAATGCCGTCATGGTTTATCTTGGATATCCTCTTTATCTTAATACTATTCTAGGAATTGCTAAGGTTTTAGGTTCTGTTGCACTTATACAGACAAAGTGGTATGTTATTAAAGAATGGGCTTATGCGGGTTTTACAATTGATGTGGTTGGAGCAGGTTTGTCCTTTGCATTTATTGGTGCGGGTGCAAGTGCTCAAATTATTCCATTGATAACTCTTGTTGTAATGTTTATTTCATACATAAGCTGGAAGAAATTGTATTAATTCTCTATTTATTTTTTAGATATTTAATTAAACTTGATATTCTTTTGTTTCTTGTTTCATGAGATTTTGATTTTAATATCGTTCTTAGATACATTCTTTTTTGGGATTTAGATATCTTTTTGTATTCTTTATAGAGGTTTTTCTTTATTATCTCTTTTTTTACATCTGCAGGGGTATTTGGGTTCTTTGGGATTCCAAAGTCTAGTGTTGGTTTTGATGATCCTTCATTGTATCTTTTTAGGCCTTCATGAGACATTTTTTCTTTTTTAATCATCTCTTGGGCATATCTTAAAGTATTATCACTCCAAGTGCTTTTATCTGTGCGTCTTCTGAAATGTCTTATATATTGATTTTCATCTAATTTTTTTATTGTTGTGTCTATCCATCCAAAACATATTGCTTCTTTCATAGAATCTAAGTGAGAAATAGTTCCTTTTCCAGTATGTTTTTTGTTTAATATTAATGCTACAGATGATTCTTTTAGATGATTTTCTCTCAGCCAATTTCTCCATTCCTCCAATGTTGTACAATAGATATAAATTGTTTCTTTATTTTGCATTTTATTGTTCATCTGATTAAATTTATATAGCTTGTTTTTTATTTTTCTACATGAATAGACTATTTTTGGCTATATTGATATTTGTCTTTGGCATAGGAGTTACGTTTTTTATTAGACTTTCAACATCTTTGAATGGTAATGTTGATAATCTTGATTCTAATGTTGTTGGATCTGAAACTCTTCTTGAACATAATATTGTTGATGATTGTTGGGTTGGATATGACGGAAAAGTATATGATGTTACTTCTTTTTTACCTAGACATCCTGGAAGTGCTGTTGCTATAATTCCTTATTGTGGAACTTACGAAGAGTTTACAAATGCTTTTGAAGGACAACATGGGACTTCTAAAGTGTCTAATTTGATGAAAGTTGGCACTTTAATTGGCGACTTTGAGATTCAGGGGAAGATATAATGCAATCTAATGAAATTGGTAAAATTATTTTGAGATTATCTCTTGCACTTGTATTCTTATATTTTGGAGTGCAGCAAATCATGGATCCTGGTGCTTGGTCTGGTTTTGTGCCGGATAGATTTCATGTTTCTGGAATATCTGCAAATAATATTGTGATATTTAATGGATTTATGGAAATTGTATTTGGAACTTTCTTTATTGTTGGACTGTATGTTAGATTTGCATCAATTGTTATGTCTTTGCATCTATTTGTGATTGCTTTAAGTATTGGTTTCTCTCCATTGGGAATTAGAGATTTTGGATTAGCTTTTGCAACTCTTGCTTTGTTCTTTTTTGGAGCAGATAGATATACAGTAGATTATAAATTTGCTAAGAAAAAATCTAATTAACTAAGTTTTGTATTTTTTCTACTAAATCTGGTTGAATATAATGATGTATTGTTACTGTGTAGCTGTTTTTCCAATCATTTGTTTTTTTATCAAATCTTTTATGTCCTAGTTTTTCAGCTATCTCTGTGAATAATTGATTTATGTCTTGTTTTGTTGCTTTTTTGTGAATTTTGATAAAATCTTTAGCTCTTTTTGTTGCATAGTACGACCTGACTATGTGTGGATAAAAAGATTGTCCTGAATATATTTGGAATGCTTTCATGAAATCTGTATCTTTTAATGGTTTATTCTCTTTATTTGTAAATATGAACTCGTCTTTTTTTAGAGGATTTAATTTTTCTTTCAATCTTTTTATGTAATCTTTTGGAAATTCTTCTGTTATGCTCATAGGCACACCTGATTTTGCAATATAGTCAAAGTGTACTTTGTTATCTTCTATTTTTACATCTTGTTTCTTTAATGTTGTTAATCCTTTGTGACCTGTTGCTTTGAAGTGGATTTCATTTCCAACTCTCATGTATGTTTTTAGAAGAGTGTACATTGGTAAGGCATAGATATCCTTTTTGTTATCGAGATTGTTTATCACTGATTTCTGAAGTTTATTATATAGGCTTTCAAATAGTTCTACTTTTTTGTATTTCTGTTTTGTTGCTTTTTTCTTTTTTTCTAAAGTGTATAAATATGCGTACTTTCCGTTTGGATTTTGGTATATTAAATCCCAGTGGTCGTGTGATGATTCATCGTGAATTGTAAGATTTTCTGCTAAAATTGAGTATGCTTTGTCTAATTTGTTTCCATTTGGAAGAATGTTTATTCTTGTCCCTTGTACTTTGCCTTTGTATAATTGTCCTTTTATGAAATTTGAGTTCTTTTGGTCTACTAAATCTTTGAGCTTATTATGTGCTTTGAATAATTGTATTGCTTTTATTGCGTTTGGGAATTCTTTATTTGAGATATTCCATCTTTTGTTTTTGTATTCATAAGTCTTGAGATTTGTTCCTAATCTTATTGTACCTGACAAGTCACCACTCATTATTATTTGCTGTTTTTATTGTTTAAATATCTAATACTCTGTTTTAAAAAGGCAGTTTTATTTGATTATTTATGAGCGAATTTAGCAATTTAGGATTAAGTGCTGGACTAGTTAAGACTCTTGAAGATGCAGGAATTACAAGTCCTACAGACGTACAAGCTAGGGCTATACCTCTTGTACTTGCTGGAAAAGATGTTCTTGGTTCTTCTGCTACTGGTTCTGGTAAAACTATAGCTTTTGGAGCTGGAATAATTGAGAAAATTAATCCTGGACAAGGAATACAATCTTTGATTTTGACTCCAACTAGAGAATTAGCTGAACAAGTTGGTAAAACTCTTGAGAAATATTCTAAGCAAGCTGGTTTAAGAGTTATTGAAGTGTATGGTGGGGTCGGTATTGAACCTCAGAAGCATGCTTTGAGAAGCGCTGATATTGTTGTTGGTACTCCTGGAAGAGTTCTTGATCATTTAAGAAATGCTAGTCTTAATCTTTCTAAGTTAAAATTTCTTGTTCTTGATGAGGCTGATAGAATGCTTGATATGGGTTTTATAGACGATGTTGTTACAATAATAGATCAATGTCCTAAAGAAAGGCAGACTTTATTATTTTCAGCTACAATTTCATCAGATATTTCAAGAATTGCTAAGCACTACATGAAAGAACCAACACTTGTTGAATCTGAATCTCAAGTTGACCCTACTAAATTGCATCAGATATTTTATGATGTTCCTTCAAACCTGAAATTTTCATTACTTGTTCATTTACTTAAAAATGAAAAGAAAGGATTAGTTATGGTATTTTGCAACACAAGAAGAAATGCAGATTATACAGTACATAACTTACAGAGAAATGATATTGATGCTATTGCGATTCATGGTGGACTTGCACAAAATAAGAGAAGTAGAATTATGGAGCAGTTTCACTCTTCAAAGGCTTTGATACTTGTGTGCACAGATGTTGCTGCTAGAGGTCTTGATATAAAGAATGTTTCACATGTTTACAACTTTGATGTTCCTAAGACAAGCACAGATTATGTTCATAGGATTGGAAGAACTGCAAGAGCTGGAAAAGATGGAATTGCTATTACAATAGTCTCACAAAGGGATTATGATAACTTCAGAAATGTATTGAGAGATCCTGAATTAAAGATAAAACAAGAAGCTATGCCTGAAGTTCAGTCTATTGCTGTACGCTTTAAGGAAAGAGAAGGAGATAGAGATAATAGAGGGCGTCTTACCTTTGGAGGACGTGGTCGTGGATTTGGAGGAAGACGAGATCATGGAGATAGAGGTAATAGTGAGCGTGGTTCAAGAGATTCTCGTGACTCTAGAGGTGGAAGAAGTTTTGGTAGTTCTAGAGGAAGAAGATACTGATAAAGTGTCTATAATTAGGCTTAAATATTCTATAAAATTGATTTAATCATGTTTGACATTAAGTTCTTACGTGAAAATCCTGACAAAGTTAAAGATAATATTAAGAAGAAACATAAGACTGATAGATTAAAATTAGTTGATGAAGCTTTACTCAAAGATAAGAAATGGAGGGAGTTGAAAGGGGATGTTGATAATTTGCGCGCTGAGAGAAATAAGTTATCCAAGGCCGTTGGAGATGCTAAGAAAGCTGGAAAGGATACTAAAAAAATACTAAAGGAAGCTGGAGAGATTCCAGAAAAGATTGAAGCTCTTGAAAAGAAAATGTATTCTCTTGAAGAAGAACTTGCTATAATATTATCTAGAATTCCTAACATGATGCATGAGTCTGTTGCAATTGGAAAAGATGATTGTGATAATGTTTCTATGAGAAAAATTGGAAAACCTAAAGATTTCAATTTTGAAGTAAAGAATCACGCTGAGATTGCTGAAAATCTTGGAGTTGTTGATTTTGACGCATCTTCTAAAACAAGCGGGAATGGATTTTATTATTTACAAGGAGATCTTGCATTGTTAAATCAAGCGCTTATTCGTTTTGCTATTGATAAACTTGTAAGCAAGGGGTTTACTTATGTTGAGACCCCATTAATGTTGAGGGGGAATGTAATGAGCAATGTTACTGATTTGAATGATATGAAAAATCAGATTTATAAAATGGATGAAGAAGATTTGTATTTGATAGGCACTAGTGAACATTCAATGATTGGAAGATATATTGATACCATTTTGACTGAAAAGCAATTGCCCATGAAATTTGCTTCTTATTCTATGTGTTTTAGAAAGGAAATAGGAAGTCATGGGATAGACGAAAAGGGACTTTATAGGAGTCATCAATTCAATAAAGTTGAAATGGTTGTTATTTGTAAGCCTGAAGATTCTATGAAATTTTATGAAGAGATCCAAGCTGTGACTATTGAAATATTCAGAGACTTGGATATTCCTATCCGTATACTTGGGATATGTTCAGGTGATTTAGGAGATTTGAAACATGTTCAAGTAGATATTGAAGCTTGGTCCCCTAGAAAAAAAAGTTATTTTGAAGTTGGATCATGCTCTAACTTGACTGATGCTCAAGCTAGAAAACTAAAAATTAGAGTTGATCCTGGAAATAAAGATAAATATGTTCCACACACTTTGAATAATACTGCTATTGCTACTTCTAGAGCAATGGTTGCGATACTTGAAAATTATCAACAAAAAGATGGAAGTGTTGAAATTCCTAAAGTTCTTTTGCCATATATGCACGGCAAGAAGTTTTTGGGAAAGAAGTAATATGAAACTGTTTCTTACTGCAAATATTATTGGACAAACTATAATATATATTTCCTAGAGTTTTATTAATAATATAATTATATGTATTTAATTAGTTTAATTATTTATTTTTCTAAGGGTAGTTTTAAAACAATCTCTTACCATTAGGTTTTCCACCAACGCCACATAATTCTCTATCACCAGATGATTTACTTAAAAAAGAATAAAATTTATTTAATTTTTTATTTGGTATGTGAGAGTTATCCTCTACAAGTTTTATTTTACTAGTAATTTGTTCACGATATAATTTTGAGATAGATTTATGTTTGTCTTCTAAACTATAGCTATCAAAGTTCATTAAATTCTTTCCAAATCCTAGAGACATAAGCTCAGCCTTAGCATCTAAATTAGTTAAAATTACAACATTTCCAAAAGGAAAAACAGAACCAGTGAAAAATTGCTCTGCTTCGTTTAAAGTCTTTCCTGATGCTATATCTTCATCAAAAATAACAGGTCTTCTCCCATTAGCTTGTTCTTGTAAATATGTTATTTCCGCTGGCGTTAATCTAGGTGTTAAATCCCACAATTTGTGAGTAGAAAATCTTGCCACATAAAAACTTGAACCATCGCTATCAACATCATTACAATATCTTAAATAAGTATCCATTCCAGTCGCAACCCCACCATGTGCTAATGCTACAAAAAGAACATTCTCACCATTAGTTCTCAAAGCTAAATTTTCAGCTGTCTTCTTTGACTTAGAATGATGAGTTGCATTCCAAGTAATTGGATCGTAAGGCTGTTTTAGAGTTCTTTGTAAGACCTTTCTTGCATTAGACCTTATTGTTCGCCTCCTTAATTCTTTTAGTTTTTCAAGTGCTACATTATCATCTTTGTAAACATCTAATCCCAATTGTACAGCGTCTCTTAAAAGAGCTTCCACTTCAGAAGATGGATGTTGAATTTTGTAATCTATAAATGCTCTAATTATTCTTGGAGGATGTAATGCTAATTGTAAAGCTCGAGTTCTTCTATCTCCAATACTAGGAGCATCTTCAGTTTCATCCAAAACAGCATCTAAAGTCCCGTTATAACTCAGTCTATCAGAACCAACTCTAAAGGTTGAATATTCATCTGCAATTATATCAAATAATGAATGATATGTCATATTTTTCAGATTAATTTTGAGTATTTAAATCTTATCTTTAGGTTACTACTTAATAGAAACAATATAATATGGTCCAATGCAGACTCGAACTGCGAATTACTAAGTGTAAAAGATGTTATAATGGCAAGCAAATGGTACAAAGATATTTTTGGGATGAAACTTATTAAACTAAAGCCACCTTACTTTTGTCATATGAAGCTTGGAAAGGAAGACTTTTTGATAGAAAAACATAGCCCAGAACGTCCAATTGGTTTTCAAGAAATTCCAACAGGAGTTAGAGTTTCAGCAATTATTGGAACAGATAATATTAAACAATTTATTAATAAAGCTAGGAAAAAAGGTGTAAAAATAGTTCATGAACCTATCCATCAAGAGTGGGGTGGATGGAATGCTATTATTCAAGACCCAGATGGCAATGAGTTTATTATAGATCAAGACGAATAACCGAGTTTTGTTTATCTTTTTAGTATAATCATTCTTAAAAACTAGTTTTTCTGACAGTTTATCCTGGGGTGAAAAATGGCTATAATCATAGATGAATCTTTTTCTGATGATGACTCTCTTGTTTTGGAGAAAGTTGAACAGAAGAAGTTTGGAAGCATTGATGTTGCGAACTTAAAAGTTGATGCTATAAAACTGGAAAAGAACACTGAACTAAATGGCCTTGTTTCTTACGATTTAGTTAAAGATAATTTAACTTACAAACTGCCTCATCAGACTGATGGAGCTTTGCACATTCTTAGGGAGATGAATGGATCTGCATTACTTGCTGATGAAGTTGGTTTGGGAAAGACAATTACTACTGGTTTTGTAATTAAGGAATGTCTTGTTAGAGGTTTTGTATCTAAGGTTTTGATTTTGACTCCTCCTTCTCTTGTAGATCAATGGGTTGCCGAACTAAATGAGAAATTTAATATGAGCTTCAAGATAATTGAAACAGAGAGTGATTGGGATAATTGTGACTTAGCTATAGCATCTATTGATAAGGTTAAGATATATGATAAAAAAAATGCTAAGTTTAAACATTCTAAAGCTCATGAAATTGCATGGGATTTACTTATAGTTGATGAAGCTCATAAACTGAAACAACGCAATACTACTAGGTGGAAGTTTGTAGATAGGATGCAGAAAAAACGTTTCTTACTTTTGACTGCTACCCCATTTCAGAATGATTTAATTGAACTTTACAATTTGCTTCATTTACTTAGGCGCGGACATCTGGGAACTATTCAGGAATTTAGGGAGAAGTTTCTATTTCGAGGAAATAAACGTAAACCACTTAATCCTCTTGAATTGAGGAGAAGACTGCAAGAAGTTATGATTAGAAGAAGACGTGAGGAGACTGGAATAAACTACATGAAAAGAATTCCTAAGATTGAAGTTGTTCATTTAACTGCTGAAGAAAAAAAGATTTATGATTCCATTTGTGATTTGTTAAAGACTAAGTATTTTGCTGCTAATGGAGATGAATTGCGTGGAAAATTGATAATTTATGCTATATTACCTAAGGTTACTTCATCTTCTAGGTCTGCAGTAGAATCTCTTACTAAGATTGCTGAAAGTGATAAGTATCATTCTGAAACTAGACAAATTGCTCAAGATATTATTGAAGCATATTCTAAATTAACTAAGGACTCAAAAATTGAAAAACTGATTGAAATAATTGATAAGGTGTTGAAAAATGATCCTGATGCTAAAATATTACTTTATACTAAGCATCCTACTACTTCGAAATATATAATAGAGAAGCTATCTCCTTATAATTTGAAGATTGTGGAGTTTACTGGAGGTCTTTCAAGAGAGGAAAAGACTGAAAAGATTGCACGATTCAAGAAAGATGCACAAATAATGATTAGCACTGAAACTGGTGCCGAAGGTTTGAATTTCCAGTTCTGTAATGTTTTGATTAACTATGATTTGCCTTGGAACCCTATGTCTGTTGAGCAGAGGATAGGAAGACTTGATAGGATTGGTCAAACCAGAGATATGCAAATTTATAGTTTAGCCACAAAAGATACAATGGAAGAGCATGTAGTTGACTTAATTATAAATAAAATGTGCTGTATAGGTCTTGTTATAGGGGAATTGCCTACTATTCTTTTTAATCTTGGACTTGATGGGGAAGGAAAAGCAGGTATTGCTAAAATAGAGGAGATGTTAATGGACTCCTTTATTGATTCTAAGAATAACTTAGAACTTTTTGCTCAAGATGTAAAAGATATTAGCAAAATGATTCAGAAAGGTATCGATGAGTATAATGATTCTAAATTAGCTAGTCAGGAGGCTTTAGATGGACAACCAGTTGAAGCAATTTAGTTTACAGTTCTTTAAAGAATTGGGGGCAAAGATATCTGAAAGTGGAGATTATCTTGACGTTAGTGATGTTCCGGCCAAGTTCCAGAAATTTTACGGCAAGAATGAACCTTACAAGATTGTTTTTGACAAGAATCTTTCTTCTGTAGGAGAATTAGTTGCTCCTGAGAGTTATATGTTGAAGATGATGAAAGCATATTTAGATAATTCAGGTGATGCTGTACTTACTTCTTTAAATTACAAGTTACATGTGGATTCTTTTGTTAAAGAAAATCTCAAAATGCTTAATTGTACTGTTGTAAAGGCAACTGCTGAAGCTTCCCATAATTTTATGTTTAAGTTTACATTTCAGACTACTTACAAATATTTGAACGAAGAGGAAAAACTCATAAATGAAGTATTTGTTGATGAGGGTTTGGTTGTTAATCCTGATTTGAGTAAATTTACAGTTTCAAATACAAATAAGAAGGACATAGATATTACAGAATTAAGAGATTATTATTCTACTGCTAAAGAAAATATCAAAAGTTCAATAAATTCTAAGACAAATAGGATTGCTGCTGAACTTGATTTAAGATTATCTAAGGAAATTGAAAGGGTAAGTTCTTATCATAACCAGCAAATTAAAGAGATTGACGAGCAATTAACAAGGATAAACTCTGGATCTTTGAAGTCAAAAGACCCTATTGAGTTAGAGAGACAGAAAATTCAGATCGCAAATGAAAAGGAATTATTTATTCAAAATGAACAGAAAAAACATGCTCTTCGTTTGAATACAAAATTGATTACTACTGCTATAATTGACTACCCTATTTATTCTGTAGAAGTATTCTTCAAATCTAATTCTGGAGTAACAAGACTTGTTTTGGTTAAGTTTGATCCATTGAAGAATAAAGTCGATCTTCCTATTTGTGATTTATGCAAAAGTTCACTGAGTGAAATAATATTATGTAATGGAAATCATCTTGTATGCAGAAATTGTGGAACTAGATGTGAGGATTGTAATGAAATATCTTGCGAGACTTGCCTGCGACATCAATGTGCAGTTACAAAGAGAAGGATATGTAAGCAATGTGGTCGAGTTTGTATAAAATGCAAACAATTCAAGAATAAGAGATTTATGGATGCTGATTCTGTTGGAAGAAGTTTTGTTTGTAAGAATTGTTATTAATTTCTTTCGTGATAAGTACTCCAGTCTCTCATTCTTCTTCTTTCTGCTAATAATTCTGCAAGGCTCATTCCTGCTCCTGTAATTCCCAATGTAATACCAATTATGATAAGTCCAAGTTTATTATGATATTCCCATTCTGCAATATTATTTTGTTCTATATCTATGTGTCTTTCTATTGAGTGGTTATTAGATTTTAATTCATTTTCCATCTTGATTAGTCTTTCTAGTTCAGAACCAATATATTCTGGCTTGTTATTCTCTTTTAATGAATCTTTATAATTTGTTAAAGATTCTTTTTGACGATTGACTGCTTCATATTGTACTACTGCTACTTCTTGAGAATAAGGATCAATAGTTTTATTTGCTGTAGCTATAGTTAAAAAACCTGTTCCAAATCCTATAGTTGCTAGGACTCCAACTACAGTTTTATATCTAAGTCTTCTTATCTGATAGTCTTCATTAATTCTATTAAACGTAGGTTGTGATGTTGGCATATTTGTGTGAATAATTTATCCTTTAAAAGTATATATGTTAAATTTAGAACCCTTTCTTTTTCTTTATATATTTGATTAAATCTTTACTGACTCTTGGTTTGTTGTTGATTAAAGGATAATAATATGGAAGTTCTATTGATTCTACTTTGTTAATTGGAATTGTTAATTTGTTCTGGAATTTAATGTCTTTTAGATTCTTTCCATCTATTATTCTTTTTAAGACATAAACTGCGTTATCTGTGCTGAACTGCTTCTTTCCCAGATTTCTTGCTACCCCATTCATTTTGCTTGTTAACTCTACTTTTGTTCTCTTCTTTGGAGGATAATCTCCTAAAATGCCTCCAATTATGAAATAATTAAATGATTTTGCCTCTTTTGGAGTTAGTTTTGTTTTTGCATCTGGGTCAAGGATGCATACATTTTCTAAAGACATATCAATTACAGACTCTTTTGATAATTTTCCCAAGCTTTTTATCTTATTTGCTTTGTCATTAACGTTAGTAAACCAGAGGTTTTCTTTTGGTATTATTTTGCTTATGCTTTCATATTCTATTACGCACCAAGGCCATAGTTTTGGTTCTAAATGCTCTATAATTACTGTTTGTTTCATTTTATTCTTTAGCTACTTTTTCTAGAAGGTATTTATAATATATTCTGTAATTGTGTGCAAGGTCTTTGCTTTCAATAAGGAATGCAAAAATATCTTCTCCAAATAGGAAATTTACCACTTTATCTCCATAAATGCATATTACTGTGGGGTTAGCACTAAACTCTTTTGGGAGAAATTTTAGTTCCTCCATAGGCATTTTTTTTGTTTGTTCTCTTAACTCATGCCTCATTAAATTAAATAACATTATTTTCTTTTTTATTCTTCTCTTGTTCCAATTTTCAAAGAAATTTGGGAATTTCTTTGGAATATATCTTCCAGAACCAATCCAATATAAATTATCATAATTTAACATGTCTTCCCATATTGCTTTTATTCCTTCATAACCTCTAAATATTTCTGCGTTTATATTTGCTCTTTTAAGTTTAAATTTATCCATTAATACCTGCATCTCTTTGTCCACTTCTTGCTTGATCTCTTCAAGATAATCTTTCTTTTCACAAATATAGCTAATTATTTTATTTGGAGAGCTTACCTGAAATGATCTTCTTTTGTTCTCATTAATATAAGAAACAAGACCCTTTTCTATTAGTTTATTTAAAATGTCATAGATATTTCTTCTTTCTATACCCGTCCTTTCATGTATAGAATTTATTGGCAAGCTACCATTATCTAAAAGAGACGAGTAAACTTTTATTTCTCCTTCTGAAAGGCCTAGCTTTTTTAGTGATTCTGCAATCATATGATTATTTACTTCTTTATTATATAAATCTAATGGTATTGTAGGGATACCACAAATGTTTAATTAGGGTCAAATTATGGATTTTTATGGTTAAAAAAATAAATCCTCGAATCGATGAGGCTTACGTAAGAGCTCATATTAGAGACATGTTTGGAGATGAAAATCCAGAACAAAGAAACGTAAACTCTGTTAGAGCTACAATGAGGAAATATGCAGATAATCGTTGGTGGGAATCTAAAGATCCAGTCACCCTAGCGAGACATCAATTTTTTGAAAATTGTATGATTGTGCCTTTTTCTAGCCTTCATAAAGGGTTCAACGAAATTGTTGGAAGAGATACTTATGATAGTGAAGTGAGATCTATGTCTGTGGAAAGCTTCCAGCAACATTTATCGCGCTATTTATCAACTAGGTTAAATTAATAAGTTGGATCTATAGCATTTAGAAAATTAATTGAGGAATAAGTAATGTAATGAGTCTTTTTCTATGTATCTCTCTATTTGTTGAAATTCCTAAGATTTATATATTTACCTTTAGTTATCTTGTAGTTATAACATGGCTGAAAAGGATACAATTCTTAAGGAGAAGTTTAAGTTTAGTGGATATGGAAAATTCACTGATGCTTACTCATATGCTCATGATTGGTTAAGGCAGGAGCAGTACACAGTTGTTGAGGAACAATATACCGAGAAGATTAAGGGTGCCACAAAGGATTTGGATATTGTCTGGAAGGCTACAAAGCAGATTACTGATTATTTTAAGATAGAGCTTGAGCTTAAGTGGAAAATACTAGGAATGGAAGATGTTGAAGTTGAGATAGATGGTAAAAAGAAGAAAATGAATAAATGGGTTGAACTTGGAATAGAGATTAAAGGAATTTTAGTAAAGGATTACAAGAATGAATGGAATAAGAATGCTACAACTAAGTTTTTTAAAGAGATTTATAACAAATTTGTAATTCCATCAAGAACTGAACAAATGAAGGATAGTGTTGAACAGGTGGTTCAGAACTTCAAGGAAGAAATGAAAGCTCTCTTTGAGCTAACTGGAAAGAAGTAGTTAGCCTATAATAATCTTTAAATAGAAAAAACCATCAACGTGATGATGAATTTGAAATCTTTTATGTTGATGTTTGTTTTACTTGCATCAATTGCAAGTTTTGCGAGTGCAGCTGATCTTACAGTTAATGTTTTAGAAAAAGATGATATAATAATTACTGAGCTTGATAAGGCAAATGCGACTTTCAAACTTCAGATTACAAATAATGGAGACACAGATTATTTTCAGATTTATTCTTTAGTTAGCATCTCTATGTATCCCAAGGAAAAGTTTAGGATTACAGAAGGAGAGACCATTATTTTAGATGTTACTGCAGTTCCTTTTAGAGAGATATTAAGAGATAAAATGGGAATTTATGCTTTTGAATATCAGATAAAGGGGGATAATACTGGATTCTTCAAGGAAGCCTTGGCATTAAGACTTTTTGATGTTAAAGATGCTGTAATTGTTACAATAGATAATATTCCTTTAAACGCAACCGAAGTTGATATGGTTGTGAATAATAGAGAAGATGTTTTTATTTCTAGATTGAAGATTGTTGCAAAGTCTAACTTCTTTGAATTTTCAGAAACATTTGATTTGACTGGAGAAGAGACTAAAACATTCTCTATTCCGATAATATTGGAAGATAAAATATCTGCAGGGGATTATGAGGCTGAAATAATATATGAACTTAATGATATAAAATCGTCAAAGATGATTCCTATAAAATATCTTGAATCAAGCGGAGTTTCTGTTTATGAATCAACTTCCGGATTTATAATCAAAAAGACAAATATTACAAAGACAAATGAAGGAAATGTTCCTGCCACTGCTGTAATTAATGTAAGAAAGAATATTTTCACAAGATTATTCACTGTATATTCCGATAGACCTACTACTTCTGAGAGGAGTGGGATATTTGTCGATTATTCCTGGGAAGAGGATATAGGGGTTGGAGAGTCTTACACATTGACTGTAACGACTAATTACACATTCCCATTTATAATTATTTTATTGGTTATAATAGTTGGATTTTTTGCTAAATTTGTTGTTACTAGAAAAGTATCTCTTCATAAAAGCGTGGCTCTTGTAAGAACTAAAGGCGGGGAACTTGCTTTGAAAGTTAATTTGAGAGTTAAATCACGCTCAAATGTTAAGAATGTTGTAATATCTGATAGGATACCTGGACATGCTAAGCTGTTCAATAAGTTTGGAATTCCTCCTCATAGAATTGATGAGCAACATAGAAAGATAGAATGGGATATTTCCCATATGAATGCTGGAGAAGAAAGGTTATTTTCGTATGTAATATACTCCAAGATAAACATAGTTGGAAGTTTTGAGCTTGGTTCTGCTAATGTTTCATTTGACCATGATGGTAAGAGAGAACATGTTTTGTCAAACAGTACAAGATTTGCTGCTGAAACTACGGAGAATTAAGTCTTTATGGAATTAACCGAAAGACAGAGAAGAATTTATGCTCTATTGCCTAAGGACCAAATTACTTATGAGCTAGATTGGCTATGTGCATTTTACAGAAAGAGGAATTTTAAAGAAGTTCCTTTAGAAAATAGAGATAGATTCTTTGGAGATGTTGTTCAATTAGCTATAGAAGGATTTGTTGTTAGATCAGTTTCTGCTGAAGGAAATCAATATGAAAGAACTGATAAAAAATTACCTAGAAGAAGAGCATAATGGACCTGTCGAGAATCGAACTCGAACCACTCGAATGCCATTCGAATATTCTACCATTGAACCACAAGCCCTTAACCAATCAGCAATTTTTTATTATGTCGATAGTCTCTCACAAAAACCACACCCTTTAGGGTGTGTTCGAGACTTCGATCATCCAAAATCGAGCACCAATCAAACCACACACTTTAGTGTGTGGTGGTGCATCGATTTTTTGATATAAAACTTAACTTTATTATTATTCGACTGGTGATTCACAACCTGTAAATGTTGCTAGTTGTTGAAGAGAAAGTTCTCCAGATATTTGTTTTTCATCTCCAAATATCCATGTTGGATAACTCTTTATTCCTGCTACATTACATGCTGATGTTTGCTGATTGCTTCCAGGTTCGGCGCATTCAACATAATTGATTAAATCCCAGCTTGAGCCTAATAACTTTTTTTGAGCTTGACAGTGAGGACACCAATAAGCTCCATACATTTTTGCTCCTGAATCTGTAATGCATTGAGCTAGGGCGTCATTTTCACTTGAACTTGAAGAATTTGCTACAAAATAGATTATTACAGCAAATAGTACTATTGTTGCTATTCCCCACCAAAATGCTTTTTTCATTAAATATTAGAAATTATTATGATATATAAAACTTAACTTAATTTTCCATAGCCATTTCTATCCCAATCAAATGTTGCTTGGCCTTCTAAATCTCTTAAACTTCTTTCAACTCTAGATTTTGAACTTTCAGATAAATCCTCTTCTCCAGATAAAGAGTGTCTGATAAAAGTACAATCTACTAAGACCATATAAGGATCTCTATTTAACTCAGAAAGAGCTTCTCTTACTCTAGATGCATATTCTCTCAATTTTCTCCATGTCTCTTTCATGTTTTTATCATAAAGTCAGGGTTTAAAAGACTTTCTTAATGCGCTGTAGGCGAGAACATAACTCTTTCAGCAATGTCTCTTAATACATCTATTTGTTCTTCAAGGCTTTTAGTATATTCTCCATGACCTCTTAAGCTAACATCTGCTTTTAATGCTAATTCCATTTCGTTACAAGCATTAATACTCTATCAGGATGAGAATCAATTATTCTTCTGTTATTGTCTAGTAAATTTCCATAAATTCTTGTAGCTTCAATAAAGTATTCATTGTGAGTCATGTTTGATATAGAATTTGATAGTTTTTAAGCTTTATTTCGCCTCAATATCACAATAATCTTTAAAATGTAATGTTGAAGAGAAGTTTTATGGCTGATAGACAACCCGTTTATATTTTACCTGAAAATACTACTAGAACTTTGGGAAAAGACGCTCAAAGAAATAATATATTGGCTGCTAAAATAATTGCGGATATTGTTAAAACTACTCTTGGTCCTAAGGGAATGGATAAGATGCTTGTTGATTCTGCAGGAAATATAATTGTTACTAATGATGGTGTTACAATACTCGAGGAAGTTCAATTAGATCATCCAGCTGCAAAGATGATTGCAGAGATTGCTAAGACCCAAGAAAGTGAAGTGGGTGATGGAACTACTACTGTTGTAATGCTTGCAGGTAAACTTCTTGAGAATGCTGAGAGATTATTAGATAAGAAAATACATCCTACTGTTATAATTAAAGGCTACAAATTAGCTGCTGAGAAATCTAAGAGCATATTAAATGAGATATCTATTCCAGCTGATAGCAAACAAGTATTGAAACAGATTGCAATGACTGCAATGAC
Source organism: Nanobdellota archaeon (assembly GCA_038045825.1). Lineage (GTDB taxonomy): Archaea > Nanobdellota > Nanobdellia > Pacearchaeales > GW2011-AR1 > SICU01. Next base: position 22,113 of record JBBSXJ010000005.1, read on the forward strand.
TGGAAAAGGTGCTGAGAGTAATAGAGATCATTTAGCTGATATAATTGTTTCTGCTGTTGAACAGGTTGGAGAAGGAAAGAAGGTTGATATTGATGCTATAAAAATAGTTAAGCAGAAAGGAAATTCAATTGAGGACAGCGAACTTGTGCATGGGATTGTTCTAGACAAGGAAGCTGCTAATGAATTTATGCCTAAGAAAATTGATAATGCATCTATTTTAGTTATTGACTTTGCTCTTGAACTTAGAAGTCCCGAGACTGAAACTAAAATATCAGTTTCTACTCCTGAACAGCTTCAACAGTTTATTGCTTCTGAAGAGTTTGCAGTAAGAGAAATGACTAATAAAATAATTAACTCTGGAGCTAAGGTCGTGTTTTGTCAGAAAGGAATAGATGATGTTGCACAATATTTCTTATCTAAGGCTGGAGTAATGGCTTATAGAAGAGTTGCTAAATCTGATATAGAAAAGTTGTCTAGAGCAACTTCCGGGAGAATTATTTCAAGCATAGAGGAAATTAGAAAAGAAGATTTAGGATTTGCTTCGGTTGTTGAGCAAGTTAAGAAAGGGGATGATGTAATGACTTATGTTAGAGGATGCAAAAATCCTAAAGCAGTTACAATATTATTGCATGGAAGTACAGATCATGTTTTAGATGAAGTAGAAAGGGCTGTTAAAGATGGACTAGGAGATGTAACTGCTGCCGTTAAAGATGGCCGTGTAGTCTCAGGAGGAGGAGCTGTTGAAATGGAATTAGCTAAGAGATTAAGGCAGTATGCTAGAACTCTTGGAGGACGCGAACAACTAGCTGTTGAAGAGTTTGCTGGTGCTCTTGAATATATTCCTGAGACTCTAGCTGAAAATGCTGGTTTAGATCCTGTAAACATAATGACTGAATTGAAGCAGAAGCATGAAAGTGGAAATGCTAGAGATGGAATTAATTTATTTAATAATAAAGTAGAAGACTGTCTTGCTGCTGGAATTGTTGAGCCTGTTAGAGTTAAATTACAGGCTGTTGCTTCATCTTCAGAAGTTGCTACAATGATTTTGAGAATAGATGATGTTTTAGCTGCTTCTGGATCTAAAACTCCTGAAGTAAGGTCAAATCCTTATGATGGATTAGATTAATATTAAAAAATATGAAAGAAGTAAAGATAATTTATACAAATTACAAAGGTGAAACAGCTGAAAGAACAATTATTCCTAAAGAAATTGTTTTTGAATCAAACGAGTTTCATAAAGAAGAACAATGGATTCTAGTTGCTTTTGATGTTGATAAGCAAGCTGAAAGAAGATTTGCTATTAAAGATATTAAATCTTGGAATTAGACTCTGAAATGTTTCTTTATTGCTCTCTTATTTACCCACCAAAGTAATACTGCAGGTAGGATAAATATCCAATGTGCAAATAATGCTAAGATAACAAATAAAAGTGCTGCTATTGCAGTGAATACTATTTTAGGATGAGTCTTTCTTGCCTTGACAGGCTCTTTTTTTACAGCTTTCTTCATCATCTTATTCATATATCATTTAATTAAAACAGCTATATAAATTCGACGCTTGAAAACATTTAAGAAGCAACATTATCGAACTTTTTTATGGGAAAGATACTAAATGTTATATCTACATCTTTATTTTTAGTTGGGGCTACAGGAGCTCTTTATAGTTATAATGTTGGAAGAAGCATACTTAATCAGCAAGTTGTTAATGGTTATAATCAAATTCAAGAACAAATTGACAGTTTGGATAGAAGAATTAATGATGGTGCAAAAAACATTGAAACTTTAGAGAATGTTAGGGCTGAATTAGTGGACAATAAACGAATATATGGTTTACATTATTCGAGAGAAATTTTAGAAGCAAATGAGGAGTTTGATAGAACAAATACAAATTATTGGGTTTGCTTAAGTGCTGGGTTTATTGGACTAGCTGGTTTGTTTCTTAATAGAAGAATAAGCTCTACATAACTTCTATTCTATTTTTACCATTCTTTTTTGCTAAATATACTGCTTTGTCAACTCTTAATTGCATTTTCTTTACGCTGTCTCCTTTTTTGTATTCTGTCAGTCCTCCTGAAAATGTAACTGAATATTTTTTCATTCCTCTGTCATTTTGAACTGCTCTTCTCATTCTATCACAGACTATTTTTGCTCTTTTTATTGAAGTATTTGGCAACAATACTATGAACTCTTCTCCTCCGAATCTTGAGATTATATCATATTTTCTTGTATTATTGTTTAGAACGAATCCTAATCTTTTAAGCATGTCATCTCCTATTAAATGTCCATAAGTATCGTTTAATTTTTTGAAATTGTCTAGATCTATTATCATTAGACTTAGCTTTCCTAGTTTTCTTTTTGCTTTGTCTAATTCCATTTCAGATATTGTCTTAAAGAATTTGTTGTTGTAAACTCCAGTTTTCTCATCAATTGTTGCTAACTCATAAAGATGATCTATATTATGACCTATTTGTTTTAACAGAAGACTTATATTTTTCTTTACTTCTGGGTTTAATATCTTCAACTTCTTTTCAAAATCCATATATTATTTAGGAAGATTTGTTATTTAAGCCTTAATACTACAATAAAACTTAAATAATAAACTCTCTTTGATTTACTCCGTGGGAGATGCGGAAAAAGAGAAGTGGGTTGGTTGTTATATTGTGGAAAGAGGGGAAAAAATACTAATTGTTCATGCTTATGAATTTGCTGGAGAACAATGGAATCAAGGCTTTCAAATATTTCTAATGGGTGGTGAAAATAATGTTAAACTTTTATATAAATCTGAAAGAGTTTATTATAAAAGAGAAAGAGCATTAGAGGCTGGTAAATTATTTGCTGAGAATCATACTTTTAGATTTGATGAAGAAAACTCAGATTTAGTTAAGAAAGTCATTGATAAGACTTAAATACAGTTACTTTTGAGTTATTGCTATGGGTAAAGTAGATTATACATTGAAATCCGAACGTTTTGTTGATATGGATTTTACTTGTGAGTATAGATCAAGACTCTCAAAAACAGATACTTCTATGGAGAGAAACTTTGGTGTGGATATTGGTGCTTTAGAACCAAAAGATATTCGTGTAGCAATGACTCAACCTTTTCCATAGATTGTTTTTCATTCTTATAATAAATCTCAGCCAATTTTAACAAATTCTAAGTTGTCTAGAAAAAAAGCTAAATCTGCTTGATGCTAGTTACTTTTTATATAAATCTTGAGAGTGCCTGAAGCAGTTTATGATGCAGTTATGAAAAAGAAACTTAAAGTTCTTTATTTAAACATTCTTAAAAATTCTTGAGGCTTAACGATCTTTATTCCTTGAAATTCTTTAATATCTAGTAAATCTTTGTCTTGCGTTACGATATATTCAGCATTTCCTTCTACTGCTATATCAATAAACTTGTTATCATCTGGATCTACCTTAACTGCCTCAAATTGAACAGTAGGAGTAACTATAATTGCTTTCGAAGCAATAAGACTTATCCAATGTAAAATATCTTCTTGAGATAATGGCTTCTTGAAGTTTTACCTGTTCTTGAAGAACATCTTCGGAAGATATTAATTCAAATTTATCATCTATCCAAGCATCAATTATTTTTGCAGAATCTCCTCTCCAATGAATTCCTGAAATGAAAACGTTTGTATCTAGTACAACCTTCATTGCCTTGCTAATTCAAGTGCCTTATTAAGATCTTCTTTTGTTAAGTTATTTTTCTTAGCATGATCTCTAGTTTTTTTAATAAGTTGCTGAAATTCTTCTCTTGTTGGAGGTTCTAATCTTTTTAGCATAAGAGTTCCGTTTTGTTCCACTACCATAAATTTTTCTCCTTTCTTTAATCTAAGGTTCTCTCTAAATATAAGCGGGATAACTATTTGTCCTCTTTCTCCAAGTTTTGTTACTTCAAATTCCATTTTAAACTCAATCATACTAATATGATTATCATATTTAAATGTTTCTTTTCTAATCATACTATGAGACATTTGATATTGACATCCTTTCACCTATAATATATTTAGTCTATAATTTTAAAGATCGTTAGTATTAAGAATTTGGTTTTATGGCCCCACGCAGACTCGAACTGCGAATTACTCGGTGTAAACGAGTCGTTTGAACCCTTAGACTATGGGGCCTTTTCTCTAATAGAGATTTAAAATAAAGCTTTATAAAACCTTTCTGTTCCTTTAGAATTAAGCGCGGGTAGTATAGTGGTTAGTATACGACGTTGCCACTTTTCATTTTAGTAGAAGAGAAGAAAAGCAAAGACGTTGTGGCCCGGGTTCAATTCCCGGCCCGCGCATCAGTTTGTCGTCGATAAAACGAACCTTTTGAATTTCTGCGTATTGCACTATCGAGGGAATTGACTTATGCGAACTTAATCACTTTTTAGCAGAACCTATTATCCAAGGCCTTATGAAAAAAGTTGGTACCTTCTTGATTTCTTTTAATTTTATCTTCTTAAATAACTTACTTTTTCTTATAGTTTCTTCAGTATCTCTATGACAATCACAACCATCAGCAATATAACTCCAAGGTTTTCTTATAATTATTTGAATAACTTTTGAAAGTCCTTTTTTTGAGGCTACATGTTCTATGAATATGAATTCTCCTGAACTTTTCAAAACCCTTGATATTTCTTTAATAACTTTAGGGACATTTTTGACACTACAAAGTACAAATGAGCTTACAACGACATCTATAGAGTTATTAGGCAAAAATATCTTTTCAGCACTTTCTTTTAATATTTTGATTTTTATTTTAATAGATTTGTTCCTGTCTAATATGTGCTTATGCATATGTTCATTAGGTTCTAAAAGATAAACCATTTTGGCACCTTTATAATATCTTAAATTTATTCCAGTACCAGCACCGATTTCTAAGATGGTTTTCCCTTTAAAATTATTAAAAATCTGCTTTTTAAAAGGTTCTAACTTTTTCTCTAAATTTTGTCCTTTACTGGCTAAGATATTTGCAAACAATTTTTTAGATAAATCAGACATTTTAACCTTATTTTTTAACCGCCACAACACTATAAATCCTTGCTTAATTAAAAATTACGTACTTTAAAATAGAAAAATAACCCTACCAAACCAATAATAAATAAAATCAAACTAACTAAACTAATAGAGTCATAATTTGTACCAATTATATTTCCAGTAAATTTATAAGATGAAAATAAAGAACCCAAGAACCCAATTATTGCAGTGGCTCCAGCAATTCTTTTTTCCAATCCTTTTTTGACAAAATGAGTTCCTTCTGTACCAAGTTCGTAACCATCCGCTGAGACATATCTATACTTTAAGTGAAAATCATGGGTCACTCGATCTAATGCAACTCTTGCTAATTTAGCATCCTTCGAGTGGTATGCTTCATGAATCTCTGAGAGATAAATATTTAGTCTTTGTTTCATTTGTTTTTTATCAAGTGTATTTTCCTGTTGCCATCCTGTATTTTTAGGAGGGTTATCAGTCGCATAAAGAAAATTAAGAATTGGATTCTCTATCCATTTATGTATTAAATATCTCAACGTATGTTTAACCGGAGAACCCTTATAGACTGGTGTGTCTTTAGTCTTACGAATTACTAAATATCCTCTTAGTTTTCCTGTATCTGGCTCTCTTACAGCGATAGCCTCGCTTTTTCTCTGGTCATCTTTTAACAAAAAAACTAAATCTCCTTTAGAAGGTATTCCAGAAAGTTTTTTATGCATTTCTAGATCCTCGCCTATTTGGGCCTCATAACTATCTTTGTCTTTCTCTGTTGGATGTGTGTGTACTCCAGTATATTTTATTTTGCCTTTTTTAATCCATTCCTTTCTTAATTTATCCCAGTTGGTTTCAACACGTCCAGATGATCTCCTATCAGCAATATCCACTAATTCATCCCCTGGAAATTTGACACCTCCATATTCATCTCTAGGCCGTTCGTCAGCCTCAATTATTTCTTTCGTTCTTCTTTTTTTAATCATCTTAAAACAAAATATATCTAATTTAAATAATCTCTTAATTAGAACAGACGAGAAAAAATAACATTCTGTTTAGACCAATTCGACATCTTAGAGAAAGGGTAATGGATTTAGGTCTTCTCCCTCATTTTTTAGAGGGATAATAGTTATTTCTATATTTTCATTTAGTATTTCCCTTAATTTTTTGAGGGTATTGGTTAGCTCACTGTTTTCTTTATGAAAAAGTTGAATATAACAAGATGGATTGTTTATCATAAAAGCTAGAGACTCAATATTTGGAGATTTTTCTGCAAATTTTTTTAATAGTTCTCTTGTACTAGCAGGTAATTGACCATTCAGTAATAAAATGGTATAACTATAATTCATCTTCTCACTATCAATGTAAGCTCGTGCTCCAATCCAAAGACCTTCCTTCTTAAGTCTCTTTATCTTATACACCACTAGTTCAGCAGACATTTTTGCCTTAATTGCAATATCTATTACTTTCGCAGTAGCATTTTTTGATAAAATACTTAGAATCAATTTTTCCTTTTCATCAAGTTTTATTGGCTTTCCAGAATAGTCTTTAATCAAGTGGCTTTTCTCATTATATCCAAAAAACTTAAGGGGATAATTTTCTAGATAATATGGCTCAATAATAGAATAATCTGAGATACCTTCATTTTCTTCTAACATTCTTAGAATATATTCATTCCTATCCGCCTCATTTTTGAATACTGCTACGATAAATAAATCATATTTTGCCAATAGCTCTCCATAAGATATCCTATTTCCATCATTTACCACTTTCTTTTTTAATTCATTCATAAATTTTAAATTTCTAAACTTTAAGAAAATAATTGTTAGTTTAGAATATCCAAATTTAGAATAGTTTACTAATGGAACATATCCTCGAATAATGCCTTCTTTCTCGAATTTATTTATGCGATAACTTACTTGTTCTCTACTCAAATGCAAATTTTTTGCAATCTCTGTTAAAGGCTTACGCGCATCATGATAAAGTTGAGCAATAAGCTTCTTATCTAAGTCATTTAGCCTTTCTACCATGAATTAAGCAAGTTTATTGATTTATTAAACTTTTGTATCTAATGTTTTAATAAAATAGGAATATGCTGCACTAAAATATAACTATGAATAAGCCTTACAAGACCTATGAAACAAAATAATTATCAATTAAGAGAAGTGGCTAAAGAAGATTGCATGGTTGGAGCGTGTCCAGCTGTTTACGAAGTAGCACGAGTAGACTGTTTTGCAGGTCTAGGCTGCCCAGCCATTTATGGCACCCCAGAAAGACCAGATACCTATTTCATTGTGGGAAAAATAGTGGATCCAAAAGGAACAGGACTAACAGCTAAAGTTGGAAAAGATGAGCAAGTTGTGGCAATTCCTAAAAGTTTACTGGAAAGAATAGGGATAAAACGTGAAGCTTAGATTTGATATTTTACAATCGATTGGTTTACTGAATTACTTGTATTTAATTTATAATTTTTATAACAAAAGGATATCACTCTAATCTGTCACAAATTAGTGGTCGATAACTATTATAAACCTGTTTTTGTACTTAATTTGGTACATATAATTTTCAAGAAAAAGAAGTTTCAAAACCTCGAAAATCATCACAAAATTCTACCAGTTTAGAATCATTAATTCTAACATGTCTTGCATTTTGAATTACTGGAGCAATACTATCAAGAATTTTATTCATAGTTTCTTCAAATTGGTTTTGTATTTAAGTTTTGTCGCAGAGTAGTAGGTTCCATGAGAAGTCTCATCAAGATGGAAAAAGGTAGCATAGTGCGGCCCGCGCATGCTGACATTTTGTCCCCTTTAGTGTGCTTTTTTGTTAGTTTTCTTAAGGAAGATTGATTTTTAAGTATTGTCGAGAAAGATTGGATACGTTAGAAGGTATGATTTCAGGGAATCTTTGTCAAATAATAAATCTTAATCTGTGATTTTTGAATCGCGATTAAATCTTTCCCTAAAAATTCTTTCAATTTCAGGTTTGCATTTTACCACCATATCTTTTCTAGCTCTTTCAAAGTCCTCTGCTTTAATTGGAGTATAGTCATAAAAATCTCTAACTTCATAACCTAATCCTGATCTTTCATCTTTACCATCATCTGAAATATAGTGTGAACAATCATAAACTCTTCCTTTGTTAACAACTTGACCAACTATGTTTAAAGAAGGTCTGGTAAATATATGAGACTTAATTAATCTAGGCTCTACAAGATAGTCTACTCCTTCTGCTGAAAGAACAGCTTCTCTAACTGTAGCAGTTATAGGACTTCTTCCCCCAACATATCTTTTCAAACCATCTTCTGGGCTGCCAGCAACTCTACGAGAAATATTACTTCTTAAAACCCTGTAAGGTTGTTTAACTAAGAAAGCTAAAAATTCTCCTGTTAATGAAGCTAAAGCTAAAACTCCTAAAGTATTTTCTTTTAAACTTTCCATTCTCTTACCCATAATAATCCTTAAACTAAAGGTTATTTAAATCTTCCTATCTGTAGCTACTATTAAGTTATATAAATTAAGAAAGCACATCGTTTGGGACATTTTATCCACCTTTACGGCCCGCGCATGTACATATTTAGATACTGATTTAAAATAGTAACAAATGCAAATATTTATAAATCATCTATCTAAATTTTTTTATGACATATACAACAATAGGCAAAGATGGCTGGGAATATGTATTCTTTGATAGCGGTAATGGTTTGACCATGGATGAAAAAACAGTAATAGCTGATAACGTAGTGTGGTGTTATCAAAAAGGGCATAGACAAAGAGATCTTCATTTAGACACTTTTGAGGCAAGAATAACACGAGGTAAAAGGGGAATGTTAGGAGTATTCACCGGCACTGCTTATTCTGCAGAGGTTGTTCCAAACCCAATTGATGGAACGGAACGTCAGAAAACAGACTTAGCGCTTTTAGTACTTGATAGAATAGATCCTTCTAGAAATTAGTTTTTAATAGATTATATCCATTCAGAATCAATATCACACTAAAGTCGTCCGATAGGGGTGACCGTGGCTCGCGCATCATACCTTTCGCGCATCCTCATGCGAACTATTCTTTAATTAAAGAATAGTTATAAAATCCGGTATTAAATGATTCTTCAAAACTTTCTTTAATCTCTTTGCTTCTTAAACTATTTTTTACTATTTGAGAAGTTTTATTGTTAACGCAATAAAAACACATTAAATGCATTTCTCTACTACATTTAATGCACCTCATGATAGATTCTTCAGAGATATCTTCAAATGGATTTACTACATAATCTAGCCCATCTACTTGTATTAATAGACTTTTAAGTTGGTTATTTATTTGCCTAATTGTTTTCTGTTTTATCTTTCTTTCGTAAAACCATACTTTAACCTCATTGACAATACAATAGGCACATAAAGGCTCTGTTACAGCATAATTACATTTTACGCAGGAAATTGACACTTTTTATTAACCTCTAATTTAATTATCATTAACTTCACCATCTAAATTATATTAGAGATCTTTCTTTATATTGCGAAGTAGTATTTAGAAATACGATGTTGTATAATCAAATACTGCTCTTAGATATATAACTGCTTTCTTAATTAAGAATATGTGTGGGATTATAGGATATATCGGATTAGAAGAAACAAAACCCTTTCTTATTGAAGGTCTAAAAAACATGGAATATAGAGGTTATGATAGTTCAGGATTATGTATAAAAAACGAAAATGGACTCAGCATACTAAAAAGAGAAGGTTATGTAAATAAATTATCAGAGAGTCAGGAGTTTACTCAATTAAATGGCTTATCTGGAATTGCACATACTAGATGGGCTACACATGGAGAACCAAATGAAGTTAATGCGCATCCTCATTTTGATTGTAATGGAGAGATTGCAGTAGTCCATAATGGGATAATAGAAAACTATGTTTTACTAAAAGAAAATTTAAAAAAAGAAGGGCATATATTTAGTTCTGAAACTGATTCTGAAGTTATTGTGCATTTAATAGAAAAATTTTATAGTGGGAATCTGATGGAAGCTGTAACCCAAACATTAAATCTTTTAGAGGGTTCATTTGCAATTCTTGTAATAAATAAAAAAGGAGATAAAATAATATCTGCTAAAAGAGGATCTCCTTTGCTTATTGGAGTAGGTAAAAGTGGGATGTTAGTGGCTTCTGATTTATCTGCATTAATAAAACATACTAATAAAATTATTTACTTGAAAGAAGATGAAATAGCTGAAATTGGAAAATCATCTTATATGGTCAAAAATCTAGATGGCTTAAATGTTGAAACTGAAATTAAAGAGGTAGATTTGAAACCACAAGATATTGAGAAAGGCGGATATAAACATTTTATGATAAAAGAGATAAATGAACAGCCTCAAGTTATAAGAAATGTACTTGAAAATATGCTAAATAAAGAGATTTTCAAGTTTTCTATTGATTTAGATACTTCTTCAATAAAGAGAATAATAATTATTGGCTGTGGTACTAGTTGGCATTCTGGACTCATAGGAAAATATTTGATTGAAAAAATTACTGGCATTCCAGTTGAAGTAGATTATGCATCTGAATTTAGATATAGAAATCCTGTGGTTGATAAGAATGATTTGGTTATATTACTCTCTCAATCAGGGGAAACAGCAGATACTCTTGCAGCTTTAAGAGAAGCTAAGTCTAAGGGTGCTAAAACCTTGGGAATAGTAAATGTTGCTGGTTCATCAATTGCAAGAGAAGTTGATTCTGTAATCTATTCGCATGCTGGTCCTGAAATAAGTGTTGCAAGCACAAAAGCCTTCAATATTAATTCTTCAGTCACATTTAGCTAAGACTCTTGATTATATAGCTCTATGTATTTGTATTATCTTAGAAATAGTAACTTTTAACAATGAATTAATTGATAGATTAAATGGGAAAAAGTAGCAGGGTGTGATCTGCGCATATTTATATAAAATACTAATGACTCTTGATATTATGAAAAAAGAAGTTAATTTACCTCATAAAATGCCTGCTGATTTACAAACAGTTCTTTTTTCTTTTCCTAAGGCTAGGAAAGCATGGGAAGATATTACTCCTCTTGCACGCAATGAATTTATTTGTTGGGTTTTAGATGCTAAGATGAAAGAAACTAGAAATGGAAGAATTGAAAGAACTATTAATGATTTGATGGAGGGAAAACGCAGGCCTTGCTGTTGGATAGGGTGTATTCATCGTACGGATAAAGCTATTAGCCAATCAATTAGAGGAATACTGAATAAAAGATCTAAAAAATTTAAATAAGATTGATTTTTGATTTTTTTTATTTTTAGAATAAATCAGAACAAGATCTGAAGTAACCGCAGCGCTTACAGATTAGTTTACACTTTAACTCTTCTAGTGTTTTACCACATGCTTCACAGACATAATTTGGATCTATTTCTTGGACTTGTTGTTGAATTTGCATTATATAAAATCAGATATTTTGTGTTTTATTTCTAAGTAGAGTACCCATAATATGAATATTACTCCATCTAAAGTTGCTAGGAGGAATATCGCCATATGTTCTGGAAATACTGTAAATGGAAATCCGGTTCCTACTTTTTCCATTGAAAGAGGATAAAGAGGCATTATATAACCAGATAAGGTTGCGTCTAGAATTAGATGCATCATACTCCCAAATGCTAACAATAACAAGATTATAGTAATTGATATTTTGTTTCTTCCTATTCTTTTCTTTATAGTATACTTTGATATTAATGCTAGTACTAAGAATATTGCTGGAATAAATAATGTATGGAGGAAAGTTCTGTGAATTTGCTCCATTGTGTAGCCAAAATAATACATTATCCAGAATATTGGGATGTCTAAGTCTGGAATTACTCCTGCTAAGCCTCCTATTAACACATACTGAAGATGAAACTTTTTGTTTGTCTTCTTTTGATAAATGTGTCTGAAAATTGATAATAATATTATTGGAACTAGAACGTGAATAATTGCTTGTGGCATCTTTCCTCTTTTGGTATTGTTCTTCTTGTTTATTAAGGGTTTTGGTTAATTCAGACCACATAAATCTTTATATTCTCATAATTTATTTATTGACATGACTGATCAACTTGAACGATTGGATTCTTTAACAACTGTTAGTTTTCCTTGTAAGGTAGGATATAGGGAATTTAAAAGGATTATGACTTTTCTGGATAAATTTGTTCTTCCTTGTGAAGTGACTTACGAGGTCGTTCACAATGGAAAAATAGGACAAAGAGAAGATAGAACTGGGCTGACTTTATTGCCTCACAATTATGTAAGAAGACTTTCTGGAGAAATTGCTTCTGTTGATGATAGAAAAAGAGCGCAGTTTATGGCTGAAGTAGATAACAACTTTGAAGATGAATATTTAACTGCTACAAGAATCTCTGGAATTAAGTTTGATTCGGTAGGATGCGATAATGTTTATGAGTTAGAAAGAATGCCTTCTACTAATACTGATGTAATGCGAAGAGTAAAGGCAGGAATTGAAGTTTACTTTGGTGGTTGGCCTGAGTCTAGAGGGGATAAGTAAGCCTTAAATAGCATTATTTACAAATAATAATATGCAGGAAAAGAAAAACCATGGCCTGAATGATGCTATGTCTTCTTCTGGAAGTTATATCTCTCCAAGTAAGATTCCTGGAGCGGTGCCTCAGGTTTCTAACGAAGACTCTGCTAAAAACGATAAGATTAAGGAACAACTTGAAGATTTTAAGAAGAAACTTATTAAGAAATTTCCATTTACTACATTTTTAAGTGTTATTCCTGCTCAGGCTTTCAAACTTTTTGAAGAAGATGAAGGGTTACTTCCTGAAGAAGTCGCAAAGAAACCAATGCATTTGATTATGCTTGTTCCTGAAGAGCGTTTTAAAGAGATTCCTAAAAAAATTAAGCCTGAAGTATTGAAAATGATTAAGGAATCAAAGCAAGAATTATGGGTCCATATTAAAACTGAAGTAGACTTGTGGAATTATGGATTAGATTCTAAGTTTGAATTTATAGATGCTATTTCTTCTAGCTTCCCTTTGCATGACAAGGGACTTTTAGGTACTATGAGACTTGCTAATATTCATAAGACTTTAGTTTTGCGCAAGTTCGAAAAATATGTTGCATCGTATGTTGTTGGAGGCAGTTTAGTTAGAGGAACTGCTGGAAAAGAAAGTGATGTAGATACTTTCGTTATAATTGATGATACAGATGTAAAGAGAATGCCTCGTTTACAATTACTTGAAAAGTTGAGGGGAATGATACATGATTACATAAGAGAGGCTAACGCTTTATCCGGAGTTAAGAATGTATTGAATGTTCAAGTTTATTTGATGACTGATTTTTGGGACAATGTTAAAGATGCTAATCCTGTTATATTTACTTTCATTAGAGATGGAGTTCCAATGTACGATAGAGGAACATTCTTGCCTTGGAAGTTGTTGTTGCAGATGGGTAAAGTAAAGCCTTCACAAGAAGCAGTTGATAAGTTCATGAAATATGGGGAACAAAATGAAGGTCTTGTTACAAGAAGAATGCTTGATGCTATGCAGGATATTTATTGGGGTGTTGTTACACCTACACAAGCATTAATGATGCTTGCAGGTCATGCTCCTCCTGCTCCTAAACACATGGTTGCAGATGTTAAGAAAGTATTAGTAGATACTGAAAAAGTTATGTCTGCTTCAGAACTAAATTTTCTGGAAAAGGTTATCAAATATTACAAAGATTATGAACATGGAACTTTGAAAACTATCCCTGGTAAAATTGTTGATGAATTATTAACTGAATCTAAAGATTATGATAAAAAGTTGCAAGATATAAGAAAGAAGCTAGAGGCTCGCTTAATTGTAAATGATGCTGACAAGTCTTATGATGAAGTCTTCTCATTATTAAAGAAAATATTTGGGGATAAAAGCGTTGAGGCACTTATAAAAGATGTTGATAAAGAATTAATTGCAAAGGGTAAATTACAACCTAGGTTTGCCAAACCTTTGAAAGAAATAGTTGCAATGAAATCTAAAGTAAAGTCTGGAAAGATAACTCCTTTGGAAATGAGTGCTTTGAGAAGAGATGCTACTGAATTAATTAAAGAATTACTTAATTATACGCAGAGAGCTGATTTAATACTTGAAGAAAAAGAAGTTGTTGATATCAAATTCGGAGATAAAAAAGGAGAGCTTGTATTGACCGATTCAGGTAATTTCTTCATTGAATCTGGAAGGGTGATGCATATTTTTGATGGAAGATTCAAATTGTCAGATTCAAGAGAACTTGAGAAAGCTATTTCGACCCATAAGAAGGGCTCAGATGTTAAGATTCCTTCGGGTGTTCTGAGTGCATTGCAAAAAGAACTTGGAGATTTTGAGATTATATTGTAAATATCCGACAACATAATAATATAATCTCTTTTTTCTTGGTGTCTTCATGAAAAATAAAAAGGGTCTTACTCTTTTGGGTTGGGCTATTACATTTCTGGTTATAGCTGTAGTGGCTGCGCTTCTAGGATTTGGAGCTGTTGCAGGTGTTTCATTAACGATAGGTAAATGGCTTGCTATAATATTCTTAATCTTATTTGTTGTTTCTGTTATAGCTCACTATGTAAAGAGCTAGTTAATGCTAGTTGAAATCTATCTTTAGATTAATCGCAAGACAATAGCAAACTTTATACCTATTGTGGAGTAAACTGGTCTAAATACTATTTACGCAAAGCCAGTAAACAGAGAACCTTTAAAAACCCCATTTTCTATCGTAAAAAGATGAAAGGGATATTAGTCCAATTTAGAAGGAGCAGACATAGAATTCATGAAAGACATTACTTACTAGACTTAGGTTTCTCTTCTCGTGACGAAGCCAAGAAAATGGTTGGAAAGCAAGTTGTATGGAAGAGCACTGCTGGAAAAGCAATTCATGGAAAAATAAGCGATGCTCATGGAAATAAAGGTCTTGTTAGAGCTATATTTGAGACTGGTTTGCCAGGTCAAGCTGTAACAACTGACGTAGAGGTAAAGTAAAATATGAAAATCAACTATTTTCAATTGTTAAATTTCTCTATAAGAGGTAGAAATTAAACATGGCTGTAAGAAAATCACTTTCATATTCTAAGAAACACAATAGGCCATATACAAGGGTTTCAAAAGTAAAATCAAAATCTTACATTAAAGTAGTTCCTCCAAATAAAGTTGTAAAATATAATATTGGAAATCAGAGAGCTTATGTTGATGGAAAGTTACCTTTCATTTTAAGTCTAATTTCAGACGAAATGATTGTAATAAAAGATTTATCTATTGAAGCTGCTAGACAGGTATTAACAAAGAATCTTGAGACAAGACTTATGGGTAAATTCTACTTATGGGTAAAGATACATCCTCATCATATATTAAGAAATAACAAAGCTGCTGCTGGAGCTGGAGCTGACCGTTTATCTACTGGTATGAAGCAGTCATTTGGGATAATAGAAGGAAGAGCTGCTAGAGTTTTAGGCGGACAGGAATTATTTATGGTTGCTTGTGATTCTGAATCAACTGTTAAAGTAGCTAGAGAAATATTGGGAATGGCTAAAGCAAAATTACCTTGTAGAACTCGTGTTTTATTTGATAAAATTGAAGATAAAGCTCATTCACCTACTCCTGTTGTTAATCAATAATCATGCAAGACTTTGAAAAACATAAAAAGAAATTTGATGATTTTCTGAATAAAATTAATGGAGATGAAAAGATAGCTATAGTTGGTCATGCTAATTGTCTTGACGGAGCATCTTCTGCTGTGTTGATGCATGAAATCTTAATGAAAAAATATCCAAAATTGCCTCAAATAGAAGTGCATTTTGCTTCTTACGCTTTCGGATCTATCGATAATTTAAGCAAAATCTTTAGAAAGAATGCTGTGAGAAAAGTCTTTCTTGTTGATCTTGGAGTTGACCAGAGTTTACTAGAAGAATTGGAGAGAATGAGGTTCGAATTTGATATTTTATTAGTGGACCACCATCCTCTTAATCCGAACTTAAGAATTGATGAGCATATAATAAAAACTCATTCTCATGACTGCACTTCTTTAGTTTTGTATAAATTAGGAGAAGATATAATTAATTTCAAAGATTGGACTTGGTTGGGTTGTGTTGCTGCTGTTTCTGAATTTTCTTGGAAGTCTAAAGAGAATCTAGAGTTTATACAAAAACACAATCCAAAATATAACCCTGAAGATCAAGAATCTGAATTGCTTCATTTGGTTAAAAAGATGAATAATATGATAAATTATTATTCTAAAGATACAAATAAAGCTTATGAGTTAATTTTAAAGAAAGATTTTGATAAAATAAATGAAGCTTCTAAAGAGATATCCGCTGAATTAGAGGATAAGTTGGAAGATTTTGAGAAGAATGCTGAATCACACTTTAATAAAAAACTCTATATTTATTCTATTAAGTCTAAGTTTTCTATTGGATCAAATATTTCAACAATATTATCTTTAAAACATCCTGGATCAACTATAATGGTTTATGTAGAAGATGATAATAAAATAAAAGTGAATGCCAGAAATAATGGCCAACCATTACCTTATTCAATGAATGAACTTTGTAATGCTGGTATTGTTGGTCTTGAGAGCTCTATGGCTGGAGGACATGCGCCTGCTTCTGGGGGAAGTTTCATGAAGAAAGATATAGAGACTTTCAAGAAAAATATAATTGAATTTGTTAAGAATAAGCTTTCTAAATAAGAAATTGCATAATGTTTATTAATGGAATGTGTTTGTTTTCTTTATGAGTGATGTTCGTAGTTTTGTAAAATGGTTTTCTGAACTGAGTAATAAAGATATTTCAATTGCTGGAGGAAAAGGTGCTTCTCTTGCTGAGATGTATAATCACAAATTTCCTGTTCCTCCTGGATTTATTGTAACTGCACAGGCTTATGATTATTTTATTGAGAAATCTGGACTTAGAAATCAGATAATTAATCTTGTTAATTCGATAGATGTTGATGATACTAAACAGCTAGAGAGTACTGCTAGAAAAATTAGGGAATTGATAGTTGATGCTTCAATGCCTTATGAAATGAAGAATGATATTTCTGAAGCATATCAAGTTCTTGATGTTGAAAAAGAAAATATATACCAAAAAGGATTAACTCAAGGAGCTTTGGCCATATTGAAAAATTCACATGAACCTCCCTTTGTTGCTGTTCGTTCTAGTGCTACAATGGAAGACCTTGCTGACGCTAGTTTTGCAGGACAGCAAGAAACTTTCCTTAATGTTAAGGGAGCTGATAATTTAATTGAATCTGTAAAAAAATGTTTTGCTTCCCTTTTTACTGCTAGAGCTATTTATTATAGGAAGAAAAAAGGATTTGCGACTGAAAAAGGATACTTAGCTGTTGTTGTTCAAAGAATGATTGATTCTCAGAAATCCGGAGTAATGTTTTCTAAGAATCCTTTAAAAAATGATGGGAATATAGTTATTGAGGCTGTTTTTGGGTTGGGAGAGGGAATAGTTTCTGGAATGATATCTCCAGATCATTATGTCTTGAATAGTAGTTTTGAAATTGTTGAACATAAAGTATCCGATAAGAGAATTGCATTGACTAGGAGTTCTTCCGGTAAAACTGAAGAAGTTAAGTTAAGTCATGAGATAAGCAATAGAGAAGTATTGAGCGGACATGAGCTTAAGGTTCTTGGACAGTACGGGTTAAAGTTAGAAGAGCATTATGGAAAGCCTCAAGATATTGAGTTTGCTATAGATAAAGAGGGAATATTTATTGTACAGTCAAGACCTATTACAACATTAGTTAAGGAAAATAAGCAGGAGATTGAAGGAAATGTTTTACTCTCTGGTTTAGCCGCTAGTCCTGGAGTTTCGTCTGGAATTGTAAAAATAATTCATAATCTTGATGAATTGCATAAGATTCTCAAAGGAAATGTTCTAGTTACTAAAATGACTAATCCTGATATGGTTGTTGCAATGGCAAGGGCTTCAGCAATAATTACTGATGAAGGTGGTTCGACGAGCCATGCCGCTATTATTTCTAGAGAAATGGGAATACCTGCTGTTGTTGGAACTAGAAATTCAACTGAAAGGTTGAAAGATGGACAGCTTGTAACTGTTGATGGTTTTACTGGAAGAGTGTTTGATGGTAAAACAGTTGAGAAGAAAGTTGAGATTAAACCTATTGTTCCTACAATACATACTAAGATTAAGACTATAGTTGATTTACCAGATTATGCTGAACGCGCAGCTTTATCTGGAGTTAATGGTGTTGGACTTATTAGACTTGAGACTCTTATTGCAACGAGTGGAAAACATCCTGTTTGGTTTGTGAAGAAGAATAAATTGAATGAATATGTTTCTATAATTAATTCTGGATTGAAGAAGATTGCAAAACACTTTGATGAAATGTGGGTTAGAACTTCAGACATAAGAAGCGATGAGTATAGAAATTTGGAAGGGGCTCCAGAGACAGTTGAGATGAATCCAATGCTTGGAGATCATGGAATTAGATTTAGTTTGAAGAATGAGGATTTACTTGAAGCAGAGTTTATGGCTATAAAAGAGCTAGCAGATGAATTTCCTAAAAAGATATTTGGAGTTATGTACCCTCAAATAATATCTGTTCAAGAAGTAAAAGGAGCAAAGAAAATAGCTTCTAAAGTTCATTTTCCTAAGAATGTTAAGTTTGGAATAATGGTTGAAACTCCTGCTGCTGTACAGATAATTAATGATTTATGTGAGGAAGGAATTGATTTTGTGAGCTTTGGAACAAATGATTTGACTCAGTATACTCTTGCTCTTGATAGAAATAATGAAGATGTTCAGAATTTATATAATGAATTAAATCCTGCTGTTCTTAATTCTATTTCTTATGTTATTAGAAGGTGTAAAAAGTTTGGTGTTGAAACTTCTATTTGCGGGCAGGCTGGAAGCAAACCAGATATGGTTAAGTTTTTACTTGCTGAAGGAATAGATTCTATATCTGTTAATGCTGATGCTGCTCACGCTGTTTCTATTTTGATAAATGAGATTGAAAAACAGCCTAGAGTTGAGAAAATAGAGAAATCTGTTGTAAGAAATCCTGGAGTTATTAGGATAAAGAGAATAAGCTCTGAGTCGGTTAGCCCCCATATGCCTTCTGGAATGGGTGTTCAACCTATGAGGCCTATGTTACATTCTACAGATAAACCACAGATAGCAACACATAGTGATGTTATGAAACAAATAGATGGATGGGGTAATGATGAGTATAACCCTGGATCTGGAGTTAAGAGTGATATTCCTGCCCTTAATGATGCTATATCTGTTTCAAGCGAGGATTTCTCTCCTAAAAAATCAGATGAGATAATGGATTTATCAGATGATAAAATTGAAGTTTCACAGATACCTTTTGAGATACAACAAGATATAATATTTGATGCTATTGTTTATGGAGAAGTAGAAAGTAACCCCGCAGTTAGGAAGATGATTGAGCCATCTCAAACTCCTAATATGGTTGCACTAGATGGTTAATAGTTGTTACTCTATAGTAGAAGTATAATCGAAACATTTAAATAGTGCGAACTTCTATGATTATTATGGCATTAACAGATTTCGTAGATGCAATGAGTACACTAGAAAAGATGGGCGTAGCATCTGCTACATTACAAAGGGAAGATGATGTTGATAAGAAAAGAATTGCTCAAAACTACCTTGAAGAACAAGGAATAATTGGTGCTAGGGAAGAACTTGAAGCTTTAGGTATTGATGTTGCTAATTTAAGCCCAGAACACAGAGCTCAATATGCCCAGCCAGGACTTAAAGAAAGACAAAGTACTCTTACAGATAAAATAGGAGAGACTCTTAAAGGTAATAATCTTGAAGGTTTGCTTGGAGAAATAGCTCCTCAAGCATTAGAGGAATTGACTCTGGCTAAGGAATTATCTAGGGGTGGAGTTAAAGGCTATGATGAAATGCTTTCTAATTATCAAGCATATCGTTCTGCAATGGACTTAGAAGAAAGATCTAAGAGTGGAAAGCTTGGAGATAAAGATAAAGATGCTATTCGTGCTAATGTTGTATCTGTAATTGCTAGAGAATTTATTGATAAGAAAAAAGCAGAAGGAAAATATAGTGATTCTTCTTTAAGCGCAATGGGAGAGGTTTTTAGAGTTGCTGCTAAAATTGGAGATATTAAAGATGAAGCTATTGCTAAAGGTGTTAAGTCTTATGTAGATGAATCTCAAAAAGCGTGGGATGAATATGTAGCAAAGAGTGGAAAGAGTCCTATTAACTATGTTAGAGAAAGCTTGAAGGCATTAAGAGATGACCCTGATCCGGCTGACTCTCAACTTGCTAGAGAATTAATTTATAGTGCTGCTAAGAGAAGCGCATCTATGAAACCTACTGCTTAATTTTATTTTTTACTTTTTATTATCTTGATATCTGCGAGTTTCTATTAATTTGTCTATAATCTCCACCATTTTTTTCATGAATATTTCAGCTTTTTCCTGCCATGCTTCTATTTCTGATGCTTTTACTATTCTGACTTCTCCATGGGATATCTGTTTGTGAAGGGTGAATACATTATGATACCATTTAACAAAGTCAGATTTTAGGACTCCTGTTTCTACAAAATTCTCATGAAGCATTTTTGATATATGTTCAGGGGATGGAGGTAGTTTACCTAGAGTAATTAGAGCTGCTTGTGCTGCTTCTACCATACACCAGTATACTCCTTCTACTGCATTTAACATAGACATTTTACTTCTTGTTAGATGATAAGGAGATCTTTGCAATGAAGCATAAACTGCTTCGGGAGTTGAATGTATTTTACCTTGGATCATAAGAGATTTTATAGGGGTAAAGAATCCACCTATATCTATCAGTACTTGACCTTGTCTTACTATGTTTAATAATACAGGATCTCCGTGGATTAAATCTCTCCACCATGTTGTTAATCTAATTGTGTTTATGTGCAAGTCTTTAGAGTAGTTTTGTTCTGCAATTAGTTTTCCTAACTCTTCTCTGTACCATGCTGTAAGTTCCATGTCCCAATTTATTGCAGCGTCATCTAATATGATTATAATATCTATATCTGATCCAGGTTTTATATCGCCTGATGCTGTGCTTCCAAAAAGAACTGTTGCTTTTATAAGATGGTCAAACTTTCTCTGAACCTTTGTAGCAAAGTCCATTGCTATATCCTTATCAGTGCGGAACTTTGAATAATTTTTCTTCTCTTTACTTTTAGAATCGTTCTTTTCTTTTTTCATCATGCCTCTAATTGTCATCACGGAGAAGTATTATTTAAACATTGCCAATTTTTATAAATTGTCAAGCTTAAAACTTGCATACTAGAAACAAGTTTTAAACATTATGTGTAATTTATTTATTGATGGAATTGACTCTTTCTATTAACTGTTCTAATTTGAATTCTAGGTTTTCTAATCTCCACTTTAAGTCTTTCACTTCAGCATTGTCTTCTTTTTTTATTTCTGGAGTTAATTGGGATTGGGTTGCTCCTATTGAAGCAAAGTCTGATAAGAATGATGTTTGTGCTTCAGTTTTTACTTCTGGTTCTTTATTTACTATTTCTTGTTTTGGAGATTCTGGAGAGAATATAAAATAGCCATCATTTGTTACTTTTGTTTCTTCATGTTTTGGAGATTCTGGCAGTTTTATTAATTTCTTTCTGTGAAGTTCTGGAATGTCTAATATGTCTATACTCTCCCTCTTTTTGAACATGATATATTATACTAATTTCTTGTATATAAATTTGTCCAACACCTTTAAATAAATAGGGAATATTTGTAATTAAAAGAAGATGGCTGATATTCATAAATTAATTGCCGCTATTAGTCCCGATGTTTATTGTCAAAAGACTGTAGAAAAAGATGGGGAGATTGTTGATTTGCCTAAAGTATTAAAGAGAATGATTAAGTTTGATGGTATTAACAAAGATGTATTGGATAAAGTTGAGCCGTTAAAACCTGGAGATTTACCTGCTTATGAATATGATGCTGCTAAAGCAGACGCTCTTAATTTATGGGGGTTGAAATCTCCAATGGAACAGCATAAACTTACTTATGATTCTCCTGCTGAAGGACTAGAACCTGTTTATTTCTGGCTTCTTGATTTTCTTAGTGGACCATATAGAGAAATAGATAAAGTTACAGATAATTTTGTTGCATCTCCTGGTTCAGGACACTTCTCAGAAATGCAGGGAAAGGCTACTCAAATGCAACAGGAAGCATCTAGAACAATGGGAAATGTGAATACTGTATTAAAATCTGTATTGAATTTAGTTTATGACTTGAAAGAATTCAGAATAAGGCTTAAGCCTTATAAAGTTTATAATGATAAAGATGCAAGTCAGGAAGATAAGAATAAGCAACTTCTATCCTTGAAGCAGATTTGGCTTGACAATGTAGATATAAGAAAAGGAAGAGGAAGTATTAACGCTTTATCTTCTGGAGAACTTGACTTTGTTACTTTAAGAGACGCATTTATGTCTATTATTAATGAGAAATTAGACAATGGTAGGGGAGACAAGCTTGATTTGAATGAAAGAGTAAAAAGAATATTACAGCAGAGATCTCAAGAGTTCTTTTTATGGATAAAAGAATCATATTCTTCATTAAAGCAGAGATATGAAATTGAAAGAAATTATTTGAAATCACAAGTTAGTATGCTTAAGATGTATGCTAAATGGGTTAAACCTTATCTTGTAGCGGCAAATAGACTTCAGCAAAATTATCAAAGCAAGAACGCTGCTCTTGTTACTGCTTTCAATACTATGATTTTAGAATTACAGCTTATTGCTACTGCTCCTTATGATATAAAGGACGACGTTGCTACCGGACTTGTTCCAGATTTATTCAAGTATTATAAGGGAAGGAAATATTTCAAAGTATTAGTGCTTGAGTTTGATTTTAGAAGTATTCCTCAAAAAGTCTCTCAAAGGGACTGGGCATTTGGAGGAAAAGTAGATGTTAAGTTTACAAGTTATGCATTAAATGAGGAAGAAATTAAAGTTCTAAAGAGCGAGATAAATAAAGATGATTTGAAGAGTGTTTTAGAGCTTGTTGATGGAGCAACTAATGAGAGTCTTGATCAGATAGATAAAGAAATAAGAGCACTTACTGAAGGAAAAGAAGATGAGGAAATAGATAAAGAAGATGAGCAAAAAGCTGCTGATAAAAAGAAAAAGGAAGAAGAGAAGAAAAAGGGAGATGATTTTGGGATTAAAGCTTTATTTTCAGGTTTTAGATTTAAGAAGAAGGAAAAAGAAAAATTTGATGAGAAAAAGACTCTTAATCCAGAACCAGACGACCAATATGAAAGAGTTGTTAGATCTCAATGTGCTTTAGACTCAAGATCATTGTGTTTTACTATTTTTGATACTTACAAGAAAGCACATGGAATGCCGTCGCATAACAATCCATATGATGCATTGTAAGAAATAAAAACTTTTTATCTAACTATTTTTGCACAGTAACCTGATAAGGAGTTAACTCTATCTACTAAAGATTTTGCAGTCTCTTCATCAGCTATATCATAAACAAAATATAAATGTTATTTAGATAAGAATGCAAGAATATTTAACTTTCAATTTTATAGATTATTGTGCCACCAATCAAAGAAATAAGGAAATTAAGCAAAGAGATAAAGGAAGTTCCTAAGGAGAAGAAGGTTGAGTCTATTGATGATGAATTTGAAGAAGATGAATCTGATGAGACTCTTCATACTAGTAGGGCGTCTTTTTCTTCTATAAGAAGGACTAACAAGACCTCTACTTTAGAATCAAGTGATGATAAACAAGATACTTTTGAGGATAGACAACAAAATAGAGCTCCTGGAAATGAGAGAGAAGGAAGATCTGCTGTAAACTTTTATGTTGCTGCTACTGGAAACAACCCTTACAAATCAAATGCTTATACTCCTGTCGGTTCTGCAGAATCTTCTGGAAAGACGAGAGACTTGGGAGAAAGAGACATTGGAAAAAATAGAGATACTAGAGATAATAATATGAACAATCAAGGTAATTCTATGGAAAGAAGTTATGCTGGAGAGCAAGATCAAGGCGAAAAAAAAGATAGAAAAAGAAACTTGATGTAGAAGTGCCTTGATATGCACTTAGATTATCCAAAAAACAACTGCAAGTTTTTTTGATGTAAGGTTTTTATAGATTAGTTATGTTATCGATATGATGATACCTAAACTTGATTTCAAATATTCTTACACTTATGATGAATTGTTCAGGACTTCGGGTGAATTGAATAAAATTCTTAAAAGTAATGGTAAGAAATATCCTTCTCCAATGGAAATAGTTGAATTCATGAATGAACTTGAGATTGTATGGAGAAATGAAGGAAACAAAATACTCGAGGAGATAAGCAGACTTTCTGGAATCAAATGGAAGACTAGAAATATTTCATGTTATATAGTCGGATCTTGCAGACCGATGTCTGACCCTCTCACTATTAAAGTTTGTAATGATATAACTCATGCCGTAGATGTTTTAACACATGAATTAATTCATTGTTTGCAAATAGGAATAAGCGATAGAAAATGGACTAAATGGCAGAGATATCTTGACTCTAAATATCCAAGAGAAAATAAAATCACTAAAGACCATGTATTTCTTAATGCTGTTCATATGGCTCTTTATCTTGATTTTTTTGGAGCTGATAGATTGATAAGAGATATGTGGAATTCGAATGTTTCTAGTGAATACAAGAGATCATGGCAGATTGTTGAAAAAGAAGGCCCTGACAAAATAGTAAGCAAATTCAAACAGATTACCAGATAAAAAGTTTGATTATAAAGTTTATATATTCTAGAAGAATAGTTTTAATGAGGTAATGAATATGAAAATATCAATTTTCAATAATTTAATTTATACTACAAAGTTGCGAGCACGTCGCAACATGCTTGCAAATTCAAATAATTTGCTCGACTCGTCTTCAAAGTTGTGCAAAGCACAACATGTGCGCAAATCAAAGGATTTGCTTACACTCGCAATAGGAAGAGGAAATTAAACATGGAAATTTTGATAAATTTAAGATATTTAATTTTCACTGGTTCGCCTTCGCTCACAATACATGGAGGAAATTAAACATGGCTAATTACGAGACTTTTTTCCCTACTGATGGAGACAAGTATCCTTTTGAGAAACCGTATGGTGGTTTTGTAGGTGCTAGTGCTTATCATCCGTCTGTAAAAGATATAGCTTATCCTACTGATCCATTAACTGCAAATCAGTTGAAGAAAGTATCTGATAAAATAAATACTGGTACTCAGAGTATAGAAGTTTCTGGATTGGGGTTAACTGGTGCTGGTCCTATGAAACATTTGGCTAGTATTCCAAAACAACATTGGAAAGAAATAGACAGATTAAGAAAATTAACAGGTGTTGATTTAACATTTCATGGTCCTCTTGTTGAATCTACTGGATTTTCTAGAGGAAACTGGTCTGAAGATCAGAGACTTGAAGCTGAAAAACAGATGAAGGCGGCAGTTGAGCTTGCACAGCAAATGAATTCTGATTCTCCAGATAAAAGTAAAAATAAAGGAATTGTAATGACTTTCCACTCTAACAATGGTCTTCCAGAGGTAGAAAGAAAAGTTAAGGTTGGCGTATTGAAAGACGGTTCTCCTGATGAAAAAATTGTAAGTATGTCTGTATATAATGAGAGAACTGGAGAGATAGGAACTTTACCATTTACTGCAAGACAAGATCATTTTGAAGGTAAAGAAGAGACAGTTACAGATAGGCTTGATAAGTTCAATGAGGAAAAATGGACTGGACAAATAGAATCTGTATTTGTTAATAGTACTAGGGCTAACAACTCAATTGTCGAGGCTTTTTCGGAGGGAAGGAAAGTTGGAGCTCGAATGAAGGAAATTGGAAAGGATTTGGGAAATATAGAAAATGTGTATAAAATATACGATAAGAATTATGATGAATACAAGAAGGCAGTACAGGAAGTTGAGAAAGAACTTCCTGGTGGAACGGAAGCATTGAATGGAATTATGGCTAACATGCAGAATGCTAATTTCTTCGTTAATGAATCTTACAACCAGATGAAAGAAATCTACAATGTTGCGTATGTTGATGCTCAGAGGAGAATTAGAGAGGAAGATGGCGAAAAGAAGAAAGCTGCAGAGGATGCTTTGAAGAAACTTGTTACATATAGAAATGAGTTGAAAGAATCATTTGAAGGTTATAAAGAGAAATCAGATTTTGTAGAGTTGAAGAAAAAGATAGAGCAAGGGACTAAACTACTTGGGGAGAAAAATATAAGACCTGAGATTTATCGCCCATTAAGAGATTTTGCCGTTGATAAAAGCTCAGATACATTTGCAAATGTAGCATTGCATGCATGGCAGAATGCTAAACATCACAATTTTGCTCCTGGAATAATAAGTATAGAAAATCCTCCTGCTGGAATGTCTGGATTAACTAGAGCTGAAGAAATTGCTAAACTTGTTGAAAAATCAAGAGAGAAATTTGTTAAGAATGCCGTTAAAGAGAAATTAATGTCTGAAAAAGAAGCTACTGCCACTGCTGAAAAGATGATTGGAGCAACATGGGACGTTGGACACATTAATTCTATTCAGAAATGGGGTTATAATAGAAAAGATGTTTTGGGTCAAGCTAAGAAAATTGCTCCTTATGTCAAGCACATGCACATTGCAGATAACTTGGGATTTGAAGATGCTGAGTTGCCTGCTGGAATGGGAAATGTTCCCATAGATGAAATACTTAATGCTGAATGGGGTAAAAACTTTAGAAATGCTAAAAAAGCAATTGAAACAGGTGATTGGTTTTCTAGACAGGGAGGAATGGGAATGACTAAAACTCCGGTTACAGAAGCATTTTCTGGATTAACTGCTCCTGTTTATGCAGTTGGAAGTATGGGAGATGCTGGAGCTTCTTACTGGAATAGTGCAATAATGAATGATGGGGGATACTTTGGAGGACTTGGTCCTATCAATCCTGAAATCCACCATTCTATATATGGTGGAGGATTCTCAGGTTTGCCTGCTTATTCAGGAGGAGAAATCCCTGGAAAGGCAAGTAATAGTTCATTCTCCGGAGCTCCGTTAGAATAATTAGTAACTTGATAATGGTAATAATACATAGTTTTATATAATGTTCTTTTTTTGATTTTTCATGACAACAGTAATAGGAGTTCTAAGTAGAGAAGCTGAAATGGCTATTCTTTGTGCTGATAGGCAGGCTACAATAGGTCATGCTGAGAATAGAGCTATTCCTGTAGGTAAAGCTTCTGTTAGAAAGCTTTGGACTGCAAAGAATGGGATGTATTCATTTGGATATTCTGGTCCATTTGATGATGATGTTGAAAAATTTGCTGCGAGAATGGTTGATGGTAGTATAGATGTAGAAAGAGTTACTATTAATGGTAGTTTTCCTGAACTGAGAGAACTAAACCTTGACAAATTAGGAGACGAAGCTCCTGAAGCAGGTAATGTTGGTTCTTTTCTTTTAATTACAAGATTTGGTAATGAACCTTCTTTATACAAGTGCTGGCCTCTTGGCAAGGTAGCACTTAAAGGGTTAGATTATATTGGATCAGGTTCAGGCAAAGCTCACGAATATATTGGAGCAAGAATTACTCTTCAGAAAGCTAGAGATTATTTGCCACCTCTTGGAAAAGATAGAGATAAAGAAAGAGAAGGAATGTTATTGACAAGTCTAGAGTGTTTAAGATATGCTCAGGCCAATGATCCTTATTCATCTGGATTAGATTTAGTTGTAGTAACAAGAGAAGGGATAACAGATCACTTTGCAGATTTACAAGATGACTTTAAGGCAAGAGTCGAAGCAATAGCTGCAAAACACACAACACCATCCCCTCCTTCAAGTGCATCATCTTAATTTTAAAATTTATTAATT
>JBBSXJ010000005.1:50050-131276 GCA_038045825.1 Nanobdellota archaeon
AAAGATAGAATTTATTAATTAAAGATAGAATTTATTAATTAAAGATAGAATTTATTAATTAAAGATAGAATTTATATAGTTCATAAGATTATATTGTTTATGTCTCGTCGTCATTTAGATGATGAAGAAAGCCTATGGCGCTTTGTATGGGGAACAAGGATTAGCGATAGGGCTCCATTTATTTATTTTGCTCTAACTCTTCTGGCTGGAACTGTCGCCTATTTTTCTGGATTCTGCGATCATCCTGAACGATCTGATATAAAAAATCAGACTGAAATAAAAAATAGTTATCAGAATAATGATTATCATTTAGTTAGTGTGGAAGAAAGAAGACGAAGGTAATTTTAAATAGCTAATAAATACTTTAATTTATATGAAAGATTTCTCAAAAGAAATACTTGCCTATGCTTTGCAGAATGCTATAGAACATGGCAAAGCAGACTCCGGAAAAGTTCTTACTAAACTATTTCAGCATGGATTAGATAGAAAAGAAATTCCTCTTGTAATGAAAATTATCAATAAAACTGTCGATGATGTAAATTCTATGAACGAAAAAGAAAGAATGGAATTATTCTCTAAAATGGATGATGTTGTTAAGAAACATGATAAAACGGAAGATTATGAATTGCCTGAATTACCCCCTAGCCCTATTGGAAATAAAATGGTTTTGAGGCTTGCTCCTTTTCCATCTGGAGCACTACATATAGGAAATACAAAGACTTACTTGTTAAATGCACTTTATGCTGAGAAATATAATGCAGATTTATTGCTTGTTATGGATGATACAATTGGAAGTGTAGAAAAACCAATTGTAAAAGAAGCATATGATTTAATTCCTGACGCTTTCAAATGGCTTGGAGTTAATTACAAAAAGATTTATTATAAATCAGATAGACTTGAGATTTATTATGAGTATGCAGAGAAATTAATTGAAATGAATAAGGCTTATGTTTGTTATTGTAAAGCTGAGGAGCTTAGAAAAAACAGGGCTGAGGCAAAAGAATGTGGTTGTAGACAATATCCAATAGGGATGCAAAAAGCTAGATGGAAAGAAATGTTTCTCCTTAAGGTAAAAGAAGGAGAAGCTGTTCTGCGAATAAAAACTGATATGCAACATCCTAATCCTGCTTTTAGAGATAGAGTATTATTCAAGATTGCTGATAGACCTCATCCTAGAATAGGCACTAAACATAGAGTATGGCCAACATTAGAGATGTGTTGGTCAATTGATGATCATTTACTAGGAATTACTCATATTATTCGTGGAAACGATCTTGTTATTGAATCAGACATGGAAAAATATATTTGGGATTTGTTTAAATGGAAGCATCCGGTTTTGATTCACGCAGGACTTGTAAGACTTGAGGGTGTTGGTGCTAAAATATCTAAATCAAAAGCTGCTAAAGAAGTTAATTCTGGAGAGTTTAGTGGGTGGGATGATCCTAGAACTTGGTCTGTGCAGAGTATTGCTAGACGTGGAATAAAAAAGGAAGCAGTTAGAGAGTTTGTTAAAAGAATAGGTCTGAATAAACAAGATATTGTTGTGCCTATTGATGTTTTATATGCTATTAATAGACAAATGATTGATGCTGAAACTCTTAGATATTCTTTTGTTGAGAATCCTGTAAAACTTAATTTATCTGCTGATGAAATGAAAGGTGTTGATAGAATTGTTGTTCCAGTTCATCCAGCAAGACCTGAAGAAACTAGAGAAGTTTTAGTTAGTGATGATATTGTAATATCTGGAAAGGACTTTGAGAAACATAATGGAAATGAGGTTAGATTGTTACATTTGTTTAATGTTGAAGTTGGAAAAAAGACCCATGTGACTTCTATTGATAACAAAAAGATTCCTAAAATAAATTGGGTTTCTGTTGGTGCTGTTAAAACTAGAATATTAATGCCTGATGGGGAATGGATTGAAGGATTTTGTGAACCTGCAGTCGCTAAAGTTAAGCCAGGAACAATAGTTCAGTTTGAGAGGTTTGGATTTGTTAAATTTGATTCTGTGAAAGATGGTATAGCTGAATATTGGTTTGCTCATCCTTAAAGATTATTTGTGTAATTAAAATGGCTGGAAGAATATTTTGCAATGGAAGACGTAGAGTCTGCATTGATGAGCTAATATCTAGAGGAATTCTGTCATTAGACGAATAATTTATAAACTAGATAATATTGTTTTGACTGTAAAGGAGGTTTATGAGAATGTTTAATTCAAGAAAAGGAGTAAGTGAAGTTGTTGCTAATGTCCTCATAGTACTTCTGGTAATTGTCGGAATTGCTGTTATCTGGTCTGTTGTAAAACCTACAATTGATAAGAGCGCTGAACAAGTTAATGCGGATTGTTTTACAGTAAGTGTTGAGCCTGTTTCATGCATTTATAATTCTGTAACAAGCAGTTATACTGTTTCTGTTAAGAGAAACCCTGGATCTGGAGGCTTTGAAAACATAGAATTATTGTTTAATCAAGGATCTAATTCGGGAATTTCTCCTTCAGGATTAGCAAGTTCTGGGCCGAGTCCTCTAACTGAACTTTCTTCAAGATCTGTTACTACTACTCTTCCTACTGGCCTTACAAATGGTTTAGCTGGAACTACAGTCAATACTGTGGTAAGAAGTGGCGGACAATTGTGCCAAGTAACTACGCAACCTGTTAACTGCGCTTAAAGATAATTTATTTTTTATTTTATTTTTATTATTTGGTTTTGTTTAAACCAATTTTTTACTCTCTCTGACTAGAGGTCTTAGAGTCTTTTGACAAGATTCGCATTTGTAAAATTTATTTGTTATATGGGTTGAGTTTCTTCCGAAAGGATAATTTACTCTTCTTTTCTGCTTTAGAGTTCTACCACATGAACACTGCCTGGTTGTGTCAGCCTTCCTGAAAAAACTATTTCTGCGATTATTCATTAGCTTTGATTATAAAGAAATATGCGATTTTCAAAGCCTTATTGATCTTATAACTAAGACATGACCATTTGAGCAGTATATATAGGTATGTAATAGGTATTGTTTATAAATAGAAACTTATTAATTCTATTAATGAATAAGAGAGGTATTAGTTCTATTGTTGGTGTTACATTAATGGTTTTAGGTGCTGTTATTGGAGTTGCTGTTCTATGGGTTTTTATAAATAAGAATATAGACAATGCTAGAGGCGAGGTCGTAGATCCAGATTGTTTAACTATTAATTTAGAAGTTGTTACTTGCAGAGCGTTTGGATTATGTTCTTTTTATGCTGGAGCTGGAAGTTATGAAGCAAATATTTTGATAAGTAGAAAAGTTGGTAAAGGAAATATTACTGGGTTAAGATTCATATTCGAAGATTCTCTCGGATTCCAGAGAACATTAGATAGGAGTTTGATTAATGTTGGCCTTAGTGAACTTCAAAGTGTTGAATTTACTGAACCATATAATTCAATACCTGTGCCAGGAGAACCTTATTTAATTAGTGTTGCAGGTCTTCTTGGGCCAAAAAAAGATGTATGTCCTATAAAAACAAAAACTAAAACTTGTTCTATAATCAATGAACCTCCTACATTTGGATTTATTGCAAACACAACTTATATACCACCTCAATTTTATAACCATAGTAACAAGGGAGGTTATTGTTGTCAGTTCCCTGCAAACTTCAGCGAATGTTACAATGGCCAAGATCCTAACTTTCCAGTTAATCCAGCAACTAATCTTCCTATGAATGTGCCTTCTCCTAGAGTTTTCCCTTATAATAATGTTACAATGTGTTGCAGAGATAATCCTTATAACGGACAAACTATATTTGGAGGATCGGATGGTTAAAATGGAAAGAAAAGGAATAAGCACTGTTGTGGCTGTTTCGCTAATTGTTTTACTTACAATATCTGCCGCAGCTATTTTTATCTCATTTTATGTAAGAGGCATTGACAGAGCCACTCAAGATGAAAGAGCTTTATGTCTTGGAATAGACCTTAAAGTTTCAGGTTGTTTTATTTTCCCTCAAACTTTCCCTATAAACCCTCCTTTGAACGGATCTGCATTGTTAGTTAATGTTGAAAGACTACCTGGAGGGAAAAACATAGCTGGATTAAAGCTTTTAGTAATAGATAGCAATGGAATCCAACATGTTGAGGATCCTGTTAATCTAACGCTTGGGAGATTTGTATCGGATACAGACTATAGCGATCTTGTTGAGTTTAATTCGATTGATTCTGTAGTAAGAGACTTAACTTATACTCCTAAATATATCTATGTTGTTGCAACAGTTGGGAAATCACAAACAATTTGTCCTGCAACAAGAGAAAGATTTGAGTGTGTTTCTATTTAGGCAAACACTTTTAATGCTGGAACAATAATAATGATTGGTGATTATATATGAAAAAGTTTTTTAAAAGCATTGAAACTTTTGCCTGTTCAATATTCCTAATTAGGGGAGGAATATTGACATGAGTTGGATAGAAGTTGAAACAAAGATACCGTTTAAAAAGAAAGATTTGAGTTCTGTTAGAGATAGAATAAAGAAAATTGCTAAGTTTGTTAAGAAACAGACAAAGAAAGATGATTATTATACTTTGGAGTATTTTCATTATCCTGAAAAGAGTTTACGGGTTAGAGATATGGGAAAAGTGCGAGAAGTTAATTTTAAGAAAAGAATAAGTTTTGTTGATGGAATACATGCAAAAAAAGAAGTGCAGTTTCAAATATCTGATATAAAAGGATTTTTTGATTTGATACAAGACTTTGGTTTTAGAAAGTGGTTACATAAAGAAAAAACTACAGAATTGTATAAGACTAAGAGCGGGGTTAATATTGAGTTAAATCATGTTAAGAAATTAGGATTGTTTTTAGAGCTTGAAGTTTTATGTTCTATGAAAGAAATAAACAATGCTAGGAAGAAAATTAAGGAAGTTAGAGAAGCTCTTGGATTCGGCGAAAAAGATTCTGAGGCTCGAGGTTATACAAAGCAATTGTGGGCTTTGAATCATAAATAGTTATTTTAGTTTATTTACTTCTTCAACAGCTTCTTTCCAATTATTTACTCTTATGATGTTCTTGTGTTCTAATTTTTTATTCCATGGATTGTCGAATAATATTACTTTTATTCCTTGATTTGCACAATCAATCGCTGCGGGAGGAGCATCTTCTAGAAGAACAGGTATATTCATCTTTTTACATATTGTTGCTTTTGATGCTCCTTGATTTTCATGCCATTCTCCTGCGAAAATTATTTCTAAATCTTCTTTGATATGGTGTTTTAGCCATTCTTCAGTTTTTGATTTGAATTTTATTGGTCTGCCAGTGATTATGAAGACTTTGTTATTCTTCATCAACTTTTTAAGAGAATATATTGCTTCTGCTAATGGTTTTATGTTATCAGTATTATGAATTTCATGAAACTCATTTACTCTTTTATCTGCTTCTTCTCTTTCAATTCCCCAATAAACTCCCCAGTTCCATTCAATTATTTGTTCTCTTAAAATATTTGTCCCATACTTTTTATTGTGATAATTCATTAAAGAATCAGTAAAGTTGGTTATTACATCATCAAAATCTATGCCAATCTTCATATTTCTTAAGCTTTTTCTTCGACTTCTATTTCTTCTTGTGAATGGGCACCTTTCTCTAACTGTGCTTTTTCTTTTTCTAATTGTTCTTTTAGCTTATTAAGCTGTTCAATCTGTTTCTGAATATTATCTTTACTTGCTTTAGGTGCTTGTTGAGGCATTTGGGGCATCTTCTTGATATAATCAAGCATTGAAGATTTTTCCATTTTCAAAACTGAACGAGTGTCATCATCAACATGAGCTTTTAGAATTTCCATTCCTGACAAAACACAGTTCAAGACCCATAATTTTTTACCATCTACCATCTGGATTACTGCAACGCATTTCTTTATTGTTTCAGTAATATTTCTATTTTTCATTTCATCTTCAAGAATTCCCTTTAGAGCATCAAGGTCTATTTTTGTTTTCAAGTCGAGTTTTTCGGGTTTCTTCTCCTTATGCATCATATCTAGAAGTCTAACTTCAACTTCTCCATCAAGATTGAATGCTGCCACTTGTCTCTTTGATGGAACATAATAATCTATTTGATGAATATTCGTTCCAGTTTCATAATCTAGAACAAAGAATCCTGCTACTATGAATGATTCTGAGTATTCTTTTATGAACTTTCTGTACTTTTCAGAAGCTTGTAACTTTTGAACATATGGTTGAATTTTCATTTTCCCTCTTGATATAGTTTTATTGGATATTGCTATATAAATATTTATATCAAAGAATCGATGCACCACCACACACTAAAGTGTGTGGTTTGATTGGTGCTCGATTTTTGGATGATCGAAGTCTTGAACACACCCTAAAGGGTGTAGTTTGTGTGAGAGACTATCGACATCATAATAATTTTAAACTCTGATTTCTTTTTTATAAGCATGAGTAAAACTGATAGGGTTAATGATTACATTAGTTTTAAAGATGCTCGCAGGATAAAATCTAGACTTTTAGGCCTTTGCAGAAATCATGGAATAAAACCGACCGATCAAATTTATGAAGTCTTTTCTTCTGTTCTTGGAGGTATTAAAGGAATTAATATTGGGGATTATCTTAGCAGGGGAGTCTATTTATCAGATGAAAAAGTTTTAAGATTTGTATCTTTTCCTAGGTTTATGGGTAATAAATTCAATGTATATGTTGATAACAGAAGTAGCTCTTATTAACTTCTTTCTTTTATTTCTTCTTTTAATTGTTCTATAAATGTCTCTTTCTTGACTCCAAATTGGGGCTTGCCTCCTCGAGGTCTTATTGCTAAAGTGTTGTTTTCTTCTTCTTTATCTCCTACAACTAATGTGTAGTTTATCTTTAGCATTTCAGCGTCTCTAATTTTTGACTGGACAGTATCTGAACGAGTGTCTGTGTCTACTCTTATTCCTGGAATTTGTTCAGATAATTCTTTGGCAAATTTCTCTGTTGATTTATTGTTTCTGTCTGTAAATGATATTACTCTTACTTGTCTTGGTGAAAGCCAAAGAGGAAGAGCTCCATTAGTATGTTCTAAAAGAACTCCCATGAATCTTTCTAATGAACCGAATATAGCTCTGTGAATTACTAGAGGTGTATGTTGTTTATTGTCCTCTCCAGTATAAGTCAATTCAAATCTTTTAGGTAATTGCATGTCTAATTGTATCGTAGAACATTGCCATTTTCTCCCTAATGAGTCTTCTATGTCGAAATCTATTTTAGGACCATAGAAAGCTCCTTCTCCCTTCTTCAACTCATATTTCATCTTTGTTTTTTTAATTAATTTTTCTAGTATATCTTCAGCTTTATCCCAATCTTCTTTATTGCCTATAAAACTTTCTGGTCTTGTTGATAGTTTTACTTCTATTTTTTTGAACTTGAATACATCTTTGTATATTTTATTTATTAAAGAGAGAACTGAAGATATTTCTGATTCTAATTGATCTAGAGTACAGAATATATGTGTATCATCTTGATGTAATCTTATCACTCTAAATAATCCATTTAGAACGCCGGATAGTTCAACTCTATGTAATCCACCATATTCTGAGAATCTTAAAGGTAAATCTTTGTATGAATGAGTGTTTGTTTTGTAAAGAAGCATGTGCCCTGGGCAATTCATAGGTTTAAGCCCTGATGATCTACCCTCGTATTCTGTCAAAAACATATTGTCTTTGTAATGCTCCCAATGTCCAGATACTTTCCATAGTTTTGTGTCAAAAACTTGAGGAGTATTTACTTCCTGATATCCCAATTCTGATTGGAATTCTCTTGATAATTTGATTAACTCGTTAAATATTATCTGCCCTTTAGGATGGAAGAAAGGATTTCCAGGAGATGCTTCGTTAAAACTGAATAAATCTAGTTTCTGGCCTAGGATTCTATGATCATTATCTTTTAGTTTTGAAGTGTCTAATTTTGACCTTGATATCTGATTAAGTAGTTTTGAAGTGTCTATTGGTTCATCTTTTGCAACTATTTTTGATTTTACCTCTATATCTCCTGAAGTTGAGAATGTTTTACTTAATTCTGCTAAAGGATGTCCTTTACACTTAAATTCAAATTCTTTGTAATATCCGAATGGGGCTCTTGTTACCTTGAATGATTTCTTTAATTCTTTTTCAGCTTCTACTAAAAGATCTAATGCAATAGATGGTTTTGCTAAGTTTGAAGATAAATGTGCATATGGATAGAGCACTATTTTGTCTGTTTTGACTTCTTTTGCTGTCTTATCTACTGCTTGAACCAATTGATGAATTGTTTGTATTGTGTCTCCTTGTTCTATCGATGTTAAAACAACTAAACACTCCTTTACTTCTGCTTCTTTACTTGTTGTGTCTTCTATATCTTTTACTGCCTTTTTTAGAGCTTTAAACTTAATATAATCACAATGTAATGTAAGTATTCTCATACTTGAATAATAATTGGATATTATTTAAAAGATGCCTTTAGATAGTGTTACTACTTTATTAAGACATTAATAGTAAACTTTAAAAAGAATATATTTGATAAAAAAATATGAATATCAGGACAAGAAATAAATATAACAAGTTTTTTGCTGGTATTGCTATTGGAACTGCTTTTCTTTTTGGTTTGAATAAAATTAGTTCAACATGTAAAATGCAAAATCTTAGCGGGGTCGTTATTGAAGCAGATGGTGCAATTGATGGAAAAGTCCTACATGGGCCAATATATTCTGATATGACTGTTCCTGCAAATATGTGCTCTCGTTATGTTAGATTTGCTGCAAACGACTTATTTGGAATTCAATATCCTAACGCTAATGCATGGGATATAAGAGATGCCTCAAATGTTTCTGAAATACCTGTAAATTCAAAGGAAGATGTAATAAAACTTGCAAAAGACAGATTTATGAAAAGAGGCATGGCTTTAGGGTTGTATAATCCTAAAAGCAAATACAACAATGTTGCTCAAAATGATGGTGCTGGATATACTCATGTAGCTCTTTATCTTGGAATGGATAGAGATGGGAGAATGTATTTTGCAGATAAATTTGGAAAAGAAACAAGAAAAAGAACATCTTTAGATGAACTTTTAGAAAAAGGAAACTTGCAACCAAGAGAATTACTCTTTCTAAATAACCAATAAATAGTTTTGATAACGTTTAAATAT
This sequence comes from Nanobdellota archaeon, assembly GCA_038045825.1. Lineage (GTDB taxonomy): Archaea > Nanobdellota > Nanobdellia > Pacearchaeales > GW2011-AR1 > SICU01. The sequence goes on from JBBSXJ010000005.1 coordinate 59,176, forward strand.
AATACATAACTCTTAGTCATATGAAAATGAGGATGATGATCTTAGTTGCTTTTGCATTTTTAGCAATACCTCTGGCATCTTCAAGTATTTTTATTGAACCTTTAAAAAATGTTTATAATTATGGGGATCAGATTGAAGTCAATACAGTCATAGTTCCTTCTGTTACTACAAGTTCTCATTATATAGTCGACTTGAGATGTGGAAATACTATAAGTTATAATATATTCAACAGCTTTTTCCAGGCACAAGCTGGAATTGAACAACCTGTTGTTGTTGCAACTGAATTATTGAATCCTCTTCTTGATAATGTAACAGCTCCTTGTTATTTGAGAGCTACTTTTGGGAGCGATGTTGTAAATAGCAATACATTTACACTTTCAAAAGTATTAAATTTAGAATCGGAATTAGAGTTTGAGAATTTGAATCCTGGAGATACACTACATTTATCTGGATATTCTATTACTAAAAGTGAAGTTCCTGTAAATGGTTTTGCTGAATTGTTTATACCTGCTTTAAATTTATACAAATCAGCTGTTGTTACTAATGGTGTTTTCAATATTAGCATTGATTTTCCATTGAATGTTAAATCTGGAGAGCATAATTATACTTTGGAAGTGCATAATACGGATCACAATTCTAGAAAAATAAACTTTGGTTCAAATTATGGTAAGTTTAGTGTTGGGCAGATTTTGAAAGAAGTTAGGATAAATGTTAACGAAGAATCTGCAAAGCCTGAATCTGATTTCATTTTTAGAGTTGACGCTGTTGATCAAGCTGGTGATCCTGTGCTGAAAGAAGTCAGTTTAACTATAAACCAACCTAAAGGAGTTCCATTTATAAAGAAAGTAGTGAAATCTGGAGAAGATCAGAAAATAAACTTTATGCTTAGCGATATTCCTGGATATTGGAGTATTGAGACAGATGTTGAAGGGATGAAGAATAGGAAGTTGTTTTATCTTTCCGAAGTAAACACTTTACAAACTAGCCTTATTAACAATACACTTATAGTCACTAACATAGGCAATTCTGCTTATTCTGGACCTTTGGAGATAACAATAGGGACTGTTGTAGAGATTAAACAGATTAATCTTGGTCCTGGGGAAACTGAAAAATTAACTATAAGTGCGCCTGATGGAGAATACAGCATCAAAGTTTCTGACCAAGCTGGAGAGCAAAAGACTCTTGGAAGTGCCTTCTTGACTGGAAATGCTATAAAAGTTACTTCATTTAAAGAAGATTTTATTTACACATTTACAAATCCTTTGATATGGTGGCTTGGGGTAGCTCTTCTTATTTTAGTTATTGTTTTGGTTCAAATTAAAATTAGAATGCAGAAGATGCCTAGACCTTCTCCTTCTGCTTCGTCTATGATGACTTCACAATCTGATAATGTATTCAAACCTAGCAAGATTGAGTTCACACCTAACACTAGAAGCAATGTCGATATGACTGCTAATAACAAGAAATTCGATATGTCATGGCTTAATAATAGATCGAATCCTGCTGTTTCAGCTCCCGTTAATGTTCCATTCTCGACTACTCCTAAAATAAGTCCTGCAAACTTATTTGGAGTGGAAAATCATGGAATAAGAGAAAGAGCTGCTGCAATTGCATTGTATATAACATCAAATTCTCCTGCAATGGTGGCAACAATGAATAGAGCTTTGTCTTTGGCTCAAGAAACTGGAGCTAAAGTTTATGTTGATGGAGAATACAAGATAGTCTTATTCTCGCCTAGACTGACAAGAAATCAGGATAATGAAGCAAATGCTGTTAATGTTGCAAGGCGTATGCAAGCAATATTCCTTGAGCATATGAGTATGAGTTCTGATGGAAACTTTGGACTTGGAGTTAGCGATGGAGAAATAATAAGTGAAATAGAAAATAACAGATTCCACTTTACAAGCACTGGAAATTTGATAAGTTATGCTAAGAGATTGGCTCATGCATCTAATACTAAATTACTTATATCTGATTCAATAAGAAGGAAGTTAATAAGCACAGTTAAAGCTGATAAATCTCCTTATCAAGGAGTTTGGGAAGTTACAAGAGTAATGGACTATTCTCCAAGTAGGGACTTTATCAAGAGATTTTCTGATAGGAACAGGTAAATGAGCTATCTTTTTAGAAGAATCATCTCAAGTAGAGAGGAACCTGGAATAAAGTTAATTGTTTTTGACTTTGATGGTACCCTTGCAGATACAAGAGAATTAATGCTTAGAATAATAAAAAAACATCTTATTGCATTTGAGATATCATTGACTAAGGATTTGATTGCTTTTTTTGGAAATACTCCTTTAGACCATTATCTAAAACTTGTTGGTTTACCTTCTGATTTGGTTAGAAGTGTTTGTGTAGGAATACATGATGATTTTTCAAAAGAATATCATAAAATAAAGCCATGCAAGAACTTAATGACTGTAAAGAATATTAAAACTAAAAAGGTAATTTTGACCAATAATGTTACATTCTTTGTTGAAAAAGCTCTCAATTTCTTAAATGCTAATTTCTTTGATGGTGTTTATGGATCTGACAAGTTTTCTCCAAATAATAAGGTCTGGATGATTGATAAGCTAAGGAAGAAATATGGATTATCAAGAAATGAGATAGTTTATGTTGGAGACAAAGATGTTGATGTTGATGTTGCCAGAGCTGCCGGCGTTTATAGCACCATCGTATCTAACAAGAGTTCATGGTCTCCAAGAAAAGCTGTTGTTATTAAGAAACCAGATTATTTGCTTACTGATTTAAGCAAGGTTTCTAATGTCATCGGACAAATCAACTCTGAACAGCTTTCCTCCATCTAGATAATACCCTTCGTATCCAACGCTTGACTTGAACATGCTCTTTACATAAGGAATTATTCTGTGAAGACCCATTTTCTGAGCTGTTTTAATCATGAATGCTTTCAAGCAGTTAGGAGGAACTCTTCCGCAGTCTTGCAATGTGTTCCTTTCTATGAATCTCTCAGCCTCGACTTTAAGAATGACAGGTAGTCTCGATTGACGAAGAACCCTTACACAGCTCTGTCTATTCAAGTTACCTAGAATCTCATTTGGATTATTAATAGTGTCGCTCATTTTGTGATTAGATTTTTTAGAAGAAATTAAGAGACACTAGTTAAACAGTGAACCTTTAATCTTAATAGACTTCCAGCTAGTATTTTTTATACTTATACTCTCTGTATGTCTACTCATAGTTTATTTCAGAATAGTTAGTTTATAATCTTTTGTATATTTTATTACTACACATTAAAGAGAACTTTGGATATTTTACATTTTCTCCAATTTTGATATTCTATCGTCTATATTTGGGTGTGTTGAGAATAGAGATGTGAACTTTCTTTTATATGGATCTCCAATGAAAAGAGGCGCAACCGCTTTTGGAAATCTATGTTTGTCTTCTTTTGATATATGTTCATTCTTTATTTTTCTTAATGCAGAAGCTAATCCTGGAGGATAACGAGTTAGTTTAACTCCTGTTGCGTCGGCATTGTATTCTCTTCTTCTCGATATTGCTAGAGATACTAAATTTGAAAGCAAAGGTGCTAGGATTGAAAGAGTTATTCCTGCTAAAATTAAAAATATATGAGTTCTGCCATCTCTATTTTCATTTCCTCCTGAAAACCATAAACTTCTTAAGAATATTTCAGCAATTATTGCAATCATTCCAATTGCTATTGCTGTGAATGTCATAAATCTAATATCATAATTTGCAATGTGAGACATCTCGTGAGCAATTACTCCTTCTAGTTCCTGCTTACTTAATTTTTCTAAAGTTCCTGTTGTAACGCATATTACTGCGTTTTTTGGATTTCTTCCAGATGCAAATGCGTTTATTTGAGGAGAATTCATTACATATACTCGAGGCATTGGCAATCCCGAGGCTAAAGCCATGTTTTCTACCGATGAAAGAAGCTGTCTGTGGTGAATAGGCGATGCTGGCTTTGCATTTACTGAAGCTAAGGCTATTTTATCTGCATTATAATAGCTTATTAAGGTGTAAGAAAGGGATATTATTATGGATAAGATCATTATAAAGAAGAAGTAAGATGGATCAAATAGCATAGAAACTACATACCCTAATACAATAAGAATTACAATTATAAAAGCCATTAAAATGAATGACTTTATCTTATTTTTGTTAATTTCGTCGCGAAAAGATATTCTTTCTTTCATTTTGTTTTAAGCTTTTTAAATTATATAAAACCTTGCTGTGTTCTATAAGTAATAGTCTTTTTTTAAATCATTTATTTTTAAAGCAATTTCTCTCTTATTTTTTCCAGTTAAAACCATTTTCTTTATTTCTACTATCTTCTCTATTAAATCTGTAGCCTTATCAATTGATATTTTATTTTCGATCTGCTTTTTTTCTACCCTTTTTTGAATATCATTAAGAAGCAAAGTAATATAATTTCTTTTTTCTTCTTCGGAAAATTCTTCAAATTTTTTTTCAACACTAATGTTTATTCTAGATTTTTCTAAAAAACATTCTTTCTTAAGTTCTGAATTTTCTAACTTGTAACAATATTCAGATCTCCTGTAAAATTCATAACAGTTTTGATGGTCTACTATACAAGCATCATAAAATTGGTATGTAAATTCATTTCTTGCTACTTCTGGGTTCTCAAGCCTGCATCTTATTTTATCTTTTAGTTCTAATTGACTCTCACAACTTATTATGCCTTCTTTACTCCCTGTACATTTTCCAAGAATACATTGACAAAAAACGTGGTTCTCAGGAGGTTCATAAGAAGAACCACAATAAATTTGAGAACAACTAGATAGATCAGTTGAAACACTATCATTAATAAAAACACATTTTTGATAACCTTCAGGCATACAACATGTATATTCTGTTTTTATAATACAATCATTGTTTGTATAACAAGGAATTCTAAACCCTGCAGAAGAAGTGGCAAAAGAAATTAAAGCTATAAAAAATATTATAAAGATTAAAAAATTTAATACTTTGAGCATATCATTCTAATCCTGCTAGAGCATTATCTATTTCTGTAAAGACTTCTTCGTCCGACTGAATGCTTGATGATTCTGTTATTTCTGTGTTTTGCAAGTCATTTGAGCCAGTATTTGTTCCTGTTTCTTGATCTCCAGACATAAACCATACAAGGCCACCCACAATTACCAATCCTACAATTATCCAAATTAATATTTTCATGAGTCGTTAGCAACTCCTGGAATGAAGCTTGAAACAGCGACCCTATATTCCTTTTTAAATTCAATTATTTTAGCCTCTATATTAGCTCTGCTTTCTCCTGCTATAATCATTCTTTTTATTTCAACTATTTTTGTGATGAGACTTGAGGCTTGGTCTGTAGTAATCTTACCTTCTTCTGCGTACCCTTCTATTCTTTCCTGCAACTCATACAATAACAATACTACATAGTTTCTTTTTGATTCTGTTGGCGTTGCTCTAAATGTTCCGCCCGCATTAATATTTACTCCAGATTCTTCCAAGAAACATTTCTTTCTGTCTATTGAGTTTTCTTCATTGTAACATCTAGCTGAGTTTCTGTATAAATTCTCACAAGCTGATATTGTAGCATTTGCATGTCCTCTACAAGCCTCTTCTACAGATTCATAAGCTTCTCTCTGAGCTACTGAAGGGTTTTCAATTCTACACTTAATTCTTTCTCTTAAAGTTAATGTATTTTCACATGTTATTACAGAAGCAGTATTAGCTGTTGCATTTGAGTTTACTTGAGCATTTCCAGAGGATGAACCTGCTGATGAAGCTAATGTTGATAATATTATTAGGGCGATTATACTTGAAGCAAACACTCTTTTTATCATGTTATTATTAAGTTTGAAACATATTTAAATCTTTAGAATCAATGTTCTTTTGATTGATTAAGGGGAGAAATCCATATAACTCTTCCACTATTTTCATATCCCTCGACTTTTTTTCCAACTATTCTCTTTTCATCATTATCTGCTCCCATTTCTCTTAAGAAGTCTCTTTGTAAAGATTCAGTGAAAATCCCATAAAATAATTGTAGTCTAGTTTTGTCGTTTTCTAATACTAATTCAAGCAAATTATTTTCTGGCTGACTTACTCTTGCAAATTTTTTTGCTTTGACTATTGTAAATGGATTTCCAGTTTCCTCTTCAGGGGATTCCGCTCTTCTAAAAGGATAATATCTTTTCATGAAAAACCTTAAAAAATCGGATATTTAAATCTTTAGAAACTAACTTTCGGAACAGCTTTTTCTTCTTTTGTTATTTGAAAGAATGTTTTTTCTTTTCTTCCATATATTGATGCAAACATCTTTCCAGGGAATGTTGTGCATGAATTATTGTAAGATAATATCCCATCATTATAAAATTGTCTTGCATATGCTATTTTGTCTTCTATTGCAGACAATTCCTGCTGTAATTGTGTGAAATTTTCACTTGCTCTTAACTGGGGATAGTTCTCTGCAATTACAAATATTGAGCCTAGAGCTGATTCTAATTGCGCCCCTGCTTTTACCTTTCCTTCGAATGATTTTGCTCCAAGCAAAGCTTTTCTAGCTTCTGTAACTGATGATATTGCTTCTTTTTCATGCTTCATGTAACCTTTTACAGAAGATAATAAGTTTGGTACGAGGTCTGCTCTCTTTTTTAACTGAACATCTATTTGAGATAAAGAGTTGTCAATTTGGTTGCTTAAGCTGACTAAACGATTGTAATAATAAATGAACATTATTATCAAAATTATTCCTATTCCCAAAAGTATCCATTCCCACATGCAAACTCAAGATATGGGTTTATTATAAATGTTTTTATACATCAAAGTGTGTCTTTATAGAACCCTTTGAGCATAAAAAAGTTTGAAAGACAAATTAAGAACTTTTTTATAGGTTCTAAACTCCTAGATGGAATGGAACAGTATAGAAAAACAATGTTAACCTTTGGTGTTCTTGTTATTGTTTTATTTGGTTTGTACTATTTTAGTGACTGGTTTTCTAAAACAACAGGTTATGCATTGGGAGAGGATGAAAAAGAGAAGCTTGCTGCTTGTTTGAAAGAAAAGAATGCTGTTCTGTTCATTTCAAAAACATGTCCTGATTGTGAAGAGCAATTAGAAATCTTTGGAAATGCAAAAAGCAACATAAATGTTATTTCTTGTGAGGATTATACTAATTGTCCTGAAGGAGGAGTTCCTTCTTGGCACATTGGGAAACAAACAGTTTATGGAGTTAAACAGTTAGATGAATTGATTAGAATATCTGGTTGTGATATATGAATTTCAAACTAACAAAATGGAAAGTAATTGCTGTTATAATTATGCTTATAATTACTCGCATAATTCATTTTTACTTTTATCCTTTAGAAGACTCGAATTTATTGGTAATGACTGCTCCGGGTATTTTTGTATATCTAATTTGGAGTTTATTTGAAAAGAAAAGGAAACGTTGATTAGATATGAATTTAGTTAATTATCTTCCTCATTTTATTATTTTCTTAATTGTTTTATATATTGTATTAAGACTCATTAGAAGAAAGTTATTTGAAATTAAAACAAAGCTTCCTTATTTAATTAAAATTAAAGCTGATAGAAAGTTCAAGAAATTACTCAATAAATTCAAGAGAAAAAATAAAAGAGACCCTACTAAGAATGAACTATTTAGAATTATAATAAGTGCTAGCCATATTACTATAAGAAGAGCTAACAACAGAGGTCATTGGGGACGTCAAAGAGTAAGAAAATATTTATTAGAAAAACATAAAGTTGTTAAGAAATATCTTATGCGTTAGTTAGAATTTTAATTCTATTGAAACAGGGCAATGATCACTTCCTTGAATATCTTTTAATATATTGGCAGATACTAAATGATTTTTTAGGGAGTCTGATAAGCAAAAATAGTCTATTCTCCAGCCTATGTTTCTTTCTCTTGCCTTGTGCATATAACTCCACCATGTGTAATTATCTTTTAATGTTGGATGAAAATGTCTGAATGAGTCTATTAAGCCGTTATTTGTATAGTTATCAAAACTTGCTCTTTCTTCTGGGGTGAATCCAGCATTCATTACATTATCTTTTGGTCTTGCTATATCTATTTCTTTATGAGCTACATTTAAATCTCCGCAAAATATTATTGGTTTGTCTTTTTCTAGCCCCTTTAATAAATCATAAAATCTTTTATCCCATTCTAGTCTGTGCTTTAATCTTGTTAAACCTCTTTGAGAGTTTGGAGTATACACATTTACAAGAAAGAAATGATTGAATTCAGCGACTATTACTCTGCCTTCTTTATCTTCAAGTATTTCTTTTCCAAGTTTCACTGAAATAGGTTTTATTTTACTGAATATTGCTGTTCCAGAATAACCTTTCTTTTCTGCTGAGTTCCATATATGATGTTCATATTTTTCTAGGATTTTATCTATTTGATCTTGATTGGATTTTATTTCTTGAAGACATAGAATATCTGGGTTTTCATGTTCAATATATTTTACAAATCCTTTTCCTAATACTGATCTTAAACCATTGACATTCCAAGATATTAATTTCATAAATAGTCTTGGATTAAAGAATATAAAAGATTAACTTAAAGTCTTTTTTCTGGTAATGGTTCATTATGTATAAGGCCTCTTGATAAATAAGTTTCTGCTATTAGGCTCATTGCTCTTGAAATTGAGCCAATTCTTAGCGCGAGAGTTAATAAAATTTCAAGGTCTTTAGGCTTTCCTTGTTTAGATATTCTTGATTGTGACTCAGATATCTCGTTTAAGTCTTCTCTTAGACCATTATAAACCTCCCACCTTGCGCTTCTAGACTCGCAATAAGAAGCTATTAAACTTGAAAAGCTAATTTCTCTAAGTTTTGCTTCTCCTACTTCTCCAGGGTTATCTCGTCTATTAAGAATAAAATCATAACCTACCTGTTGATCTTTTACTTTATCAAAATCTATATTCATTAAAGATATTCAAAAGACTATTTTATAAATATAGATGTTGTTTTATTATAATGGTTAGAGGATTATATTTTGATAATAATGCAACTACTCACGTTTACCCTGAAGTTGTTAAAGAAATGAATAAAATTATGCTTGAGGATTATGGAAATCCAAGTTCTTCTCATGCTTTAGGAGATAAAGCTTCAAAGATAATATTGGATTGTAGAACAAAGATATCTAGAGTAATTGGAGCAAAAGCTCATGAAATATTGTTTACTTCTGGAACTACAGAATCAAATAATTGGGCTTTTTCCGGTCTTGCTCACGTTAATTCAAATAAGAAAAAGATATTAATTAGTTCTATTGAACATCCTTCTGTTAGAGAAACAGCTAACCTGTTTAAGAATTGGGGATATAAAATAATTGAGATTCCAGTTGATAAAGATGGTTTTGTAGATATTAATTTTATTGAAAAGAATATTGATTTGGATACTCTTTTTGTATCTGTAATACATGGGAATAATATCTTTGGAACTGTTCAAGATTTGAAGAAAATAGGAGATATTTGCAAAAAGAAAGGAACACTATTCCATACAGATGCTGCACAGACTATTGGAAAAATTAAAATTCTAGTTCATGACTGGAATATTGATTTATTATCTGCTTCAGCCCATAAAACTGGAGGGCCTAAAGGCATTGGAATTCTCTATGTTCGCGATGGAGTTAAAATTGCACCTTTAATTTATGGAGGGGGACAGGAAAGAGGATTAAGAAGTGGAACGGAGAATGTTCCTGGAATAGTTGGATTTTCAAAAGCTCTGGAAATATCTAATAAAATTGGATGGAAGAATTGTGAAAAAGTTAGAGATTATATTATAAAAGAGTTAATTAAAGATGAAAAGATTGTTATGAGGGGTTCTATTGATTCAAGGACTCCAAACAATATATTCTTCACTATTGTCGGAGTTGATTCCGAGAAATTGCTTTATGATTTGTCAAATAAGAGAATATATGTTTCCATAGGGAGCGCATGTGATTCTAAGAAAGAATTTGAGGATGCTACTTTGGAGGCTATTGGACTGAATGTAAATGAAATGAAAAGCTCAATTAGAGTTTCTTTGCCAATTGATGTGGTAAAGAAAGATGCTAATTATTTTTTGAAGACTCTAAAAGAATTAATTTAAATACACAATTATTTGACATTTTTATGGCAAAGATTGAACTTATTGACTACACAACTTCTTTAGATGGTTCACTATGGTCTGCTTTGGAAATCGGAGACGAAAAGAAAAGAAAAGTTATGCTTTATAGGGTGGGGATAGTTGGTTCTAAGGAAACTGGAGGAACTAGATATTTACATGAAGTTGCAGATGTTTCATTTCCCAGACAAGTCCTTTCTTGGAGAAGGATAGACTCTAAACGCGATTATGGATTTTCGCCTCAAGTTTTTAGAGATTTTATGAAAAATTTAAGAAAGTGAAAATCTAGAAGAATTTATTAGATAGTTTTATACAAATTTGATTTCATCAACGTGCATAAACTTTGTCTTATGCACAAAGTTTATAAATGATTTTTGCATTTAACTGATATGAGAAAGATAATAAGAAGATCTAGAAGAAAAGCGATACTGAAGAGAAAAGTTTCTAGAAGAGTTGCTGGTAGATAATTTCATTTAGTCTAAACTTTTAAAAGCTAGATTATTAATTAATTACATGGGAATTCAGTCTAGAGATGTTGGTGCTACTGGAATAAAACTTTATGTCACGGATGAAGGGAAAGAGATTGCGAGGGCTTATTTATATTTTTTATCTAATGATTTACACACTAGACCTTTTGGATTGATGGAGGATGTTTTTGTTGATTCTTCTCAAAGGGGTTCTGGAATCGGAACAAGGTTGACGCAAAGAGTTATTCAAGAAGCTAGGGATAGGGGTTGTTATAAACTAATATGTACAAGCCGTCATGAAAAACCTGAAGTTCACAGACTATACTTACGTCTTGGATTTAAAGATCATGGAAAAGAATTTCGCATAGACTTCTCCTAAATCTTTTTATAATAGAGACTTTTGTGCTTCTTACAAATGGTGATAATAAATGGCTAGAAGCGGTAAAAGTGAAGAGAGAAAAAATGGGGAAAAAATATTCTCTCATTCTCGCCTTTGGCTCTATGAATCATGTCCTGAATTTTACAAACTAAGATATATTGATAAAAAAGTTCCTCCAATTCCCGTTACTATGCCTTTATTTTTAGGAACGGCTACTCATGAGTCTCTTGAATGGTTGTATCATCAAGTAAAACATCGCGAGGTTACGGTTGATGAATTAATAGAGCATTTTACTGAGAATTGGATAAAACAGATAGAGGAGGAAGAAATTGAGATAGAAAATGAAGATGAAATGGGTGGTTATAACAAAGGAGTTAGATTTTTGACTGATTATTATACTAAAAACAAACCATTTAATCAAAAAGTTATTGCAATTGAACATAAGATACTCTTTCCTCTAGATGATGAAGGAAAATACAAGATTCAAGGATTTATTGATAGGTTAGATATGGGGGAAGATGGGGTTTATGAAGTTCATGACTATAAGACAAATCAATCAATGAAGAAGAAAGAGGAGTTTGAGAAAGATAAACAACTTGCATTTTATGATATTGGTTTAAGGGAGACTTTTGGTAAAGATATTAAGGTAAGATTGGTATGGCATTTTCTTAACTTTAATATGAAAATAGTCTCTGAAAGGTCCCCAGAACAACTTGAAAAATTAAAGAAAGAAACTCTTGAACTTGTCAAGAAGATTGAATCGACTACTGAATGGTCTTCTTGTAATGGAAGATATTGTGATTGGTGCAAATACAAAAGAGAAAATAAGATTACTTATGATGAATTTATAAAAAGTTATGAAGAAATTCAGAAAGTTTCTTTAAGTTTACTTGATTAAATATTAAAACGAACTAAAAATAAGATTTTTCAGATTACTACTAAAAAATTAATTGATTATTTTCTGAATCATATAAAAGTTTAAATATGGAATTGTTATTTGTCCATCAAGATGTAAAAAATATTTCCAGGATGTTTTTTACCGTCGGAAAAAAGAGGCTAAAAAAGAATGAATTTTGAAAACAACGCAAATGAAGAAAATAAATCTGGCTTTATTTCGTTTGGTTCAAAACAAACAAGTGAATTTGCAAATCCTAATTCTTTAGTTGATAGATATTTTACTAGACTTGGAAGAGATGCTTTTAAGTATGATATGTTTGGGAAAGAAATAAACTGGATTAGTGAAGATGTTGCAGTTACAGATGATATGGGTAAAGTTGTGTTTACTCAAAAAGGTGTTAAGAAACCTGATTTTTGGAGTACTCTTGCTTTGAAAGTTGTTGCAAGTAAATATTTCTGGGGGGATCAGGCTAAAGGAGAAAGAGAAGATTCTATTGAGAAGATTGTTGGAAGAGTTTCTCGTTTTATTGGAAGACAAGCAGTAAAACAAAAATATTTCAATCAAGAACAGGCTGACTCACTTAGAGATGAGGTTGCTTCTATTTGTTTAGGTCAGTTAGCTGTTTTTAACTCTCCTGTATGGTTTAATGTTGGAATTCAAGAGTATAATCCAATTGCTGGGGGAGTTAGCGCTTATGTTTGGGATTCTGCTGTTAATCAAGTTATTAGATCTCAGAAGACAATGGATAGACCTCAATGTTCTGCATGTTTCATTCAGAGTATGGATGATACAATGGAGTCTATAATGACTGTACAAGTTGCTGAAGCTAACTTATTCAAGGCTGGATCAGGTACTGGTACAAATAGATCTCCATTAAGAAGTTCTAAAGAGAAATTAACTGGAGGAGGTAGATCTTCTGGTCCTTTGTCTTTTATGAGGGGATATGATGCTTATGCTGGGGCGATTAAATCTGGAGGAAAGACTAGGAGAGCAGCAAAAATGGAGATTCTTAATGTTGATCATCCAGATGTTATTGATTTCATAGAATCTAAACAGAAAGAAGAGAAGAAAGCTTGGGCTTTGATTGAACAGGGATATTCTGGAGGGATGAATGGGGAAGCTTATGCTTCTGTTGCATTCCAGAACTGTAACATGTCTGTAAGAGCTCCTGATTCTTTTATGGATGCTGTTAAGTCTGATGGAGAATGGCAGACTAAAATGGTTAAGGATAATTCTGTATGTGAAACTTTCAAGGCTAGAGATATGTTAAGAAAGATGGCTGAAGGTACTCACATTTGTGGCGATCCTGGAATGCAGTTTGATACTATAATCAACAAATATCATACATCTAAGGTTTCTGGAAGAATTAATGCATCTAACCCTTGCGTTACTGGGGACACAAAAGTCTTAACAAAAGATGGAAGATGGTCCAGAATAGATTCATTTATTGATAAGGATAGCACAATTATTACAAATACAGGCATTATTCGCGAAGCAAATATAAATGGATCTTTCAAAACAGGAACAAAACCTGTTTATTTACTCTCAACAAAATCAGGATATGAGGTAAAATTAACAGCTGACCATAAAGTATTTACGGTAAATAGAGGATTTGTTCAAGCTTATGAACTTACTAAAGATGATCACATATTAATTCCTGGACAGGAAGTTGCATCTATTGAAGAACCAGAAGACAAAACTTTCTATCAAATGTTAGGAACTTACTTGGGAGATGGTTGCGGAGGAAATATCAGCAATACAAGAGGAATTCAATTAACTATGGAAAGAGAATCTGAAAGGCCAATTCTTGAGAAATTTGCAGAATATGTTGCTTCAAATTACGAAAGAATAACTCATGTAAATTCTCCAGCAACTGTTCAATTAACTAAAACATCTTCTAAATATGTTATCACAAATACTCAACTAATTAATAAATTTGCGCAAATGATTGATTTTAATCAATTATCTCACCAGAAATGTTTAACCAATGCCTTATTCCAATTACCTTTGGGAGAACAAAAATATCTATTACAAGGATTATTTACATCTGATGGTACTGTTGCAAACTATGGAGAGAAGTCGCAATATGTTGCTCTTGATTCTACAAGTTTGCAATTGTTAAAGGATACTCAATTATTATTGTTAGGTTTCGGAATTAAGAGTAAGCTTTATACTAACAGAAGAGCTGGAAAAGATACTGCTTTACTTCCAGATGGTCACGGAGGATTAAAAGAATATAATGTTCGTGAAGTGCATTCATTACGTATTTCCCGTTCGAGTAGATTGAAGTTTGAAAAATTAATAGGATTTATGCCTGAATCTCCAAAAGCTCTAAAACTTAAAAGACTGAATGAAACTGTGCAAACTTATAATGATGCTCCTATTGATTCTGTTTCTTCTGTTTCTTACCTAGGAATTGAAGATGTTTATGATTTAACAGAACCCCTCACACATACTTTTGTTGGTGGAGGAATTACTCTTCACAATTGTTCTGAATATATGTTTTTAGATGACTCAGCTTGTAACTTAGCATCTATTAATTTAATGAAGTTCCTTACAAGTGAAGGAAAGTTTGATGCTCAATCATTCAAGAAAGTAGTTGATCGATTTATTACTTCAATGGAATTGCTTGTTGATGGTTCATCTTATCCTACTGAAAAAATAGCTCAAAACTCTCATGATTTCAGACCTTTAGGATTAGGATATGCTAATTTGGGTGCTTTGCTTATGAGCTTTGGATTGCCTTATGATTCTGATGAGGGAAGAGCTGTTTCAGCTGCTATAACTGCTTTGATGTGTGGTCAGGCTTACAAGGCAAGTGCTAACATTGCATCTATTGTAGGACCTTTTCCTAGATATGCTGAAAACAAAGATTCAATGCTTCAAGTTATTGCAATGCACAGAGATCATGTAAAAGATATTGATGTAAATAAGATACCTTATGATTTACGTTATTTGGTAAACGAAGCATGGGATTCTTGGTCTGATGCTTATGAGCTTGGTAAACAATATGGATTTAGAAACTCACAAGCTACAGTTCTTGCGCCGACTGGTTGCCTGACTGCAAATTCCTTAGTTTCTACAAATAAAGGACTGATAAGACTTGGAAATATTGGAAATAAAGGGGGATCTCAGTGGCAGGATGTTTCATTTAAAGTAATGACTGATGAAGGTCCTAAAGATGCTACTAAATTTTATGTTAATGGACAAGCAAGTACACGTAAGATTGTTACCTCCTCAGGTTATGAGATTCAAGGAACAGAAAAACACAAAATTAAGGTTTTGAATCCTGTTAGCGGTCAACTTGAATGGAAAAGGTTTGACGAAGTTAACGAAGGAAATATTATTCCATTGGCTATGAATACTATTTTTGGAGATGAAAAAGAGGTATTATTACCCCCTATTCCTGAATTACATTGGAATACTGATTATAAATTGATAACTCCAAAAACAATGACAAAAGAGCTTGCTGAATTAATAGGTTATTTCATGGGTGATGGAAGCATGCATAGTAAAGGTCTGAGATTCTGTGTTGACAATAAAGATGAAGATGTTATATCTAGATTGAAACAATTAGCTATAGACTTATTTAATTTAGAATCTCATGTAACACAAAAAGAAGGATATAAGGAAGTATCTGTTCATTCTGTTCCCTTGGTAATGTGGTGGGATGCCTGTGGTTTTTCAAAGCTAAAACCATCTATAGAACATAAAGGCAAAGGATACACTCCTTACATTCCAGATGCTATTTTGCATACGAATGACAGAAAAATATATTCTGCATTTTTAAGAGGGCTGTTTGAGGCTGATGGGACAGTTGGTCTTGGAAATCCTACTATTTGTACCGCTAGTAAAGAATTTGCTCAAGAAATTAGAACTCTTCTTCTAAGTTTAGGATATCCTACCCACACTAAAATAGATATTTCTGGATTTGGTAATTCTGAGACTTATGTTATGAGGCTGAAGAATATTTCTTACAATAAAAGCTTTTTAGATAATGTTGGTTTTATTGGAAACAGAAAAATGAGTGCTGTGGCTTCTAGAGGTTCTCAAACAGCTAAAAGAGACTATGTATACTTATCAGATGATGTGATTGAAGAAACTGTGCCTAGTGGAAGTGCCCAAAGAGATGCTGTTTTGATTTCATTGAAGAGACATCAGGCGATTCCTCGCGAGATCGCTATGAAACTTTACCAAGATACAAAACATCCTCAAATACTTTGGGCACTCCAATTTTTCTATGATAAAATAGTAAGCAATGTTAATGGAGGAATACAATCCACTTATGATATTTCCGTTCCTGAAAATGTAACTTATACTACTAATGGATTCATTAGTCATAACACTATTGCATTCATGATGGACTGTGACACAACAGGAATTGAACCTGATATTGCTATGGTTAAATACAAAGTTCTTTCTGGAGGAGGAATGCTTAAGATAGTTAACAGATCTGTTGGTCTTGCTCTTAATAGACTTGGATATTCTGAAGTTGATACTAAACAGATTCTTGATTATATTAACAAGAATGATACTATTGAAGGAGCTCCTGGGTTAAAAATGGAACACTTACCTGTATTTGATTGTGCATTCAAGGCTGCTAAAGGTAAACGTTCTATTCATTACAAAGGACATGTATTAATGATGGCTGTTTGCCAACCTTACATATCTGGAGCTATTTCTAAAACTATTAACATGCCTGAATCAGCTACGGTTGAAGAAATAATGGATGCTTACATGTTTGCATGGGAAAGAGGATTGAAAGCTGTTGCAATTTATAGAGAAAATTCCAAACGCAGTCAGCCATTGAATGTTAAGAAGACAGAGGGAGAGATGACAAAGAAGGCTGAAGTTGTTACAGTTAAACAATCAAGAGAGCCTTTGCCTCAGACTAGAAGATCTATTACTCATAAATTTGAGCTTGGTGAACATAAAGGTTATTTGACTGTTGGACTTTATGATGATGGCAGACCTGGAGAGATGTTTGTCACAATGGCTAAACAAGGTTCTACTGTTAGAGGAATAATGGATGCTTGGTCATTATCTATGTCAATGAACTTGCAATATGGAGTTCCTGTAATTGACTTGTTTAGTAAATTCAGACATCAGAAGTTTGAACCATCCGGATTTGTTAGAAATGGAGAAGAACAAGGAACTCTTGATCAAAATAGAATTGCAATAAGAACTGCATCTTCTATAGTTGATTATATTGCCCAGTTCATGCTTAATACATTTGGGAAAACACAATTAATAGAGATTGAAATTCCTAGTATTGAACCAGTATCCGATGCAAAAGAAGAACAAAAAGAACTAACTTTATTCACAAGTGATGAAGGTCTTGTATGTGGTTTATGCGGTGGATCTGCAAAGAGAATAGGTAATTGCGCAATTAAGTGTAATTCTTGCAACACCACCCAGCGTTCTGGTTGTGGTGAATAAGATTAGTTATTTTTCTTTAAAGAAATTGTTTCTTTTTTCTGGTCGAAAGTTATAACAAAACTATCAAAAAATCCATTTCTTCCTATAATTATAGGCATCTCTTTGTCTAAACCATCTAAGATTACTTTAACTGGTAAGGTCATGGAATATACTTCATGAGGTTTGCCTACTTCTAAATTGACTTTTGAAGATACTCCTTGTACTATTCCTCCTATTCCTCTTGTCTCTTCTCTTTTACCACTTAAATCAAGACCAAGTAATTCTGCTACATCTTTTGGTATAGCAGATACATCTGCTCCTGAATCAAGTAATGCTACAAATTCATACTTGCTCCCATTACTTTGTAAAGATATTGGAATAGATGGAGATTTAACTTCTGTATTATTTGGTCTTTTTACTTTCTTGTACTTAAATTTTAAAGTCATTTTAGAAAATCATTGTTTCTTCACTTGGTACTCTTGCTAAAAGAAACTTTTTACCTGCAGAGTTTTTTTTAGCCTGCTCAACTACTTCTTTTAAGTTATGGCCATGGGCAACTATCTTATCATCACATACAGCTATCCACTCTCCGCTATATTCACTTATATCAGTATTCATGTAATACTGGTAATTCTTTTCCTGCATCATTTGTTTCATATTTTTGTTACTTTGTTTCGCTTTTTAAAGCTAAGCTGTGCTGAGAAGACGCGTTATCTCCTCATATTGGGGAGATAGTCAATGAAATATATAAATATGTGTCTTAACTAGTCAATAATATAATAGATAAGTGTTTTAAGTTCCAGTTGCCTTAGTTAAATGTGAATATAAAGGATATTTCTGAGGAGAATAGGCCACGCGAGAGGATGTTGAAGTCAGGTCCTAGCGTGCTAAGTGATGCTGAGCTTATGTGGTGGCTTTGCAAAACGCATTGGTAATTGTGCAATCAAGTGTTCCAGTTGTAATACCACCCAGCGTTCTGGTTGTGGTGAATAAGATTAGTTAAGCCTTTGACTTTTTAATTACAATTTTTCCATCTTTTGCTTCTACCTCTAATTTTTCACCGTCTTTGAAGCCAGCTTCCTTGATTTTTAATGGTGGAAGGTTTATCATATATTTGTAATAGTCTTTATTATTGTGTTTTCGCAAGAATCTCTTTTGAAGTTTCATTATTTATTAGAGTATTTATATTATATAAAACTTAGGCACCCAAAGCTTTTTATATTTGAGGCACCTAATTGTTTCGTGAAGTATAAAGAATTAGGAATTGGATGGAAAAGCAAAGTTATGTTAAAAAGATCTACTTACAGTATTTCTATAAATAAAATGGTTGCCGATGGAAATTGCCTTGAGAAAGGAGAAGATCTTTATTGTTATCTAGCTGAAGATGAAAAAGAGAGAAAGTGTATAATTGTATATCTTGATGGTAAAAAAAGAAGATGAGGTGGATGTTTTTGCACCCTCAAAAAAGAATGTTCTAATTATATAAGTTTTAATCTTTAATATATTTTATGACTGAAAGCCAATCAAGATATAGCATTGTAGAAAGATTAACTCAGAAAAAATTAGATCTTCTTTCTGAAGGAAGTGAGCTTGAAGAAGAGGTAAAGAAAAAGAAACAAATAATTGATAGTTTGAAAAAAGACCTTGAAGAATGGGAAAGTGATTTGGAGCAGGATATTGAGAAGAAGAAAAGAATCAAGAATAGAGAAATAGAGAAGGCGGAAATTTCTAGTAATAATGCCGTTGAGAGAAAAGTTGCTAAGATGGAAGATATTAAAGACAAAATAAAGGCAATTGATAAAGCTTTGGAAAGAATAGAAGAAATAAGCAAAAATTCACCAACAAATTAATAATCATGCGCTCTAAAAAACAAAAAATGGCCATGTGCCTGAGCTCTATAATGGAAAAAAGATGCGTTGCCATGTTGCTGCACCTTGTTATTGGAGTTTAATCCAATATCTTATATCATAGAGACTGCAGAAATGCAGTCTCTTTTTTATATTTAAAATGAAAGAAAGACTAGTAATGTGTCAGAATTGTGGGGAAATAACAAGAACTCTTGTTACTCATAGGTATGTAAGCGGTGGAAAAAGGAGAATTAAGAAATAGACAAACCTTTAAATATCACTTAATACTATAAAGTATTATATGGTTTTAATACTGACACAAAGAGAAAGGGAGATAATATCCAAGAAAATAAAAGGACTTAGTTTGACTCAAAATGAGTCTAATATATTGAGCAAAACGATAAGACCGAAGCTTAATGAGATAAGAGAGATAAATGCAGACCTCTTACTCAATAAACTAGAATACAACCAAATGGCTAAGTCTATTGAGAATAAAGTAAAGAAAATAATCCTAGAAAATATTAAAGGAGTTAAGGCTATTATTTTATGCGGATCAGCGGTACAAACCAATTACAAAGAATATAATGATATTGATATAATAATAGCTATTAATAGAGTATTAAATGAAAAAACTATGGAGAAAAGAAAGATGGTTAGAAGACTGCTAGATATTGCAGAGAAAGAAGGGCTAATATTAGATATCCAGATATATGCTCTGGAATCTATCATAAACCAATACCCTTCGAGCCCATCTTTAATATATCAATTAAAAGATTCAAAAGTGATTTATGGAAATATAAAAATACCAAATAAAATAGAGTTATCAAGTTTAGACTTAAGAATGAAACTTGATTGGAGCGATATTGAAAATATTTATTCAGAAGGCAAAAAAATATACCAGGCGCTTAGAAATACAATGCTGGTTTTACTATTAATGAATAAAAAAGTGGATAACTATGAATTAAAACAAAGCATAATTAATCTATTTGGAGAAAATTTAATTTTAAGGTTAAAGAAAAATAAAGTCTCCAGGGCAGAGAAGAAGATAGTTCTAAATTACATAAAATCAATGTCAGATTATTTATCTGAACAGTTAAGAATCAATCCAAAATGGGAAAAAATAGAGATATCAAATCATTAATTAGGTCATTAGTAAGCATAGTTGTACATGAAATAGTAGCAAGGCATACAAATCGGCCAGAATCTAAATTATTCTTAAAGAAAGAAGCAGTTGAATATAGGGCTCAAGCAGAAAAAGCCTCTGATTTACACAATTGGAACGAACAAGATAAAATAAACATTAGAGAAAAAGCTATCAAAGAAGTAAAAAGAAGGATGATCTTAAAGTACCCAGATGTATTCTTTGATGAAGAAGAGATATCAAGCATAATAGATGATGAAATTAAAAAGTTGGGGTTTGATTAATGAAAATTCGTGAAATGCCTGAGCAAAACAGGCCCAGAGAAAGATTTGCATCGTTTGGTCCAAGCTCCTTAAGTGACGCGGAGCTTATGGCTATTATTCTAAGGACAGGCAGTAAGACTGAGAATGTTATTGATATGTCGAACAGATTGATTAAAGAACACGGACTAAACAAGATATTTGACTGCTCTTTGGAAGAACTGCAAGAAGTCAATGGAATAGGGCCAAGTAAGGCAATGCAGATTTTAGCTATGGCTGAGCTAGGAAAGAGACACTCTTTGTCTAAAAACAAACTAAAAAGAATAACTTCTGCAAAAGATGTTTTCAATTTGTTTCATGAAAGACTAAGAAATGAGAAGCAAGAGCATTTCTATATTATAACATTAAGCACTAAGAATCATGTTTTGGGAGATCATTTGATTTCCAAAGGTGTTTTGGATGCTGCAATACTTGAGCCTAGAGAGGTTTTCAGGCCAGCAGTAAAGGTAGCTGCCTCAAGAATAATTATAATTCATAATCATCCTAGTGGGGATCCAGCGCCGAGTGATGAAGATATAGAGGTTACAAAAAAGCTCATACAGGCTGGAGAGATGATGAATATCAAGGTTTTAGACCATGTTATAGTTGGAAATGGTAAGATGTGGAGCTGGGCTGATGATTGGAAGGGTTAAAAAAGATTTTTAAATAGTTATTATCTTCTTTCAACCTTAGTCTCTAGTTTAGAAAGAATTTGATCACATCTTGTACTTAATTCATAAGCATCAATTATTCTTCCTTTTCTTCCCAATCTAGTTTGTAATCTACCAGGAACTTTTTGATGAATTCATCAAAAAAGATTAGAATGTAATTGAAGCACTTAGTGATCCTTGAATTTCATCAGAATAAACGCTAACGTCAAAATTACCAGAAAAACCTAATAAATTAAAGGTTGCTCCAAACATAGGACCAGTACGATGACGATCTCCAGAACTATCTTGGCTAACACCTAAGAAAAAGTTATAGCCGAAATAGGATTACCAAAATTAATTTGATTGGTTTTGATGTCCAACATGATGAACTATAAGCTGTTCTGCGATAATATTTAAATATGAATGATTATACGAATTTTTATGGATTTGGAAAACATTAGAGAATTTCTTTGTACTGTTCGGGGAGCTTATACGGCTGGAGCTGTAGGAGCGGTTGTTGCAGTAGCTACAGGTTATTTGACTGGAAGACTTTCATCTAAGAACCGAAAAGAAGCTATTGTTGCTGAACAAAATTATAAATTAGAAAACAAGCGTCTAGATTTAGAACAAAGCAAAGTTGAAGTAGAAAAATTAAGGGCATCTGGTGACCCTGTTAAGCTAAGGGAACTTGAATATGTTCATAAGGCTAATGAAAGAGCAGATCAAATGAAATCAAGTGAACTGGAAAGAAACGCTGTTAATGATGATGCTGAAAGATTAAGAAAAAACAGACTTGAGGACTTCGATAGAGTTAGAAGATTTCAAGTTGAAGATGAAAATAGAAAAGAAGGGTATGCTAGAGCGGCAAGAGAAGACACCTTAACTTTATCTAGAGAACTTTCCGTAGCCCTTAATCCAGTAATTGAATCTTATGCTCAAGCAATTCGCAATTACTCATCTAATGGTTCTAATGTTGAAGATCCAGATGAAAAGATTAGAGCCGAATACAGAACTGGTGTTGTTGAGGCTCTGCTCGAAAAACTTGGAGAAAGCTACGGTAATGATGAAGAGGAATATGATGTGACTGATGAGGATCAGGAACGCATTGATAGAATTGTTAATGCTAAGTATCCTCTTCCTAAAGCCCATATTAAACCTCAAATGCCTGCAGAATTATCGAGTCTTTTAAGTTTGATACCTAAGTCTAATTAATTGTTTAGTATATTATAAGTTTTATCGAGAAGGAATGGATGCAATGGAAGGTATCTATTTCTTAAGAAGAAATACTGCATAAGGAACAGGTATAGTAAAAGTTTTTGAATCTAAAGTAAATCCCTTTCTTTTTTCTGTTGGAGTATTTTCCACTGTTTTTCGTAAGATTTCTATTTCTGAATCTGTTAACTCATATCTTTGTTGGAATGCTTTAGAAGATAAATTCCATGTTGGTAGGCTTCCTAATTCTTTTATCTCTGAAAATCCTGATTTTCTAAAAAGGTCTATTGTCTCTTCTTTACTTAACAACTGTAAATTTCTTTTGACATGGTGGTTAAATTTTGAGAATAATTCTAAATCTGATGGATTTTGAATAAAAGATTGTATTAGAAGATGTCCTCCAGATTTTATAGAATCATGAGCATTTTTTAGCACTTGTAGTTGCTCTTCTTTTGAAAAATAATGTAAGATACTTCTCATAAGCAATAAATCAAAGAAATCCTTCTTTACAAATTTCCTTAAATCTTCATTTAATTTAATTGTATCTTTATTTCTGTTTTTATCTAATAATTGCTTAATTATTTCTATAACATATAGCTTAACTTTATGATTTTTAGACAACTTATCTTTAAAGAACTCTCCAACTATTCCTTCTGCTCCGCCTAAGTCTCCTATTGTTATGTTTTCAGACAATTTTACTTTTTGCTTTGAAAAAATGTTCCATAACTCTTCTAAAGGCTCTTTTTTACCAAAATAAGCATTACTATATGCTTCCCAAGTCTTACCAGAGATTACCTCACGATCAACATTAGTTTGATTAATATCCATCTAAGATTTATGAAAAAACCAGTTTTATATTTATCTGGAGTTAAGCTTAAATATAGATCTTAAGAAGCTTTTTTATGGAAACTCAAAGTTTAGAAGGAAAAGTAGTCTTAGTTACTGGAAGTACGAGAGGTATAGGCAAAGCTATAGCAGATGCTTATCAAGCAGAAGGAGCTAGAGTTTTCAGAAATGGAAGAATGGATAATCAATTCCCAAGTCATTTGGTTAAGGGCAATACAGTTTACTTTGATGTGAGAGATAGAGAAGCAGTTATAGGAGGAATATCAACTATTTACAATATAAATGAGAGACTCGATATTTTAGTAAATAATGCGGGAATCAATGAGGATTCAAAAGTTGGAAAGATGGAAAATGTTCAATGGGATGATGTTCTTGCAACAAACTTGACTGGAGCTTTTAATTGTACTAGAATTG
The DNA here is from genome assembly GCA_038045825.1 of Nanobdellota archaeon. Lineage (GTDB taxonomy): Archaea > Nanobdellota > Nanobdellia > Pacearchaeales > GW2011-AR1 > SICU01. The sequence continues at coordinate 82,845 of JBBSXJ010000005.1, forward strand.
CACTACCTTATCTTCGTCAAAACAAAGGTCAAATTATTTATGTTAGTTCCATTATGGCAAATGATCCTAAACAAGGAGTAGCCAATTATGCTGCCAGTAAAGCAGGAGTAGAAGCTTTTGCGAGAGTTGTTTCTTTAGAGGAAGCAGGTAATGGAATCTCTGTACTAGTAGTTTCTCCTGGATTTGCTGAAACGGATATGATTGCTCGACTTTCAGCAGAAGTTAGACAAAGAATACAATCACAAATACCAAATGGTCAGTTTATTCAACCAGAAAGAATTGCTCAAGAAGTAGTTCAATTTAGCAAAGTTAGAGGCAGTTTACCTCCTTATGTAAAGAAGGATCTTCCTTACTAATGGAAAGTTTTAATTGTATTTTCTATCAAAACATGTGGCTGACGAATTAGTAAATGTAGTAAATGAAAAAGATGAGTCTATTAGACAAGAACTAAAAAGTGTTTGCCACAAAATGTTCTTATTTGATAAAAAGCCTTATGATTTTTAAGTCTTATCGACTACTTATTGGTGACTTCTTGTTTTGTTAGAAGTAATCTTCTCTTGGGTCAAATGCTTTTTTCCAGTGGTTGGTGTCTGGTATGTTGTTTTCTTTGAATGAGAATCTTTTTATGAATTCTTCTCCGAATTGTTTTATTGTTTCTTCCAGATGGTTTTCTGGTATCCATTTGTCTCCTATTTGTTCTCTGAAATTTTTGAATAGGTAGAATGCTATTTCTGCTCCTTTTCTAACTTTGTCTAGATCATTCCATGAATTAACTTTTTTTGTTTGGGCTGATGAGATTTTATGAAATAGTTCTATTAGTTCCACTACTTTTTCTAGGTTTATTTCTTTGTCATCTAAAAGTATTTTGTATGCCAGTAGTTTATCTCCTATTGAGTCTTTTGTTATTAAGTGATTTACAAAGTTAATTTTTATGTTAAGATTTTTGTAAACTGCTAGTATTCTTAATTTTTTATAAGGCATCTCTAATTCCGGCCATAATTCTTTTGGTTGTAGGTTATGGTATTCTCTTATTAGTAGAATGGTGTTTTCTCCAAATTTTTCTTTTGCCTCATAGGGTCCATGCAAGTAAAATCCTCCAGTCATGTAGGGGTCAAAGAATGTTGTGTATACAAGGTTATTTGCCATGACTGTTAGAAATGATATTTTCTTCTTTTCATCAGTATCATTTACATAATTCCAGTTTTTAGATTTTAAAATTTTCTTTATTTCTTCATGTTCTAAGAGAGTATTTTTCCCATCTAAGCAAAAAATGTCTTCTTTCACTTTTTCTTTTAGTACATCAAATAAGAATTTTGTGTATTCTATTCTTTCTTCAGTACTAATGTTGTCAATACCTAATTTTTTTGCTACTTTTAGGCCGATTATTGCATTATGTTGTAAGAATATTCTTATGATGTCTGGTTCTGGTAATATGTGTGCTATTTCTTTTGTTGTTTTTGTTTCTCTTAGTTTCTTTATTCTGTAATACATATCTAATCCTTCATCAACATCAAAATAGGAGTCTATTTGTGCTCCGTTTAATGGCCAGTTTGTTTTAGGGTTTAGTCCTTCAAAGCTTTCTTCTATTGCTTTAAGAAATCGTTCTATTTCTTCATCGTTGCCCATACTTCTTGTTAAGGACTACGATTTAATTAGTTTGCTAAAAAGGCGCTCTTGATTATCACCTTCTACCTTACTTTACTGTTGGGGCGTTCTGCCTAGTGGTGCCAAACTAGGGGTGGTTTTTTTATTCTCTGTAAATTAAGCTTAATATGTCACGAGTAGGTGGTCGACAAGGCTTAAAAATGGGTCCAATCGCACACACAACCACTGACAAACTCGATACAAATCCGAGTCCCTGTGGAGAATCAAAACAGCCCTAATTATATCTTTTATCAGTATTTTCTTGCAGTATCTTCAAGAAAATCATAAGTTTTCTTTGTTTGTTCAAGCATGAACTGATAATAGTTTTTTGTTCTTCCTTCACTTGCTTTAGCCAATGCGTTAAAGTATGATAGTTTATTTTCTTTGTACACAATTATGGGTTGGTATCCTGAACTTATTAGTATCTTATTCATAATGAGCCTCCCAGTTCTACCATTGCCATCTTGGAACGGGTGTATTTCTTCATATCTTTTGTGAAATTCTAATGCTAGGATTAGGGGGTGAGTTTTTTTCTTATTTTTTTTGTACCATTCCATTAATTCTTTAAGTGCTAATTCTACATGTTCTGGCGCAGTAGTTGGGGAATTACCAACAATGTTAGGTATTTTTTTGAACCCTTTGGGATAAAGTACTCCTTTTTGCATTTCTAAGTCCTTAGTTAAAATATGATATAGTTTTTTTGTAGAAATAATGTTGAATTTAAAGGATTTTTTTAAGTAGTTATATGCTAAAACAGAGTTTTTTACTTCTTTAACTTCATTTCTATCAGCATATTTTGTGTCTCCTCTGTCAATTATCTCTCTTACTATTTCAGGAGGAATTTTTGATCCCTCTATATTGTTTGAATTAAAGATAAACTCTTTAGCAAATTCTAAGTCTACTTTATCTTCACATTTCTTTGCTTCAATAAGATTATTTAATATGATGGATTTTAGCTCTATTTGCTCAGGTAATATTGGATCATGGGATATAAGTGGAGTAATCTCTAACAAGTATTTCTTTCTAAAATTAAATTCTTCTTCAGATATTCTTTCTAAGTTGTCTAACAAAAATTTTTCTTTATTTGTTGTCGGCATTTCTAAGCCCATAGCTTTCTTTATTACAAGTAACTTTCCCATAAAAGAAACCTTTTTTACAAATGAAGCATAGCTATTGCTGTTTGTTTTCTTTATTTCTATATGACTCATAAAGATTATTGTTTTTTTGAGCTTATAAACCTTACTATTTTGGCAGGAAATAATATTCAATATATCAACGATAGTAGTGCTAAGGATTACCATTTAGGCAGTAAAATCAGACAAAATTGCTACCTTTTTGGCCAGATTATAAAGACTAACTTTTTTACTTTGTCCAATTCATGTAGTCGACAACATATAAAAATACCCTAAATCCACACAACAAAACCAAATATTAAAAAAAGAAAATCTAAAGTTAAGAATAAAGCTAGATGATTAGGAAGAGATTATCCAATCCAAACTTCCTTCAGTATCAACTCTAACTGGGTCAACTCCAGGTCTAAATATTAGTGATCCAGTCTTTCCTTTTAGAGTTACTTTATCATCTCTAACTCTAAGCATAGAACCTTCTCTTAACGCTATAACTGTTTCTGGATTTCCAAGTGCATGATATTCTCTGATTCTTTGTTCTCTTGTTTCTCCTTGATGATCTAATAATTTCTTTAATTGAGGGGCAATTTCAAGAACAGCTGCTCTTTGCTCATCAGATAAAATAACTGTATCTTGGTAATGAGGGTTAACATTAAATTGAACTAGGCCTAATGCATCTCTTCCATAAGCTTCTGCAGCAGGCATATCATTAGTATTTCCTATAGTAATTCCTGCAACGTTTGAACCAGCAGAAGAACCTAGGTAAGGAACCCCTCCATTCACTCTATCTCTAATCAAAGAAAGAAGCCTTCTATCTTTTAATTCCTTTAATAATTGCCAAGTGTTTCCTCCACCGACAAAAATTGCCTCTGCTTGTCTTATGGACTCAGCGGGATTTTCAGCGTCAATCATTTTTAGACCGTATCCTCTCTCTCTAAATACGGGAGATAATGCATCAGTATATGCTTTGTGGCCCATTCCGCTAGGATTAGCATATGGAACAAATGTAATTCTCTCTACGCCGTGGAATAGGCTAGCTATTTCTTCTCTAGCATGGTCAAAGTGCTTTCCACCATGGACTTTAGTATTGCTTACTAGAAGTAGTGATTTACTCATAAGAATTCTCAAATATTATGCTATTTAAGTATTTGGGAACTCTTTTTCATAGAAAGTATTATATATTACATCATCTTTTATAGCATATAGGATCAACGGATTAAAGGACGTTGAACAATTCTGCTCGGCGAACGGGACGGGCGTAACATTTACCAACGATAAAAACGACTTTCTAAAAATGCGGGCGTTGGACTATCGAGGAAAATAAACAAATTCCAAACACTTGGAGATTAAGTTAGCATGATTTTAGAGTGGATGTCTCACTCAGAATATGAAATGCGTTTTAATCATTAGTTTGCCATTGAAATTAGAATATGCATTTAATCACAATAGATTTTATAAATTGAAATAATTCATTAAAATAATGGTAACCATTCAAGAACCCCAACAATTTACTGGAATCGATCAAGCATTAAATGCTGGACTTGAATTAAGAGCTTTTACAAGTGGTGGAGGTTTAAGGGTAGTTAGAATAGAAGTTCCTCATAAAGAAAGACAGGGTCAATTAAGAGGATATGGAGAACATCCACATTTAATGGAAGCTTTAATTTTTGCAGCTACAAATTATATGGCTGGCGGAGTGGATGGTCAAGATGGTCCTGAGTACTTAACTGGAGAACAGACGGCTGGAGACTCATTAGATGACTGGCTTCTAGGTGGGCATAGAGTATTTGCTAAAAAAGAATCTGGAAATGTGAGTGTAGAAGCTCGCACCTATGATTATAAAAAGACAATTATTGCAGTAGAAACCCCTACATTTAGAGAATCTTATTCAGGCATATGTAAAATCATAGAACCACATCATTTTGATATAGCAAACGGTTTTTCTTAAGAAATAGATACCTTCCATTGCATCCATTCCTTCTCGACAAAACTTATAAACTCTGCAAGTCTTTACAAAGTTGTATAAATCTCGTACATAAAACATTCCATTCTAATCGCAAAACGGGGAGTATGCCGGGACGAGCTTCCTAGACTTTTGTCTAGTTCGGTGGGCTTTTTGAAAGGATAAATTAAAATAACAAACAAATCTACTTTTATTATGCAATTTGTTGAAACAACTACTAAAGATGGACTTATTTTTCAAGGACTTTTAGCAGAACCTCTAAAGAAGACAGATACAGTTATTTTACACATTCATGGGATGTCTGGTAACTTTTGGGAGAATAGTTTCATAAAAACGATGCTTTCTGAATACCCTAAAAATGGTTTGGCTTTCTTAACAGTAGAACATAGGGGTGCAGAAATGTTAAGATGGTTCTCTACTACTAACGGAGGCATTAGATTAGTAGGCAATGCTCATGAAATATTTGAAGATTCAATTTACGATATTGATGCTTGGGTAAACTATCTTTCTTCTAAAGGTTACAAAAATATCCATCTCCAAGGACATAGTTTAGGTTGTTCTAAAATTATATATTATCAAAAAATAAAGAATAATCCATTGATTAATAGTTTATTATTTATTTCTCCTGCAGATATGATTGGGTTAAGAGTTGAGCCTGAAAATATAAAAGAATATGAAAAGTCTCTAAAAGAGGCTAAAGAATTAATCAAAAAAGGAAAAGGAGATGAGTTGCTTTCAGGAATACAATGGGGTTTTGCAAAACAATCTGCTAAATCTTTTTTAAATTTCTCTTGTGAGAATGATAACATTGCAATATTCAATTATTATAATTCTGAAAAAGGATTCAAAACAATTAATTCAATAAAGATACCTATGCTTTCCATCTTAGGAACAAAAGATGATGGAATAGTTACAGATGCTTACAAGTCTACTGAAATTTTAAAGAAAGAGTCAAAAAATAGTAAGAAATTTCACGGAGTAGTATTTGATGGTGCATTTCATGACTTTGATGGATTTGAAGATAAAATTGTAAAAGAGGTATTGAATTTTATCAAATGAATAATGTAAAAATAGTTGTATTCGTCCCTTTAACTCATACAGATAAAGTAAGAGAGTCTATTGGCAAAGCTGGTGGTGGAAAAATAGGTAATTATTCATATTGTTCATTTTCTTCTAAAGGTATTGGAAGATTTAAACCAAATGAAAAAGCTAATCCCCATATTGGTAAAGCGAATAAGTTAGAAAGTGTTGAAGAAGAAAGAATAGAATTTATTTGTCCCAAAGATAAAGCTAAATCAATAATCTCGGCTATTAAAAAAGTACATCCATATGAAGAAGTAGTCTTAGACATCTATCCATTAATTGAGGAAAATAACTTATGAAAGATTTTCAAGGAGTAATAGTAGAAGAAAGTCTTATAGATACAAACATTCTTAGTGAAATTAACATAATAAGTAATCAAAATTCAAATAAATGGCATATATACAAAGTAAAAGTTTCTAAAGAAGATATAGAGAAAATCTCAAAGAATATCAAATCTAATAAGTGGTATGCTCACTTTTGGAAAGATAAAGAAATAATTGCGGTTTTCAAAAATAAGACATTTACATTTAATTATGATAAAAAAGAAACATGGAATCAAGCTATTGAATATGGAATATCAATAGGAATACCTAAAGAACAATTAGATTTTCCGATAGGATAAAATGAAAGATCATTTCTCTAATTTTAAGAAGTATGCATTTAGATTAGAATTATTGCAAAAATATACTGTCAAAGAAGAGGAAGAACTTTTCAAGCATTTCCTTAAAACTGGGGAAACAAAAGAGGAAGGTAGGGAAGATTGGGTAGAAATCATAAAATCTGCTGTTCAAAGAGGAGCTGTAATGGAAAGAGTACATGTAATTAAACAACCATTAAGTGACTATTTGAAGTTTGAATTAGAAGCTTATAAATTAAATATCAAAAATGGAGAAAAAATATCTTTACTCTCTCAGGAAGACTTTAATAAAATTAAGACAAATATTAATTCAGACTTTTGGTTATTCGATGATAAAATTGTTCTAAAAATGAGTTACGATAAAGAAGGAAGATTCTTGGGATTTAATGAAATAAGAGATAATATTGGGGAATTTATTGAACTTAAAGATAAATTACTTATGCAAGCGAAAAGATTGGAAGATTTAGAGAAAATTTAGGAGTTGGAGTTCTAAGTGGCTTGGTTTTTTCTTTATTTAGAGACATTTATGATAAAAAATTTGATGATGGCTTGATTACTATGTACTTTATAGCTTTCGCATTTTCTTTAATTTTATTGATAAAAAGTGCTTCAAAGGGAGAAGATTTGTGATAGATTCATTTCAACGGATACATCCACATTTGACAATCCTTAAAAATAGGCAAGATCGGACACACCAATGGAATATAGTGATGATATGCCTGAGAAAATCATTGAGATGCTAGAAGAGATGCTTAGAACACTGCCTAAAAAGATAGATAAATATGTGTTGAGTGTAAAAAGATGTGGTATTCTTAATAAGCCGTAGTTAATGTCCTGTGATAAGGTTTGCTATTTTGCATTCCTGGTTCTTTTGATTTATGATATAACCAATGATCAAGATCTATAACTTCTAAGCTTGAATGCCTTTGTCTTAATATTCCCACCATTCTTTCACAAGCCTCTAAAGTAAATGCTCTTATTTCTACTTCTTCTTGACTTCCTGCTTGTATGGGGACCATTGCATCAATTTTTGCTACAAGAGTAGGAGAATATTCTAGTATTCCAACATGTCTAAGTATCTGCGGAACTTTGTAGTCTGCTAAAGCTGTAAGCTCGGTGGTTCTTGCTAAACCCTTTCCTTGTTTTTGTAATAGTGTATGAACGTTATGAGTCAGGAGTTGTGCACGTTTGTGAAAAAGAACTCTATTTCCATCATAATCTACAGAATCATCGTAACATGGAAAATTAGATGTAAGTTCATCAACTAAACGAATCGCATCTCCTTTAGCAGCTTCAACAACATTAGTAGCCTTTCCATCATATTTTGCATTTAATACTCTACCAAATTGACGCAGAAATTCTAACCTTTTATCAAATAAAAGGAGATATCCTCCTCCCTTTACTATTTTGGCAAGATCTCCTTCTGTTAAATTTTCTAAGAAAGAGGGGTCAAGCAAAGGCGTACCTTTTTCTAATGCTCTATTGAATGCTGCTTTCATCCCATATGCACCATGTACTTCTCTACCTTGATGTTCTATAAACCATTGAGCGTGAGGATATCCCCAATAACAAAAGTTTGCAGCATTGTAAGCAAAATCTAATTGGAGTTTATCTTCTGTACTTAAGTCGGCAGCCTTTGTTGGAGCTACAAAAGAAGTTTCAAAACCTCGAAAATCATCACAAAATTCTACTAGCTTAGAATCATTAATTCTAACATGTCTTGCCTTTTGAATTACCGGAGCAATACTGTCGAGAATTTTATTCATAGTTTCTTCAAATTGGTTTTGTATTTAAGTTTTGTCGAGAATAAATATATCCGTTCAGAAGCATGGAGTCACAGGGTTGTGACAGACTATTTGGATCTCAGGGGCTCCTGCTCTCCTCCCAAGCATTTACAAAATATTTCATTATAACTAAATAGTAGTTACAAATACAAAGATTTAAATAGCATTACTTAGAAGAACAACTATGGCAAGATTCAAGTCAAGAACAGATGATTCATTCTACAAAGGTATAGCTTATGCTTTAGTCGGAGGATTAAGCATTGGCATTATTAATTTCTTACCAACACGTTCTCCATTACCAAGACCTCAAAACCCTTCAACACTTGAGACTTCAACCGATGGAATAAAAAACCCCCTGCAAGGATCATTTTTAGACAGATCCCAATATGAAGGAGCTGTTGATGAAGCACGGATTTATGACTTTGACGGAGATCAAAGAGCAGATATTATTGCAAAACCTAACGGATGGGTAGATTACTTTACAGAAGATACAAGAAAATTAATTGATAACAGTTCCTTTTTTAGATATGACAAAGGTGCAAAGGTTATGCCTGAAAACATAAGAGATTTGGCATCTAAAGCACTTATCCAAGACAGAGAACTTACAAAAGCAGTAGTCACAGACAGATGGAATGATTACCAAAACTCAACTAAGGAAGAGAAAAAATAAGATAACAAAGGGAATAGTAGACAAGCGCCCACTCAGGAATATGCCAGAAGGGTAAAACTCCTTTTTCAACCAATATTGTAAGGAAACTTCTTACATTTTATTAATCCAGTTTTTTAAGTACTCTTGATAGGTTTCTTCATTTGTTTTATTGTTTCTTATTATCCACTGATCATTTATGTACTTCGAACTAAGCGCCTTTAATTGTTGAACTGCTTCCATTTTCATCCTTTTTATTTCCTCATCCCGTTTTCTTCCCCTATTTTTTTGTCGCTTCAAGATATTCTTAATAGTTGGCTTTAACCCAATCAATTTCAAATCAATATTTTCTTTCTTTAGGTGATTATAATAATACTGCAAAGGCCTTGGAGGGTCTTCATAAAGAACAAATTCTAAAACAACATTTTTACCACTCATTACACATTTAATTACCTTACCTAGCACAGTCTGAAAAACTTCACGCTGTTGATGTGCATGCCTTACGTGCTCGTTTTTAATGCCTCTCTTCTTCTTATACTCGTACCAAAAATCATCTTCACAAAAATAAACCCAACCCTTATTTCTCGACACCCTTCTAGCAAGAGTACCCTTACCACTTCCCGAAGGACCAAAAATTAATATCACCTTTGGGTTTTTCACTTTCATAATAGCTTAAAATAAAAAGATTATTTAACTATTTTCCTCTATCCATGCGAAGTATAATCCCTTGTGTTTATACAGATCTATTTGCATGTTTTTAAAAAACCTTCTTAACCTCCTCTGAAAACTTGTCCCCTCTGGATTCCATGATGGGATGGTCAGCGGCCCGCGCATACTAATATTTTGCGATTTCTGAGTGGTGTTCTTTTCCACGGCCTCAAAATATAAAGAAATAGAAAGTACTAAAGAAAATATAAAAATAATAAACTAAAAAATACTAAAATAATTAAAAAATAATAATCTGTTTAATTAAGCTTTCTTAACTTTAACAGCTTTTGGACCTTTATCGCCGCTTTCGACTTCAAAAGTAACTGCATCATCTTTTGCTAGAGATGCGTTGCCTTCAATGCCTGTGCTGTGAAGGAAGTAGTCTTTTCCATCTTCGCCAGTGATAAAACCAAATCCTTTAATGTCATTAAAAAATTTTATTTTGCCTTTCATTTAATTGTTCTCCTATGATATTTGCAATTCTGATGCTATATAAAGGTTTGTAATTAAGTGTTTTTCTTTATTTTTTAACTATCTGATTCACATTTATTGCTTACACATTTACAACTTTGTATTGATGGCCATCCACATACTGAACTAAAACCATTTTCTGAACAGAATTTTCTGACAAAATCTGGGTCTGTTTTTGCATTTTTATTTGCACAGCCAGGATAATAACCGCAACAATTGTGAATATCCTTAATTTCACAGTCTGAGTCTGTATTACAAGAGAAGTCTATTGATGAGTAATACTCTTGAAATGTTTCGTAAGTTGCATTACTTTCCGGTTTATATTCTAGGCACTTAATTCCTGTACGCTCTGAACATGCCATCTCTGTACAACTAGTCAAATTTTCTAAAGAGTAGAGGCTTTTGGAACATGTGTTGCAGTCATCTTTCCACTTAATGCATTTCGTAAGGTCATCATTATTTGGAATATTCCAAACATCTCTTTTGCATGAAGAAGAATCGAAATCAGGACATGTGTTTAGACCTGCTATGCCTCCAAAAGAGCATATTATCTCCCCTTTAGAATTGTATACTTCATTTATGAAATCACAACATTCTGGATTTACAAAATAATATACTTTTTCCGAGTTGTATTCGCACTCTCTAACTTTTATAACTTCGCTGTAAATTAGCTCGTTGTTTATCCAACTCATATTTAATTCATTTTCTGAATATTGCTCACTTAAATTAAATGTAAAATATAAAACCAATAATGTTATGATGATTGTGCTTGAAATAATTAGAGTTTTATTCATAATTATGATTGGGTTTGAGAGTATATAAAACTGCTAGATTTTTAGAAGAGATATTATCTGTTTAACTAACCTTTTCTGAGAATTTATCAACGTCTGCCGAAGCGACCGCGTCTTTGCCTGTTATAGCCACTTCTATCTTCTCTATTTCTGTTTCCGCCGAATCTTCTCCCTCTGTCTTCTCTTCTGTTTCCATGAGTTATATTATGTCCCATGTCTCTTCCATGGCTTTGTTGACTAGATGATACTTGCACCATTGAGAATTGAGGGAGAGGTTTTTTTTGGACTGCGTTATCTACTTGTCTCATAACTTGTCTGAATTCTGTGTGATCTCCATTTGATACAAAAGATATTGCTATTCCGTTCTTTCCTGCTCTTGCTGTTCTTCCTATTCTATGAACATATTCCGAGCCTGTCTTAGGAATATCATAATTGTAAACATGAGAGACGTCTTTTACATCTAGACCTCTTGCAGCTACGTCTGTGCATACAAGAATCAGAATTCCTCTGTTGTGGAAAGCTTCTAATGTGTTAGAACGTCTATTTTGAGAGTGCCCTCCATGAATAGATTCTGCGTGAATTCCTTGCTGACTCAGATTTCTTGTTAATTTGTCTGTGTTTCTTCTTGTGTTACAAAATACCATTACCACTCCATTCTTTTCTAATTTTAACAAGTGTGTTAAAAGAGATAATTTCTGATCGTAATTAATATCATAGTATATTTGATGTAATTTACTTGGATCTACTCTTTCTCCTGCTTCAACACTTACAGGATGATTCATGTATTTTCTTGCCATATATTGAATATCTTGAGAAAGAGTTGCAGTAAACAATAGGGTTTGTTTCTGTTGTGGGCACATTTTGATTATTGATTCTACATCTCTAACAAAACCCATGTCAAGCATCCTATCAGCTTCGTCTAATACTAGGAATTTAATTCTTGAAAGATTAACTGTTCTTCTTTTGATATGGTCTAAAAGTCTTCCAGGGGTTGCTACAACAACATCTGCTGTTCTCATAGCTCTTATCTGTGGATCCATTGATAGTCCACCGTATACTTGAGCTATGTGTAGTCCTTTTTTATGAGAGAATTTAGCAATTGTTTTTCCAACTTGCTCTGCTAATTCTCTTGTTGGTGTTAGAATTAATGCCTGTACTCCATCTCCTCTTCTTATTTTATCGATGATTCCTGCTCCAAAAGCTAGAGTTTTACCTGAACCTGTTGCTGAGCTTCCAATTACATCTTTTCCTGCTAGAACTAATGGAATTGTTTTTTCCTGTATTTCACTAGGTGTGTCAAATCCTGCTTGACTGATTGTCGCTAGCAAATCTTCGCTAATTCCTAATTGTCTAAATTTTTCCATATGGATTTTTTTGATCAAAAAGTCTTTGAGTTCCTTGTTTGGACTTTTGGATGCTCAAAGTGTTCTGTAAAGATACACTTTGACATAATAAAAGATAAAGAAAACTAAGTATCTTTTACCTGATAATACTAATAATATCTGCCAAAATTGTGTATATAAAGCTTGGTATGTCATAAAAATGATGGAGAAGAAATGGATTGTTTATCTTGTGGAATGTTTGAATGGTTCTTTTTATACTGGGGTTACTAATGATGTTGAGAAAAGGATGAAAGCTCATTCATCTGGAAAAGGAAGTAAATATGTTCGTGCTAGTGGATTTTCTCGTCTTGTCTCTACGAAGAATTTCTCTAATAAATCTGAGGCTATGAAAGCTGAGTATTATGTTAAACAATTATCTAGGGATGAGAAACTAAATTACTTCAATTAAGAATTCATTTGTAAAGGTTGTAACATACAAACCCTATTGCCTTCTGTATCTAAAAACATTACAAACTTTCCTATCTCTGGAATGTCCTGCGGATTGCCCTGAATTTTACCGCCGTGCTGCTTCACTAATTTCATATGATCTTCTAAGTTTTCTACTGCTATAACTACATGAGGGGATGTACCATATTCACCTTTCTTGAAGAACCCTCCATTGATTACACCAGGTGTTTTTACCATATTTTTGTTGTCTGTTTCTGCTGTTTGTGCTAGAAGATAGTTTCCCATTTCTTCACCTAATTGTTGCATTTTCCAGCCAAATGTGCTCTCATAGAACTCTTTTGCTCTTTTGTTGTCCTCTGCGGGCATCTCAAAATGTGTTACTGGACTAGATTTCATAGTTTTACTTAATCTCTTGGGTTAATATATTCTTGTTTGTTTTTTACTTCAAACAATATTGAAGTCTTCTTGTGATTTAAATACTAGAACTGTTGATAATTAACATGATGAACATGTTAACAGTTGCAGTTATTATATTGATGACTTGTTCAGTCGGAGCTTTCGCAACTCATGCTGTTGGAGAATATTTTGATAATAGAAATCATGAAAATGAAATTAATAGTTTTGAAGAATGTGCTAACTCTGGATTTGTAGTAATACAAACTTACCCACTTAGTTGCATTGATTCTTTGGGAACTACTTTTTATCAAGAAATACTTAATTGATTTGTTGTTTTCTATTGACTTCAAACATATTTGAAGTTTAAATGCTGTTTATATATTAATTATGGGTGAGAGGGAAATGATAAAAATGTTTGCAGTTGCTTTGGTCGTATTAGCTATTTGTTCAGCTGGAGCCTTCGCTGCTTACAATGTTGGTAAATATTTTGATGAAAAAATAATAAAAAAAGAAGTAAATAGTTTTGATGAATGTATTAGGGCAGGCAATTCTGCTATTACTGATAATCCTATAAGATGTATTAGCTCTAACGGAACTGTTTATTTTAGCAATGGGACTATAGCTCAATGATTATCACTTGTTAATAGTTACAATTACAAAGGTTTAAAAGATTCTGTTTTTCTTGACTTTTATGGGTAATGTTGATAAAAATGCGATTAAGCAAATGGTTGGAGAAGTCGATGATAGACTGAAGTCTAGACCAAATTATCAAGCTGAGTCAATGGATGAAAGAGAGCAATTGTATTCTGCTGGAAGAGGATATAATAAAAGATTTGTTAGAAATGGATCTGACCTTCTTGCACATGGAAATTCAAGAGGTGGTATGGATACTCTTTTAACTATACTTACTGATGGAAAATTAGTACATTCTATTGGAATAGAGAGTTATGGTAATTTGGGAATTGTACCATTTAACGGATATGTAGGTCATTTAGATAGTGGATTTGGACTTTTTGTTGGGACTAATAGAGATATAAGTGCAGAGGTAAGGAGATCGCTTACTGAAGATAATTATGTTGTGTCTCTTGATGCACTTGATGCGGTTGTTGTTCCAACACCTCTTGCTGATGTGTTAAAAGAAAAATTTCCTAGAGTTAAGATATTAGGGTACAAAGAGTATGCTAAAAAATTAGATGATATGTGTATTATTTTTGACTATTATGAAAAAAAGAAACTGGAAGAAAGAAAATTCAAGTTAGAACGGAAAGGTTTTGAATAATTATGAAGAACTCTAAACTAGATAATAGGCGCGAAAGGGATGCAATTCTATTGAGTAATTACTTGAGGCAAGAATTAGCCAAACACCCAGATTATATGGTTGATTTCTATGATGAAAGAAAAGAAATGCGTGAAGCAGCAACAATGCATAATTTAAGAGTCTTTGATGATAATAAACTTGTTGCTCATGGACTTGACAGTGGCGGTCGTGAAATGAAAACTCTTTGTCAGATATTATTAGATGGAGAACTTAGACATTTTTTAGGACATGAAAATTATGGAGACTTAGGATTGCCTTACATTGGTGATTTTATGGGCCATCATGATAATGGAAATGGTTTGTTTGTAAATACTAAGCAAACAGTTAGGAATCAAAGAATAATTTCTGAACACCCTCATACTTATACAATTCCCTTAGAACTTGTTGAAGCTGTTGTTTTACCTACTCATTTAGCTGAGATTGTAAAACACACTTTTCCATCTAAAGCTCATAAGGTTAAAGAGTATAGAGAATATGCTAAATTTCTAGATCATGTAAGTTCTGTTCTGGATTTTGTATATGGGAGGAGAAAGTAAATCTTATTACTATTTAATGAATAACAATGTTTATTAATCAAAATATTTCAAATGTGTGATGGCTGGAAATATTGAGGTTTTGACAAGCAAAAATTTTAATTCAACTATATCTAAAGGTTCTGTAATTGTAGATTTCTATGCTGATTGGTGTGGTCCTTGTAAGATAATGGCTCCTAGTTTTGAAAAAGCTTCACACAAAGTTCCTAGTGTTAAATTTGCAAAGTTAAATGTTGATGGTGCTCAAGAAATTGCTCAGAGTTTTGGAGTAATGAGTATTCCCTCTACAATTGCTTTCAAAAATGGACAAGCTGTTGATATGAGAGTAGGGGTTCTTAGCGAGAATGATATTGTAAAGATGGCTGAAAAAATAAAGTAATTCTATTTATGTCGATAGTCTCTCACATAATCGAGACTTCGATCACAAGAAGTTTTCATTATGAACAAACTTCTGTGCAGTAAATTCTTCTTGACGAGAATTTACTTGCATCCAAAAATCAAGCAACAATCACGCATCGATTTTTTGATTTTGTGATTTAGGTATATTTAAAAATGATTTTCTGCATGTTTTTTGACAGGAAGATACGACGGCCTCGTAGCTCAGCCTGGCCAGAGCACCGCGCTCTTAACGCGGGTGTCGTGGGTTCAAATCCCATCGGGGCCATATTTAATTAAGGGATTTGAACATATTTTCAATCTCTCTTGCTCTACCCTCCTCAACATGCTCGGAGACTCTCTGCGGAGTTTGAAAACCATCGGGGCCATTAACATACAAATCTTTAAAGTATGTTGATATAAATTTATTTTATGAGGGCAACCACTCTTGCAGACCTTGAATGTAAGTTGCGACCCATTCTTACTAAACTTCCACCTTCTTTTGTTACTTGGCTCTATTCAACTGGAAGAAAACATTTTTTGAAACAATTGGCTAATGAAATAGTTGATGGAAGAGCGTATACTCCTCCAAAAAATATGAGTAGAAATTTATGGGGGTTAGACTTTCAAAGTCCTTTAATGAATGCTGCTGGGATGTTCAAGAATGGTGAATGTATCGATATGACTTTTATGCAAGGAGCAGGAGGTTATCTTGGGGGAACAGGAACTTGGAATCCAAGAACTGGAAACAAAAATGGTAAAGTTCATCTTCCATTTACCCCTTATCCAAATTCTTACGCTGCATCTAATTCCTTAGGATTGCCTAATAATGGAGATAAAAATAATGCTGCAAAGTTAAGCAGTGTTAGGAACAAATTGCTTCCGATAGGCTGGAGTGTAATGGCTTCTCCAGATATCTCTGAAGATGAAAAATTAGAATATCTTGTTCGCTCTATGAATGCTTATGAAATTGCTGGTGTTGATTGGATTGAAATTAATGAAAGCTGCCCTAATACTGGACACGCAAGACTTCAGGATGGTGGTCTTGCTTTGAGATTAGAATATATAAAAGATAATTTTGTTGTAAGACTTAAAAGAAGATTGCCTATTGTTGTCAAATTTTCTAATGATACTAATATAAAAAAAGTTCCAGAATTGATGGATTTATTATTTGAAAATGGTTTTGACGGCGTTAATTTTGGAAATACTTCTAAAAATTATGAAATGGCAAGGAATAAAATTCATCCTAGTGATTTGAAACTTTTTGATTATTTTACTAAAAGGTTTGAAGGTGGAGTAAGTGGCAAGCCACTAAAAGAAGCTTCACTTGAACTTGCTACATGCGCTGTTGAATATTTAAGAGCTGGACCTCCAACACAAGAATTCCATATTGTAAGAACTGGTGGGATTGACTCTTTGGATGATGTAATGCAGTCAGAAAGAGCTGGGATATCTATGAATCAATGGTTTACTGGTTACTTTGAGCAATTTGCAAAGCACGGACATGGAGTTTATCGTGAACTTTTTAGAGTAGCTGCTTGAATATAGCATGCCGACATGAAAGCGCAAAGTTTAAAAACCACTTTTTGCAATTCTCTTTACCTTCAAAGTCATAACTAATGTATGATTTTTGCTATTAAAAATGCACGCCCTTCAACCTAAACACATAAAGCTAAAAACCGACGAGGTTAAAAGAATTCTAGATAAGTATAATATTTCAGTTTCACAATTACCAAGAATAAAAGCTGATGATCGTGGACTGCCTGAAGGTTGTATTTCAGGAGATGTTATTCAAATTGAAAGAAAGTTTAGAGATAAGATAAATATTTATTTCAGGGTTGTTGCATGAGCGTTGCTGATAAACACATTTTAATTAAGAAATATTTACAGCAACACTCATTAGTAGAATCAAGCATTAGAAGTTTTAACGATTTTGTTGCAAGAAGAATGCAGCAGATTGTTTACGAATTAAATGATACTATTCCTCAAGAAGAAGTAAAGATTAAATTTGGTAAAATAAGGATTGGAAAACCTAATGTTACAGAATCAGATGGAAGTATTTCATTAATTACACCTACAGAAGCAAGATTAAGAAGAATAACGTATTCTGCCCCAATTTATGTTGAGATAACAGTTAACTTTGGAGATAATTCTGACAGTGCTGAAGTTGAAATTGGAAGAATACCAATTATAGTAAAGAGCGATATATGCAACACACATGATATGAATAAAGATGAATTAAGAGAAGCATTGATGGACCCTCTTGATCCTGGAGGATATTTCATTGTTAACGGAAATGAAAGAGTTATAGTTATGGCTGAGGACCTTGCTCCCAATCAACCATTTATAGAGGAAGGAAGAAGAGGATTGACATTGAGAATGTTCTCGCAAAGAGGACCTTATAGAATTCCTACAACAATATCTGAGACTGCTGAGGGGATTTTAGAAGCGACTTTCTCAAGATTAAAGAACATTCCTGCTATTGTTATGATTAAAGCTCTAGGAATATTAACTGAGGCAGATATTGCTAAGTATATAGGAAGACAGGATGATGCAGTTATTGTTAACTTGTATGAATATGCTAAGATACAACAACCAAAAGATGCATTCATGCAAATAGCAGAATTATCAGGAATACAAGGAACAGAAAAAGAAATTCTAGACAGAGTAAAGCAGAGAATTGATTCTTACTTCTTGCCCCATATTGGTTTGACAAAAGAAAGCAGAATGGAGAAAGCCATTAACTTGTGTAAGATGCTTAAACAATTCTTGCAGGCTAAACAAGATGATGGATTGAGAACAGATAAAGACCACTATGCTAACAAGAGAATCAAATTATCTGGAGATTTGTTAGCTGATTTGTTCAGAGTAAACATGAATATATTAGTAAAAGATATTCAGTACACTCTTCAGAAAGTTGCAAAAAGAAAAAAATTCTATTCTGTAAAGACAGTTGCTAAGTCTACATTGTTCACACATAGAGTTGAAAGTGCTATTGCTACAGGTGCTTGGATTGGAGAAAGATCCGGAGTTACTCAGAACATGAGTAAGAACAACTATCTTGATATGTTATCGTCTCTTCAGAGAGTTTCTAGTATGCTTCCAGATGAACAAGAGAACTTCTTGGCTAGAACATTACACCCTACACACTATGGAAGATTCTGCCCTACAGAAACACCTGAAGGAACAGAAATTGGATTAAGAAAGAATCTTGCTATATTATCAAAGATATCAAACTCTATTGATCTTGATGAGAAAACAACTGTAAAGAATATACAGGCTCTTGGATTAAATGAAGAATCTGGAAAAGATGTATTCTTCAACGGTAAATATATCGGAATGGCTAAAGATGTTGATGCTTTTGTTAATGCTGTTAGAAAAGAAAGAAGAAAAGCACACTTCCCTCTTGAATTAAGCATAACAAGTGATAGTCCTGCTAAAACGATTGTTATTTCAACAGAAGTTGGAAGAGTTCTAAGACCCTTGATTGTTGTTGAACATGGAGCTTCAAAATTAAGAGATGAACATTTAGTCTTGCTTGAACAAGGATCTCTTAACTGGCGCGAGTTGATAAAAGAAGGAGTTGTAGAATATATTGATGCTGCTGAAGAAGAAGATGCATTTGTTGCTCAAACACCTGAATCAGTAGGTGACAAACATACTCATTTAGAAATTGACCCTGTTGCTATATTTGGTTTGGTAACTTCTCTAGTACCATTTGCTAACCACGACCAGGCTTCACGTTTGTTAAGAGGAAGTAAAACATTAAGACAATCACTTGGAATTTATGCTGCTAACTATCTTGTAAGATTAGATACTAACTCTTCAATATTACATTATCCTCAGAATCCTCTTGTAAAATCATTCGTATTTGATACATTGAAATTATATCCTGCTGGTCAGAATATTGTAGTTGCAGTTATGCCATATGAAGGATATAACTTAGAAGACGCTACAATATTGAACAGAGCTTCTGTAGAAAGAGGAATGGGAAGAAGTACTTATTTCAAACCATATGAGTCTATAGAATTCAATTATGCGGGTGGATTAAAAGACGAAATAACTATTCCTGAAAAAGACGTTTCTGGATATAGAACTGAAGCATCTTACAGATTGCTTGAAGATGATGGAATTGTTTACCCTGAAGCTCAATTGAACGCTTCTGAAGTTATTATTGGTAGAACAACACCTCCTAAATTCTTATCCGAAGCAAGAAACTTAAGCATACAATCAAAGAAAGAAGGAAGTGTTGCTATTAAGCAAGGTGAATCTGGAATTGTTGATTCTGTATTTATCACAACGGACTCTGAAGGAAATAAGATTGCTAGAGTTAGGATAAGAGATCATAGATTACCTGAACCTGGAGATAAATTCTCTACACCTCACGGACAGAAAGGAGTTGTAGGATTACTTGCAGATCCTAAAGATATTCCATTCACAAATAAAGGAGTTAAGCCTGATTTGATTTTCAACCCTCATGGAATCCCATCAAGAATGACTGTTGGATATATGATTGAAGTTCTAGCTGGAAAAGTTGGAGCAATTACTGGAAGATTTATTGATGGTACGCCATTCACAGGTGCTAAGGTTGAAGATTTGGAAAGGCAACTTCAACACATGGGCTTTAGCTTTGATGGTAAAGAAGAAATGTACGATGGAGTTACAGGAAGAAAGATGGATGCTAGAATTTATGTCGGTAACATGTATTACTTGAAACTAGTTCACATGGTTAAGAACAAATTGCAAGCTAGAGCATCTGGTAAGGTAACATTATTGACAAGACAGCCTGTAGAAGGTCGTGCTCGTGGTGGAGCTCTTAGATTAGGAGAAATGGAGCAGCAGGCATTAGTTGCTCATGGAGCATCTTTATTGCTTAAGGAAAGATATGACTCTGATAAAACCGTTATTCATATTTGTTCATCTTGTGGAAACATTGGAATTAAAGATGGAATAAGAAACAAGATTTACTGTCCTATTTGCGGAGGAAATGACATTGAACCTATTGAAGTTGCATATGCATTCAAGTTATTAGTTGAAGAATTACTTGGATTACATATATTAACCTCATTTGAACTAAAGAACAAATACGAACAATAAAATGGCAAACCCTGAAGTAGTCAAAAAGCAAGTAAAATCACTTAGATTTAGTCTTGTAAATCCTGAGCAGATTAAGAAATTGAGTACAGCTAAAATTGTTACACCTGAATTATATGATATTGATGGATTCCCTGTAGATGGAGGTTTGATGGATCTAAGATTGGGAGCTGTAGATCCTGGAGTGCGTTGTCGTACTTGTGGTGGTCGTCTTAAAGAATGTCTTGGACACCCTGGAAGCGTTGAGATGGCTAGACCTATTGTTCACATCAAATATATTCCGTTGATTGAATTATTCCTTAGAAGCTTCTGTCACGCTTGTGGTAAGTTGACTTTAGAAGATGAAAAACAAAAGAAATATACTCCTATTGAAAGAGCTAAGAAGGCTAGAGACAAGAAAAAATGTCCGCATTGTAGTATAGACCTTGAAAAGATCAAACTAGAGAAACCTACCTCATTCTATACTGGAAAGAAGAGATTATTCCCTAATGAAATTAGAGAGATGCTTGTTAAAATCAAAGATGAAGAAATAAAAAAAATAGGAGTTAATCCTAAGACATTCAGACCTGAATGGGCAATACTCTCACAATTGTTAGTTCCTTCAGTAACTATGAGGCCTTCTATTACTCTTGATACAGGAGAAAGATCTGAAGACGACCTGACTCACAAGATTTCAGATATTATAAGAGCTAATCAAAGATTGTGGGAAAACTTGAATGCTGGAGCTCCAGAAGTAATTATTGAAGATCTTTGGGACTTATTGCAGTATCATGTTACAACATTTTTTGATAATAATATTTCTAAGATACCTCCCGCAAGACACAGATCAGGACAACCTTTGAAGACAATTACTGAAAGAATCAAAGGTAAAGAAGGAAGAATTAGAAAGAACCTTGCCGGTAAGAGAGTTAACTTCTCTGCAAGAACTGTAGTTTCACCTGACCCTTACTTAGGCTTGGATGAGGTTGGAGTTCCATTTGAAGTTGCTAAAATAATAACAGTTGCTGAAGGGGTTACAAGTACTAACTTAGAATACATGAGGGCACTAGTAAGAAAAGGAGATCAGCACCCTGGAGCTAATTATGTTATAAGACCTGATGGAAAGAAAAAAAGAATAACTGAAGAGTTGAAAGAAGAGATTTGTGCTGAACTTGGTCCTGGATACAAAGTTGAAAGACATCTTATGGATGGAGATATTGTTCTGTTTAACAGACACCCTTCATTGCACAAACAAAGTTTAATGGCTCATTACGTTAGAGTATTGCCTTACAAGACATTCAGATTACACCCTGCGGTTGTATTCCCATATAACGCTGACTTCGACGGAGACGAAGTAAACATACACTCTCCTCAAACTGAAGAAGCAAGATCTGAAGCTGAGACATTATTGAACATTAAACATAATATTATTTCTTCTAAGAACAACTCAAACTTGATTGGATTGATTACTGATGCTTTGACAGGAAACTATATTCTTGGAAAAGACATATTTAGTAAAGCAGATGCAGATCAAACATTATTCTCTACTGGAGTCATTAACAAAGAATATGGAAAGACAATTAGTGGATTAGATGTATTTGCTCAGATAATACCTAAAGGTGATTCTATTAAGATTCCTAAAGAACTTACAGATGAGAATACTCTTGGATTAGAAAAGGGAATTATGGTTAAAGAAATCGATAAAGCTCACGGAAGAGATGCTGCTATTGATTCTATCCAGAAAGCTGCTGCTCTTGGAACTCAATACATTACAAGAAGGGGATTCTCTCTTGGATTAAGAGATTTAGATGTTAGCCCTAAAGTTAGAGAAATTACCAACAAGATTATAGATGGAGCTTATGAAAAGACGATGAAGATAGATCAAATGGCTAGATCTGGAGACTTGGAAATATTACCTGGTAAGACAATTGATGAAACTAAAGAAATTAAAATATCTCAAGTATTGAATGAAGTAAGAACTGAAGTTGGTAAAGTTGTAAAGGAAAATATTTCTAAAGATTCCAGTATTGGAAGTATGATTTCATCTGGAGCAGCTGGATCTGCAACTAACATTACTCAGATTGGTTGTTGTGTTGGACAGCAGATTTTGTGGAACAAGCGTATTAGTTTTGGATACAATGGAAGGACAACTTCTCACTTCAAGAAAGGAGATGTTGGATCTGAGGCTAAAGGATTCATTAAGTCTTCATTCTTTGAAGGTTTGAAACCGACAGAATTCTTCTTCGGAGCGATTACAGGAAGAGATGGACTTATGGATACTGCTCTTAGAACTCCTAAATCTGGTTACTTATATAGGAGATTAGTTTCTGCATTGCAAGACTTGAAAGTAGAATATGATGGAACAGTAAGAGATGCTTCTCAGAATATTGTACAGTTTGCATATGGTGGAGATGGTAGAGACGTATCTGAATTACACACTGGAAAGAAAATACAACCTGGAGAATCTGTCGGAGTTACAACATCACAATCATTTGGAGAGTCTTCAACACAGATGGTTTTGAACGTATTCCACTCTGCTGGAGTTGCTGAAGTGCAAGTTACATTAGGTCTTCCTCGTTTAATTGAAATATTCGACGCTAGAAAGGAGCCTTCTACTCCGGCAATGGAGATTTATCTTGATAAAGATGCTAACAATGAAAAAGATGCTAGAAACATTGCTGAAAAGTTAAAAGAAGTTAAGCTTTCTGAGATTGCTTCTGAAGTTAAGATGGACTTTTCTGGTAAAAAGATTGAAATTGGACTTGACGCTGAAGCATTAAAGAGAGTTCATGTTGGTGCTAGTAAGATTGCTGAAAGGCTTGTAGAAAAAGGATTTGACGCAAAGCAAAAAGATAATTCAATTATATTGAAGACAACTGAGATGGGATTCAAGGAAATGTATAAGGTCAAAGAAAAATTGAAGAGTACTATAATTTCAGGAGTTAAAGATATTTCACAAGTTGTTGTTGCTCATAGAGGAAGAGACTTTGTTATATTAACTTCAGGATCAAACTTGAAAGAAGTAATTGAGTTCAAGGGAATTGACAGAGATAAAGTATTCACAAACAATGTTCATGAAGTTGCAGCTGTTCTTGGAATTGAAGCTGCTAGAGAAGCAATACTACTTGAAATAAAGAAAGTTCTTGATTCTCAAGGTTTGGATATTGATGAGAGACACTTGGACTTGATTTCTGACGCTATGACTAATATAGGTTTGGTTAAAGGAGTTACAAGAATGGGAATTATTTCTTCAAAATCAAGTATTTTCGCTAGAGCTGCATTCGAAACACCTGACAAACAGTTTGTTAATGCTACAATACAGGGCAAGAAGGATGATTTGGCTTCTGTAATTGAAAACATTATACTCAACCAGCCAATACCAGTGGGAACTGGTCTTCCAGGATTGCTTGTAAAGGTTACAGGTGCTCTTGTAGATAAGAAAATTAAGAGCAAAGTTAGGAAAGATTAATCCTTTCTTGTGACCTTAGAGTGAAGAAAATTCTACGGTAGATTTATTTACTTTATATTATATCTTAGTTTATGGCTGGTATTATAAAAACAGCTTCTAAGTCTGATTTAATGTTCTTAGAAGACCTGGATAAACGCCTTCATTATGTTAAAAGATATGGTGTTCGTCTTAGTGGTAAAGTAGATTTTGACAGTTATCACGATGGTAAAAGAATTAAAGGAAATGAGGCGGAAAGAATCTTGAGAACAGTGCGAGAAAATGTTGATTTGGTTTTATATCCCATTAACACCAACTAGGGTTTTTCTATAGGTTTTTCTGTAACTCAAATTCAAGCATCTTTCCCTGGAGCAGAAGATTGGGTTGTGAAGTTGCTTTTCCTTAAAAAACAGCTTCCTAAAGCATATGGGTGGGAAGATTTAGCTAAAGTATTCAACTCTAGAGAAAATATTGAAAGAATCCAAGTTAGCGGATTAGCAAAAAGATTATCAGGATTCACGCCTAATGGATTTGGTGAAGAAGGAGATTATGATTATTAATAATTTTTATACAATGAAAATTTACAATTATTTTTAAGCATAAAACTTGGAATGATAAGGCAAGTTTTATAAAGCGATTTTGTGAGTAGAAAATATAAAATGGCTATAATTGATATGCAGACAATGAGGTATATTAACCTCTTTGAAAGAGTTGCTCGTGTTCGTGCAAATAAATGTTTTGTTTATAATAATACTATTTACTTTGCAATTCCACCAAAGTTTTTTGGTAGGGCTGCTAGTCCTCAGATTTCAAGAATGATTTCAGAGCAACTTGGAAAGAGAGTAAGAATAATTAGAGATGCTGATGATGATTTGAACTCTGTTGGAAATTTTATTGGCGAAGTTGTTTCTCCTGCAGGATTTGATAATTTTGAATTACATGAAGGGGTTTATGTTATTACAGCAGGTTCCAGAGAAAGAGCAGCAACATTAATTGGAAGAAACAAAGTGAGATTAATTGAATTGAGTGCTATAATTGAATCTTATTTTGGCAAGATTGTTAAAGTAATTTAGAAAGTTTATTAAAACATTATTTTCTTAATATTTTGTGAAACTTAAATTAGTTAGTATAAATATCTGGAATTATACAAATTACCAAGAACGTAGGTCTAAAATTATTAATTTTATAAAAAAGCATAATCCCGATATCTTGGTTCTTCAGGAAGTAAGAGATGATGTTGATTTCAATGAAAAAGGAAATAATCAAGCTAAACAGATTAATGAAGAGATTAATTATCCTTATTATGAATTTTATGAAGTAACTGACAAACAAAAAGAAAGACCTGAGAAATATAATAGACATTGCAAAGAAGGAACTGCTATATTCTCTAAATTTCCAATTACAAAAGTAGAGAAAATACAATTAACAAAACAACCAGATGATAGATACACATGTGGAAACCTTCATGTTACACTACAAGCAAAAAAGAAAATTGATATTATTGGAGTTCACTTTTCTAACAGCAGTTTATTCAGCTTACTTCATATGATCGAAACTCTAAAATATTGCAGAGATAAAAAGATTAAGCCTATGATAGTAGGAGACTTCAATTTCCTTCATCCTAATTGGCTTTATGACTTGACTTCTTATGAGTTCAACAGTTCATATAATTTCAAGAAATACATTTCATATCCTAGCAAAAAAGAGACTCTTGACTATATTTTGATACCTAAAAAGTCTAAATTCGTTTCACTTTTATGTCCGGATGAGGAATTATCCGACCATAACCCTTTAGTTGCTGAAATAGAATACTAATTTCTAACAAATCGAAGGCTTTTTAAACCGATTTTACACAAGGATTATACATGGGTTTATTCAACGCTAAAAAGTTAATGAAGAACAGAAAGAAGTTCAGATGGAACGATAGAACTTACAAAGTTAGAACTCTGAAACTTAATGTTAAAGCAGACCCTCTTGGTGGAGCTTCTCAAGCTAAGGGAATTGTTGTTAGCAAATTCCAAAAAGAAGCTGCACAGCCATCTTCTGGAATGAGAAAGTGTTGCAAAGTACAGCTTGTAAAATCTGGAATTTCTGTTGGAGCATTTATTCCTGGAAACTTAGCTCAAAAATTCGTTGATGAACACGATGAAGTTATGATTGAAAGAATTGGTGGAAAACAAGGACGTTCTAAAGGAAACATCAGAGGTATCAGATTCAGAGTTATTCAAGTAAACGATCAGCCACTTCACTTATTGTGGAAGGGTAAGATAGAGAAGGGAAGAAGATAATGGTTGGCGGAATTGATAATCCTGAAAGAAGACACCCAAATGGTAGAAAGATAAAAAGAGATTTGCTAAAAGCTCTAAATGGAAAGGAAGTGATTGTTATAGCCTCTGGTTTTGTGCGTAAAGCCGTTTTAGAATATACTAATGCAGTTTATGTTGATGGAGTTCAACTTCCAATTACAGCTGTGCAAAGAGTTTATGAGGATAATAGAATTAAATTATATGGAGAATCACAATGAACTTCAAGATATTTGACTTATATGACATGGAAGAAGTAAAAGTTACAGATGTTGCACTTCAACCTTACATAAACATACAACCAAAATTATTAATAAAATCACATGGGAGAAATGTTGGAAAATTCACTCAAACAAAAGTAAACATAATTGAAAGAATTGCAAATAGATTAGCTGTTCCTGGACACGTTGGAAAGAAACATAAAATAATTACTTCTCACTCTTCTGGAAAATATGGAAAAAATATGCAGACATTAATTAACACTCTCAAAATAATTGCAGATAAAAAGAAAGCAAACCCTGTTCAAGTTCTTGTAAAAGCTATTGAAAATGGTTCTCCAAGAGATGAGATTACAACAATTGAATATGGTGGAGCTAGATATCCTCAAGCTGTTGACGTATCTCCATTAAGGAGAGTTAACTTGGCTATTAGATGGATGGTTCAAGGAGCCTTCCAGAAATCATTTGGAAAGAAGAGCAAAATGGCTGAAACACTTGCTAAAGAAATAATTGCAGCATCTGAAGGTAGCATGGATAGCTATGCTGTTAATAAGAAAACAGAAGCTGAAAAACAGGCTGATTCTGCTAGATAATTATTAATAGTTTATTTCTCTATTTGTTTTGTGGATGTAATCTATTCAAGCCATGCTAAAAAAAGAATGAAGCAAAGAGGAATTGATGAATGGGAAATAGAACATATTATTAAAAGTCCTTCTTATACTAAGAGAAGACTTGATGGTAAAATAGAAGCCAACGCTGAGGTTAGACAAAGATTTGTAAAAGTGGTTTATATTAAATTGCAAAATTATATAAAGATAAAACTGTGCTATAAACATGAAAATTGAATATGATAAAGAAGTAGACTGTGCATATATTTACTTAGATGGTTCTATACAAGATGGTGAATCTAAGAAGACAATTGAAATAAATGACAATATAATTGTTGATTTGAATGACAAAGGTCAGTTGATTGGAATTGAAGTTCTTGAAGCTAGTAGAGTTCTTAGCAAGAAAGCACTTGTTAGTGCTGAAGCTGCTTGATATTGAGTAATTTTACTAACTGGTTTTTTATGAGAATTAAATTACTAGTCTGAGATCTCGCTAGATAATTTTTACAGTAATCTTTAAATACAGATTTAATTGAACATTTTTATGGAAAAACTTGTTCTAACAAAAGAAATTCCAAGCCAAGCTTACGGTGGAAGAAGACAAGTTCATCTTTTTAATTTAGAAGATTTAAAATTATCTCCTGAGGTATGGCAGGCAGATCCTGTTCCACTTAATCCCAAAGCTAACATAGAACTCTTTGAAAATCCACAAGTTGCACTTGTTGATGGACGTGATATCTATATTGGACTCAATACAGGTCAGACTCATAAGGTATCCTGTTTTGAGGACCATCATTTTGAAAGCTCATTTCCATGTAGATTTTTAGATACATCTGGATTAAGATTAGAAAGATCTGGAATTGATCATTTGAAACTTACAGGCTTACTATCAATAACGAGTTTAGTTTCTGTAAATATAGGGGATAGAAAAGAAATAGCTGAAGCAAGCTATGGAGGAGTTTTTGAATTAGAGGACGTTAATCGACAAGAATTCCTTTTGCCAGGTCACTCTGCCATTAACTTAACTCCTGTATCTTCTGCTGTTATTTATGAAGGAAAATTACTTGCAGTTAATGCTTGCCTTAAAACCCCGCCCCCATTTAAATCCATCAGAGGAGACTTAATTGATATTACTACTGGAGAAGTGGTGTTTAATAGATTCACCCCATTTGATGGATCAGGATGCATGCAAGCAAGATACCATATTGAAAGAGATAGAGTATATTTAGCACATGGAAATTATCCTGATGAAAAAATAACTGTTATAGATATGAAAACTAAAAAGATCGTGGGCAACCCTGTGAGAATTTTTGGAACGTTTGGATTTGCAGAATATCAAGGAGAAGTTTTTGATATGAGAGACAGAGGAGCTCAAGGTCGAAACTTAGCATTAGTGAAAAGTATTGACCCTCAAGAATATCCTGTAATGGACTTAAAAGGAAAAAGAGTAACTTCTTTTGCCTCTACTAAAAGCAAGGGAATTGTTGTAGGGATTTATGATAAAGATCGGAATGCAACTTCTTTCTCAAGCCACTTAGATGGAAAACAATTTGCAGAATTTGAAGGAGATTATTGTATTTTGCCTTCTACTCTTAGCGGAACTCATTAAATTAAACAACAACGTTTAAAAACCTCTTTTTGTAAAACGATTTATCAAAAATACTTGAAATAAAAATGGCAGAGAAAGAAACAAGTCTACTTAAGATTGAACGCTTGACAAGTAACCAAGCGAATATTCGTAATGTTGCTACATCTGCACACATTCACCATGGAAAAACGGCTTTCACAGACAACTTACTTGCTGCTGCTGGTATGATGGCTAACAAAAACGCTGGAGACTTAGAAGAAGGAATGAGTACATGGTTACATAAGGACGAGCAAGAAAGATTGATGACTGTAGACGCTGCTAACGTTAGTATGGGTCACGAATATGAAGGAAAAGAATATTTGATTAATTTAATCGATACTCCTGGTCACATTGACTTTGGAGGTAATGTAACAAGAGCTATGAGAGCTATTGATGGAACTTTTGTACTTATTTGTGCTGTTGAGGGAATAATGCCTCAAACAGAAACAGTTCTTAAGCAGGCTTTGAGAGAAAGAGTTAAACCTGTTTTATTTATTAACAAAGTTGACAGATTAATTAAAGAGTTAAAAGTAACTCCTCAACAAATGCAAGAAAGATTTGCTAAAGTTATTGCTGATTTTAACAATTTGATTTTACAAATTGCTGAACCTGAATTAGCTGAAAAATGGAGAGTAAGCGTTGCAGATGGAAGCGTTGCATTCGGTTCTGCTAGAGAAAACTGGGCATTATCTGTACCTTTCATGAAGAAGAGAAATATTACATTTGGAGATATAATTAAAATGTATGATATGGATGAAGAAAAAAGAAAAGAGTGGGTATGGAAGAATGCTCCTTTACATGAAGTGGTTCTAGACATGGCTGTTAAACATTTACCTAATCCTTTAGAAGCTCAGAAGTATAGAATCCCTAGAATATGGAGAGGAGATCCTGATTCAAAGATGGGACAGGATTTACTTACATGTAATAGAAATGGGGAACTTGCTTTTGTAGTTACTAGAATTGTTATTGATCCAAGGTCCGGAAAAGAAGTTTGTGCTGGTAGATTGTATTCTGGAACAATGAAGACTGGAATGGATATTTATTGCAATAATAATAAGAAAAAGTCTAGAGTTCAACAAGTATTAGTTTACAATGGAGTTAAACCTGAACAACTAGAAGAAGTTCCAGCTGGAAATGTACTTGCTATTTCAGGAGTTAATGTAGAAGTTGGAGAAACAATTACTAATACTGAACAGATTCCTTTTGAAGAATTGAAACACATATTCCAACCTGTTATTACTAAATCTATTGAAGTTACTAAACCTCAGGACTTGCCTAAGTTAATTGAAGTATTGAGAAAAGTTGGAAAAGAAGACCCTTCTGTTAAGATTGAAATTAATGAAGAAACAGGAGAGAACTTACTTTCTGGAATGGGAGAATTGCACTTAGAGATTATTGAAGGTAGAATTAAGACTGAGAAGGGTTTAGAAGTTAAAATGGGTAATCCAATAATTGTTTATAGAGAGACAATTACTAAGGCATCTGGAGAAATTGAAAGTAGAACTGGAAACGGACACAACATATTTTTCCTCGAGATGATGCCTATTGAAGATAATGTTTACGATGCTATTGAAAGCGGGAGTATTCCTGAAGGTAGGTTGAAGAAAAAACCTGAAGACATTTGGAAGAAGTTATCTGACTTGGGAATTTCAAATGATGAAGCTAGAGCTTATAGAGATATTTACAAGGGAAATGTATTCCAAGATCAAACTAGAGGTCTAGTATTGCTTTCCGAAGTAATTGAATCTATAATTGATGGGTGGAGACTTGTAGTTGATGCTGGACCTTTGTCTAAAGAGCCATTAATGAAAACAAAATTCATATTGCATGATGCTAAACTTCACACAGACCACATGCATAGAGGACCTGCACAAATTTATCCAGCTATAAGGTTGGGAATGTTTGATGCTATGACTAAGGGTGGAGCTGCAATACTTGAACCTATTCAGACACATTTAATAGAAGCTCCTCTAGACTATATGGGATCTGTTACTGGACTAGTTGCATCTAAACGCGGTGTCTTGATAGATGTTGACCAAAAAGGAATTGATGTTTTCATCAAAGCAAGAATTCCAGTAGCTGAAATGATTGGATGGGCTTCTGATTTACGTAGTCTTACAGAAGGTAGAGGGGTTTCAAGTTTGATAACTCAGGACTTCAAACAATTACCTAGAGAATTACAAGAACAAGTTGTTAGAAAAATTAGAGATAGAAAGGGTCTAGCTGCTAATCAGTAACTTCTAAGTAACAAGGTTTATTAATTTGATTTTGGTTTAGTTTTGACATAATGGCGACAAAAAAGAGACTTGCAAACTATAATGCATTTAGAAAAAAACACGATTTAAGAGAAGAGATTCAAAGTGCCTTAGATAGAATTGCTAAAAATGAAAATGTTTTTGATATAGATGTTGAGGAACCAATTGTAGGACATTCTAAAAGACCCCATGTGTGGATCAGAGAATATTTAGCTAACGCTTTTAGAGCTACAGTTCATACTGTTGATAAATATGGAAAGGGCGCTGGTTGCAAAATTAAAGTTTATTCAATAAGAGCTGGAAGATATACTCAGGATAAATATCACGCTCTTGAAAAATGGCTTTATGATTTTGTTCCTGGAAGAAATGATGCTGAGTGGGGAATTGCTTAATTTTAATTAAAGTTATATAACTTTAATTAATTCACCCGAGGATTATGTTCTGTTTTTATTTGTATTAAAGTTCTCATTAATTTTTGTGCTAAGGTTTATTAACTTTATTTAATGTTATATAACTGTGAAAAAATGAGTATAAAAACATTCAACATTGATGAAGAGGTGTACAAACAGTTTTCTGCTCATTGTAAAAAGAATGGTGTGAGTATGAGTAAACGTGTTGAGAATTTTATTAGAGGCGAGATTTCAAAGATAAAAGGAAAAACAGAAATTAAAATAGAAACAGCTGATAAAAGGCCTTCTGTACATACATTCAGTAAATACTGTTAAATGTTTTATGCGAATTTTTCTATATCAAATTTTGCTTCTTTTTCTGAAAGTTCTTTAATTTTCCAAACTCTCTTTGAGCCGTTTGCGGCTTTTAGAACTAAATGAGTTACCTTGAAACCTTCGTCTGTATTTGCAATTAAAGTGTATTCACCAATTTCAACAATCATCTCCTGATTCTTTTCCATGCTGTTTTTTTGTATTTGATGTTTAAATATTTTTGTTTGTTAATTTTGAAGTATCTATTATAAATTTATTTTTTATTATTATATATTTGCCGTCTGAAAAAGACTTCTATCTGCTACATAATCACAAGATTTATATACCCTCAAAAATAAACCTTGTTACACAAAATGGCAAAAACAAAACCAACAATAAACGTTGCTTTCGTGGGTCACGTAGACCACGGTAAGAGTACTACTATTGGTAGATTAATGTTCGATGCTGGAGCAATTCCTCAGCAAGAAATTGATAAACTTAAAGTGATTGCTAAAGAACATGGTAAAGCTGGATTCGAGTTTGCTTATGTTATGGACAAATTCAAAGAAGAAAGAGAAAGAGGAGTTACAATAGACTTATCTTATCAAAAATTAATTACTAACAAATTTGAAGTTACAATAATTGACGCTCCTGGTCACAAAGACTTCATTAAGAACATGATCACTGGTGCTTCACAATCTGATGCAGCTTTCTTAACAGTTGCAGCTCAAGAAGGAGTTCAACCTCAAACAAAAGAACACGCTTGGTTACTTAGAACAATGGGAGTTAAACAAATTGCTGTTATTATTAATAAGATGGACACTGTTCAATGGAAAGAAGACGCTTACAAGAAAGTTGTAGCTGATGTTTCAGTTATACTAAAGCAAGCTGGATACAAAGTAGAAACAATGGCTTTCATCCCTGCTGCTGGATACCTTGGAGATAATGTTGTTAAGAAATCTGATAATATGCCATGGTACAAGGGACCTACAATCAGAGAACAATTAGATTTATTTGAACAACCAAACAAACCAACAACATTGCCATTAAGAATGCCTTTGCAAGATGTTTATGAAATTACTGGTATTGGAACTGTTCCAGTTGGAAAGATTGAAACAGGAATAATGAAACTTGGACAAAAAGTTATTATATTGCCTGGAAGAAGCGGAGCAGGAATTCAGGGAGAAGTTAAAACTATTGAAATGCATCATGAACAAATGCCTCAAGCTGAAGCTGGGGACAATGTTGGTATTAACATAAGAGGAATCGGTAAGAAAGATATTGCTAGAGGAGATGTAGTTTGTGACGCTGCTCAACCCGCTTCAATTGTACAAGAATTCATTGCTCAAGTTGCTATAATCTCACACCCAACAGTTATTGCTAAAGGATACACTCCAGTATTCCATGTACACACAGCTCAAGTGCCATGTCAATTCATAGAATTAATTGAGAAACAATCACCTGATGGAACAAAGGCTTCAAACCCTGACTTCTTGAAGAACGGTGACATTGCAAAAGTAAGATTAAAACCAATTGGAAACCTAGTCCTTGAAACACAGGCTACAAACCCAAATATGGCTAGATTTGCAATAAGAGATGCTGGAAGCACTGTTGCAGCTGGTGTATGCTTAGAAATCACAGCTAAGAAGTAATCTTACTAAGCTGAACATACTCTAAAATAACATGAAAAATCAATTTGATATTGTTGAGAGTCTGGTTTCTTTAATTCCTCAGCAAACGTTTAGATTTATTGTTTATTCTCTTTTGACAGTTGGAATTATTAAAGGATTTAAACTAGCAAGAAAACAGATAATAAATAAATTTTGGTGAATACTGGCCTTGTATTAAAATAAGAGTTCTGCACATTTTCTCCAAAACCCTGCACATAAATGAAATTAGAAAATGTGCAAAGCTGTAAATATTACTTCTATAAAGTAGTGATAAATGCACATATTTAAATAGTCTAGTTTTGGATGGAGATTATGACTGAAATAGATTATATTGAACTAAATGCTGTACTAATAGAAAAACTTCCGAAAGTATTTGATGACCTTAGAGAGAAATTTATTAGAATGGCTAAACATTATGGACTACCTAGAGACACTGCTGAGGACTTAAGTACAGATACTGCTCTTGAAGTTTACAGTTGTTTAAGAGATAAAAAATTTGTTGAAAATGGAAATGGCCTAATGGGTTATGTTTCAAG
Source organism: Nanobdellota archaeon (assembly GCA_038045825.1). Taxonomy (GTDB): domain Archaea; phylum Nanobdellota; class Nanobdellia; order Pacearchaeales; family GW2011-AR1; genus SICU01. Next base: position 116,547 of record JBBSXJ010000005.1, read on the forward strand.
AGCATTTGATAGGAATTGTATTGATGAATTACGTAGAAAAAATTCTAAAAAAAGATTGAAATTCGAATGTCTTGATGATGGCTTGGTTGATCCAAATGCTGTGGATCCCATTAATAAATTAGTTGAAGATGAAAACTCTGAAATTGTGATGCGAGAGATATCTAAATTGTCTAAAAATTATCAAAGAGTAATTTTAAGTCAATTAGGTGAATTAAAAGAGGCATATAAATCAGGTGCTAAAAGGGCAAAAATTAATAGGGCTAGAGATAGACTTAGAGAAAGACTTTCTAGGGTTGGAGTCTTGGAAATTGAGATTTAATGATTTTATTTATCATAACTTTAAAAAACATAAATGCCTATATAGCTTACTAGATATCATACAATATCCATGGGTTTTGTTGAAAAAGATTCCGATCAAGTAGATTATGAAGAATTAGCAGTAGCAGTTAATAAGTTAATGCCCGAACTACTAAGATATGGAAAAAGAAAATTTGGTTTTGATTTTCCTAGATCACAAGATTTTGTGCAAGATTTGTATATTAAATTGCATAGATATCTAAGCAAGGGAAAAATTATTCGGCGAAAGACTATATCTTCTTTTATTTATGCTTCTTTTGGCAATCTTTGCAGAGATCATCCGATAGACTTTGGATATAAATCAATCGAAGAATTTGGAGGAAGAGAAACTGCTTTAAGTTTAACTCCCTTTGATGAATTAATCTTTAGCGAACTTGAGAAAATTATTGCCCGAGAAGTAAGTTGTTTACCGGATTGTCAGTTAAAAGCATTTTCTTCTTATATTCAAAATACTGGAAAGAAAAATGATCCAAGATTTAGAAAAAACTTATTTCGTGCTAGAAGAACTTTAAGAAGTAAATTAAGTGCATTGTAGACTAAAAATTAGTATATCTTGAGCTAAAAAGTAAATCTAGCTTTGAGTGAGATAATTTCCAAAACTACGGTTGAAAATATGTTTCGATAGGTTTATATACAAGTTTGACTTAGCTAATTTGTAATATTCAATTTAGAGGTGTGGTTTTAAGATTATTTTAACTACGAAAAAGCTTTTTAGCATTTCGAAATTTACACGAAACGATCACCTCTTGATTCTTTGAATATTGCATTATACTAATGCTTTTATACTCTTTTTTAGGTAAAATTTTATGATTGTAAATGTATGCTCTAAAAATCCTGTGAAAATTAGAGCTTCAAAAATAGTTTTTGAGGCGACCAATTGTTCTAGTAAGATACACTTCGACACAATAATCATTATAAAGAGAAGTTGTTCTTTTTGAGTTATGCATGTAGTTGATAGGCCAATTGCTGAACGAACACGCTCGGAAATTGATGCCAAAATAAAAAATATGGGTGAGTATGTCAAGATGTCTTACTTGCAGAGAGCTGCAAAGTCACAACTTGATTATGATACTAGAAGGTTTGTTTTACTTGAGTTAGCGAAGATATATGAACAGAAATCAATGTTTCTTGATGCTGCTAAAGCTATTCGTGCAGCTGCTGATATTACAACTACATTCAAAGACAAGATTTCTCAATTTATGAAATCTGTTGAGTTTAATATTCGAGGGAACGGATTTGCCGAGGCTGAAAGATTATTCCAGCAGGCTCTTGCTCTTGGAAATGATAGAGAAAAATGGGAAATGAAGCAAGCATATAAGAGATATCACTTTGCTCAAGCCCAATCTTATCTAAAGGCTGATAGAAGAAATAATGCTAAGGCAATGTTTGAAAAAATGCTTGCTCTTGATTTAACTGCTGAAGAGAAGACTCAAGTACAGACAATATTGCTTGATTTATATTACAAACTTGGAAATGTTAGGGAGTATCATGCACTTAAAGATAAGATGTCAGGTGGAACAGGCAATATTGGAAATTTAAGATAATTCTATCTAGTAGATTAGATCATCTTTTTTAATAAAAATAATTCAATAAAGACTTTCTAAATCTTCACAGAGGTTGTCGATTGTTGTTGATTCAAAATCGTCCTCCTCTACTTCTATCTTTGGCTCTTTACCTGTCATCACCATTTTAACCTAGTCTTCTTTTTACTGTGATATATATAAATCTTTTTCTCGATTTTTTACGATGGAAAATGATGAAAAGATATTTAAAGAGAAAATGTTTTTTTATCGATACCTTTCTTGATTCTTTATGTTGCACTAGATTTAATTTTTAATCCACTTTCCGAAATTATAGACGAGAAATCATCTTCATTTAGATCTGCGAATTTATAATCTAAAGTATAACCCCTACTAAGACCATCTGGGATCCCATTTCTTATAGTAACTCCTTCAGATGAACTATGTTTTTTTAAAATTTCTACCAATAATGATTTATCAGCAACACCATAATCTAAGTCTGCTATGCTGCTTTTTCCATCCCTTACTAAATGATATGCAAAATTTCCAATTGCGGCAAGATTAGCTGTCGAAGCTACATTAGCAAGGTAAATTTCTATTGACACATGGGATTCTGAAATATAAGTTATATAAGGATTTAGAGGATTTATTGCATAACATAAGGTTTAAATACGTAAAAAACGATTCCTTTCTATCACGATAGCTTTGGTAGGCAAAGTATCACTCACACTCACAGTTATTTGAGTTTTTTGACTCAATTTTTGTTTGTATAAGAAAGACTGAATTCTACCTAATATCTGATACAAAGGAAACTCAAAAAATGGAAAAAACTGAAGTTTTTAGCAGTTCAGAACTAAACTGGTATGCCTACGCATACATCAATAGAAAGTTCTGAACATGGCAAAAGTAAGTCCGGTGTCAATAAAGTACATGATAGTAGCTGGCTTTGCCGCTGAAGGTCCGATAGAGAAACCTGATGTTATCGGAGCTATTTTTGGTCAAACTGAAGGTTTACTTGGAACTGAACTTGAAATGCGTGAGTTACAAAAGGAAGGTAAGATTGGAAGAATTGAAGTTGAATTGAGCACTGTTGATGGTAGAACTGTTGGAGAGATTAAGTTACCTTCTGCACTTGATAAATCTGAAACAACTATTATTGCTGCTACTCTAGAGACAATTGATAAAATTGGTCCTAGTGAAGCTAAAGTAACTGTATCTAAAATTGAAGACGTTAGAGGAAGTAAAAGAGATTTCATAATTGAAAGAGCTAAGGCATTACTTGAAGGTTTAGACTCTATTGGAGCAGGAAGCATGTCTAAGACATTGAAAGAAGAAAGCAGAGCTGCTAAAATACAAGAATATGGAGAAGAACAATTACCTGCTGGGGATTTATCTGGAGATGAGATAATTGTTGTTGAAGGTCGTGCAGATGTTGTTAATCTTTTGAAGAATAGAGTAAACAATGTTATCGGAATGAACGGAGCTAAGCTACCTAAGGAAATTGCTAAATTAAGCAAAGATAAAGAATTGACTCTTTTTGTGGATGGAGATAGAGGGGGAAAATTAATTGCTAAAAATGTTTGTGATAACGCTAGAGTTGTTTACATTGCTGTTGCTCCTGATGGTAAAGAAGTTGAAGAACTTGAAGGAAAAGAAATATTGCTTGCATTGAGAAGAAGAATGCCTGCTAAGGACTTTTTGTACAGAAATTCACGTGATGGTGAAGACGTTCCTGAAGTTGTTCCATTCTCAGGAGACTTTTCAAAGGCTCTCAAGGAAAGGTATGAAGAAATAAAGGGGACAAAGAAAGCTTTGATTCTTAATGCTGATCTGTCTGTTTCTAGGTCTATATCAAGTGTTGAAGTTGTTCCTGCATTGAATAGAACAAGAGGAAATGTTACTGCTGTTGTAATTGATGGAATTGCAACAAAGCAAATAGTTCAAGCTTGTGAAGAGAAAGGTGTTAGTTATATTGCTGCAAAGAACTTCGCTGCAGTTGAGACAAACATTGAATTAATTGGGCTTTAATTAATTAAATTTATACAAAAATTTACAGTTATGTCGCAAGTGTCTCTCTAAATTGACACTTCGAGCATCCAAAAATCTATTCTAGATTTTTTGATTTTCTAGCATAAAACTTGTCGACCCTGAGCAAGTTTTATATACTAGTTTTTTCTATTGATTTTATGAGGATGAAGTATCAGAAAGAGACCATAGCTTTGTTGATATTGATTGTTGCCGCTGTTGCACTTTATACTACTTTTATTCCTGTAAAATGCACTGATTTTACATGTTTTGAAGCACATATGACAAAGTGCAGACCTGCTACTTACATTAATGATGCTGAAAAAGAGGCTTCTTGGAAATATGATATAATGGGAACATTAAATAAGAAGTGTGATGTTGAAGTTACGTTGCTTGCTGCTAAGGAAAGCAATCTAGACTTAAGATCGTATGAAGGTCAAAATATGGTTTGTTCACATTCGGTTGGAGTCTCGGGATACCCTGAAAAGAACCTTGCTGCATGCAGTGGAGACTTAAAAGAGGGATTGCAATCAATAGTTATTGAAAAACTTTACAAATATATAGTAACTAATATTGGAGATATTAGAGAAGAATTGATTAATTATTAAGGTTTATTTTCTTCATGTTGTTTAGAGCTTTTGCTTTGTCTATTGCTATAAGCCTTGCTTTAGCCTCGTTTGAGCCTGCTTTACACAAGTTAAGGATGTAAAGTACCTTTTGTAATAGCTCATCATAACTCTCTTTGGGATGTGCTTTTAGCTTGTCTAAACGGCTTTTTGTCTCCTTGTCAAGCTTTATTGTGGTTACATTATTGGCTTTTTCCATATAAAATATTCCAAAGTATACTTAATAAATGTTTTTGTCACTATAAAGAGAAGTAAAAATGTTGTCACCGGAAAGTTTATAAAACACCCATTTTATGCATAATTAACTAAATTTTGGATATAACTAAGAATGAATGCAAAAAACTTTGTAGGTTTATTTGTTATTGCAATTGCGATGTTATTCGTTGTACCTGCTGTTAGCGCTCAATCTTTCGCAACAATACAATATGTTGAGATTGATGAAGTTCCGTTAATACAGGGTGAAAGATTTGCAGTAGAAGCTGGACAATCTCTTGACTTAAGAGTTGTTTTTGATGCTATTGCAAACGCAAACGATGTACGCGTAAGAGCTAGAGTTCTTGGAGAACCAGGTCTTTCCGACACAACAAGTCGTTTTGATGTAATTTCCGGTGGAATATACAGCAAAGCACTTTCAATCGAAGTTCCTTACGATATCGACTTAAGTGAAGATTTCGTATTGGAAGTAGAAGTTGAAAACCAACTTGGCGGAACTACTTTCACAGCTATCTTTGCAGTGCAAAGAGAAAGCTACGCTCTTGAATTCCTTTCAGTAGAAAGCCCTTCAAGAATTAGCGCTGGAGAAGTATTGCCAGTTGAAGTTGTTGTTAAGAACCGCGGTCGTTATGATGCTCAAGATACATTTGTTATCGCAAGCATCTCAGCTTTGGGCATAAGCAAAAAGATCTTCCTTGAAGACCTTGCTGCTAATGAATCAATAGATAACGAAATTGAAGATGATTCAATAGAAGGAAGAATCCTTTTAATGATCCCTTCAAGCGCTGCTCCTGGCCTCTACACAGTTGAAGTTAAAGCTTACAACTCCGATTCTGAGACAGTTTCTGTCAGAAGAGTTGAAGTTATGAGTGGAAACTCAAACAGTGGTATTGTTGCATCTCCTTCAAGCAGAACATTCTCTGCTGGAACAGATGGATCATACAGACTGACAATTGTGAACTCTGGTAATAGAATCTTAGTATACAACTTAGTAACTGAATCTGATAACGGCTTAACTGTCGATTTCGATGATTCTGTTGTTGTTGTTCCTGCTGGCTCAAGCGAAACTGTTGAAATAACAGCTTCTGCTGCTAGAGAAGGAAATTACAACTTCAAGGTTACAGTTCTTGACTCTGACAACAATGTTGTTGGCGAAGAGATATTTGTTGCAAATGTTGAAGGAAGATCAGTTGGCGGAAACGCTGCTGTTGTTCTTACAATAATTTTAGCAATAGTATTTGTTGTGTTACTTGTGGTTCTTATAGTATTGCTAACTAGAAAGCCTGCGAAAGCTGACGAATCTGGCGAAAGCTATTACTAAACCAATTCCTTTTTTTTCTTTTTTCTTTTAGGAAATTAGGTAAGAGAATGATTTTATATAAATCTTTAAATATCATCCTAGATAAATCTAAGTATGGCTCCTGATTTAAGAGAATTAGCTTCTGGTGTGGCTTTTCGTGATGGAAGGGATCATCCAATAAACGACTCAGATTCTGGAATTATGTGTTTTCCTAAAAATCTTAATGATTACATGTGGCGCTTTGCAGGAGATAAATATGCTGATGTTTTAACTTTACCAGATGAAGAAAATAAAGATGCAAGATTTTATAGACTTCCATTAAAAAAGTTAGAAAAGGGAGTATTAGATTTTTCAACTGAGGAGCCTGATGCCACAGGCGAGAGAGTATTTCATGTTCTTAGTGCATACGCAGTTTTAATGCATGACAAAAAAATCAATTAAATTACAATTAAAAAAACTTGCAAATTTTTAGTTAATCTGAATGGAGATAACTGAAATGCTTTGGTTGCTTTTACTTGTCTAAAAATTATTATTTGATTTCTTGACCTGGTTCTGCTTGGGTTTCAGGCTGTTGATTTGATTGTGCTCCGATTTCTTGCTGCACAGACTTTTCTATTTCCCTATCTAATTTTAAACTAAGAACTTTAGATATTCCATCATGCATGCTTACTCCATAAATGAACTTTGAATTCATAATCAATGCATCGTTGTGCGTAACAATTATGTATTGACCTGCTCTGATGTATTTGTTAATTAGACTTGCTAGGCGTTCTGAGTTTCTTTTATCTAGAGCTGCATCGATTTCGTCGAAAACATAGAAATGGTAAGGTTTGAATTCTTGAATTGCGAAAAGCATTGACAAAGCTATTAGAGTTTGTTCTCCACCTGAAAGAGATCCAGAGTCAAAATATTTTCCTTTTCCTAATTGAATAACTATCTCTACTCCTCCTGCAAATATATCATCTTCGTTTTCTAACCTCATGAATGCTTTGCCTTTGTTATATAATTCAGAAGCATTTCTACTGAATAATTCATTAATTCCTTTGAATGTCTTCATGAATGTTTTTTTCTTCTTTTGATCTATTTCAGCTACAATGCGCATGATTTCTTCTTTTTCTTTTTGCAATGTTTCTACTTTTTCAATTACTTTATCATATTCTACTTTGATTTGTTCATAAACTTCTAGGGCTCTCATGTTAATTGCTCCTATGCTGTGCATGTCTTGTTTGGCTTTCTCTAATTTCTGTTGTAGAACTTCTATTGATGCTTTGATAGGATCTGATTCTGGAACATCTTTCAATTCTATTTGAATAGATTCTTGGGAAGCTGATAATTTTGCTATTCCTATTTCTATGTAGTTAATTTGGTCAGTTATTTGAGATACTTCTGTTCTTCTTTCTGAAATGTCATAATTGCTTTCCTGTATCTTTAATTGTATTTTATCTCTGTCTTCAAATAGCTTTTTGAATTTCTTACTTAGTTCTGATTCTTCTGCCTCTTTTGATGTTAAGAAAGAACTCTTTTCTTCTAGTCTTTCTTTCATATTGGTTATTTCTTCTTGTAATTCTTCTAGTCCTTTTTCACTATTTTTGATATTCTCGAGAATGTTTTCTAATTCGTGTTCTTTGAATTTAAGAGTTTGGTCCAAATTTTCAGTTGTTCTTGAAGATATTTCTTCTATTTCCCTTAACTTGGAGTTATATTGCTCTGTTATTGAGGTAACATCTATTGTTTTGTTTTCTAAAGAGTCTTTTTTGCTGTTTAAATTTAATATTTCTTTCTTTACTACATCTGTTTCTACCAAAACTGACTTTAGATAACGATGTTTTTCATTTGTTATTTTATGATTAGATGATTCATGTTTTAGTTTGCTTATGTTTTGATTTATTTCAAAGACTTTCTTGTTTAGTTCTTCTCTTTTTTGTCTTAATTCTTTAATATTTTGTGTTTCTTTTTCTATTGTTGATTTACCTTCTTCTATTTTACTTAATGAGTCTTTTGTTACATGTTCTATGTGTTGATGAGTCATTTGATTTTGACATAATGGGCAGACATCTATTTTGAGAATTTGTTCTTTTATTTTTTCCGCTGTTCTTATTTGTGCTTCACTAGCTGCTAGACTTCTATTATAATCTATTTCTTTTTTTGAAAAGCTATCTATTTCTTGCCTTAACTTTTCAGATTCTCTTTCCATGTTAGATATATAGTTCAAACATTCTTCTTCTGTTTTGAATTGAAGTTCTCTAGATATACTTTCTATTTGTTTCAATAATGAGTCTGATTCAACTTCTAGTTTATGGGATCTTGACTCTTTTTCTTTTAATCTTTCTTTAATGGAATATAGTTCTGTTTTTACTGAAAGAAGTTTGTTCTTTTGATCTTCTAATGCAACTAATTCCGCTTTCTTTTTCTTTATTTCTTCTTGCTTCTTTGCCAATAATGGAGATTCTTTGCTTAATTCTCCTATTTCTTTCTTATATTCTGGAACTGATTGTTTAAGATGATCTATTCTTCTTTCAAACTCTAATCTTCTTTTTTGAGTTGCTTCTATTCTTACTTTAAGGCCTTCTATTTCTCCTCTTAGAACATTTATTCTTTCTTGCAAGCTTTCTCTTTCAACACCACTTGATCTCTTTATTAGTGCATTCATATTTGATATATTTTCTTGCATTGAGTCTATCTCTGATTGAATTTCTTCTTGTTTTTGTTTTATTTTATCTCTTTGAGCTTTTTTCTCTTCTAAAGATTTTTTTGCTGAATCTACTTCTTTCTGAACTTCTGATATTTTCTTTACTAGAATTGAATATCTGCATCTGTTTATTGTATCTTCTAAATCTTTGAATCTTAAAGCTTGAGATCTTTCTTTTTCTAGATTATTAAGAAATGATTTTCTTTCTCTTAATACCGCTGATATCTCTTTAAGTCTTTCCTCTGTTTTTTCTAGTTCATGAAGAGACTTTTCCTTTCTGGCTTCATAAACCGATATTCCAGATACTTCTTCTATTACTTTTCTTCTTTCTTCTGGATGCATTTTTACTATTGCTTGTATTTGACCCTGCAAGACTAGATTGAAACCGTGGGGGTCTATTCCCGCATGCGCTAGAAGTTCTATTATATCTCCCCTGTTCTTTACTTCATTGTTAATTTTGTATATTCCTTGTCCGTTGCTTCTTATTATTCTTGAAATTGTAACTTCATCACCAGAGAGGTTGAAAGTTTTCTGAGAGTTATCAAATGTTACTTCTACGAAAGCTTCTCTTGCTGGTTTTACTAGTTTTGAACCTGAGAATAATAAGCTTGTTGTCTTTTCAGCCCTTATTGATTTAGCTGACAATCTACCTAGGGCGAAACATAACGCATCTGATACATTTGAATTGTGTGCAAAAATATTTCCTGCAATAAAATTATGGTTTCCTTCTATTGTAAGATCATATACAAAATCAGGTTTCTCCAGTTTTTCTATAGAAACTATTTTATCCCAATATATATCTGAATTTGATAAATTTTCTAATAATGCAATTAGGCTACTTATTTGCTGAATTCTTAGTAAAAATATTTGGTTTAAATAGTTCTTAAAATTAATTAAATTTTGAGGTCTTGCTGTAAAAGTTTGTTTTGCCCATTGATTCCTTATTGTTGATTTATTAAGACCAATAGTTTCTGAAGCAACTCTGGAAGAGATATTTAATGAATCCATAAAATCTACTAAAATAACTTGATCTGAAGTTATTGTTTTATACTTCTCATGCAATAACGCAAATTTTTGATGAAATAAAGGAAGTATCTTTCTTATTCCTTTTCTTGAAGGGGCACACCTATTCTCTAAATAAGCTATAAATGAAGGATAATCTCTTCTTATTGGCTTTACTCTTATGCCTAATAAATTAGTTAATTCTTTTATTTTAATGTTTATTTCTTGTGGCAATAAATCTATGTTTTCGTTTGAAACTTGATTTTTAGAAATAATATTGTAAATATTTTGTTTTTTATGAAATACCTTTAATGGAATATTATTATAAAATTTTTTGAGATTTTCTACGCCATAAATATATAGATAATAATAATCCATCTTCTTCTTTTCTATCGTGTTTGTTGCATGTTGTAATCTTTTTTTTATTTTTGAGATTATCCCGAATCTTAGCAATAATGTCTGAACTTGTCGCGATAGATTTTTATTTTTTGTACAATATTCTATTATTCCTATGTCTTTTCTTACACTTCCATCTGTGTCAAATAACCCTGCTAAAAGATTAGAGATACTTTTATTTCCTAACCCAAGAAGATAGTTTGGAATATCTTTTTCAACACTTGTAATTGTTTTACTATTAGTATTGTATAAACTTCTAATTTTTCTGTAGAATTCTTTATCTCTACAATATATTCTTGAAATATTTTTATCTAATCTCTTTCTAATCCCCCAACTTGAATATTCTAAAATTAGTTTTTCATAATCTTCTAAGACTTCTTTATCATTATTTACAAATTCTATTCTGTCATTTGCTATATAACCGTCTCCTATTATATAGCCCATTAATCTAGCAAAATTTTCATCCTCTTGTGAATTTTCTATCGAAATTATGCGTGGAACTGCTATCTGCATTCCAATATCCAATTCGCTTATTGTTTTACTCTTCACTTCTGAATCTGCAAAACACATTATTGGATGGCATTTAGTTGCTTTTAGTTCTCTACCACTTCTTGTTTTAATTCTGTAGAGATCATCTCCTTCTCTTCTGATAAATTTAGAGATGGCTTTATTTTCTGATTTCATTGTTGTTTTATTTAAAGAAATTATTTGTATAGAATTATCTCCATCTACATACACTCCATCTTCTAGTCTTTTTACTAATTGGCTAGTTTTTATTTGGTGATCTATAAGCTCTCCTAGTTGTACTTCTTGTCCATTTGCGAGAGTAATAACTGTATCATATGAGCAAGACTTTCCTGATCCATTTGGGCCCACAACTGTATTTATTCCAGGATCAAATATAACTTCTGTTCTTTTTGCAAAAGACTTGAAACCCTGCATCACCATCTTTTTGACATATGTCATTCCAATGAACTAGAATTCGTTATTTTAAATGTTGTCGGTATTACTTTGGTTATTATTTTGTATTGCATTAATCTTTAAATATCTGGAAAAAGAAACCTAACGGGACAAAATGTTAGACGAATTAGTTATTCCAGAAATGGAAAGATTGGTGGGTGATGCACAAGTTATAGGTGTAATAGATTTTCTCTACGGGGATGGTGGTAAGGGTAAAATTGCTGCGTGGCTTGCTCTATTAGCTGATTTGTATTGTCGTGGAACTGGAGGAGCTAATGCTGGACATACATTCTTCTTGAACAATAGAAAGATTATACAACATTTGTTACCTGTTGGGATAGCTTATGATAATTTAGGGAAAACTACTGTATTAGGAAGTGGTATGGCTATAGACCCTCATGAATTGTGTTCTGAATTGGAGCAACTTGTTGCTATAGGTGGAAGTCATAACGGATTAAGAATTGATGAAGATGCAGCAGTAGTTATGCCATGGCATATAGCAATAGATAGAGCAAGGAATAAGTCTCAAGTTAATGGAGGGATAGGTTCAACTGGAAGAGGAATTGGACCTTGTTATGAAGATAAAACTGGTAGAAGGGGAATAAATATGAGAGACATATTGTCTCCTGATGTGCTTACAGATAAACTTAGGAAATTAAGAGAGATTTATCCTGAATTTGCTCAAGAAATGACTGATGAAAAAGTTGTCGAAACTTTAAGGCCAGCTGCTGAGATGTTGAGAGATTACATAACTAATACTGCTACAATAGTTCATAGATCAATTAGAGCTGGAAAGAAAGTTATTTTAGAAGGTGCTCAGGGAACATTGTTGAGTGTTCAACATGGAGTTCATCCTTATGTTACATCTTCTGACTGTTCTATAAACGGAACAGCTGCAGGAGTTGGAATCTCTGCCGGAGCAGTAGATCTCGTTCTTGGAATAGTTAAGTTCCCTTTTATGACTCGTGTTGGGGCTGGGCCTTTCCCAACGGAATTTGGAGGTAGGGATTCTGAAGAATATTGCGCTGCTGAAAATAATGGTTCGCCTCTTAATGGAAGAGTACAAGAATTAGACAGATATGGAATAAAGTATGATCCTGCTAATCCTTCAGAATATGATAGAAAGGATCCTAAAATAATTGAATTAATGAACTCCTCAGATCCTCTCACTCAAGGAATAGGTGTGCGATTGGCAGGAGATGAATTTGGAGCAACTACTGGTAGACCTAGAAGAACAGGTTGGACAGATGCTGTTGCTGTAAAGTATGCAGCTGAAATTAATAGACCGTCCGATCCTACTAAAATGAAGTTAGTTCTTACTAAGCCAGATTCTTTAGCAGGAATTGAAGAGTTTAGGGTAGCTTATAATTATGGAAGAACTAATGCACCCGGAACTACTGATTTTAGTAGAGACGAAATAGAGCAGCGTTCAGTAATACCTTTCCACTCTCGTTATCCAGGTTATGGAGATATAAGTGGTGTAAGAAAATATGATGAATTACCTGGTTCATTAAGAGAAAGTATTACAGATTTAGAAAGATTTATTCGCACTAAAGTTGGAGTGGTTTCTGTTGGACCCAAACCCGAACAAACAATAGTTGTTTAGAATAATTTTCTTTGATTAGAGTTTTTACTTGCTTCTGGAAAAAGCTTCTTCCAAGTTGCCCAAGATTGTCTAACTATTCCCGTTTTTGCTAAATCTTTACCTTGTGATTTAATGAATTCTATTGTAACTGGATCTGCTGGATATCCTGAACCAATATTTCCAAATTGCTTCTTTAAGTTATCAACTGCATTTTCTCTTGATACTTTTGCTAGTATAGAAGCTGCTCCTACAACTAGGTGATTGAAATCTGCTTTGTGTTCACAAAGAATTGTTAAGTTATCTGTATGATCTATAAATGAGATCATTTTATTCTTCCAGGCAACAGTGTTTACTGATGGGCAATCTACAATTACTTTAATTTTGTCTTTTTTGTTGTTTAATTTATTAATTATCTCTGCTGCTTTTTTTGCTTCTAAAGTGTTTAGATTTATTGTTTCTACTGCTTCGTCTATTTCTCTTGGACTTGATTCTTCAACATGATATTTAGATATCTTTTCTATTTCTATTGCTATTTTTATTCTCTGAGAATGGATTAGAAGTTTAGAGTCTTTTGCTCCTAGATTTTTTAGTTTAGTTTCGTCTGTTGATTTTATTAGAACACCTGCTAAGTACATCGGACCTAGAATTGGGCCACGACCTGCATCATCTATGCCTAATAAATACATAAAATAGATTAGAGTTGTTTGTTTAAAGGCTTTTAGGATTAAGCAGCTAAACTTTCAATATAACTAGGTCCTTCTTCTCTAACTGGTTCTACAGGGGTTTCTTTTCTAGATGAGTAGAATGAAAATATAGGAGCCACATATTCTCTACCGCCTTGTATATATTCAAATTTCCTTGCTTCAGGCATTCTCTCTTCACCTTCAGCAGTATAACCATGAGCAAGAGGGTTGCGTCTATTAGTATTATCTTCAGTATACTTACGTTCCACTATTATGCCTCCTTCGCCTTTCTCCATTAAACCACATACTGTACACATAAAATTAGCACTAAATTATGATATTTAAAAGTATCTATCTTGAAGTTACAGTTTTTTCTTAGTTTGTTTCTTTTTATCTATGCTTAATGGTGTTCTTTTTATAATAAATGATGAAATAAACAGAGCGAGACCTAATGCTCCTATTACTCCTGAATAAACTAAAAAGTTACTTGACAATACGTTTTTTACTACATTAATCATTGATTCAAATATTGGATCTGGAATTTGTATATATTGATCTACTCTATTCACTGACATTGATAAGAAAAATAGAATTAGCGCTGGAATGATGAAGATTATTCCGGCTATTCTTAATGATTTCTTTGTATTTGGTTGCTGTAGCACAAATATTAATGAAATAGTTATTAGAATTAAAATAATTAAAATTATTTTTGATGCTTTGTAATAAGCAATGTAATTTCTTAAATTATCTAAAGACTCTCTCTGTTCTGAACCAACCTCTATTCCATATACTTCTGTCAAATCTACTATATCTCTGTCAAAGAATGAGATATTGTTTGCCTCAAAAAAAGCATCTAAAAACTCATCTCTTGTTAGACCTTCTGGAAGACAAGGGTTTTGTTCATCAAATGGATTTTGACCTTGAGAACACTCATCAATATTACCCACTGAATCAAGAAAGAAATTGCGCAGCTTTTCTTGGTTTATTTTAACAGTTAAATCTAGAACGTCTGTTTTGGAACTCATGTAGCTTAAAAAGTTTGCAAACAGTCCATTAAATACTGGTCTAACTCCTTCACTAAAATCTATGAATGTTGCACTTCCTGCATTGTTTAAGTTTTCTTCTAAGAATATGTAAACTCCTGCACTTTCAAATGCATCAAAATATACCTCTGGTTGTAAAAATGAGGAGAAAGTAAAACCGAAAGATAACAGGATCAGTAAGAAAATAGAGATGAGTGAAAGTATGAAAACACCAGCTCCTTTTATGAAACTCATACTATTGGCTGGTTTTTGAGAATATAAATTTATAGAATTTTTGTATTTGAAAAATCCCACTCTAAACAAAATAGCGGGAGTGGGCACTCGCTAACTG
>JBBSXJ010000006.1:0-2790 GCA_038045825.1 Nanobdellota archaeon
ATGTATATCAAGAAGTAGTAGATAGACCATCACATATCCCAAGATTTGAACTAGGTGCTTTAAGAATAAAAGAATTAGTAGAAAGAGGAATTATAAAATTTGCAACAGATATAGGATTAGCACAAGCAGAAATAGAAAGCGAGACTCAACGCTGGCTCAAAATAGCAAACTCGGCAATAAAATCAGATAATCATTTTATAGAAGTTGTAAGCATAGCTGAAATTTCATGTATCGCGGTAAGTTCTTTACTAAATAAAAAAAGAATAGAGAACATAATAGGCATAGATGAAAGAACAACAAGAATATTATTTGAAAAACCGGAAAACCTAAGAGATTTAATGTCAAACAAACTTCATAGAAACATAACCCTTCACACAAGAGAATTAGAAAACACAAAACAATTCAGATTCATAAGATCAAGTGAAATAGTGTTTATGGCTTATAAGAAAAAACTAATAGAAATAGGAGACAAACATGCTCTAGAAGCTCTTCTATATGCAACAAAATTCAAAGGTTGCGCAATCTCCTGGGAAGAAATTGAACAGTTGAAGAAGTTATAACAAAATTAATAAATAAAAACAGTTAATAAATGGGACTAGAGGGAATCGAACCCACGACTTCTGCTCACCCCGAAATCGCTGGAGGCAGAAATTATACCACTTAACTATAGTCCCTTATCCATAACCTCTGAAATCTTTTCCAATTCGTCAGAAGTTAATATATAAATGGTATTTTTACCAATTAAAAACCTATCTTTTGAAGGTTTTTTTCTGCAAATAAGAAATCCCAAATTACAGTTAGAATCTTCTAGATACTTGTTAAGTTGATTAACTTGAGTCTTAGAAATATCATGGACAAGATAGTCCTTTACTTCTATAAAAGCCTTATAATTGTTTCTTTCAAAAAGAATATCTGCAATACCTCTCTTCGTTTTAACCAACCTGTTTACCTTACCATAACCTGAAAGTTTAGAAGCAATCTCAAATTCAAAATCTTTAGCTTTATCTTTAATATGTTTCAAAACAACTCCATGAAAAGGAATTCTCTCATAAGGATAACTTACTCCTGCTCGCTCATAAGCCTCAAAAATACCATTACTAAAAATAAGTTGAACATGAGTTTTGCACGCACGATTTATTTGTCTTTGCGTTGCAAAGGTGTTATTCTTAATATAAGAAATAACTAAATCTCTTTTTCTAATTCTTATCTTTTCACCCTTTGAAACTGGTCTTATTCCAGCAACGACATACATGTCATTAATATTTTTAAAAAGACTATAAGGATGAGTTTTTGTGACTTCTGAAATCTTATCAATGCTAAAATGAGGATTTTCTTTTATTAACTTAATGATTAAACTCTTCCTCCTTTCATTTTCTCTTAAGAATAATTGATGTTTTTCTCTTCTTAAATAATCTATTCCAGCTTCACGATAGAACTCTAAAACATTCTTAAAAACAGAAAGATAATTTATTTTAGTATTTTTGTTAACGATATGCATCCCAACGTTGGGGTTTTTTCTTAAGTATTCAATAAGAATCTTTTTTCTTGTTTCCCTATCTTTCATTTCAAAAGTTCTAGGAGGAGAAACACCAGCATCTCTAAATGCTTCAGTCATACCTCCAAGGTAAACTTTTTCAGTTTTAATATGTAATTTTTTTCTAATCTCTCTATGGGTAGTAGTTGGATTATTTCTTATAAAATTTTTAAGAATTTCTTTTCTCTGCTCTGCATCTTTATACAAACCCACTTATTCTAAGAGACACGGTTATATTTATATTTTACCATTAATCTATGCTCCCAGTTAAAAAATAACAATAAAACTTTATAAACAACAATCACGAATATAATATATGGCAAAAAAGAAAGTTGATGTTACGGTGACGAAGACAGTTGTAAAGCACCATACAACGCACCATCATAAAACAAGGCCTAAAAGAGCACATACAAGAAGAAATCATTCTCACCCTATGACAATGCCAAGAGGTAGCTTAGAAGAACAAACAATTTCTAGTTTAGTGGAACTACAAAAAGTTCATGTAAATCTAGCTGAAAAATTCAATAAACTATCAACTCAAATAGAAAATCTTCTGGGATTATTCGAGCTGGCAGCAAGAAACTTTGCTAAACAACCAAGCATGCAAAATACTGAAAAAGACAAAGAATTCCTGGACAAAATAGACAAACTTCTAGATCAAAATAAGCTCCTTGCGAAGGGCTTATCTCTAATGGAAGAAAAAATGAGGGAAAGAGTTTACGGAGTATCTAATCCAAATCCTGCTATATCTATGAACAGACCATCATTTAGATCTCAAAATCCAGGAATGCAACAATCAATCGCAACACCAGAGCTAGAAGAAATATAATGAGAGATATTGCAGAATTATTCTTGATTGAATTTGTAAAAAGTATACTTGATGTAAAAGCACCAAACGCTCAAATATTAAAAATAGAACAAAAAACTAATGAAAACTATAACTTAATGCAATCATCAATTCTAAAGAAAGAATTAAAGTCAGATAAGATTTTAGAAATTCAGAAATTTGTTCCTCAAATAAAAGTCATCAAACCACAAATTAATATAAAAAATCAAATACCAAGACCAAAAATAAACTATTCAGTTCAAAGTCAATTATCTGCAACTGAGAAACTAAACACTTTGATAAAAGATCCATATGTAAATGAAATAGAATGTAATGGATCTGAAAGTAATCTATCCGTTAAAAAAGCTGGAATGAACCAAAATACTCAAATAAATTTATCAATAGAGGAAATATATGATATAATAGCAGA
>JBBSXJ010000007.1:0-3023 GCA_038045825.1 Nanobdellota archaeon
GTATTTGAAAAATCCCACTCTAAACAAAATAGCGGGAGTGGGCACTCGCTAACTGATGTTATCGGTGACTCCAATTCTTACGAATTGAAGTATTTGAAAAATCCCACTCTAAACAAAATAGCGGGAGTGGGATTTGAACCGCACGACCTCCGGGTTATGGGCCCGGTGAGCACTCCAGGCTGCTCCATCCCGCTGTGTAAATACTGGCTTCGAGGGACTTTTAAGCCTTTGCTTTGAAAGCTTTAAATACCGTCATTTTTACATAGAATTCCTCAAAATGACTGAAATATTACCTAGAAAAATTGAAGAGAAAACTAATAATTTAGCAGAGCTTGTAGTAGTTAACAGATTTTATGATGCTGGTTGTGGAGACACCGGCGGATCTGGACTTGTTGCTTCAAGATACAATACCGACCCACTTTATGAGGTAAGATTTAGATCTTCTACATCTAGAGGATCTTTACTTTCTCCTCGACCTGGTAGAATAAGAAAAGACCTGAGAGATCCTTACAAAGAGATAGAATTTGAAGGAACTCTTGCTGATTTAACAATAGAAGATTTAAGAGAAAAGTTGCCAGTCGAAGAAAGAGGAATATGTAGAGCTGTTCAAATAGTTAGTATTGGGGCGAATTGTTATGGAAATAACACTTTAAGAATGAACCTTTTCAAATAAAGATAAGTTTAATTATAGATGAGACTACTTTAATAATTCCATAAATTGCCTAATGCAAAGGTTATTCTCTTTCCAAGCAATTTTTGAATCCAAAATGGAATTAGGAATCCCCTTTTAACTCCTAAAAATTCTGATAAATCTTCTACTTTTTCAGGCTCTACTACCCTTCTGGCCAGATAATCTCCGCAATAAGCTGCCCAATTAAGTCCTGCACAACCCATTGCATATTGAATAGATTTATTATTTTTGTCATAATCTGCAATTGGAGTAAGATCTTGAGTAATATCAATTAAACCTGACCAGTAATGTGTGAAGTTTATATCTTTTATTTTTGGAAATCTTTTCTTTAAATTGTCTATGAATGGTTTAATTATTCTTGCTGAATGATAATATTGAAGGTAATATGTTGCCCATGGAGAGGAACCCCCAACTATAATTCTATTTCCTGAAACTGGTCTATAATGTATATAAATTAGACTTGTGTCCCAGCACATAAGCTCTCCTTTTGGAAAAAGATACTTTATTTCTTCATTGCTTAATGGTTCGCTTACAGCAAGATAAGTTTGAAGGTGGTAGAATTTGTTAGATATATCCTCATTAAACTCTTTTTTCATTTTATCCATGCAAATTATTATATTTTTTGCTTTTACAGATCCTAAGTGCGTTTTAGCAGTATTGTTTTCTATTTTTATTACTTCAGTATCCTCGCATATTTTAACTCCTTTCTTTAAAAGAAGGTTTTTCATTTCCTGGCAATAAGCAAACGAATTTATTCCATAGGAACCAGAATACTTCAAACCTGTTCTGTACCCTAAACCTGGATGATATTTGCTTAGTTCTTTTTGATCTAAAAGCTTATAGGGTAGTTTAAGCTCTTTTCTGACCTCCGCTTCTTTTTTTATTAATTTATCTTTGGATTTCTTAGTTGAAAAATATAAAGAGTCCTGCTTCCTTAGATCACAATTAAAGTTATGTTTCATTATAGTGTTTACAATTAAGTTAACTCCATCAAAGGGAACTTTGTATAGTGCTTTTGCTTTTTTTATTCCATGCTTTTCTATTAACTGATTTATGTCCTCTTCGCTTTCTGGAGTTAGAAATCCTGCGCTTTGGCCTGATGAAGATCCTCCGCAGATTCTCTTTTCAAGTAGGATGACCTTTTTTCCTGCAGATACTAATTTTAATGCAGCATGCAACCCTGCAATTCCGCCACCTACAACAAGGCAATCTGCATGAAGATTTTCTTTTAAAGGAGGACAGTAAGGAGTCTTAATGTCTAAAGAGCCCATGTGGAGCCAGTTTTCGTAAAGCATATTTAATTTAGCAAAGACATTTATTTAAACTATATGCTCTTGTTAGATCTATGAGTGGACCAGGTGAGGGTAAAATACATTTGGGTAAAGCTGATGTGTATATTCATATAAAAGGAAAGTCTAGAGCTACAGTGACTCATATTGATATTGAATTAGATGAATTGAATGACATAATAAAGCCTGGGGAAAATACTTACATAGGTTCTAAAGATGGAGGAGTATTTATTGGGTTGAAGAAAAATATGATTAAAAGAGCTGAGAAGATTGCCAGGAAAGGAAAATGAAGAGATCGCATATTTGGATAATTATTTTTAATGTTATTTATTTGGTTGCTTTCTTCATTTATTATATTTCTATAAATAATTATGAATTCTTGTGGTATATTTTTGTAATAATAATTCTGGGAAGTTTTATAGGACTTAATCTGCATAAAGTTAAGTTTGATAATTTAGTTTTGTGGCTGCTTTCTATTTGGGGTTTCTTGCATATGTTGGCCGGTGGTCTTAGAATTAATGGAACTACTCTTTATTCATTGAGGTTAATTGATATTATTGACAAAGGTGACCAGTTTTATGTATTAAAAATGGACCAATTGATACATTTGTATGGTTTCTTTGTCTCAGCCGTTCTTGTTTATCAATTGATTAGAGCAATTGGAGGAGATATTTCAAAATCTCCTAAATTAATGGTCTTTTTGGCTTGGATTGGAAGCATGGGGTTAGGTGCTTTGAATGAAATGGTAGAATTTGTTGCATTTGTCTCTTTTGCCCATACCGGGGTCGGAGACTTTTACAACATAAACTTAGATTTGATATTTAATGCAGTTGGAGCACTTGTTGGTGCTTTACTCGCAAATAAAATATATAAAAAGGATTAATAAAAAATAAAAATAATTTTTTAGAAATTAGATCAAAAAATCGATGCGTGATTGTTGCTCGATTTTTGGATGATCGAAGTCTCGATTATGTGAGAGACTATCGACATCAATTAATGATCTGAATCTCTATCGTTTCTTTGGAATCCGCCTTCGCTTTCAC
>JBBSXJ010000008.1:0-27244 GCA_038045825.1 Nanobdellota archaeon
TAACAAGAGTTGCTGTAGCTAGCATCAACTCTACTTTTTTTGTAATTGGCTGGACTAATACTTCTGCTGAATGGAGAGCTGGTTTTAAAACTGATGGAACTTATTATTTTAGTCCCGCAACTACAGATGGTTCTATAGGTACTGCTTTACATGAGATTGCATTGACTGCTTTTAATACAACACTAGTAGCTTATTGTTATGTTGACTCGACTGAAGGAGATTTAGATATGATAAGATTTGATGCAGAGACTGGCACTCTTGTTGGAAGTGAAACAGATATTAATAGTGCGGTAACTCCTGAAGGAGGATTACAAGATAGGGCTGATTGTGATGCTGTGAATGCTACTACTGTTGTCGCTATAGATTATGATGCTGGAGGGGATGATGATGCAATATATCACTTAGTAGATTATGCGGGAACAGAAGTTGTTACTGATACTGCTATAGATAGTGCTGTTGGAACTGGTGCGCAAGTTGCTAGTGCTACAATTGATAATGATAAATATGTATTGGCTTGGTATGATCAGGCTGATCAAGATATTACTATCGCAATAAATGACTTAGAGGGAAATTCTATTTTGGCAGCTACGGATGTGGATACTGCTGTAGGAACATCTTCGAGATTATCTATTGCAACGGTATTTAATAAAACTACAAATTCAGACAATTTTGTAGTTGCTTATTTTAATCAATCTGCTGGAGATATTGTTGCTGTTGCTTACAATGGTTCTGGAACTAAATTAATTCCTAATTTTATTGTTGAATCCTTTGCTAATACTGCTCCTGCTTTATATTATGCTGTAGGTAGAAATCCTGCTACCGGGATGTCTTTATGCAATGAAACATGGGCAATAACATATACGAATTCTTCAGATAAGTCTATAACAAAGACCTATTGGCTTAATGGTACCTTATGGGATGGTAATTGTCCATTTATACCAACTTTTGGACCATTTAATGAAACCACTCCAAATAATTCTGCTTATGTTAATGGAGCAGTTTATAGGTTTAATATAACTATAACTGACTCAAATGGTACTGCGGGTCTTGAGTTTAATGGTACTAATAGAAGTGTCTCAAATTTATCTGCAACTATGTTTAATTCAACAATTACTAATCTTGCCGCAGGAACATATTCTTATTACTGGTGGTCTTATGGACCTGGGTCTACATATAATGTCTCTGGAATAAGAAACTATGTGATTGCTAGAAACACCAGCCAATTGAATTTAACTTTGAATGGAGTCCAATCAAATATTACTCTTTTTACTGGACAGAGTATTTTATTGAATGGAACTTTAATTTTGGGAGATTCTGGCGGAGATCTTCAATTATATAACAATGAGACTCTTATTAATCAAAGATCTACCGAAGTAAGTAATTTGACTTTATTTAGTGGAATTGGAATTTATAATATTACTGTTTCTTACGCTCAGACTCAAAACTATTCACAAAGTTTGATGAATTATAATGTTACAGTTATTCAGGCTGGTTCTGCCCCTTACAATGGAACTGCTCTTGTTCTGAACTCTACTCTTGGACTTAATAGAACTTTGGAGGATTTGAATGTTCGAACAACATTGCTTGATTTGGATAACAACACAATGAATGTTACAGTAAGATGGTATAATAATAGTATTCTTCATCTTACTCAGGCTTATAATTCAAGCTATTCTAATGGGACTGCATTTATTGCCACACTTGATGATGGAAATACTACAAAAGGCCAGAACTGGTCTGCCGCCTTGACTATTCATGATGGTACTAATAGCTTTTATGTTAACTCCAGCAATTTGACTATTCTTAATAGTCTTCCAAATGTTACTTTGCTGACTCCTTCAAATGGATCTATTACTCTTAATAGAACAAATCAGAACTTTACATGGGTTGCTAGTGATGATGATGGGGATGTTATAGTCCAGGATAGAATAAATATATCTCTTGTTGCTGCTTCTACTTGTACAGATCCACATTTTGATGGTACTGATATTTATGAACCCGAGACTCTTGGGTCTTATTCTTTCGGACTTAATAATGCTCATCGTTTTCGTTGCTTAATAGATAATGGAGATTATTATAGGTGGAGTGTTGCTACCTCAGATAGTTCTGGATACGGGCCTTATTCTGGACCTTTCAATATTAGTGTTCAGGCATACTTGGATATTAGAATGAACATAAGCTCTATTGATTTTGGTAATCTTGATTATTTGAAGAATAATGATACAACTGATAACTCTCCTAAACCTATAATTATGATTAATGAAGGCAATGTTTTGAATGATATAAGCATTAAAGCATCTTCTCTATGGAGGAGCGTTTCTGGTTCTTCGGCATATTATCAAGCTAAAGTAGACAATGTATCAAGCAATGGCATTTCAGAGAACGGCTCATTTGACTGGAGTGGATCTATAACTGCTTATATCAATATACCTTTATCGGCAATAGCTCTTGATGGATTTATAGTTAATCTTAATTATACTGATGTAACTGATAGCGCTGAAATAGATATTAATGTGACTGTGCCTCCTACAGAAGGACCAGGATTTAGAAACTCAACTATAATATTTGGAATATCATTAGGAACAGGAGACGCATACTAAAATGAATAGAATACTTTTGACAATAGATTCTATTCTAATACTCGGAATTTTAATATCTGCATTTTTATTGCTCGATTATAATCAACCTATGGTTATAGCTCCTTTGAAAGATGGTGGAACTCTATTATTTACATTACCTATGGTCGAATATATTTTAGTTGATGATAATTCTAGGTTTGAATCTCCAGAAACTATGTTTATTGACCAAATAATAACCCTTGATACTGGGAAATATTTTATAAAATTCTTTTATGATATAAGAAGTGAAATAAGAGTAATAGATTTAGAAATTAATGCTGATCTACAAATTAGAATAATAGATGAAAATACTATCGGCGTCTTTAATGTAGGCGAAACTGACTTGCAAATAGATACATATGATACTGGATCAAAGATAAATTCTTCTATTGCTTATAGTGGTGAGAATGAATAAGTTATTATTTGTTTTATTTTTATTCTTTGCATCTGTTAACATAGCAACTGCTTTTGGGATAACTCCTGCTCAGAAGGTTGTTGATTATTCTCCTGGAACTGAATATACTTCATCTTTTGATATAATAAATTCAGAGAATAAAAGAGTAAATCTTGTTATTCTTCCAGAGGGTGAGCTTAGTCAGGGTGTTGCTCTTTCACAATATTATGTTACTTTAATGCCTGAAACAAAGAGTGTTACAATAAAATACTCTGTAAGAATACCGTCTGGATTATCTCCAGGCCCTCATTATGTTGATATAGTTATAACTGAGGTTCCAGATACTTCAACAGGGACTACATTTGTAGGATCTATCGTTGGAATTATTACTAAAGTTTTAGTTGATGTTCCTTATCCTGGTAAATATGCTGAGTCTGCTTTGAGTGTAAGTACAACTAAAGAGGGTAAAATTGCATTTATTATGCCTTTTGTAAGTAAAGGCAAACTTAATATTGCAAGAGCAAGAGCGGTTATTGATATTTATACTCCTTTAAATGAAAAAGTTGTTTCTATTTCTACGCAGGAAATTGAAGTTTTAAGCGGTGAAAGGAAGGAACTTGCTGTTGAATGGGATGCTTCTTCTGCTCCTTCTGGAAGATATAGAGCATATGCAACTATTTTATATGATGAATCTATACTTAATTTAGAAAGTGAATTTTCAGTAGGAAAAGATACTTTAGAGATTAAAAGTGTTGAAGTAAATGACTTCAGCCTCGGGGAAATAGCAAAATTTGAGTTTTTGCTTGAGAATAGTCTTAACAGTCCAGTAGATGATGCTTATATAAATATGCAGGTCTTCAATGAAGAAGGGGAGATAATGGCCGAATTTAAGTCTGCCAATTACAGAATAGACGCATTTTCAAGCAAATTAATGGTTGCTTTTTGGGACACAGAGGGCGTTGGAACAGGAAATTACGATGCTAAGGCATTTATAAACTTCGGACAGAACTCTATACAAAAAGAGCTGACATTAGATGTTTCACAAAACGATATAACTGTTATAGGGATAGGTTATGTCATAAAATCATCAAACTCAAGTAGTGGTAACTCTTTAACTGCTGTTTTAGTAATATCTGTTATTGTTCTTGTTATTCTTAACTTAACTTGGTTTTTGGTTCTTAGAAAGAAAGCAAACAAAAAATGAAATTGACAAAAAAACGGGAAATGTTTAAATATAGGGCATTTGTTTTATATCTATAATGGCTGATTTTAAAAGGGTGGTGGTAGTTCTTCTTGTAATTACTTTAGTTCTTTCGGCAGTTTCTGTTGTTTTTAATTTGATGATTTATAATATGAAATCTTCTAATAATAATGAATTGGTAGTACCTTCTTCCAATTCTGGAAACTTAGGTCTTGTTGTAGAGGGTAATGTTCAGGAGGTTCAGAATGGCAATGGCGGATAACAGTTATTCCGGGATTGTTGTAGTGTTTGCTGTTTTTGTATTTGTAATATTTTTATTTTCAGTTGGAGTCTTTTATCTTTCTGCCAAGACTTTGTTTGGTACAATATCTGGATATGCTACTAGTATAGGAGAGGCTAACCTTACTGTTGAATCTGCTGTTACCATTAACTTTACTACATCAAGAATAAACTGGGGAAGTGGAAGGGTTAATGATGGGCAGCCATCTGCAGGGCTTAATACTTTTGCTACAAGTAATGTTACTAACGGCAACTGGACTCTTCAGAATGCTGGGGGGCTTAGAATAGAAAATCTTGGAAACGTTAACGTTACTTTAAACTTGAGCGGTACTAAGACTGCTGCATCAATGATAGGGGGAACTAGTCCGGGATACAGATGGAATATTACTAGTTTTGAGACAGGATCATGCAGAAATGCAACAGGTGGAACAGATGCCTTACAGACTAACTTCTTTTATGTTGTTAACACTACGACTGCTTTGTTCTGTAATTACTTCCAGTTTTTGGATGATAGAGATGTTATTCGTATAGACTTTAACTTAACAATCCCTTCAGACTCCCTCACAGGAGCACTTGGAGATACTATTACTGCAGTGGCTTTTGCGGCTTAAATCTGAAAAGTATTTAAAAGACTGTTTGTTTTTTTATATATGTCAATAAAAGGGTTTGTTTTAGTACTAGCATTTGTATTCTGCATTTCTTATGTCTCTTCATTAGGAATATCTCCTGCAATAAAGAATATTAATTTTGAGTCTGGAAAACAGACCAATATAACATTTTACGTTTTAGATGCTGTCGAAGGAGTTGAATATGATGTTAATGTAAGAGGAGGGTATTTAGCTCAATACTCTTCTGTAAGCGCTACTACTGTCACAGGAGCTGGATCATTCGTTCTTACAATAAACTTTCCAGAAAAGATCGATATTCCTGGAGAACATACAGTCTCTGTAAGCGTTAAAGAAAAACCTTCTGAAACTTCTTTCATTAATACTCTTGTTGAAGTTGGGTCAATAATAAAGACTTTTGTTCCTTATCCTGGATATTACGGAGATTTATCATTAAATATACCTGATGTGAATGCAAATGATCAGATTCCTGTTGAACTTTACTTAATTAATAGAGGAGATAATCCTCTTGAATTAAGTAGCGTATATGTTGAGTTTATTTCAAGCACAGGACAATCGGTTAAGAGAGTTGACTTTACCCCTGTAACAATACCAGTTTCAGGAGACAGATATTTTAGGAAGTATTCAGATTCTTCAGGAATTGAACCTGGAAATTATATAGCAACTGGAAAAGTATCATATAGGGATACAATAAGAGAAGTAAATAGATCATTTAGAGTAGGTTCTTTGTTTGTTAATATTACTAATTATACAAATTCTATTCGTGGTGATGGAATACAGAGATTTTATATTACTTTAGGGAGCAGATGGAATTCTCCAATATATGGAGCTTATGTCGATGTTAATCTTACTAATGGAGTTTACAGCACTATTTTTAGAACACCTTCAATTGATATAATGCCTTGGGAAGAAAAAACTATAGGGAGTTATATAGATACTAAAGGTCTTGATGGGTATTATGATTTATATTTTAATGCTAGTTATCATGGTCAATCAACCCTTGCCATAGGAAGACTTTATGTAGGCGACAATTATAGCATTATAATATATTCAGTATCTGCATTGCTTGCAATATTGTTCTTTATAGTATTATACATTATTTTAAAAAGATTCTTTTTTAAGAAGAGAAGATGAGGAGCTTGGTAATACTTTCTTTGTTTATTTCTTTAGTTGTTTTTGTAATGTCTGTTTCTATTTATTTTTATTACATAACTCCTTTATCTGAATTTTCTTATGATACTACGGCTTTTGTGACCTATGATGTTGCTGGATTTGATGTAAATACAAGCGCTATAACATTTGGCAGTATTGTTCCTGGAGGGACATCAACCAGATCCTTAATAGTTAATAATTCATATCCTTTTCCAATAAAAGTTGACCCTGAGGTAGATGGTTCTATAGAGAAGATATTATATTTTGAACCTACTATAATTGAACCTTATCAGACTTCTAAATTTTATTTTACCGTTTATGCAGATTCTATTGAAAATCTTGGCAATTATACAGGCAATATAATGATCCGACTACTACGAGCTTGATTGTATCTTTTGATAAACTATTTAATGCTGGATTTCATTAATTTTATATGATTCAGATAAAGAGGTCTTTATTTTTGCTTTTAGCTGTAGCTGGTGTTCTTTCTTTAATGAGTTTGTTGTTTTCTTTATGGGTTTACACTTATGATTACAATTCAAAGCTTGCGGGACATTCTTCTTCAGATGCAAGTGTAGGGGTTTTTGTAGAAACATCTGGTGCTACATGTGGAGATGATCTTTGCAACGGGGCTGAAACTTGTTCTATTTGTGAAGAAGATTGTGGTGTATGCTCTGTTTCCACTACTGGAACTTCTTCAGGAGGAGGTTCTGGGGGAGGAGCTTATTCAGCAACGCCTGACTTCACAGTAAGCGAGACTAACTTTAATTTAAAGATAGTCTCGGGAGAAAGTGAAACAAGCGAGATAATTCTTGAGAATATTGGATCTGAAATATTGAATATCTCAGTAAGGGTTACAGGAATAGAAAATTACATTGTTTTCAATACAAATTATATCTCTTTGAACCCTGGGCAAAGAGTGCCATTAAGATTTACAGTAAATGCTCCTGAACCTGGAATTTATGCTGGAAAAATTTTATTATCTTACCAAGGAATTACCAGAGAAGTTCTGGTTCTGCTTAATGTTGTAAGTGAAGGGGTATTATTTGACGCAACAGTCACAGTTCCAGATTTATATAGGGTGCTTAGAGAAGGACAGAGACTCCCTGCATTAATAGAGCTTTTAGAAATTGGAGGAGAAACAGGAGTTGATGTTACTATGAATTATATTATAAAAGACTTTGATGGAAATGTAAGATATACTGAATCTGAAACATTTTATGTTCAGGGGGCCAAAAGTTACAGCAAGAGATTCTCTACTTCGGGATTAGAACCTGGAGATTATGTTTTAGGTGTTGAGTTGATATACATTGGAGGATTTGCTACATCTACAGCGCACTTCAAAATATCTGACTCATTAATAACTCCTCAGACATGGTTTGCAATTGGTGCTTTAGTTATTGCTATTATAATATGTGTTCTTGCAATATTATTCTTCAGACATTCAAGCAAACAATTTAAAGTTAAAGTGAGGAAACATTAACATGAAAGAGTTGGTTATTGTTTTTGTTCTATGTTTATTTTTTGTTAGTGCTTTAGAAATCCCTCATACAGTTGAGATAATAACTGCAAGGGGAAGTGCTGTCTTTCCAATAAGCTTCTTTAACTCAGGCACTGCAGGAACTTATACTGCCCAACTAGAAGAAACATCTCCTGCCCTAAGACTTGATTCTAGAGTTATTAATTTAGGAAGTGAAGAATTTGGATCATTTAATTTAATTGTTGGGAATGATGAAATTGCTAGAGGAATTTATTTTGATAATTTAATTATTTCAAGAGGATCTGAAATTGTCCAGGAGATACCTATTGTAATAGGGCTTGAATCTAGAAGTTCTGAAATAGAGTATGATGTTTCTATTGATTTTGATGCAAACTCAGATATTTCAATAATTTCTGGAGAAACTGTGCTTTCACCTTTAGTCAATGTGTATAAGCTTAATTATAACAACCCTGGTTCAAATGGAGTTGCATTGACATTTTCAGTGTATTCGCTTGATGGAGATCTTATAATTTCTACATCTGAGACTGTATCTGTTTCAAGACAAGCCTCTTTTGAACACTTCTTCAATTTAGGATTAACTGAATACGAAGAAGTTATAATGGTTGTTTCTGCACAGAAAGAAGATTCATTTGGAGTTGATTTGTCTCAAGTCTCATTATCAAGTAGCCTTCTTTTCAGTCCTCCTGTTGGTAGTAGGACTCCTAGGCTATATTTTGGAATATTCATATTTTTGATATCTTCTATAGCCATCATTAGTTATTTATGGTACAACAAATACAATGGTCAAGCTAAAAACTGGAAAGCTGAACTTCAATATGTAAAGAAGACTCAATTTAGTGATGCTGCCAAAGGATTACGTAAAATTGAAGCGCAGAAAAGTGTTTTAGACAGAGCGTATTCTTCAAGATATATATCCAAGGATTCTTATGATGCTGCTATAAATGAAATAAATAAACTATCTGATAGATTAAAGAAACGTTTATAAACAGATTTGATTTATTCTATCGAGAGGAATATGATAAAAAAACAAAAGTCAGCTCTTTCTGGTGCTGTTAAAGACCTTCAGACTGAGATAAAATCTCTCATGAGAGAAAGGGATTCTTTGAAGAAATCTATAGAGAAGACATCTAGTAGTATTTCAGATAATAGGCAGAATGAACTTGCTTTACAGAAAGTGCTTGCAAATCTTGCTGAGAAGGAAGCAAGACTTCAAGAACATAAGAAGGAATTACAAGGCAGGTCTGATAAAGTTTCTGATAAGCTTAGCAAAGTTACAAAGATAAAGTCAGAAATGAAAGATATTTGACTTTAGAATGTTATATTCTATTTCCTTTAGAGGCAGAAAAATATTAGTTGATTTAAAAAAGACAGGTTTTTTTAGAAAAGGTTTAGGATTGACTTTTAGAACAAGAAACACAGATAATCTTTTATTTGAATTTAATAAAGAAGTTAGTTGGCAAGGAACATTAACATCTATTTTTGTTTTCTTTCCTTTTCTTACATTATGGCTTGATAATAAAAATAAAGTTATTGATTATAAAGTTGTAAGACCATTTGTATTTTCTATATCTCAGAAGAAAAGATTCTACAGAATTGTTGAAATTCCAATAAACAAAGCTAATTTTAGTCTAATAAGTAAGTTTGTTAATACTGCAGAGTTAAAAAAATATTACCGACGGTGAATTATTCGCTAAGTTCGTTTTACCGACGATAAATACAAACATTTAAATATAAGTTGAACCTTTGCTTTATGAAGGAGGTATAATGGGAAAAATAATTTTGAAGAATGCTATAAAGCGTCAACATGGTCACTTGTACTACGTAGATGCACACGGCAACGTTTGTGAGGCTAAAATGTCTCGTGGCGGGAGAAAAAAGAAAAAGAAGTAATTTCTTTTAGTCTCTAGTTTTATTGTTTTATTATTCTTTTGGATAGGTTTTTAACCTATTTTTATTCTTATTTGCATGATAGTTGGAATTGAAACTACAGCTCACACATTTGGAGTTGGAGTTGTTTCTAATGGTAAGGTTCTTGCAAATGTCAAGGATATGTACAAACCTTTTTCTGGGGGGATAATTCCCAATAAAAGTGCTGAGCATCATAAGTTAGTTGCTCAAGGAATTTGGGAAGATGCGCTTTCTAAAGCTGGATGTTCTGATAAAGATATAGAAGCTATTGCTGTTTCAAATGCTCCTGGACTTGCTCCTTGTTTGTATGCTGGGCTTAATTTTGCCAAAGAAAAGGCTTTGAAATTGGGTGTTCCTATTGTTCCTGTAAATCATTGCATCGCTCATCTTGAGATAGGTCAGAGTGTTGGAGCTAATGATCCTGTTTTACTTTATGCTTCGGGGGCAAATACTCAAATTATTGCATATTCTTCTGGAAAGTATCGTGTCTTTGGAGAGACTCTTGATTTAGGGATCGGGAATTTTATAGACACCTTTGGGAGACATGTTGGAATTCCTTTTCCCGCTGGTCCTTTACTTGAAGGGAAAGCAAAAAACGGAAAATACATTGATGAATTGCCTTATTCTATTAAGGGAATGGATGTTTCTTTTTCAGGAATGCAGACTAAAATGAAACAGCTTTATGAGAAAGGAACAAGTGTTGAGGATTTAGCTTTTTCTATGCAGGAAACAGCCTTTGCAATGCTTGTTGAAGCTTCTGAACGCGCTCTAGCTCATACTGGAAAAAAAGAATTAGTTTTAGGAGGAGGTGTTGCATGTAATTCTCGCTTGCAAGAAATGTGCAGGATAATGTGTGAATCTAGAGGTGCTAAAATGTTTTGTCCTGCTCGTGAGTTTCTTGTTGATAATGGTGGAATGATTGCATATACTGGAGAAATATTGTATAAATCTGGAATAAAGAAGAAACCTGGCGAAGTGGAAATTAATGCTAGGGAAAGGACAGACCAAGTTGAAGTCAAGTGGAAATAAGATTTAAATAGTTGGAAATTATTTCTATATTAATAGGTGATGGGGAATAAATTAATTTTCTCGAGGGTAAGTTCTATTTTTTTAATATCATTAATCTTCTTTAGTTATTTTGCTGTTAGTGTTTATGCACAGGATGCTAGTGTTGATTCTGAATCTGTCGTAAATGGAGAATCTACTGGAAATTATTATTGTGGAGATGGTCAATACTATGATTTTGTTAATTCAGAGTGTCGTTCTGCTGAATCTGTTGGGCAAGTTGAACAGTTAGGATTTGTTGAGGGGATGTTTAGAGGAATGCGCTATTTGCTTTCAAGTGATGATGCAAAAGCACAACTTTCTGCAGAGATTAGTGCAGAAAAAGTTACTGAATTAGAGAGCGCTCTTGATGCAGGAGATTATGAAGCTGTTGAAGCTATCGCTAATGAATTTAGTCAAGAGATGCAACGCGCTGGAGAAGTTATGCAAAATTATATGGGGGAAGTTGAGATAAGCTATGAAGATTATAGTCGTGAAATTATAGATCCTGGATTTTATATTGACCGCGGAAGTGAATGGTGGGAACTTAGGGAAAGAGAAAGAGCATATCAGCAGATTATATCCGATGCAGAAATATCCAGAAAGCGTATTTTAGGGTTGGTTGAGACTGGAGAGCTTACTCAAGAGGAAGCTGATGGAATTATAAATGCAATGTCTGGTCCTGAAAAACTTGCTAGGATTATTGATTCTGAAAAAGATAAAATAATTGATGGGATCGTAGATGATTCTGGTGAAGAGATCAAGAGATGGGATATTCAATACCCTATGCGGGCTGAAGATGAAGCTATAGGATTTACAAAATTACATTATCAGAATGCAGTAGACTCTGAAGATATTGCTCGTAATAGATTTACTCTAGAACAGTTGAAGCAGGAAATTACTGATTCTGATGAACTGGACTTTAAGGATGTAGCTCCACTCTACATGAATGCTAGGATACAACAGCAAGAAGCTCGTAATGACTTGGCTGATGAAAATTATGCAGAGGCTTTTGAAAATTATCAGACTACTAATGATTTGATTAATTCTTTGGAAGAATATCTTCTAGACGGCGAGAGTGCGCTTGATAACATAAATCCTCTTGACAATGACTTTGAAGAGATAACTGCTAATATAGAATCTGAAAACTTAGAGGTTGTTACAGCTTATGAGTCTGAAGGGGTTCGCGACAGACTTGCAGAACAGTATCCAGAATATCGTGCAGAGCTTGATAGAACTTATACCCAAGCAGCTGACATGGTAATGCTAGAAGCTTCTATAGATTTGGTTTATGAGGCTACTGTTGAAAAATACAAGTATGAAGGTATGGCTGAGGATGAAGCTCGTGAAAAAGTTGCAGCTCTTAAGGCTGAAGAAGAATTTTATGCTAAGGGGGGAAATTATTATCCTGTTGGATATGTTTCTTTAGAAAATTCTGATGAATCTTCGCAAGTAGATTATGAATATGGGGGAGGTTTTGCAGAAGGTTTTTCTTATACAGGACCTCAAGGGACAACTTATCAATATGGGACTACCGGTTATTCATGGCAATCTCCTTTGACTAAAACAGGATATCAAAATAATTATCCTGCCGATTATGATCCTCTTCGTATAGAACATGGTTCTGAAACTTACACCTACACTACAGGTACAGAAGAAGGTAATTATGAGTATGATTATTATCCTACTGGTTATACTATTACTAATCCTGACGGAACGACTCAAGAAATTTCTTATGGAGATACTTCTGCTACTGCTCAATTTGTAGGTGGAACTGAAGTGAGATATGGGTTATATGGTTATGATTGTATTTATAATGGTGAGGCTACGCGCTATATAGAGAATCCAGTTTATGGAAATTATATGGATCAGACTACTGGCTATACATATGCTCCTGGAGTTATGCATCACGAAGATCCCATTTATAATACCGTGGAAGGTGTTTATGAATATTCTCTTGGAGGAGTAGATGTTGATTTTAATCCTATAGCTAATTCTTTTGAGCTTGATGAAACTACAATAATTACTCCTCCTGTTCCTGTTGCTCCTGTTGGGCTTGAGGATGAATTAGTTAATGGAGAGATTGTTACTTCACATGGAGAAGTTTTGACTTATGATTCTACTCAAGGTATTTGGACATCTGAAATTGTTGATGAAGAAACTCAAGAGACCGTTGTTACTGAATTTGTCGTTGCGCCTAACCAAATTTATCTTCATGATGATGATGATAACATTTACATTGATCCTTCTGGAAATATTGTAGAAACAGCTGAACTTGCTGGCACAAGTTGGCAAGAAACTCCTGGAGGAAGCTGGCTTTCAGAAACTGGAGTTATATATGATCCTATAACTGGAAATGTTGGTGGGGTTAGTGATTCTTCTACAGAAAGCAGAGTTTATGGCGCTGAATATAATTTAGAGGGTAGTGAGGTTAATCGTTATACTTATAGAACAGATGGTCGTTTTGTTTTTAATCCAGCTTTAGGAACTAGAGGAGATTATGAATTTGTTCCTGCAACTGGAATCCCTGGTTATGATCCTTTTAACCCTCCGACAAGAGATCAGACTTTACCTGATGGGACAACTGTGACTTGGACAGCTGATTCTTATGGGAGATATTATACTTCTTCATCTGCAGGACAAACTTATTATGGTTATGAAAATTATCGTCGTAATGAGCAAGTAGCTGAAATTGGCAGAACTGTTGTTGGAGATGATGGGCAGACTTATACTGTAACTTCTGATAGAGGATGGACTAATTCTGAAGGCATAGCTGTTTCTCCTCCAAATGTTGGAGGTGTTCAACAACCAAGTTCCGCAAGTCGTTATGGAATTTATTCCGATTCTGGATCTAGAGATAGAAACTATAATTATGTTTACACTAATCCAGATACTGGAGAGCAAACTGCAGTTTGGCTTCCTCCAGGTGTAGCTCCTGATTCTGCTAATTCGGAAACTGTTAGTGCACAGATTCAACAATATGGTGTCGCCAATGCTAGGGGTTATGATCCTGCATCTGGAGCTTCTTTTGGATATTCATCTAGCACATACACAGGAGTAGGAGATTATGGTCGAGGCTACGGTTATTATGGTTCTTCTGGATCTAGTCAATCTTACAGCAGTGGCTTTGGTCATGTTAAACAACCAGATGGAACTTGGATACAGGTTGAAACTGCAAGTGAAGCTGCAGCTCTTGCTGGGAACCCCGATTACTCCCCTCCTTCTGGATACGCGGGATCGTATGCGTCTAGATATCAACCAAATGTGCGCACTGATGAAAATGGTGTGGAATTTCAAACAGAAGTGACTAGCGGTAGGATTTATCAAAGAGGAACTGATGGTCAGTGGACAGCTACTGATAGATATGACACTGCACAGGTTCCTTCTTCTGGTGGATATGGATATTCTAATCCTTATTCTGGTTATGCGGGATCTGCTGGATACGCTGGACCTACTTCTTCTGGTAGCGGTTCTTCTTTTGGTTCTTATTCTCCTGGAAATGCAGGTTATGATTCAAGTGGAGTATTTAGAGATGCAGGTGGAAACCCTGCAACTGTTCCATCTAACTTTGGAGCCAATATTGGATCAGGACAGCCTTGGGCACCTGGAACACCTGGTTATACTCCAGGATATGTGTCTCCTGGTGCTGGAAGTTATGGTTATGGTTGTGCAAATGGGGCTTGCGGTGGAGGATATGCTCCTTCGAATAATTGGGCAATGCAACCATCTGGGGGAATGACTAGTGGTTCTCAATATGGATATGGAGCATATAGTGGACCTTACATGGTGGAGGAGGATTTAATGAAAATGGTCAATATGTAGGTGGAGACTATGGTAATTATAGGGCTGATGGGACATGGTCAGGAGGAGCTACTCAGAGTTCAGAGGCAGACTATTATGCTCAATATCCTGGCGGGACTTACGTTCCTGATGGAGGATCATATAGTGGAACAACAACTGGTTCCGGTTATACTGGGGGTAGCTACACAGGCGGTTCTTATACAGGGGGCTCAACATCAGGAGATTCTGGCGGTTCTACGAGTGGCTCAACTTCTGGTGGAGATTCTGGAGGTTCAACATCTGGTGGAGATAGTGGGGGGTCGACAAGTGGTGGAGACAGTGGTGGAAGTACTGGTGGGGGGGCTGTTATTGCTGGAGAGGATGCTAAGATAGATAATGCTTTGATAAGGTTTTTTAAGAGACTTTTTGGTAGAAATTAAATAAGTTTAATTACTACTTTTTCTTGCTATTTCCGACGATGATTAAAAGAATTAAAGATGGTGTTAAAAATGTTTTTGGTATAGATGCTCGCGCTTTGAGTGTGTTTAGAATATTTATTGGTTTAATATTATTCTTTGATTTGTTTGTAAGAATATTTGCTTTTACTGCTCACTATACAGATTTAGGAGTTATGCCTCTTAGTTTTTATTTTAATACTTACGCTGGAGAGAGTTGGTGGTCTATACATACACTTAGTTCTTCAGAATATTATCAAATATTTTTATTTTCTATTTCATTTATTTTCTCGATATTCTTGATTTTAGGATATCAAACTAAATTATCTACGATTATGTCTTGGATTTTGTTAATATCTCTTCATTCAAGAAATCCTGCTGTATTACAAGGGGGAGATGTTATGCTTCGAGTTTTGCTATTTTGGGCAATGTTCTTGCCTCTGAATATAAGGTATTCTTTAGATTCTAAATTTAGGAAAGTTAAATCAGATAAAATTATAATTTCATTTGGAAGTGCTGGAATGCTACTTCAGATTGCATTTGTATATTTCTTCTCCGCTCTGCTTAAAA
The DNA here is from genome assembly GCA_038045825.1 of Nanobdellota archaeon. Lineage (GTDB taxonomy): Archaea > Nanobdellota > Nanobdellia > Pacearchaeales > GW2011-AR1 > SICU01. The sequence continues at coordinate 15,529 of JBBSXJ010000008.1, forward strand.
CTGGAAATGATTGGTTTCCTGATGGGACTGCAATATATTATGCTTTACAACTAGATCAGTTTGCTACTCATATAGGTAAGTTTGTCCTTAATTTTTATGATTTAATGATTGGAATGACCTATTTTGTTTATTTCGTTGAACTTATTGGACCTTTTCTTCTCTTTACTCCAATATTTTTTAATAAAACTAGAATTTGGACTTGTTTTGCTTTCTTTGTAGTTTTGATTGGGATGGCTCTATGTATGAGATTAGGGCATTTCCCATTTATAGGGATAGTAGCATTCATACTTTTCTTACCTAATGCAATTTTGAATAAATTATCTACTAAGATAAAATTATTAATCCATAAAGAAGATTATAGAATTTACTCTACCAATAAAAGTTATTCAAGAGCTATTAATTTAGTTGCTTTATTCTTTATAATATATATTTTATTATGGAATATTCAGAGTCTTGGAAAGATCAATGCTGTGCCTGATGGTCTTGATTTCATTGCTCATAAGACAAGATTAGATCAATATTGGAATATGTTCTCACCATTTCCATTAAAAGAAGATGGATGGTATATTATTGAAGGAACTTTGGAGAATGATAGTAAGATTGATTTGATGACTGGGAAATCTGTTAGTTACACAAAGCCAGAACATGTTGCTTCTATTTATTCTCACGAGAGATGGCGCAAGTACCTAATGAACTTATGGGATAGGGGTTTTGCTCATCACAGAACTTACTATTTGCAATATGTTTGTTATGATTGGAATAAGGACGATGAAATTAGATTAGAACATGTTAAAATGACTTTTATGCTTGAAATGTCTCTTCCAAACTATGAGGAGAGTGAAATTAAGCCTACTGTTCTAGAAGAGATAGATTGTCGATAATAGAGTAAAGTTTATATATCCTTAATTCGCAGGTTTCTTGCCAATGACTTATGAGGCTTTGCTCTTATTAGTTTTTGGTTAAACAAAAAATGGATTACTACGCAATAATCGAAAAAGCAAGGAAGACTGGAAAAGTCGATAAAGGAACTAACGAAGTTACTAAAGCAATAGAAAGAGGAGTTGCTAAGGCTGTATTCTATGCTGCTGACGTTTCTCCTAAGGAAATAGTTGCTCACTTAACTGTAATATCTAAAGAAAAGAATATCCCTTGCTTTGAAGTTGATTCTAAACAAAAGTTAGGTGTTGCTGTTGGAATTCCAGTTTCAACAAGCGCTGTTGCGATAATTGAAGCTGGTGAAGCTGACAAGGAAATACAGGTTTTACATAAAACAAGAGGTAAGTAGAAATGGGTGGAAATAAGCAGAAACCTATGAAAGAAAATACTCAACAAGGTTCTCCTTCTCAAACTCCTTCAAGACTTTCTAATGAACAACCTGCAAAGGCAGTTATTGAGAGATTAATATTAAGAACTGGAGCTAGAGGGGAGATTACTCAAGTTGAATGTAAAATTATAGAAGGAAGAAATAATGGTAAGGAAATGAGGCGCAATGTTAAGGGACCCGTGAGAGTTGGGGATTTGATTACATTAAGAGAAACTGAAATTGAAGCTCGTCGTGTTAAAGGAGCTACAAAAGGGGCACAATCATGACAGTAGCAAAATGTAATTTCTGTGGAACAGAACAAGAAGATTTCATGGGAACATATTTATTGAAGAATGATGGTAGCACAAACTATTACTGTTCTGGAAAATGCCAGAAGAGTGCTTTGAAGTTAAAGAGAGATAGAAAAAGAGTTAGTTGGACTGAAGCTTACAGAAACGTGCATAAAAATGCCAAGAAGTAATTCTTATTGGGGATTTAAGAAATACCTTATATTTGGTTGCTGTTCTTTTTGATAAGCACTATTTACTATTTGCCCAATAAGATTTGCAAATGTTAGTAAATCTGTTTCTAATCCGCTATTTATTGTCTCTTTAGGAACATTTCTTCTTGAAGTACCATCTTTTCCAAATATTACTTCTAATCTTTTTTTAGACCATGTTTCTGACCTTAGTAAGAATAATGCTTTATCATTTATTGTAATAACTCCACACTTTTCATTACCTAAGTAATTAGGAGAATCTATTATTGATTGAGGCATATTTAGATCTTCTAAACTACAAATTACAGCTCCTCCGGAATAAAATCTTCCATTAGAACTTAAACTTACGTAGGCAACTTCATCTAAGGGTGATGGTAATTTAATATTTGCTCCAAGATAAAAACTCCATGGTCTAATTTTACTTTGATCTTTCCATTCTTCCCCTTCTCTTAAAACCGTTACTGCTTTTTCAAGATCAGATTGAGGCGGATATAATAGTCTCTGTCTAATTTCTTCTAAGTCTTGGAATTCAAAGGTTATCATAAATTTCTCTTATGGTTAACCTTTTTAAACCTTTCTAATTATGTCATCAGATAGTAGTTATAATACAATTTTTAGATTATTTTTACTTAGTTTTCTTGGTTTTTTCCTATTTACTTTATCGTCGATAGATTAGTGATTTTATGCATAAAGGTTTATAAAGGGCTTTCTCCATTTTTGACTACATGGCTGATAAAGGGTACACTGGTGAGAACATTAAAGTTCTTGAGGGATTGGAAGGGGTACGTCATAGACCTTCGATGTACATAGGAAGCACGAGTAAATATGGCCTACATAAACTTGTTGATGAAATTGTTGATAACTCAGTTGACGAGGCTATGGCTGGTTATGCTGACACAATAGATATTACTCTAAATGCTGACGGAAGCGTCACTGTTGAAGATAATGGACGTGGAATTCCAGTTGACCCTCACCCAGTTTACAAAGTTCCTACTGTTGAAGTTGTAATTACTAAACTTCACGCCGGAGGTAAATTCGATAAAGGAAGTTACAAGATTTCTGGAGGCCTTCATGGAGTAGGTATTAGCGTAGTAGCTGCATTATCCAAAGCGTTTAAAGTTGTTATAAAAAGAGACGGCAAAATTTATCAGCAAGAATATGAAATTGGTAAACCTATTTACAAATTAAAGACTATTGGAGATTGTGATAAAAAACAGACTGGAACTAGTGTTACTTTCACTCCTGATGAAACAATATTTTCAACTACAAAATTTGACTTCTCTGTTTTAGAAACTCGTTTTCGCGAAATTGCATTTTTGAACAAAGGTGTTAAGATTTTTTTAACTGATAAAATCACTAATAAGAAAGAAGTATTTAGTGCTGAAGGTGGATTAATTGATTTTGTTAAATGGGTCAACCGAACTCGCACCCCAATTCACACTAAACCTGTTTATTACATGAAAGAACAGGACAAGACTTTTGTTGAATGTGCTTTTCAATATAATGACGGATATCAAGAGAATGTATTGAGTTTTGTAAATACTATTAATACGATTGAAGGTGGAACTCATGTTGTTGGATTTAAGACAGCTTTAACCAGGGCAATAAATGATTACGGCAATAAAAATAAAATGCTTAAGGATGGTAATGTTACTGGAGATGATGTTAGAGAAGGATTAACTGCAATTATATCTGTTAAAGTTCCTGAACCGCAGTTTGAAGGTCAGACAAAAACAAAGTTGGGAAACAATGATGTGAAGGGAATAGTTGATAGTGTTAGTATGATTGCTATGGCTGAATTCTTTGAAGAGAACCCTCAGGTTGCTAGAAAAATAGTTGATAAAGCTGTTGAAGGACAGAAAGCACGTAATGCTGCAAAAAAAGCTAAAGAATTAATTAGAAGAAAAAATGCTTTTTCTGTAGGTGGATTACCTGGTAAACTTGCTGATTGTTCTTCAAATAAAACAGAAGAAACAGAATTATATTTAGTTGAAGGCGATTCAGCCGGCGGATCGGCCAAGACAGCGAGGAACAAAGAATTCCAAGCAATATTACCTCTAAAGGGTAAGATACTAAATGTTGAAAAAGCACAACCTGTAAAGGTTTTATCTAATGAAGAAATTGCAAATATGATTACGGCGATGGGTGCAGGAATTAACGACCAATTCGATATTTCTAGATTAAGATATTCTAAAATAATAATTATGACTGATGCAGATGTAGATGGAGCGCACATTAGAACTCTTTTACTTACCTTCTTCTTTAGATTTACTCCAAAGTTAATCGAGAATGGAAATATCTACATCGCTGTTTCTCCCCTTTATAGGGCTCGTAAACGTGGAGACCATTATGTTTATTCTGACAAAGAATTAAAAGAGCTGTTAGCTAAACTGGGTAACAATGTCGATGTTCAGAGGTTCAAAGGTTTAGGAGAAATGAATGCAGAACAATTGTGGGACACTACTATGAATCCTAAAACAAGAATGCTTAAGAAAGTTACAATAGCAGATGGAGTAAAAGCTGACGAAGTATTTTCTAAATTAATGGGTGATGAAGTAGAACACCGTAAAACATTCATTGCTGAAAGAGCACACGAGGCGCAAATTGATATTTAAAATGGTAAGAGTGAAAAGTTTAATGAAATATGAATTAATTATTTATGGTAATAAGGAGGTAGTTAATTAAACATGGCTGAAGAAAACGAAGAAATAGAAGTTATTGATGTTACTTTAAGTGAAACTGAAATTGATGAAATGATTGCTCATTTAATGGAATTAAAAGAACATAAAACTAATATTCAGTTTCCACTTGCTTCTGATCTGGATTTATCTGTAACTTATACTGCAGAAGAATCTGAAGGCGAAGAAGTTGAAATGGATAAGCAAATGCAAGAGGTTAAACAATGAAAATTTCAGAGAAATTTTTAATACAAGAAACTTGTCTGATGGAAGTTTCTGTCTGTTTAATTTCTACTGGTTCATCTTCATTCACATTAGGGGGAATAAATTAAACATATGGCAGACGAAAATGAAAACGGGCGAAAGGAAGAGCTGGCTGAAGAAGAAGTAACTAAACTAGAATCTAAACGTCGCGAGAAGGAACAAATAGGAGACGAGAAAGGCGTCTTTGGTGCTGAGATAGTTGAGGAAATGGAACAGGCTTTCATTGACTATGCAATGTCTGTTATAGTAGATAGAGCTCTGCCTAGCGTTGAAGACGGTCTAAAACCGGTGCACAGAAGAATTCTTTATGCTATGAATGTTATGGGCTTAGACTTTAGTAAACCCACTCGTAAATGCGCTAAAATTGTTGGAGAAACAATGGGTAATTATCACCCTCATGGAAATTTAGCAATTTATGATTCGCTTGTACGTATGGCTCAAGATTTCTCTTTACGTTATCCTTTAGTTCATGGACAAGGAAATTTTGGTAATTTGGATGGAGATAGTCCAGCAGCTGACAGGTATACCGAGGCTAAATTAAGCAAGATTTCAGAAGAATTGCTTGCCGATATTGAAAAAGATACTGTGAAGATGAGGCCTAATTTCTCTAATGATCTGAAAGAACCTGAGACTCTTCCTGCTAAATTGCCTAATCTTTTGCTTAACGGCGCAACGGGTATTGCAGTAGGAATGGCAACAAATATCCCTCCGCATAATTTGACTGAAATTTCTGAAGCTGTTATTGCTTATGTTGAAAACTCAAATGTGACTGTTGAAGACTTAATTGGAATTGTAAAAGGTCCTGACTTTCCAACTGGAGGATTAATTACTGGATCTGGAATTAAAGATATGTATAGGACAGGCAAAGGAAAAATAATTATTCGTGCTAGAAGCGAAATTGAAGAAGATAAAAAAGGAAAAACTTCTATTATTATTACTGAAATACCTTACATGGTAAACAAGGCTGACCTTGTAAAAAATATTGCTCAACTTGCAACTGAAAAAAAGTTGCCTGATATCTCTGATTTAAGAGATGAATCTGCTAGGGGAAAAGTTAGAATAGTTGTTGAACTAAAGAAAGGAGTTGATCCTAAATTTACATTAAATCAATTGTATAAATTGACAAATATTCAGACAAGTTTTGATGCTAACTTGCTTGCCTTGGTTGGTAAACAACCTCGAGTTCTTAATTTACTCGACATTATTCGAGAATATGTTAATTATAGAAGAATTGTTGTTAGAAAAAGAAGCGAATTTGATTTGAATAAGGCACAGGAAAGACTTGAACTTGTTTTAGGCTTGCTTATTGCTCTAAAAGATATTGATGCTGTTGTATCTCTAATAAAGAAATCTGAAGATACTAAAGCTGCTCATGAAGGATTAATGAAGAAATTTGAAATGACTGATAGGCAGGCTAAGGCAGTATTAGAGATTAGGTTACAACAACTTACACACTTAGAAGCTGAAAAACTTAGAGATGAAGAAAAGAAACTTAAGGAATTAATCTTAGAATTACAAAAGATTTTAGGTGACGAAAAAGAAATACTAAAAGTAATCAAGAAAGAAGTAAATGAAATTAAAAATAAATACGGAGATGAAAGAAGAACAAAAGTCATACGTAATGTAGAAGAAATAACTGAAAAAGATTTGATAGAGAAGAAAGACGTTGTTGTAATGATAACTAACTCTGGATATATCAAGCGTGTGGACTTGAAATCTTACAAGGAACAACGACGCGGAGGTATTGGGGTTACCGGAACAGACCTTAAGGATGAGGATTTTGTAACAAGCATGATATCTTGTTCGACTCACGATCACTTATTATTCTTTACAACTCGTGGAAGATTATACTGGCTTAAGGCTAATGAGGTTCCTGCTTCTGAACGACAGAGTAAAGGAAAAGCACTCGTAAATGTTCTTGATTTACGTGACGAAGCTGTTGCAAGTGTTATGTCAGTATCTGACTTTGATAAAGGATATCTAATGTTTGTGACAAAACTAGGAATAGTAAAAAAAATTGCAGTAAGCGATGTTGCTAAACCTCGCGCAACCGGAGTACGTGTAATGAATATGCCTTTAGATAATTCAGACATATTGATTAGTGTTATGAGGGTGAGCGATAAACAAGAAGTTTTATTGACTACTACTGATGGCAAAGCAATTAGATTCGATGCTGATGAGGTCAGACAAATGGGAAGAGCTTCATATGGTGTTAAAGGAATAGAACTTAATTCTAAGGATGAAGTTGTTTCTCTAGTTCCTGTTCCTATAAAGAATCCTGAAAAGATGTCTATCTTAACTGTAACAGATAAAGGATATGGTAAACGTAGTGCTCTTGATGAATACCGCTTGACAGGACGAGGTGGTAAAGGAGTAATTAATATTAGAACTGAAGATAAAAATGGTAATGTTGTTCGTTCTTTACCTGTTACAAATGACTCTTCAATTATTGCAACAACAAAGCAGGGAATGGTTGTTCGCATCTCTGTAGATGAATTGCGTGAAATGGGAAGAGCTACTCAAGGCGTTCGCGTAGTCAAACTCAAGGAAAACGATAAGATTGCAGATGTTGTTTTAGTGCCTGATGAAGAAGTGAAGGTTTAACTTCTTGATTGATATACTATTGTTAAGTTGATAACGCGCTCTTGATTAGGGATGCTGTAAACATCTATGCTCCAAGGACTTTCAATTACATCTGTTAATTCTATTTTCTCGATATTTGTTGCTTTTCTTCTTTTAAGTTCTTTTACCAAGTAGTTAGCAGCGTCTCTTAATTGATCTCTATTTTCAGTCATTTTTACCTCTTGTTATTAATTTCCCTTCTATTGAAATTTCTAGACAATCATTTCTTATTAGTCTGAGATTACGCAACGACTTTATTATGTTCCAAACAGTTGACTCCGAACAATTAAGTCGTAACTTTATTTCTTTAGCTATTTCAGTAGACTTTAGAGTGTTATTTTTACTTGATAGCATTTGTAGAACATGCTTTTCTTTCAAAGTGAGCTTGCATTCTGCTAGTTTCACAAATGCTTGTTTTATAGATTCATTATGTCGCAAGTGTCTCTTGATAGATACACTTCGATCATCCAAAAATCGAGGACTAACTAAAGATGCATCGATTTTTTGATTTTCAATATGATTATGTTTTGTTTTCATGGAAATACCTCGAGAAATTATTTATTAGAGATATTCCCTAATTGTAGAAATATGAGCTCAAGCTGAATGATTTATTCATACCATTTGCTTGGTCTTTTATTTTCATATCTCTTTCTATTTTAAGATGTTTAAAAGCTTTTTCTGTAGAAAAAATTAGAGTGTTTTAGCTGGTTTTATTAACTCTTTGTATTAAGGTATTTCATGGTGGTTGATGCGACTATAATTGCTATAGCGATTATTATTGGAATTATTGGTTACTTAATTGGGTATTACATCTCAAAATTCAGAAGGGATAGTCATTGGGCTGGGCAGATAAAAGCACATCGCGAAGATGCAATTGCTCGCTCTCGTTCTGTTCTTGCTGGACACTTTTCAGAGCAACTTGCACCTTATTTGCCTGACTTTCCATTTAATCCGAGCGAGTGTAAATTTATTGGGAAACCTGTTGACTTCATTGTGTTTCACGGTCTTGATGAGAGGAATGTAACTGGTGTTAGTTTTGTTGAAGTAAAGAGTGGAAAGAGCAAGTTAACTGGAACTGAAAAATCAATTAAAGATGCTATTGATAAGAAGCATGTTCAATGGGTAGATTATAGAGTTCCTGGAGATATTAAATAATTTCATTTTAGATTAAGGCAGAAATCACAATTTCTTTCGATTGGACAGAATTTGAAACCTTCTTTTTTTGCCTTAATTATTTTATTTGCTACTTCTACTATCTCATTCTTTACTTCTTCTAGGCTAAATTGTGTTCTTGTACTATGAATTTCTTTTGCTATGCCTTTAGAATCTATATGAAATTCTAATGGGGTTTCTTTCTGGAGCATTTCTAATATTAAGCTCTTTGGTTCTCCTAAATGTTTTGATGCAAGAGCGTAAATTCCTAGTTGCCAGTTTCTATACTTTGGTTTGATATCAGATTTGCCTGTTTTGTAGTCTACTATAGTTAAGTCTCCGTTCTCAGCAAAGTCTATTCTGTCAGCAAAGCCACTAAATGTAATTCCATTTATGTTTGCTTTTAGATGCTTTTCAGTTAGAGAATATTCATTGTATTTATTTTTATTTCTTTCAAAGAATACTTTTATCATTGGCAAAGCTTCTTCTAAGTTGATATTCTTGTATTCATCTATTTGCATTATTTTAGTTAAATCTTCTATCTGCTTTTGAGTTTTGCATTTATCAGTTACTACTCTTTCTAGCACTTTATGGATGAAACTGCCTATGGCTATTGCTTCCCAAGAATCTGGAACAGGATCGGGCATATTGTAAATATATTTCATTTCATATCTTTTCTGACAAGTATCAAATAATTGTAATGAAGAAGGTGAAAATGAAGTGTATGTTTCTTCTAAATCGCTTGCTGGTTTTATTTCTAATGCTGGAGCTTCATACTTTTCTTCAAGATCTTGTATAAACTCTACGTCTTCATTATTTTGATAGCTTATTTCATTTAGAAATTGACTAGGTTCAAATTTCCTTTGACCATATTCTTTTGCATATGTTAAATAGAGTCTTTTCTTTGCTCTTGTAAATCCAACATAACATAATCTTCTTTCTTCTGAAATTTGGTTCTCTAGATTATCTTTCTCATCTACTCTTTCTATAGGGAATTTCTTTTGAGCTAAGCTGGATATTATGACAGATTCGTATTCCAACCCTTTAGTTGCATGATTGGTCATTATTCTTACACCATCTTTTACTAAATCTGGAGCTTCGACATTAATATTAAGAGAATCTATCATGTTTAGATGATATAATAGCCCGCTTAAGTCTGAGTCTTGTTCTGGTAGCTCTTTAACAAAAGAATGAAATTTTTCTAATATTGGAATTGATTCTTTATCTTCAATATTTAGTATTTCATATAATTTCTTTACAATTTCGTGTGCTTTGATATTACTTATTTCTAATAATTGGTTTATTATTTTATTTATTGAATCTATTTGCAATTGACTTTCTTTTGAGATTTCAAAGTTTTCTTTCATGAAGTCTATACAAATGCATTCACTCTCTTCTCTTTTTTTATGAATTAGCCTAGTTATTGTGAAATTATCTTTAGTATTTTTTATTGATTGATTTACTATTTCCCATATTGCTTGTTCCCCACCTTTAGATTTATTCTTTACTTTATCAGTTATTGTTAGATATGATCTTATTAGCTTTATTTTTAGGTTTTTTAATAAAGAATCCTTATTTATACTAGTGAAAGGTATTTTTTCATATTCTAGTCGTTTTTTTAGCATATTTGACTGTTGATGAGTTCTAAATATTACACATATCTGACTTAGAGGTGTATTTTTTGACATTTCTTCCCTGATTATTTCAATTATTTTTCTTACCTCTTCTTTTCCGTTCTTTAATTCATATACTTTAGTATTATCTCCCTGAATATTATGAGCATTTCTTACTTTGAAACAATCTTCTTTATTTTCATAGTTATTTTGTATTAATTCATGAGCTATATTTAGTATTTTATTTGCAGATCTATATGATTTGTCTAATCTAAATATATCGGCATTATTTACAGTGAATATCTGTTTGAAATAATTGAAGTTGTCTGCATAAGCCCCTCTGAATCTGTATATTGATTGATTTAGATCTCCAACTACAGTTATATTTCTTTTTTTTGCTATTTTATCTAGAAGATCACATTGCATCTTATTTGTATCTTGAAATTCATCAACTATTATATGTTCGAAGTTTTCTGTAATGTTTGGATGTTTGTTTAGAAGTTCTAGAGCCTTATTATGAAGATCTGAGTAGTCTAAGCCGTTATTGGCTTGTTTTATTTTTTCATAATTTTTCCATGCTTGAATGAATTTTGCTTGTTTTATTTCTTCTTCTAACTTGTCTCTCTTTTCTTTTATTATTTCTATTTCTTCTTTTGATAGCTTATTAATATGATTTGTATTTATTTTGAATTTTGCTTCTTCTAATTCTTTTGATAGTCTTTGGATTTCTTCTTGATTTCTTTCTTGACTCTTTAGAGATTCTATTGATATCCCTAAATCTTTCTTTGTTGATATTTCATCAATGTATTTATTGCACAATAATGGAGCTGTTTTGAAATATTTATGCATGAATATTTTGCCATCATCAGGAGTTATTATTTTGAAGTTTGTTTTGATTCCTATCTTTTCTCCGTGAGCTCTTAGGATATCTGCGCAGAATGAATGGAATGTTGATATTATGGGTTCTTTACTTTTAAGATGCGGAATTATTCTTTCTCTTAAGTTATTTACTGCTTCGTTAGAAAATGTTAAACAAACTACATTTTCTATTGGAAATGGCTTGTTATTAATTATATACTTTAATTTTTCAATAATGCTTCTTGTTTTTCCTGTACCTGCACCTGCTAGAACTGCTGTTGGGCCCTTTGTTTTTTCGATGTAACTCATATAGCTCAAGAAATTATTTGGTTTATATTAATTTTGGATACTAATTATTAACTATTCTAATTTCTGTTCTAAAAGACCTTCCATTGGTCCTAAATTCCAGCTATCTTGATCTCTAGGATTGCTCCAGGTAAATACATGATCCTTTGGAAATTTTAGACCCCTTGCTGCTGGAGATATTGTTCTCAATACTTTTAATTCATAACCCACTATTTTATCATCACTAATGTTTCTTATTACTTCAACCTCAAAATGGCCGTGTTCTTCTTCATAATGGAGTCTAGTACCAGGTTTATAGCTATCAATCATACAATAGATTTGATTTTTTAATTAATAAATATTTATGTTTTGGAGTGTTATTTTACAATTTCTCCGTGGCCTATAAGTCTCCAGTGATTGTTAATATTTCTTGCTATTCCAA
>JBBSXJ010000009.1:0-18695 GCA_038045825.1 Nanobdellota archaeon
TTGCAAATGTAAGCATTGAATCTCCTCAAAATATTCCAACAATATACTGGATAATAACAGTAATCACAACAGTTTTATTGACATGTTTAGCAAGTATTTGGTATTTCTCAAAAGCTAAAAGAAGTGCAAAAGAAGGCTTTAAACTTGGAATAACCTTTATCATAGTTGGATTTGTATTAGATTTGTTTTTCTTCTTTACACAAGATAATGCAGTAGAAATAATGAAACAATACTACTCAAGTACTTCATTCTACTTAATATTAGCTCTAGTTATAGTAAGTGCAATATTCGTAGGATCAAGACATAACAACAGCAATATTGTTAATCACACAGTTAAAAAAAAGACAAGAAAGATACTAAAAACAAAACCAAAGAAAAGAAAAAGCCAGGCAGAATTAATAAAAGAATTAATAAAAAAAAGTAATCAATAACCTTTAAAAGACACAATTCTAGAATATTTAATCCCTCGATAGCTCAATGGAAGAGCGCGCGGCTGTAGGATAGTGCAGATTTTTCCCTTCCTTGGGAAAATAAAATGAAGCACAATCAGAGTAGTCTCACTGGAGATTACAGTTATGTAGAACCCGCGTTACCCAAGTTCGATTCTTGGTCGAGGGATTTCATTCTGAAAAATAAAAAAGAAGAATAAAAGCCTTTAGTGAGCCATTATTTTCATTCCGGCAGGTCTCAATCTAACTGGCCCTCTCCCTCCGGGTGTCGATTTAGCTCTAAGCTTAGCAACTTTCATTCTGTGTCCACGTGTCTTTTTAGCCATTTTCACCTCCTAAATTGATAAGCCTAATGAGGATAAATACAAGCGTAGTAAATTTTGAACAACTTTTTATACTAATAAATCAAATAATCTTATGCAAAAAGTATTCATTACAGGAGCAAGTAGGGGTATAGGTAAAGCTTTGGCAGAAAAGTTTCTTAAAGAAAGCTATGAAGTTATCGGAACATCTACTTCTGGAATGGCGGATATAAAAAATAATAATCTGACCATGTTAAAGTTAGATCTATCTTCTTCAAAAAGTATAGAAGAATGCACTAAAGAATTTGCTAAATTAAATAAAAAAATAGATATTCTAATTAATAATGCTGGAGTTTATGCCAATAATAAAGATCCTGTAATGAGAATTGATTATTTAAGAAAAACACTAGAAGTAAATCTAATAGGTACAATAGATTTAACAGAAAGAATGCTCCCCATGATAAATAAGTCAGGTAAAATAATTAATATTTCTTCTAGAGCAGGATCAATAACTCATGTAGGAATTAAAAAGAATGTAGACTATCCAGATTATCGCATTTCAAAGGCAGCTCTTAATATGTATACGAAAACATTATCTATAAGACTGGAAGAAAAAGGCATAATTGTAGCTTCAATTCACCCAGGATGGGTTGAAACAGATATGGGTGGAAAAGGTGCAGAGTTTAAACCATATCAGTCAGCTGAGAACGTCTATAATAAAATAGTAAATTTAAAAGAAACAGGTCAGTTCTGGTTTAAGCAAGATAAATTACCATGGTGAATATATGTTCATAGACGTTCATTGCCACTTAGATAAACTAATAGAAGAAGGAATTACAGCAGCACAAGCTATCAAAAATGCAAAATCAAAAGGAGTAGAACAAATGATTGTAAATGGAACAGATCATGCTCAAAATCAAATTATTTTAAGTCTGGCGGAAAAACACAAACAAGTTCTTCCAGCTCTTGGGATATATCCCACAGACGCCCTAAAATTATCAGAGAGAGAAATAGATGAGGAAATAGAATTTATAAAGAAGAATAAAGATAAAATTGTAGCAATAGGAGAGGTAGGTATAGATTTAAAGGAAGAAGAATTACATAAAACATTAGACAAACAAAAGAACAATCTAAGAAAGTTTGTAAATCTGGCAATTAAATTAAATAAACCAGTTATAATCCATTCAAGAAAAGCTGAACTCCACACAATAGAATTATTAGAAGAATTAAATGCAAAAAAGGTAGTAATGCATTGTTTCTCGGGAAAGATGTCATTAGTGGATAGAATAGCAAAGAATGGATGGTTCTTATCAATTCCCGCAAATTCTCATTACTCTCAACAATTCCAAGATGTAATCAAAAGAGTTCCGATTCAAAATTTGCTATGTGAAACAGACACCCCTTACTTACACCCATTGAAAGAATGGCCAAACGAACCAGCCAACGTAATTTACAGCTACAAAAAGATAGCTGAAATAAAGGGAATAAAATTAGAAGAAGCAGAGAAAGAAATAGAAAACAATTTTAACAAACTTTTCAAATAGAAAATAATAAATACTTGAGATACATTCAAATAGCGTGTCAAAGAAAGGTTTAGCATTATTATTAATTATCTCCCTAGTGGTACTCTTAGTAGTAAACAGTACATTTATCTTGGCCAACAGTACAAGTTTATCCAGCTCAAATTATAAAAGTGAAAGATCAATTCTAAATTTAGTAAAATTAAATTATGAAGACAATTCAAAAAATGATGAAAATGAAAGAGAAGTTCCAATTACAGGAACACATTTAGAAAGAGCGAGCGCAGTATCCCTCGAGTATATTGGAGAAGGTAGAGTAACTGACTCTGAAATAGGAGACGAAGAAGGATACTACGAAATTGAGATAACTACAAATGATGGAGAAGTTGATGTTCACCTAGATGAAAACTTTAATATTCTTAGTACAGAATGGGAAGATGAAGAAGACGACGATTAAATTATAAAGATTTATTAACTAATTTAAATGAGGTTGAATATGGTGTTGATATCTCTTATAGGCTGGATTGGAGCAGCTCTATTATTATTAGCATACTTCTTGTTAATCCATAAAGATCTAACTAGCCGTTCAAAAATGTATCAATGGATGAATATCATAGGATCTCTTCTATTGGGAGTAAATACTCTAATTCTAGAAGCATACCCTTCATTTCTAACAAATATAATTTGGTTCTTTATTGGTTTATATGGTATGTTCCATATAGTCAAACATAACAAATCACAAAAAAAGAAGTCAAGAAAGAATGAATAAAAAAGCAGTAACCAGCGTAAAAATTCTTAACATAATAGGAACTGTATTTTTTCTTTGGGGGATAGCTGCTGTAATAGACAATATATTCAAAGTCAACACAGGAATAGCCCCTGTATTATGGATGAGTTACATATCTCTTATATTGTTAGGTATAGGAATACTAAGAAAGAGTGCATCTTTGGTAGCAAGCCAGATAGCAATAATATTCATACCTTATTTATTCTGGAATTTGGACTTCTTTCACCACCTAATTACAGGAGACTCTTTATTCGGAATAACTGATTATTTTTTCATCCCTGGTGTATTAAGCGGGAAAATAATAACACTCCAACACCTCTTCAATATTCCATTAAGCCTTTACTCAATGTATCTAATTGGATTAAAATCAAGAAGCTTCCCAATAGTTAGTATGATACAGGTATCTGTAGTATTTATAGTCTCAAGATTAGTAACAGACTATGATCGAAACGTTAATTGTGTATATCATAACTGTGCTAACTTCACGTTCGGTCTTCCATACATGGCGGAATGGTTCTTAGCTCAATTCCTTATGATTCTAATAACCAGCTGGTTCTTAATTAAAATATTCTATAAAAAAGAAAAATAAAATAAAAAATAAATTTAGACTGTAGGTTGGCAGTTAGAAACTCCCCACTCTTCATCATTTAATACTGCATCAATTGCATAATCAAATGTAGTAGATGGACATGCACCACTAACAAGTCTAGCTTTTTCTCCGTCTCCAATTAAGAATCCAGGTGTTCCCTGTATCCCAATAGAAGAACCATAAGCCATGTTATCTGCAACTAATTGAGCATTGTCTCCGTTATCCAAACAAGATGCAAATTCATTAGCGTTCAAATCCATTTGTTGAGCATATTCTTTGAATGCGCCAACTCCTCCTTCAACTCCGCTAGTAAATAGCAAGTCATGCATTTCATAGTAAGCAGCGTCTCCTCCCTGATCTCTAGCACAGTGAGCAGCTTCAGCAGCTTTCTGAGCTTGAGCATGGAAAGGTAATGGATAGTCCATAGATACAATTTTCAATTCTCCAGCAACAACTCTTTGATTAAGAGCAGGACCTGTTTGAGCATTGTGTCTTGCGCAGAATGGACATTCATAATCTACAAACTCCAATAATGTAACTTTAGCGTTAACGTTTCCTTTAATGGGAGCTCCTTCAGTATCAATTTCTATAAGAGCTGTTGGCCCAGTTGGTAATTGTTGTCCAGGTTGCTGTACAACGTTTCCAGTAGTACTTTTACCAGGCAAAACATAAAAGATAACTCCTAAAATAACAACACCTAACAAAATAAATGTTGAATATTTCCAAAGAGTGTCTTTTCTTATTGTAATTGTTTCACTTTTTTGTTCCATATTAAAACCCCCTTTCAGTTTCTCATTATTCATTAAGAAAAATTAATTCAGTCTTTAATAAAGGTTTTGTTAGCTTCAAATGATAACTAAATTAGGAGCCAAAGAATAAATTGTTCCAGTTTTCTTATCAATAGAGCAAACAACAGGTTTATCTTTCAGATATTTCTCATCCACTTCCATTTCATTCATGAAACCAACGAATCTATCTCCTGATAAATGTCATAAAATGGACCCTTAAGTGCCTATTTAAAGCTTATCGAACAAGTATTCTGGTTAATCTTTCTAGCAACTCTGAAATTAGCATACCCAAGAAGAATAAACGCTAAAAGCGATATCTCTTTACCCCCAAATGGCAAAGATATCACTGCTCCTCCAATACCTAATATTGAAGCTAGTCCAATACCGCATGCAGCACATCCAGGAGCAAGAAACCCAAAAAATAGACCTATTGATCCAAGGAAAGAAAACTTTGCACTACTCAGCTGAGTAGTCTTGTAAGTAGCCAAAGCAAGATAAGATCCAAACAATAAGGTAATTGCAAAAAGAAAGAAAACTGAATATGAATCAAGAGTCACTGGATATCCAGTAAAATAATAAAAAAGAGTCTTAAGAGATCCTTGTCCATTTGAAATGATTCTCAAATCTGAAAAGTCAGAAATAATAACTTCAAGCAGATAAAACAAAAGCATTCCAGCCAATGCAACAAAAATATAAAATGGTTTTGAATAAACTTCTCTAAAACCCTTCAAGTAACTCATGTGAATTTAAACCTCCTTACTCCTGTAAATATAAAAAATATTGCAATTATTAAATAAACAATAAAAACAAATAAACTATGAAATATAATTATCCCTAGTAGAGTATCAGTAACAATGTAATTAGCTCCGCTTTCAACATTAACACTAATAAAATAACTAAATAACAGGAATAAAATAATCAAAATACCAAAATAAAACTTGAGCTTATTCACAATTTTCATATAAATAAAAACCAGATTGACTTTTTATATTATTACCAGCCGTAAGAATAATATCTATGATCTGAATATCCATAGCCATATCCACCGTATCCATAGCGTCTTCTTTCTTCAAGACCAATTCTTCTGACTTCAAGCTGATATTCTTGCTTTGACCTTTGCTGATAAGTTTTGAAAGCTTCTTTTACAACGACATCATGATCATATTCATATGAAGCATGATCTGGATAGTATTGTCTATCTCCCCAAGAGCGAGCACATCTTTTTCCACCATAACTCCAATCATAGTATCCACAATAAGTATATCCTCTTGAAACATGACGCTTTTCATCAAAACCAACTTTGAAACCATTATCATCTTCATTGTATGAAAATACATTTCTATCTGTGTAAGTATATGTATTGTAAGGATGGGAAGCACTTGCAAGTCCCGTAGAAGCAAACAAAAATACAAATAACAATGTAAACAAAGTCATTTTTGAGTAATTATTCATAAATCTTAAGGTTCGTTTAATTATTTAAACTTTGCGTTTTAATATTCGTTGCAAAGTTTAAGCTAGAAAATATCTATTTTCTTTGTTTAAATCTTACTACTCTGTGAGATTCAGTTTTAGAAATTAAACCTCATAAATCTATTTCACGATTAAAATCCTAGTAGCTACAAACAACATATAAATTTAATACTCAATAAACAATAAAATTATATGAAAGAAGAAGATTTCAAAAAGAAACTGACAAAAGAGCAATATCATGTCTTAAGAGAAAAAGGAACAGAGCCTGCTTTCACAGGAAAGCACCATAATAATAAGGAAAAAGGAATGTATGAATGTGTTGCATGTGGAAATAAACTATTCAATTCAGACGTAAAGTTTGATTCAGGAACAGGCTGGCCATCTTTCTATGATTCTATTCCAGGATCAGTAAAATTCATCCAAGATAATAGTATAGGAATGAGTAGAACTGAAGTAATATGTACAAAATGCGGAAGTCATTTAGGTCATGTGTTTAATGATGGTCCTCAAGAAAAAACAGGAAAGAGATTCTGCATAAACTCATGTTCATTAAATTTCAAAAAGAAGTAGAAAAAAGACAACACTATAATAAATAAGAAGTAAACCTCCAAAAAAGATGCGTAAAAATATTTCTCGGAATATCTCTTTAGGCCTTGCAGGCCTGCTAGCCCTCTCTTTTAGTTGTTCAAAAAGAACAATTAATAATACAACAATAAGTCCTCCACAAAATCCAAGTAACCCTTCAGCTCCTGAAAATAATAGAGGGCCAGTAATTACTTTTTCAGATTATGATGTGAATGAAGGCTCAACTCTGACAATCGATTTAAATTCAAAAATTACTGATCCAGAAGGAGATCAGTTTAATGCAACCTTAGAAAGTGGGCCAGGACAAATAAATCAAATAGGAATTTCAAGATTTGAATATTTCTATCAAGATCCAATTGATGAAGATCTAACAAATAATGAACATGAAGTAATAATAAAAGCAAAGGATATTTATGATGCAGAAACAAGATCTTCTTTCAAAATACGTCAAATTGATGAACTACCAACAGTACTTCAAACACAGCAATTCCAGCTATCTTCAAGTCTAGAAAGCAGAATCTTAGAAGATTGGGGAGAAACATTTCAAGGTAACAGAGCTCCCCAATTAAGCCTAGCAGTAAACAATCAAGGAGAACCAACTTTAATCTATCAAGACAGCAGTCCTGAAAGAAAGTTCAGTTCAGCTTCCTTAGTAGGAGACAATTGGATAAGAAAACCAATTGCAAGTGAAGGAATCTATACAACAGCTAAGTTTGGGCAAAATCCTCAAACAGTATTTAACAGCACAACCATTGGAGAAGAATTAGTCCATGCTACATTTACAGAAAATCAATGGATAAAACATACAATAGATTCTACTCCTAATTCAGGAAGAGATAACGATTTTGTTATTGATTCCCAAGAAAACAAACATATAACTTATATATCATCTGATAGATTAAAGTATGCTTCAAACATATCAGGACAATGGTCTATAGAAGATTTGGCAAGTTCTGCTCCAAGTCAGACATCCATAGCCTTAGACTATAATAATCAACCTCATGTAGTCCATGTTGCACAAGGAGGAACAACAGTCAATTATATAACCAAACAATCAGGATCATGGGTCCAAGAGTTAGTTCACTGGGGTAAAAATCCCATAATAAGAAAAGATACTCAAGGAACAATGCATTTAGTGTTCCAAAGACACACTATCCCACATTTATACTATGGTACAAGAGTTGGAAGTACATGGAATCTGCAATCAGTTTACCCTCAAACCAATTTATCTGAAGATAATAGGCTTTCTTTTGAAATGGACTCAAACAGCAAAGCAATGATCTGTTATACTCCTGCAAACAGAATGGGCTTACGCATAATGACAAATTATTCGGGTCACTGGACAGAACATCAAATGGATAATGGAGAGTGGACAAACCCAAAACTTGAAATAGATTCTGAAAACAAAATACATATAATAGGAGCAAGAGAAGGAAAAGTGCACTACATCAAATTAGATCCTTCACAGCTCCCTTAAGAAAAAGACATCTTCGTTAAGAAATAGTATCAAAAAGATAATTTATATACATTGAAAATTTAAAATAGTCATGAACAGAAAAGGATTATTTGCAACATTTTTTGTAATACTTTTTCTTGTAGCAATAGGATATGCTGGATATTATTTATACCAGAATATTCCAAGACACACAATAAACCTAATTAATACAAATTCAAATGAAATAACAACAACTAACACAATTCCAAGCAAACAATTCTATGAAAATATGAGATATCCAAGTAATGAAATAAACTACAACATAGCAGAATCGTGTCCTGAAAATAAAAAAACAAAAATGGAGGAAGCTTTCTCTATTTTAGAAGAGAAAACAGTATTAGAATTCAACCATACAAGCGAATCAAACGCTGCACTCAAGATATTGTGTTCTGATGTATCCCCCCAAGCAGAAGAAGAGAATCACTTCATAGCAGGTGAAGGTGGTCCATCAAGAGTAATAAACTCGACACTATATTCAGTAATACTAGAGGGAAAAGTTGCATTATATAGAGAAGGAAGCTGTAACAATGCAAATGTAGCAATACACGAATTACTCCATGCTCTTGGTTTTGACCATAATAACGACGAAAACAGCATACTATATCCCACATTAGCATGTGATCAAGTAATAGATGAAGAAATAATAGATAGCATAAATGAATTGTATGAAATATCTTCAGCCCCAGAATTAGCATTTGAAGAATTAACAGCTACAAAGAGCGGAAGATATGTTAACTTCCACATGGAAGTAATAAACAAAGGATTAATACAAGCAAATAATGTAAAAGTAGCCATATATGCAGATGACGAATTTGTAGATAATTTTGAGCTTAATTCAATATCAGTAGGGGCAAAGAAAATAATTGATGTAGAAAACCTAAAAATAGACTTAAATGCAAAAAGCATAGAATTTGTAATAGATTATGAAAATCAAATACCTGAAATATTAGAAGATAACAATAGAGTAAAACTAAGCACTAATTAATTATCTTCTTCTACCAAAAGGAAGAACCATCTCAACAATTAGACCACTTTTCTTAAAGTCGTCTAGTTCTGTCCATAGGTTAACATCTACATTGAAGTAATCTGTAGATATCCCTGTATATTCAAAAACAAGTTTTCCACTATTATAATCAATTTCAGCATGAGATCCAAATACAGACCTTACGGCACTATTAGAATAATCACGAGTTTGATCAGCAACAGTCTTTATCGGTTTAAAGACCTTCCAGCCCCACATCCATCTTGCTAGAGAGGATATCGCTGCACTTTGATCATGCTCTACTCTTTCAGGATCATCTTCAGGCAAATCATTTAAAATATCATTCTTAAAACGAAAATCGCTGTAAGCAGGAGCTTGATAATCTTTAATCTCTTGAACATTTAAGTGATCTTCTCTAAATGAAATGTCATATGCTTGAGAATACTTCGGCCTAAAAGTAAGAGACTCACGATCACTAATAGCTATCTGAACTAATCCTGTATCAAAAGATGTATCTTGTCTAGTAAGTTCTTGAGGTAATCCAAGTGAATAATTTATTAGAGAATTTATAGGACGTTCCTGTCTTGAGTCATAAAAATTATGAACAGGTAAATCAGGACTACTATTTGCTTGAATAGTTTTAATGCTATAAACAGGATGGAAAGCAGGGTTTAAAGAAACTGTAGCAGAGCAGTTTATAGGATCATCTTTAGAACTTGTTTGAGCAGTATCCAAAGAGTCCCAAATATTGCCAAAAAAGGGTCTAACAGAAGCAGAATCAACATGCACACATGCTCCTAAAGACAACATTGCCGCCAAAGACACATAATTTAATTTTTTAGAATTCATAATAATCTCCGTGAAGAGTTTAGAAGTTTTTATTGTGAGGGTTATAGACCTTACATGTTGTAAAATGAAAGTCTCTTTTTAAAGCTTAAGGTCATTTATAAATCACACACAGGAAAAACAATCTCTTTTCTCTCTTGTTTGACCACTTTAAAGCACTCAGAGACTCACTTCTAAACAGAAATATGCGGGAACTAGGATTCGAACCTAGGAAAGCACTAAGCTATCACGGCCTTAACGTGACCCATTTGACCACTCTGGCATCCCCGCACATCATGGTCAAATAAATTAAGTTTAAAAACCCTTATCTTCTGTTGCCGGAATGGAAAGTTTAGTAGATAGAATTTTTAAAGAAACGGAGAAAATCTCAACACTTAGAGAAGATCCAAACTTGTATAATAAATTACTATTAATATCTGCAGATTATGTATCAGAAGCAATTAAAAAAGAAGGAGGGTTTTTTCCAGCATATGAAGAAGCATTGGTTCAAAGAGAAGAAAGAACTAGAGATCCCTCGCAACCTCCGAGATTTACTCAAAAAGTCTATTTTGGAGAAAATAGATTAATAGTAAGAAGGGGGGTACGAAGGATTGATGAAATTCTTATAGGGAAAGCAATTGCAAATCATCCAAACTACAAAGGAAATGGTTCAATAGTTGTCCCATCTTCTCAAGAAAAAGGTTATGCACTATATTACTCTGATCGTAGGAAATTAGGAAAGTTTCTACAAGCTTTGTTTGAGGAAGAAGAAATAAATGGAAGAGTTCATTTAAGTCTTAAAGAAAAATATAGGCATGTTCTATCACCTGCAAAAAACGCTCCTTTCAGCGACCCAATCACTTTAAGTCTACCTAATTTCTAGTCTTAGACAGCAACACTTTTATAACCCCATACCCACAAAAGAAAACATGGTAAGTGGTGATCAATCTAGACTCCAGAGTTTGCAAACAAATGCTCCTCAAAAATGGAGGCCTAAAGAAACAGTAATCTTACCAGACGATTTTGAAGAATTGCTAGAAAGTTCTAATTCTAATCTAAAGACCTCATCAAACCTAAGTTTCTTAAAAGAAGATACAAAAGCAGAAAATATATTCGCAGGGGTTAATTGGGATTTAAATGACAAAAATGGAAAGATAACTCCCCTAAAATTTTCAAACGGAAAAACTCAAGAAGATGTTGTAAATGAAATACTAGACTCAATAAAACATGGAGATAGAATAATTTTCCTGCATGGAGCCTGCGGAACAGGAAAATCTGCAATAGCTCTAAATGTAGCTAGAAGACTTGGTAAGGCATCAATTATAGTTCCTGTTAAAGCTCTGCAAAAACAATATGAAGATGATTATATGGAAAAAAAATTCCTTTACAAATCAAATGGTCAAAAGATGAAAATAGCAGTAATGACTGGCAGAGAAAATCATGATTCAATTATAAATCCAGGTTTATCGTGCGCAGACTCAGAATTACCTGAGAACATCAAATTAACAGAAAAGAACTACAACAAAATAGCAGACTACTTTAGAAATAACCCATTTGTATCTGGCCAAGACGTTCCAGATTACAAACATATTAGAAGATTATCAATAGCACCATCAAATCCATATTGGAGTCCAATAGTTCCTAGTAGTTACGATTTAAACCAATTAAAAGATGCAAAGAAAATAAAGTATGAAGGTTGTGATAATAGAGAATACACATTTTATCACAGAAAGTCAGGATGTTCTTATTATGACCAATATTTAGCCTACAAAAATGCAGATGTAATAATATTCAATGGAGCAAAATACAAAGCAGAATTATCAATAGGTAGAAAACCAAAAACAGAAATAGAAATAATAGATGAATCTGATGAGTTTTTAGACAGTTTATTCCAACAAGAAGACATAAACTTAACAAGATTAGCAAACAATCTAACCACTATCGTCCCAGAGTCAATAGAAAGCAGAGACACGATAAAATCTATCCTAGATCTAATAAGTATGGAAGAACAAAACAAAAGAGCTCTAGGAATAGATGAAAATGAAGTCTTTAGTCTAGAAAGTACAAAAATAAGAAAGATATTCAGACTTCTAGCAAAAGATAAAGAATTAGAATCTGAAATACTAGTAGATGATAACAACTATGCAAACAAAGCATTAGAAATAGCTCATACATTAGAAGAAATGACTGATGAGATATATCTTACTTACAGAAAAGAAGAAGAAAGTCTTTACATAAAATTAGTAAGTACAAATCTATCTCAAAAAATAGAGGAACTTCTAAACAAAAGCAAAGTTCTATTGTTTATGTCTGGAACTCTTCATTCTCAGAATGTAATAAAAAATATATTTGGAATGTCAAAATTCAAAGTAATTCAAGCAGAAGAACTGCAACAAGGTGCAATAGAAATAGAAATGACTGGTAAAGAAAAAGATTGCAGATACTCAAACTTTACAACAAACAACCACACAAGAAAAGAATATCTTGAAGCCCTAAATATTACAGTAGAAAGAGCCAAACGCCCAACTCTAATTCATGTAAATGCATTTCAAGACCTCCCAACAGATGAAGAAAAGTCGAAATACAACCTATCCCAGCTAACATCTCAAGAAACATTAATAGAACAACAAAAAAACGATAAAACAGGAAAAGCAATAGCCATATTCAAACAAGGATTAAATAACAAACTATTCACAACAAAATGTTCTAGAGGTATAGACTTTCCAGGTAGTATGTGTAATAGTGTTGTTTTCACCAAATACCCTAATCCAAACATATCAGATACATTCTGGAAAATACTTCAAAAGACCCACCCAGACCACTTCTGGGATTTCTATAGAGATAAAGCTCACAGAGAATTTCTACAAAGAATATACAGAGCAGTCCGCTCAAAAGATGATCATGTCTATATCTTATCTCCAGATATTAGGGTACTACAATCAGTAAAAAAGCTACAAAATAACCAAGTTTAATAAGAGTATAAATTAAATCTTCTTTAGTTCTCCATTGTCAGAATAATAATCAGAATGCCCCAAAGGAGCGTCTATTGATATAGCCAAACTAATCAAGTCAATAGACATATGGTACTTTGTTATTGCCTGATCGAAAATAAATGCCTTCAAACATTGCTGGCATATCTGCTTAGCAGTTCTAGTCTTGTTAAACTCACGGATTTCAACAGGAATAGCGTTTCTAATGCAAAATTCCTCGAGTGATTTATAAAAAGAGTCGGGAATAAAAGCAGAATTACCCATTTTCAACTGTTCAAGTACGGGAAACTCTTGCGTCATGTTCATTATATCCATTTTTTGACCCATGAAAACCACAGCCATAAGTCTAATTTAAAGAAGAGTAGTCTTTTTCTGACAAATTTAGGAGTGCCCTTTTGCAACAAGAATCTTATCTATTGACTCTAAATGCCTTCTAGTAACATCCCCTAGGTTTGGACCATTTGGAGAATAAAGTCTCTCCAAACCCATTTTTATAATTGCATTATAATTTGGTTCAATTTCAAATCCATTTTTAGAATACCTAACATTAGAAGGCAGAGCAACATGAGCTTCTAAGCGAGGAAAGAAACATGAACTGTTTGCACTTAAAGAAGGTCTATAACTGGCAAGATCTATGATAAATTCAAATAATGCCTTTGCAGGACTAGTTATTTCAAGATCAGTCTCCTCAGTAAGTTCGGCTTCTTCTCTACCTACAGACCAAGAAAGCCTAGTTGCACCCTTCAAACTATCGCAAACACCTTCCAACCACTCATTAATTTTAAAAGATGGTCTATCCTTAGAATGCAATGTATATCCTTCTGCAAATATTCTTCTTTCTAGTTCGCTAGAAACGACCAGTTCAGGCATACCCCTAAAACCAACAAAATATTCGGGGTTTATGAAACCTAAAATGTAATCTACCTGTGCCCTTTCTAAACCGCTTTTTTCAGCTATATTTCCAGCTTGACTTTTAAGAGTCTCAATCCCTCTTAAAGTATCCAAATTAAATGGGGTAGTTATTTTATTAGGACAGTATCCTTTTCTCTGAAGTATCCTTGATTGTCCAAGAGAAGGATTCATCAAGGGAACAACCAGTCCTTCAAATCCATTATTTATTATAATGCCCGCAGTTTCTATATTCAAATCTGCTTCACCTTCAAAAAAGGCAAGTCTTGCAGGATCCATTACTGGATCATACATTATCCTAGTGCCATCATAAGTTCTGCTTCTATCACTTGCAGTAAGAAAAAGAACATCTGGTTTTGCACCAACAAGACTTTTCAAATCATGGTGAAGAGTAACCCTTCCACTATATTCTTTATCAAGTGCAGACTGAGCTTTAGTAAATATTTCATCTGTTGCATCAGCAGTGTGTCTGCTGAAGAAATCTACATGAGAAACATAATAATCTGAAATTGCACACCTTCTCAAAAGTTGTTTTCCAAATTTTCCTCCACCCGTAGCTCCTACCCTTATAGTTTTTCTTGCAGTCTGAATTACTTTATCAACAGCAAAATCTACTTTCTCTCCAAAAGGAATAATTAAAAAATCTTCTCCTATTCTATGAGTCACAGCGGAACTTATTGCCTCCCTTATTTGATCAGGATGAGCCCTGCTATAAAAAACAAAACGCTTGCTTCTATCTTTTTTAGATAATTCTAAAGCAACTTGGACTCCACTCATTGAATCAGGAAGATTACAGTCCATCACATAAACATCAGCATCAACTTTAGACAATGTTTCAACAAGCGAACCATTAGAATTTGGTTTAACGTGATGAGCAACAACCTCCATGGGAAAGTTTACACGAGATTTATCCATAAGCATCTTAAAGCTTACACAACTATCCTCATTATCATCAACTATACAGAATCTACATGTCCTGTCAGCCATATTAAACCAGAAATAAGACTGTCTATTAAGTTATCGGTGTTATAGAATACGTCTTTTTAAGGCAAGACATGTTGTCTTTTTTTTACTGCAGTACTTATTAAACAGTTGTCTATTTAAACAGACATAAGTATTCTAAAATATGGAAAGAATAAAAGAGTTCCTTATGTCTCTTGGTGTGGGAAAGAATGAGTCGGAAGTATATGCAGCTTTAACGCAGTATGGAACTTCCAGCGTATTGGAAATTTCAAGAAAAACAAATTTGCACAGATCAAATATTTATGATTCATTAAATGAGCTAATACGTAGAGGTCTGATATTCAAAGAAGAAGATTCTAAAGCTCAAAAATTCACAGCTCGTGAACCTGAAACATTTATGCACTACCTAAAGCAAAAAGAGCTTGAATTAAGAGAGTTAATTAAGGATTATCAGAATAAAACTAATCTCAAAAAAGAAACTGCAACAATAATGATGACTAAAGGTATTTTTGCAATCAGAGAAATTTTAGAAGATATGCTTAAAACAGGAAGAAGAATATTTGTCTATGGAATACCAAAGGAAACTCCAGACAAAGTAGGCCCAATACTTAATGAATTTCATAAAGAAAGAGTAAAGAAGAAGATACCTATGAAACATATATATAACTCAAATTCAGAAGATAGAGTAAAGTGGTTAAGTAAATTAGCAAATACAGAAGCACGAATGCTTCCTGCTAAATTTGACTCCACCGCAACAACAATAATTAATGGAGATAAAATCTATATCGTATTCTGGGATAAAGAACCAACAGTTGTTCAAATAAATGGGGAAAATGCAGCAAATCCTTATAAAAATTATTTTGAGATTCTCTGGTCCAGGGCTAAATCTGTCAAGTAGAAAGATTAAATTGGCCTTAAAACAGGTCCATCTTTTGCTAAATCTTCAATAACATAACCTTTAGATTTTATTTTATCTCTTATTTCATCAGCTTCAGCAAACATTTTATTTTTACGAGCCTTTTGTCTTGCTTCAAGCAGATCAAGAACATCTTTTGGGATAACAATCTTTTTTTCTTTCATGTCGCGTATTCCAAGACCCAAAACACTATCAAAATATTCCAAAGTAGAAAGTCTTGTTTTAGATTCCATATTTGCCTCTTCCATGACATCCCAGAATACTTCGAGAGCACGAGGCATATTCAAATCATCATTTATAGCCTCGAGAAAATCTCTCTTAAATTGAGATACATTAGTATTTCCGGGATTCTTTTCCTTGCGCAATCTAATTATCTTCCTTTTTATTTTCTCATAAGCATTCTTGCTAGCAGTTAAAGATTCAAATGAAAATTCAAGAGGTTTTCTATAATGTGCTTGTAAACATAAATATCTGTAATTAAGAGGTTCAAAACCTTCTTTCTTCAAATCAGATATCGTATAAATGTTTCCCAAAGATTTTGACATCTTTCCATCTTTCAAATTCAACAATCCCCCATGCACCCAATAATTAACAAATTTCTTTCCAGTTGAAGCCTCACTCTGCGCTATCTCATTAGTATGATGAGGGAAAATTAAATCCATCCCGCCAGTGTGAATATCAAAACTCTCCCCTAACTCAGACATGCTCATAGCAGAACACTCTATATGCCATCCAGGTCTTCCTTTCCCTATGTCTGTATCCCAATAAACATTGCCATCTTCGTTGGAATAAAATTTCCACAAAGCAAAGTCTTGAGCATTCTCTTTATCATACTCATCCATCTTTATTCTTTCCTTGGTTTTAGTTATCTTATGCAGTCCAGCTATTTCTCCATAATGTTTAAACTTAGAAATTGAAAAGTAAACCCCATCATCTGTCTTATAAGCATATTCTTTTTTCAATAATTTTTGAATTATATTAACCATTTTATCAATATTTTCAGTAGCGCGTAAGAATTTAGCCGGTCTAATTATATTCAAACTATTCAAATCTTCTAAATAAATATCTTCATACTTGCTAGCGAGCTTCTTCAAACTAAGACCTTCTTTCTGAGATGCACGTATGGTCTTATCATCTACATCCGTAAAGTTGACAATATGCTTAACATCATACCCATTATAAGTCAAAGCTCTTTTCAAAAAGTCAGCAAGAATAGCAGTTCTAAAATTCCCGATATGCTGATAAGAGTAAACAGTTGGACCACAAGAGTACATACCAACTTTACCTTTCTTAATAGGAGTAAATTCTTCTTTCTTATGAGTAAGAGTGTTATATAATTCCATAAAATAGTTAAAACAATGTATGTTTTAAGGATTTCTAATAACTTTTTAAACTATTCAACCATAATAAAAAAAGAAAACTACATTTAGAAAATATAAATTTAAACCTAAAGAGAGGACAAAAAATAGCATTTATGGGAACATCTGGTTCGGGCAAAAGCACTATGCTTGCATTATTAAGTGGTTTAATTAAATCAGAATCAGGTAAGACAATTCTAAATAGCTCAATAACCTATAACTTCAATACCTTTGATCCTAGAAAAGTGATCTTTATTTCGGGTTATTATCTTAGAATATCCGTTACTTTTTATTATTGCTCCAATAAAAATATCAGCCTGTTCAATTACCTTTGCAGACTTAGCAAGAGAAGAATGAATGGTTGCAGCTTCACCACCACAACCATCATCAAATGGTAAAATATTAAGATTATTAAAAAAGTTATTAGCTTTAGTTAACTCCCGTTCATCAACAGTCTTTTTTAAATAAATTCCAACTAAAACTTCAAAAACATTTATTTCAGTAGTAAAAAAAGAGTTTTCCCTATACCTTTGAATTACCTCTATAGCCTCTTTTCTTCCATTAAGAAAATCTATTATAACTGTTGAATCAAGACAAATCTCCATGAAGCCTCTTTATCCTTTTAGACCATTCAATTGTTGATTTCTTTCTCATCTCTTTTATGTCAGTCTTCATCTCTTCAATTCTTTCATCACTAACATTTTTCCATGCTCCAGCAAACTCCATAATATCTCTTTTTTCTTTTATTGTTCTTCTAATTAAATCAGAGAAACTCTCGCTAGCCTTTTTTCTAGCAAGAAGCATTCTATATACATCTTCCATAATCGAGATATTTTTAACAGCCATATGTACACACGTGTGTATGTGTATTTAAATATTTCTATAAACTTTTCAATAAAGCATTAACATCAGTTAGAGTCTTAAATTTCATCAATTTTTCTCTAGATGAAGAAGCACCTTCAAAACCTTTCAAGAAATTAGAACCTACATACTTAACTCTGGACATCTCAAAAACATCATACTTTTCTGCGATCTTAATGTAATCCATAAAACCCTTAATTCTTTCAAACTTAGTAATCTCTTTTTCCTTTCCAGTCTTAAGATATCTTAAAATCTCACGAAAAACAAATGGGTTTCCAATAGCAGCAGAGGCAACCATTGCACCATCACAAATTTCAAGCATCTTAGATGCAGTTTCACCATTTATGATGCCACCATTACCCACAATAGGTATTCCAATATCTTTCTTAACTTTAGAAATCCAACTCCAATCAGCAGGTTCGCTAGGGCGCTGATCAGCTGTTCTTGCATGAATAGTAAGTAAGTCCGCTCCAGCCTTCTCAACTATTTTAGAAACTTCAAGAACATTATTATTCTTAAAACCCAGTCTAATCTTAGCTGTAACGATATACCCAGCATCCTTAAGCAATTTAATCATCAAAGCAATTTTATCAGGACTCTTAAGCAAATAACTGCCAGCTTCATTTCCCACAATTCTGTTTGAAGGACATCCACAATTAATATCAATTAAATCATAATCTTCAAGCAATTTCAATTTAGAAAATTTACTAAATTCTGTCAGATTGTTCCCAGTTACTTGTAGTCCAATAGGTCTATCATCTTTTCCAGCAATTTTCATTAAATTCAGAGTTCTAGAGTTCTCATGAAGTATCGCATTAACATAAATCATCTCAGTATAAGCCATTGCAGCTCCTTCCTTCCTGCATAAAGTCCTAAAAGCAATATCAGTAACATCTACCATGGGCG
>JBBSXJ010000010.1:0-2252 GCA_038045825.1 Nanobdellota archaeon
CTCCAAGAAAACCATTCAATGCAGTAGACGGATCTATAATATGATCAAATTCAACATCTCCTCCAAGAACAAGTAAATCAAAAGTATCTTGACTTCTATTTTCAAGAGCACCTAGATAGATCTTATTATACTCATGTTCAGTTAAGTTATAAAATTGTGCAATTGATTCATTTGAGTTTTTCTCAAAAACATCTATAACAACATTGGAGATATTTGTCCCATTAGCAGCACGTGGATAAACAGTTATATCATTTAGAGAAGTTAGATTTCTTTCGAAAATAATGCGCACATAATGTCCATCAAGAATAGATTCACTCCAAATACCATCAAATTCTCTAGTCTCATTATAAATATTCGAAATGAAAGTTCTATTTTCATCCAGATGTTCTGCCTCAATTATTACAATAATATTAAATGTTTGGTTGCTTAAATGCGGGGCAATCCATTCAACATAATCATAATATCCATCAAAGTTAGTATCTTTTATTGAATAAACATCCAATTGGGTCAAATTCTCAACCCAATCAATCATAATAGAAGATGTATCTGTTACTCTTAGATTATCAGAGAGATTTGTATAAACAAGAACGTTTTCATAGTGAACATCTTCTGGACTCGATACTGTAACTATCTTGAAATTATTGTCAACTACATTTTCAATAGCTACAGGAGCGCCAGTATAATATTCAACTTCAACCGCAACGTCTTCCTCAAGAAATTCAACAGATATTTCCTGAGTCTCTGTTTCTTCTTCTACAACTCTTCCAGTTAATTTAAACAACTTGAATATCTTATCAAAAAAAGATTCTTTTTCCAATTCAAAATCTGCAGTAACTTCTCCAGTTATACTTACAAAAACATCAGGCTCTGTAAATTCTGAAGTTTCAGCTTCTTTAATGTCTTCATCAGTTATTTTACTGATTATTACATTCTCAGCACTAGCAGGAATCTCAAGAGTCAAATTCAACAATTCATTTGAATCCAAAGAAACAGTCTTTACCCACTTTACAGGTCTACCTATAACTGCACCATATTGAACAGTGCTTACATTGACAGTATAATTAGATTCAGTAACATTAGCTACAGTTTCATTTACAAAAGTCTCATTAAATGAAGTCTCATTAGAAATAGTTTGATTAAACCCAGTGGCATTTCCAATATGTGTTTCATTAACTAAAGTCTCATTTGTAAATAAAGTCTCTGGCTCAGAAGACTCTGTCTCAAACTTAGGAGATTCAGGAATGCCAGAAACACTTATGTGATCTGAAGCTTCAACTATCAAAACCTCATTGTAAACTAATTTTATATCAATGTCAGCTTCATTATCTGCAATCAATTCAAAAGAGCTAATATCAATATTAAGAGATAAAGATTTATCTCCAATATAATCAGGACCAAATCCTTCTTTTTCAGTAGAATAATCTGTAGTTATAGTAACTTTATTATTGCTGGAATCAAAACTAACTATAGAGTCATCTAACTGAACATCTTTATCATAAACACTTTCAGATACAAGAGAAGCACTATCTCCTTCATTCAAATCATAAGAAAAATCGTTATCTTTTGAAACTCTTCCAGATATAACTCTAGAGTCCGAAATAACCTCGCCAGTTATACTAGAAGATTCTGATTCTGATTCTGTTTCAGACTCTGACTCTATTTCAGGTTCAGACTCAGGTTCAATTTGAGCCCCTTCATTAGACTCTTGAACAGATTCTTCAACATTCTCTTCTAATGAAAATTCAAAATCTAAAACAGGATACTCAACAACCTTCCCAAGAATCCCATAACCAAAGCCCTCTCCTGAAATGCTAGCATCTTCAACATAAAATTCTCCATCTAATTTATCATTTGATACTAAATCAGACAGAACAAGCTCTTTTGACAAATTACCATAACTAACAACAACTATAGAATCAGCAGGAACAAGCTCTCCTTCCAAAAGAATCAATTCTAGATTACCAGTAATCTGCTCTCCAAATTTATAATTTGTATCGATATTAAGAGAAGCATTTCCAGTAATATTAGAAGATATAAAATAAACAGAAGCAATTAACAATAAGAGAAAGAGAGTAGCAATAAAATTCAAAGTATAATTTTTTTTAGGAAGTGAT
Organism: Nanobdellota archaeon; assembly: GCA_038045825.1. GTDB lineage: Archaea > Nanobdellota > Nanobdellia > Pacearchaeales > GW2011-AR1 > SICU01. The sequence goes on from JBBSXJ010000010.1 coordinate 2,115, forward strand.
GCTCCAAGATAAGTTGTCACAACATGTCCATCAACCCTCTTAGTTTCGTAATAATATGGACCGAAACGTTTTCCACCCTTATAAGTATATTTCTTATGTACCACTTTTTAGTTCTCTTACACCCTTTTACACAATAAA
>JBBSXJ010000010.1:2352-14111 GCA_038045825.1 Nanobdellota archaeon
AACAGTAAACATTGTTTATAAGCATTTCCAACTGAAAAACAATAGTTCTCTTACACCCTTTTACACAATAAAAACAGTAAACATTGTTTATAAGCATTTCCAACTGAAAAACAATAGTTCTCTTACATCAAAAATCATGGAGAATTATGATTTTTGGATGCTCGAAGTGTCAGCATGACGCTTACGACATAAAAAATAACTTATTTTTTCTAGTTATTTCAAGATTTCTATGAAGTTTATTTATATTCTCTTCACAAACAAAATCATGCTGACGAAAACCACCGCCAAAAGTCTTTGGAATATGTAATAGTTCATGGATTATTACCTTATCTTGATCATTTATACTCAATTTGTCAAATTTTTCAAGAAATTCAATAGTGTAAAAAGCGTTGGTTTTCATTCCCTTCTGCATAACTTTTCCGATTGTATGGCAACGGGCAATAGTTCTTTTTGTACTGGATCCAAAGCTCCTCAAACATTCAACTCTTTCAATATTAATATGCTCCATCTGAAGAGATTTAACTATTTCAACCAGTCTCTCTTTCAAATCAGGAGCATAATCATATTTCATTTACAATCACATTTCATCTCTACCTCAATCCATTTTTAAGATTTATGGTAATTTTATTTCAATTATCTTCTTTCTACTCTTTGGACTTTTTATTAAAATGTTTTTATATGAAACTCCAAACTCTTTAGCAATCATTTTAATAACTGAATTATTGGCCTTACCATCAATAGCCCTTTCCTTAGTACAAATAACATAAGTACCATCCTCTAATTTTTCAATATTATTCTTAATAGAGTTTGGCTTAACCTTAACATCAATTATCATCTTGTTAATATTTCTAAACCGTCAAGATGTTTTATAATATAATCTTTTCCAACAGCCCGCTTCGTTTTCAAATTCATAGCCTTTACAAATTTATTTCCAATATCAGTATGCAATCTGTAAGCAAAATCTAGAGCTGTAGAACCAGGAGGCATTAAAAAACAATCAGGTAAAACATTCCCTTTGCTATCTTCCATTTTAGCACCAGCAGGAAAAACAGCAACATACTTCAAAATGTCAAACACGATAGAATTCAAAACAGTTTGTACTCCAGTTGATCCAAACTCATACATTATTTTTCTAATCATTTCAAGAGCATTCTTTTGTGCATCACTAAGTTTACCTATAATCTCAAAATCTTTCTCTCCTGGAATATATTTTATTATTCCAGCCTTATCAGCCTGACGCAAACTAAGCTCGCCATCCGCAAAACAAGCAACAATAGGATAACTAAAACTCTTCTTTATTTTATTATAATTTTCTATACCATTAGGTCTATCAACTTTGTTTGCAGCAATAATCATAGGCTTTGTATATATACGCAATGAACGAGCAAAATGAAAAAGAACATCATCTGTCCAAGCGGAAGGTTTAGCAATATCTAATCTTTCTTTAATAACTACATGATTAATATCATCTTCAGTTACTTTCAAACCAGAAAATTGTTTAGCAACAGTCTTAGCAAAATTTCCTTTTTGAGTTTCCATTGATTTCATAACCGTTGTCCAGACCTTTTTTAGTATTCCCAAATACCACAAGTCAAGTTCTCGCTCTATCATCAAGATATCCTTGCTAGGATCATAATTCTCTGTTTGTTTCCCCACTTCATCTGTTTCTCCAGACATATCAACTACATGAATGAAAGCATCTACTCCTGCTAAGTCATCAAGAAATTGATTTCCCAATCCCTTGCCTTCAGAAGCCCCTTCCACAAGACCAGCAACATCAAATAAATCTAATGGAACAAACCTATGCCCTTCGCGAACATAACCTTGACGCGGATTAGAAATTTTTCCAAAGTCAGCGGCCAAGTCATGAATCTTTACATAAGCCATTCCATGATTTGGCTTTATTGTAGTAAAGGGATAGGAAGCAATAGCTACATCTTGTAAAGTAGCAGACTTAAAAAAAGTTGATTTCCCGCATGATGGCTTACCCACTAAACCAACTATCATTCAAGCTCCATATAACCAAAAGAAAAACACCATTTTTAAGGTATTCTACTTCAAACAAAATTGAACTCTAAGACAGGTTTATAAGCAAATTAGCACTATTAAAAATATGAAAAACAAAGCTCTAATAGCATCAATATTAATGCTTCCAATACTAATTAGCATAGCATCTGCATGTACATGTATTAATTTAGAAAACACTGAACAAAGACTAGAAAATGCACAATATGTATTCCTCGGAGAAGTAATAGATATAGACTTATCAAGCATTTATGCCGATCAAGAAATGCAAGAAGCCACAGTAAGAATAATGCAATACTGGAAGCCAACGGCTTTCCCAGAAGCAGTATCACTAAAATTATATGCAACAAAAGATACAGGAGCTAACTGCGGATACAACTTTGAAGAAAATAAAGAATATCTTATCTATGCATATATGGACCAAGAAACTGGCAAATTAACAACAAACTCGTGCATGGGTAATCTAGAACTAAGCATGACTCAAAGCGAAATAGAAGAACTTAACAAACTAACAAATTCTACAACAGTCCCAAATAGAGCAGAACCAATCCAAGAAAACATATTCACAAAATTCTTTGACTGGTTAAAAAGCCTATTTTCATAGAACCGAAACATTAAAAAGAACTATTTCTGGTCCTCTATTAGGAGCCCATAGCTCAGCCCGGTTAGAGCACTGCTCTTATAAGAGCACTCTTCAATAGAAGTGTGTGTTTAAGCTAAACAGCTAAGAACAGCAGGGGTCCCAGGTTCAAATCCTGGTGGGCTCATTAAATGAACTGAAAGTTCATTAATCATTCCATGATTTTAATCAGTGTTTCAGGTTCAAATACTTTGATTCGAACAGAAAGAGAATCGAAGTTACCGATGATATCAATCAGCGAGTACCTGGTGGGCTCATCTAGATTTTAGAATTTATTAAACAGATTTATATCCATACTTTTGTAAATTATCTCGAATTATCTTAGGTATTGGACCAGGAGGTTGTACTTTAACAAAGGCAGTCTTTTGATATTTTAATGGATCTACATCAGAGCTGTTGTCTCTCGATTCTGCACATATTAGTGTAACAGAACAAGCCACCTTACCATCTAAATAAGTATAACAATTTCCATCTTCTCCTCTTATCGTTGCAACTTGTGAGGGAATAGCTGTGTTTTCACTCAACCATCTCTCTAGCTTATTGCCCTTATCTTTATCTTTTTTAGGTTCTGGTACAAAATCTATAGTTCCTGGACAACCAGGTTCATCATTTGCGCGGGCACTTCCAGGAATAACAGCACGCTCAAATAATGACGTTTTAAATTCATATTGAAGAACTTTTGGCATTTAAGACAATCAAGCTTTTATTTTATAAAGATTTGTATAATCGATTTCATTTCTTGCAAACAACTAAAGCATATTCATTGCTTTCATCAACAATTATTTTAGGATTAGAAAAATACATTTTACAGAATTTTTCAAACTCGTCAGAATAATATTTGTAAAGTGCAGCAACTACAAATTCATCACCACTCTTGAAATCAACTTTCTTTCCATCAATACTTTTAGTAAAATCATTCTTCAGTTTATAGACAAATTCTACACGAGAATTCCCAAATCTAACATCAAACTCAAAATCTTTTTCATCAAAACCAAGACCGAACATTAAATGCTTAAGCCAATCATGAAAAGCAGGAGTCTTATATTTATGAATATCTACAAGTCTATCCCCCACTCGAATACCATTGCCAATAATTAAAACATCCTCTTTAGATAAGTCCCTTTCAAGCTCAAATAAATATTCATTAATATCAAAACAAGCTATTACTCCACCAAGTAAAACGACAACATTTTTCAGATAATTATCAGATTTTAATTTCTTAGCAATTGGTCTTAATGCTCGCCCATCACCTGAAGAAAGAAATGGCTTGCATTCTTTTAAATTAGAAAATCCAGCTTTGCTAACATTAGAAACAGCAAGATCAAGCAAATATTGAGAAGAATTTAAAGGGCAATATCTAATATTTACATTGCCGGAAGTAATAGAATTAAATTCCTTGATAAATTCAACAACTTTAAGGCCATCTCCGCAGTAAATGTCTATCAAATTAAAGTCCTTATTTCCAATATTTTCTGCAATGAGCCTTGCCTGTTTCTTAATCATTCCAATCTCCATATCAAAAAACTGCTTGCTGTAAATAGGATTTTTAGAGAATTTTAAAAAACCCTTTGCTAGATCATCAGTTAAACCAAGATATTGTAATTCAGTCAATTCCCAAGATTTACTTCCATTAGATTTAGAAAAGCCATTTTTAAGAAAACCCTGCAATAAAACATCGTGCAACCACAGGTTTGCTTTAGACCTTGTAACAGTCATAAAACCTATGAGGATGCATCCTTTTTATGTTTTGCTATAGATATTTCACTGTGCATTGATGAACAGCAAAAACGTTTAAAAGGCATATTAATCAATTAAGCTTATGCCCTAATAGTCTAGTGGTCAAGGACGCGGCCCTTTCGCGGCCGAAACCCGGGTTCGAATCCCGGTTGGGGCATAAAGCAGGAGCAGAGCGATCCCTAAACCCCTCTGCTTCTTGCTTTAGTTTTTCACAATAATTATTGGTCTTATTCTCAAGTCCTCTTTTGATCTGAAAAAGTTTCCATTTATACCAAACCAGACTCTCTCAAAAATTTTCAAAGACATTTTAGTCTTTTTACCATATTCAGGATCAATAAAATAAATATTCTTATTATCAACTCCGATAACAACAGAATAGTGTCCATCATATTCTGAAAACCAATTAATAATAACAGGAATCTTTTTGTTAATAACTAATTTATGTATTTCCTTAAAACTAGATTTCTCTTTATAACTTACCTTAAATCCAAAAAATTTAATTGCCTTAATCATTTGTAAATAAGAGGTTCCTTCTTCATTAGTTGTTTCAGCAACTTTAGCAATTTCTTTCCCATTAAAATGTTTCCCATAATAATCAAAGACCATTTGCAAGGTAGCAGGCCCACAATGAGATGTTATTTGTTTTACAGGCCTTATCTTTAACATTTTAACCTATCCACCTTAAAGCCTTCTTTCTGTAAATAAATCCTAAAACAAGACCAAAAAACATTCCAGATAAATGAGCAAGATTAGCAGTGTTACTTCCTGTAGAATAAAAGAAACCAATCAAGTCTCCAGCAACCCATAATATTCCGGCAACAAAAAGAGGCATTGGAAATCCAAAAGCAAAAATAAACATCAAAGGTCTTATTACAACTAATGATCCAATGACTCCGAAGATCGCACCAGAAGCACCTAAAGAAGAATCATAAAAGTTAACACTAACAATATTAGCAAGTATACCAGTCACAAAGAAAACAATTAAGAACTTTCTAGATCCAATCATTTTTTCAAGCATACTCCCAAATAAAGCAAGTGCAAAAATATTGTAAAGTAAATGGGCTAATCCTCCATGTAAGAATATAGCAGTAACAAACCTCCAAATCTGCATAGGATAATTAGAATCCAACAGGAAAAGCTCAGTAAAACCATTAATCAAAAGTTGAATTAAGAATATAACAAACATAATTCCACACAATTTCAAAGCATAAAAGCGAAAGCGTTTTCTTCTATCCATTTATAAGAAACTAAAAACAACAATAAAAACCTATCTAGTAAAAACCCAACAAAGCAGTTACATCATAACTTATAGGTAGTAACAGACAATAAGGTTTAAATATCATCTTTTTCAACAAAAATTATGGATATAAGAACATTTGGCGAGCAAAAATCAACAAATCTAGGATTCAGCTTAAATCATCAAGATAGAGTAAGAGACCTCTTAGAAAGTCTAGGTTTTAAGAGTAAAGGCGGTCCGGTATTTTTAGACGCACCAATAAATATATATTATTCAAGAGATCGTAAAGCATTAATAGAAGTAATTGCAAGAGCTATACGGGATCCTCCTATAGTTGGTTTCTATTACAAAGTAATTGGGCCAACAGGAGTAGCAGATAATGCCATAGAATCTATAAGATCTCTAAGTAAAAGAGATGGATATGAAGAAATAGGAGCTTTAGCAGATAGTTTTAAACTAAGATAATCAAATACTCAATCTTTATAAACTCTCAAAAATAATCATAATCATGAATACACAAACATCGAGGTTTATTCATAGTCGCTAAAGAAAGCAATTCTAGTTTTAACTCCAATACAAAATATTCACAAAATACATATTCTTTATATAGTAAGTATAAGGAAAAACTAAATATATGGCGGATGTTGTGTAATGGTAGCATACCGGCTTGTGGCGCCGTTGGAGTGGGTCCGATTCCCACCTTCCGCTTTTCAGTTCTCCGTAGCGAGTCTCCGAGCATGTTGAGGAGATTCGAGCAAGAGAGGACTGAAATAAAGTCAAGGAATAAAATAATATGAAAATTTCAGAGAGTTTAGTCAATTACTTTCTTGGGGAAGATATAAGAAAAGATATTAAGTTTGAAGAAGCGGAACTTACTTTATCAGGATCAATTAGAGAAGATGAAAAAGCAAAAAAATCAAGAAATGAAATATTATTCTACAGTTCAACATTGCCAAATCTACTAAATTCTTCATTAATAGCTTTAGCAACATTATATCCTATGTTCCTTGCAGGAATACCAGTGGTAGAATTAGGAAGAAGCATTTCTAGAGATACAGCAGATATATGCTTTGCCAAAATAAGATCTTCTAGAATACAATTAGAAACAAAAGCAAAGGATTATATTAATGCAAATGGAGTCTATACAGAATGATATACCAACCAGAAAACGTCAAAGGATTCGAAGACTACTTACCTAATGAATCTCAAAAACGTGAAAAGATAAAAGAAATAGCTAAAAAATATTTCAAACTATACGGATTCTTACCAGTTGAAACACCAACAATTGAATTTGACGAGCTAATGCGTTCTGATGTAGGAGAAGAAGACGAAGCAGTTCGTGACAGATTCAGATTAAGAGATAGAGCAAACAGGAATCTAGGTTTAAGATATGAGTTTACTTTCCAATTAGCAAGAATATTCAAACAAAATCCAAATATAAAATTACCATTCAGAAGATATCAAATAGGTTCAGTATTCAGAGATGAAAACATCAAAGTAGGAAGAACTCGTGAATTTACCCAATGCGACATAGATATCGTAGGAGATCCAACAATAAAAGCAGAAGCTGAATGCCTTGCTGTAGCAGATGATATTCTTAAAGAATTAAAAATAGAAAATGTTGAAATTCAAATTAATAACAGAAAGCTGGTGGATGAAATAATAAAATCAGTCCAAATACAAGAAAAACAAGCAGTACTAAGAGAAATAGATAAAATTGAGAAAATAGGAGAAGATCAAGTTAAAATGAATCTTAAAAAATTCGCAGATTCTAATCAAATCTTAAGCCTATTCAAATTAATGGAAAAAGATGTCTCATTCTTCAAAGATAATATGTTTGAAGGTTCTCAAGAATTAGTAGACTTAATCCAAAAATGCAAAGAGTTAGGCGTAAAAGTAATATTTAACCCAAAATTAATGCGTGGCTTTAATTATTACACTGGGTGTGTGTTTGAAATATTAGTTGGAAAAACAGCTCTTCTAGGGGGAGGCCGCTACGATAAACTTGTAGGTAAATATATCCCAAATAAAGAAATACCTGCTGTAGGTCTTTCATTTAGTGTTGAAGCTGTAATGGGTCTATGTCAGAAAGAAATAAATCAATTACAAATAGAAAATACAAAAGCAATTGTGATCTCTATAGAAAAGGACAAAGAATCTATTAAACTTGCACAAAATCTAAGAAAGAACAATATAAGCTGTATAATAAACTCAAATGGTCCTGGAAAAGCACTAGAATATGCAAATTCATATCAAATTCAATATGCTATATTTGTAGGCAAGGACGAAATAAAAAGCAAAAAATTCAAGTTAAAAGACATGCAATCAGGAGAAGAATCGTTATTATCTGAAAAGAGTTTAATTTCTAAAATTCTAAGAATTTAATTTTTTAGATTGTCTGATTTAATCACAAAACCTATTAAATCTTAAATTTCTCTGATAAAGTCTTTTTAATCTGATCAAATTTCTTTGAATCCTTAAATAAAATCAAGTTACAATAACTTGCAGTAAAAATAATATAAATATCTTCATTGTTTTCAAAAAATTTAAATTCCAAGTCATTAAACTCCTTAAAACTCTTTAAATGAAGATCGCTTGACCCACACCAATTTTCCAAGTCGGGGGTTTCTAAGCCACTAATATTTTCATTTATAGATTTTAAAGAATCATGTAAGGCTTTAATAACTTCGTCGCTCGACTTAATCTTCATCCAAAAAGATCTTTTGGTATCAAAAAGGCTAGTAACATTAATCTTCATTAAATAAAACATAATCTATATTTTATAAATCTACCTTAACTATCCTCTATTTTAGCTTCAACTTCTTGTTCCTCTTCTAACATTTCCATTTCTCTCTTCAAACGCTCAATCAAATCCTTATTTTTCTCTTCATAAATCTCTTTCAATAAAATCCATATCTCTTCAAAATGTCCTTCTTGTTCCAGCCAAACTTTCTGCTGATTATCTAAATGCAAAAGAGAAACAAATGTAAGCAATCTTTCCTCAGGGTCTAAAGGAGATAATTCAGAAAAAGCAACCCTTTCATCATTCTTAGAAAAAATATCCTTAAGTTTTGAATAAATCCCCTTTATTTTATCTTGTAAATTAAACAACTTTTTAGGGATAGGTAAGTAAGCATTCAGCTCATGTTGTTTTAATATCAATGCTTTTCTCTCACGTCTAGATTCAGTATTCATAGCTTTAGACAAAGCCAAAATAAGCTCCTGCAAACTAACTTTTTTGTGTCTAGGTAATGGGGTCCTAGGAATCAAATCAGGAATATCTTCATCTAGAGTAATTCTCTCTTGGGTGTAAGTCTTCTCTTCCTTCTTACCATATAATATATCATCAAGAGACTGCAAGTCTCTGCTAAGCAATATTTCAGACTTTAATCTAAGAAGAAGTGAAGCGGCAAGCAAAACCTTAGAAGAAATAAAGAAGTTAGCTTCTTCAAGAATCCTAACTTTCTCAATATATTTGTTAGCAAGAACGCTCAAATTGATATCCCAAGGGTCAAGCTGCTCCGAGTTAATCAAATCATAAATAATTGTTTGCCAAGATAGTCTTTCATCAAAAAGAAGATCATGTATCTGTTCTTGGCCAATTCTCTCTTTTAATTCCTTGATTTCTTTAACATTTCCTATAATCTCATCAGCTTCCTCTTCCATAACAAAAACAACAAATAGCACATTAAATAGTTTATAGTTCTGGTTTAGAATATACGTTCTAAAGCGAAACCACTAGAAACTGTTGTAACTATATAATAAGAACATAATCGAAACCTTTAAATACTAGTATAAGTTCGTATTAATATCATCACCTCTTTTTCCCAGGAGGGGACATCATAGCCATCTTCTTGAAGGCAATGGTCTCTCCTCTATGGGTTTATTAAATAGCTAATAGAACTGGGGGTTTGATGAGCTAATTCATAAAAAATTGTACTGTTTTAATCAAACCTTCCTTTAAAGTATAAATTACTATAGCTTCTCCTGAAAGCTCTTCGTTTGAATCCTTTTTTACCCTAGACCAAAACTCTTTTTCAGCTACATGAGGTAAAACAACTATTCTTTCAGTTACCTTAGCTTTAACATCATTAAATTCTGAAAATAGCTTTGAATATAGCTCCTTAAACTCTTTCATTCCTTTTACTTTTACAGCGCCATCAGAATTTAATACAACAACATCTTTATGGTAACATGAACAAAAACCATCAAGATTGGCAGAATTGTAATATCTCAATTGTTTTAGGGTTATTTCATCCATAAACTTCCTAAAGGAATTTATTTATTAAATCTGTGGGTCATCATACAATTCCAATCCTTCCTCTATGGGTTTATTTAATCTGTAATTTTAAAGTAATAATATATAGAAAGTTTTATATATATTCAATTTGACAGAATTTTATGAAAGGAATTCATCAAAGATTTGAGAATTTAAGGACTAAAGCACTAAGGGAAAGTTTATGGACTTACACATTCGAAGATCAAACAACTACCCTTTTAGAAGGAGATATGATAGAGCAAGAAAAAAAAGTAAGAAAAATAAGATTTATAGGAAAATATGAGGATGATAGAGGAAGAGTTCGTTCAGTCCTTGAAGTTACAACACCCGAACAATATGAAAGATGTAATCCATTATCTAGAGAACAAGCAGCTGTAGAAATTTTAAGATTAATAGAACCTCAAAGTACCCTAAGGTCTAAATTTTCATTCCAAGCATTTGTAGAAGCCTATCAAAGAGCTTATAATAATTAAACCCACACTTCTATTTGATAAAACCATTCACCCACCCATAGGTTTATTTTAACCATTATTTCTTGATATCAATAACATTAAAACCAAATTTCTGATAAATATTATCTGAACTAATTATCTTATTATCTTTAGCAAAAGCCATTAATAAAAAGGCAAGAAAAACGTACCCAAATTGGATATGATGTTACTTCTTACCAAACTCAGTATACTTACATTTTCCGCAATGCAATCTATTCAATCCGCCACCTAAGAAAATTCCAGGTCCACATCTTGGACAAAACTTACCTTCTCTTTTTACTGAATCTCCAGTAACTTTGTACAACTTATACTTCTGACTAGTAGGTTTGTTTATGTGTTTCTTTTTACCACCAGATGCTTTGTCAGCCATACTATGCAACCACCTTCTTTACTTTAGGTTTTGGTTCTATTTCAGCTAATTTTTCAGCAGAATCATAAACACTAGCTTCAATAACAAATTCTGAGCTCCCAAAACTTCCCTTTACAGATTTTATTGCAACACAATCAGCAGTCTTCTTAAAATGTTTAGCAACATCTTCCTTTACAACATTATATCCTGGATTTGAAGGATAAGAATTTCTAACAATGACATCATGCCTGTGAAGCAAAGTGTTGTATAAATTTAAAGCGAATTTCATCTTAATCTAACTGCAAAAACTCCTTTTCCTTTAATACCTATATTCTTAGCAATCTCAGAATTCTCAGGATCAATAACAGTTATCTTACCTTTAAAACTATCAGCACTATCAGTACTTTGACAATTAGGGCAACTTGAACCTTCATAAACCATTCTGCAATTTTTACACGCTTTTTCTTTTGCCATATTTATTCTTTCTTCTCCTTCTTACCTTTCTTACCAGACTTTTCAACGTTTTCAGCTTTCTTAGCTGCAGCAACAGCTCTCTTCTTAATTTCTTCAAGCCATTCAACTTTTCCAAGACCAGGCTGTCTCATTGTTAATCCAATTTTAGGTTCTCCACCCTTATATGAAATTGCTACAATTCTAGCCAAACATGAGTCCCCAACATTTAGAGAACGCTTAGTCATCTTTCCAGATAAGTTTCCTGTCTTGCTTAAAGAAACAAAATCTTCCATTGTTTGAGAAATGTGAATCATTCCTTGAGTAGGACCTATCTGCATAAATGCTCCAAAGTTTGTAATCTCCTTTATTAGTCCGGGAACAAGTTCATGTAACTCAGGTCTCCAAACCAAAACTGTAAACAAAGACTTGTAATAAGCAGCCCCGTCTCCAGGAATAATTATTCCCTCTCCAACATTCCTAACACCAATAACAGAAATAACAAATCCAAGTTCCTTGTGCATTGTTTTAACATAAGATTCTTCAAGCTG
>JBBSXJ010000011.1:0-12146 GCA_038045825.1 Nanobdellota archaeon
ATTTCTCCGTGGCCTATAAGTCTCCAGTGATTGTTAATATTTCTTGCTATTCCAACTTTATCTCCTTTGAAAGGAACTATTGGGATCTTTAATGATAATTCTGCTTCGTCTTTATTTAACCTGGATATTACTCCTACTGTTACTGAAGTGTTTATAGATAACATTAGCGTTTCTCCTGGTTTTAATGGTGGTATTGTTATTCCTCCAATTTGTTCCTTGAAAACATGATGCTTTATTGTGATTTTGTTTGTGATATCGGGGAGATTATTTTCTAGAGATACTACACAACCTGAAAGGGTATCTGTTTTACCTAAACTCATGTCTAATTCTGTTTCTATTGCGGCATTTCCCCCAGGAGTTATTTCATTTGTTTTACTTGAGCCTTTGAACAATGAAACTATCTTTGTCTTTACTGTTTTGTATTTTATTTGGTTGGCTTCTTTAATCATTATTCCTGGTTTGATTTCTATTGTATCTCCAACCTTTAGTTTCCCTGCTTTTAGTGTTCCACCCATTACAGCACCATGAAGATCTTTTGGTTTTGTTCCAGGTTTATTTATATCAAAAGATCTTGCTACAAGAAAAAGAGGTTTATCATTTGGATTTCTTTGAGGAACTTTTACTTCGCATATAGCTTGATATATTCTTTCTATGTTTATTTCTTGTTGTGAAGAAACTGGAATTATTGGGGCATTTTCTGCTATTGTTCCTTTGAATTCTTTTCTTATAGTATTATAGTTTTCAATTGCTTTTTCTTTACTAACTAAATCAATCTTATTTTGAACAATAATTATATTTTTGATATCTTTAGCTTGTAATGCCATTAAGTGCTCTCTTGTTTGGGGCTTGATTCCTTCATTTGCTGCTACAACTAAGATTGCTGCATCTACTATTGCTGCACCTGAAAGCATTGTAGCCATAAGCATTTCGTGTCCAGGAGAGTCAATGAATGTTACATATCTTTGAGGGGTTCCGTTTCCTGCAATATTATAGTCTCCATTCTTTGAAATTGTTATGTCTGCATAACCTAGTTTTATTGTGATCCCTCTCTTCAGCTCTTCAGAATGAGTATCTGTCCATTTTCCGCTTAATTTGTATAAAAGAGTTGTTTTACCGTGGTCGATGTGACCTGAAATTATTACATTAATTGTATCTAGTTCTTGCATAAAATCATAGGCATTTATGGGTTTTTAAAGAGTTTGATTATTCAACTAATCTGAAACGAATAGTTCTTTTAGATGATGTTGGGGATCTTTTTACTTCTACAACATAATTATTTTCAGGTTCAATTATGTGCATTTCTTCTATTGTTTTTCCAAGAACCCTTGCTAATATAGGTTTTTGATTGAAATACCCAAAAACATATCTAGTCACCTCTTCAGGATTGCTATTGTCTTTTATGTGTCTCATCTCATTCCATGGGCTCATTACTTGGATTGTCTCCCATCTTTTTGTAGAATAACTTATTCTTTCAACGAATATAGGCATTTTATTGTGTAGGTGCTTGAGCTTCCTTCTTTTCCTTTGGTTTGTTTTGTTCAGGGAATAATTCATGCATTTTTTTTGATCCGTGCTTTGTAACTATCATGTTAATTTGAATTGTTTTTTCTGACATTTGTTGTCCTCTAACTGTTTTTCTTAATCTTAAACCATCAAATGTTTGTCTATGTTTCTTTCCAGCTCTTCTAGGTCTTTTATGCATTCCCCAGCCTTTTGATAGAATTATTCTTTTCATTTCAGATCCTTGTAATCCTGGTTTATGAGCAAATCCTGAAGAATCTGATCCACCTGTGATTTTTAGAGTGTAGCCTGATAAATTGTCAGATAATTCAGATCCATCTATTTCTTCTCCTATTTTCTTACCTATAATTGACTCGCTTGAGGATTCTACTTTCCAAGCTTTTCCTTTATCAGATATGTTCAATTTGAATACCATAATTCTTTTGTGATTTACAGGGTTTTAAAAGCTTCCTACAGAAGCTTTGGAACCTTTGCAAATGTGTTGCTCCAGGTTTTTAATACTAGTTGAAATCTCCAATCTTTAGATTGGAGTTAGTTGATATATTGGAGATTGTCAACTGTACTCCCAAAACATTAGCAAACTCCACCCTAAAGGGTGGAGTAAAACTTATCAAAGTTTTGTGATACCTTATAATTTATTCTTTTAAGACAACCACATTAGTCAGGCCGCGTCTTTTTCTTTCTACTATGTCTTTGCCTTCTAATCTGTCTATTATTCTAGTTACCTTTGCTTTACTGAAACCTGTCTTTTCAATCAAATCTGCTTGGAAAATAGTTTTATTTTCAACTATTAGATTTAGAACTTGTTTTTCTTCTTTGTTTAGACTTGATGTATCTATCTCTTTTTTAATCGGCTTTCTTTCTATTGTTTTTGTTTTTACTATTATTTTTTCGCTTTGTTTTGATAATATGAGAACTATAGAGACTATTATTAGAATCCCTACTATTGCTAGAGCAAGATATGTTTGTTGAGTTATTGTATCATACATAGGACAGTAATTTCCCCCATGAGCTAAGGTGCAGCTTGAATCTACAAAGCTTGTTAATGCTGATTTAAACATGAAAACTATTAATATGATTATAATTGAAAGTCCTAGCAATAGGTAGCCTACATTCTTGTTTTCCATTAAAATACTGACTTTATGTGGTTTTTAAACCTGTCTTGTGAAACTAGTTTCACAAAAGGACTTTTATATTGAGTTATATTGTGTTTTGTATGAGTTTGAAAGAATTTAAAGATAATAATTTGAATGGATTGCTCAAAACTGTATTTGTGTCTTTGTTTACTTCTTTTATAGTATTTGGAATTGTTTATTTACTTAAATTGAGGTTTATAGATAATTTTATTCCTAAATATGGGTTTTTCATATTCTTCTCTATTCTTAGTTATTCTGTAATAATTCCTGCAATTAAACAGGTTAGAGTCCATAACGATTTTCCATGCATGGGTGGAATGATGATTGGAATGACTATCGGGATGATTTCAGGATTCTTGCCTGGATTTTTTATTGCTTCAACTAACGGAATGTTTTATGGTAGTGTTTTTGGAATGATTGTTGGTATGGGTTTAGGGGTGTTAAGTGGAAAATGCTGTGGTATAATGGGGATAATGGAAGGGATGATGGCTGGTTTCATGGGGGGATTAATGGGGGCAATGACTTCTATAATGATGTTCAATGATAACTTAAAAGCTATTGGCATTATTGTTTTTGTAATATCTTCTGTAATACTTACAGGATTAAACTTTATGATTTACCGCGAGACTAAAGGAGTTGATAAAAAACCAACAGACGAAATGTTTAATATTGTTTTGAGCTTTATTTTGACTACTGTTACTATATGGCTTGCTGTTTTTGGTCCAAGGAGCGGAATATTTGGATAAATATATAAATAATATGCGTGCTAAAATAATATGAAAAATACAACGATCCTGTTAATGATTGGAATACTTGTTTTTGTAGTTGGGGGCTTCGTTTTTATTAACTCTGAAAGTACAGATACTTCTGGTACAGACGCTCAAATTATGCAGGGAGAAACACAAAGAGTTGTTTTGAGCCAAGATGGTCTAAACTATAAAGATATTGTTGCTGAGGCTGGGAGGCCAATCGTCATTAGCGCAGATTCTTCTGTGGCAGGGTGTTTAAGGTCAGTTGTTTTTACAGCTAATGGAAAAAAATATTCAAAATATCTAAAAACATCTGAAGATACGTTAGTTTTACCGTCTCTTTCTAAGGGAACTTATTCTTATACTTGTAGCATGGGAATGGGTTATGGTAAGCTCGTAGTTAATTAGGTTCAGATGAAATATATTCTTTTTAGAAGACCTTATATTTATTGGTTTTTTAGTATATTTGTCATTTATTTGATATTAAATGTTTTAATAAGTGGATTTTACAATACCATTCCTTTAATTGTTGCTTATATTAAAACAGTGAACTGGTTGAAGTTAGGAATATCTTTAGTATTAACTTTAATTATAGGGTTTTTGGTATCCATTAATGCAGTTTTAGTTTATATTAATTATAAAGAAAGAAAGAAATGCAAAAACTCTGCTGTTGTAACGGCTAGTGCAGGAACCATTGGAGGCTTAATTGTAGGTGTGTGTCCTCTTTGTGTTACAGGAATCATTCCACTAATACTAGGAATTGCTGGAATAAGCTTTACTTTTGCAGCATTGCCTCTGCAAGGAATTGAGATTCAGATTCTAATTGCTTTGATTTTATTTTTAAGTTATAAACAGATTTCCAAGAATTAATTTAGCGAAATATTTAAATATACATATGTATTATATAATCATATGATAACAAAAAACATATCTTATGAATGCCACAAAGAAGGTTTTAGCGATGTGGAATTATATGGAGCATACAAGATTTTCTTTGGGACTCTTGTTTCAGAATCTAGACTTAAAATTATTAACCTCCTTAGAAGAGGGAAAAAGAATGTTTCTGAGTTGGTTGAGGAGCTTAAAATGGATCAGACTGCTGTAAGCCACGATTTAAGCAGGCTGAAAACTTGCGGGTTTGTGTTCTCCGAAAGAAATGGCAAGTTTATCTATTACTATTTGAATGAAAAATCTATTAGATCATTAATGGAAATTATTGAAAAACACATGAGTGAGTATTGCATCCATATTTTAAGAGGTATTAAGGAGAATAAATTATGAAAAATCAAAATGATAACAATAACTTGATAGTTATCTTAGTTGCAGTCTTTGCTGTTTTATTCTTTGGTGGTTTTGGAATGATGGGTTTTAGAGGTTACGGAATGATGTCTGGATATGGGTTTATGAATCCTCTTGGGTTTTTGTTTATGCTTGTCTTTTGGGTCGTGATAATATTTTTAGTGATATGGATTATTAGGCAATTACAAAATTCAGGGAGGAGAAGATGAAAAAAAGAATTATTATGTTTTTGGCTGTTTCTTTTTTTCTTAATTTATTTTGGGAAGTTGCACACAGTGTTCTTTATGACTGGAATTCTTCTCCACTAATTAATTCTGTTTACTTTTTTGTTCCTAAGATTCTTTCTGCAACCTTAGGAGATGCCCTATATATTTTCATAATGATATTAATAATTTCATTATTTTCTAAAGATTTTATATGGTTAGATAAGCCTGCAAAGGCTCATTATTTGTCTTTAATTTTACTTGGTTTAATTTTTACAGTATTAATAGAATTAAATGCAAAATATCTTAATTTATGGATCTATCTTCCTTCTATGCCCTTGATATTTGGCCTAGGTGTAAGCCCATTAGTTCAATTAGCAATTACTTCTACATTATCCTTATTTATTATTCAATTGACTAAAGGAGAAAGAAGATGAAAGGTCACAAGAATTGTCCAATATGCAAGCAAGAAGTAATAAGTGATGCTTCTAAATTACAATCTTGTGCTCTTTGTGGAATGGTTGTAGATTATCAAAATATGATTCTTGTTTCAAAAGATGGAGACGAAGACTATTTTTGCCTGCATGGTTGTTATGATAAATATAAGGAGATAAATAACTGAACAATTCAAATGAAAAAATTAAAATTAACAATTGAAGGTATGCACTGTGCTTCTTGTGCTAGTAATATTGAAAAAAGTCTAAAGAAAGTTCCTGGCGTGAAAGGGGCAACTGTTTCGCTTATGCTTAAGAAGGGGACTGTTGAAACAGAAGATAGCGTGAATGAGGAAGAGATAAAGAAAGCTGTTGCTAAAGTTGGATATAAGGTATCCAAGATTGAATGAAAAAAATATTCACATCTTTTGAAGAGATAGGTGTCTCAGTAATTGGGGCAGGAATATTAGGTTTTGGACTTGGAGTGCTATTATCTAATTTTTATTTGAAATTTGCCTTGCCAATAATATTAATTGGAATAGTAATGCATTCTATTGGGATGTATATTGTACATAAAAACAAACATGATAAGAACTTAGTGTTAAGCGATGTACTTTATTGGGTTTGCTGGATCATCTTATTTGGAATAGCCTTAATATTTATTTGGAGGTATTTTTTATGAATGAACACGAACATCATCATGAAGAACCTATAGAAGACTCTGAAATAACTGGTTGGAAACACAAGCTGATTTGGTCATGGGTTCTTACTATTCCTATAGTGATAATAATGCTTTCCGAAAGGTTGTTTGGAGTCTCGTTAATTGAGATGCCTTATTCTATAATTACCATTCTTGTTTTGGGTTTCCCTGTTTTATTTATATTTGGATTTGATACTATGAAAGGAGGGTTACGAGGGTTATTCACCTTTTATTTCAATATGGATTCACTTATTGCCTTGGGAACTCTTGTTGCTTACTTAACAGGGATATTTTCATTTACTGGTGTTGTTCTAGATTATTCTGGTGTTGCTGCTATGATTATGGCTTTCTTTACAACTGGAAAATATGTTGAGGCCAAAGCAAGGGGGCGCGCTTCTGAAGAAATAAGAAAGCTTCTTGAACTTGGAGCAAAGAATGCGACTGTTGTTAGAGATGGAAAAGAAATGGAGATTCCGATTGATGAAGTTAGACTGGGGGATGTAATTATTGTAAAACCAGGCGAAAAAATTCCTACTGATGGGATTGTTGTTAAGGGAGAGAGTAGTGTTGATGAATCAATGGTTACTGGAGAGAGTTTACCCGTTGATAAATCAAAGGGAAAGAATGTAATTGGCGCGACTATAAATCAAGATGGTATTTTATATATTAAAGCAACTAAGGTTGGAAAAGATACTTTCCTTGCACATATAATTGACCTTGTAGAACAGACTCAAAGTGAGAAAATACCTATCCAGAAATTGGCTGATAAAATAACCTCTGTTTTTGTTCCCTTTATTTTAGTTCTTGCTGTTTTGACTTTTGCTAATTGGTGGATATTTTCAGGAGACTTAAGCAGGGCAATCGGGGTTGGTGTTGCTGTGCTCGTAATTGCATGCCCTTGTGCATTAGGATTAGCAACTCCGACAGCCTTAATGGTTGGGTCTGGAATGGGTGCTAAACGAGGAATATTGATAAGAAAAGGCGAAGCAATTCAGACAATGAAAGAGATTAAGATAGTAGTGTTTGATAAGACTGGAACAATAACTAAAGGAAAACCCGAGGTAACTGACATTTATTCTAAAATAAAAGAAGAAAAACTTCTTGAGATTGCTGCTTCAATTGAAAAATTAAGCGAGCATCCTATAGCCCATGCAATAGTTACTAAGGCAAACTTAAAGATTTACAAAAAAGTAACTGCATTTAGTATTATAAGAGGCAAAGGTGTTGTGGGAAAAATAAGCGGGAATGATATAGTAATAGGCAACAGAGCTTTGATGAATGATAAAAAGATAAAATATTCCTCTTTCGAAGACCAAATATCTGAATTTGAATCTGGTGGAAAGACGGCTATGATTGTAGCTGAAAACAAAAAAGTTATAGGGATTATTGCTGTGGCAGACGCAATAAAAGAAGATTCTGTTATCGCAATAAAGAAGCTTAACATGCATGGTTATAGAACAGTCATGATTACAGGAGACAATGAGAGAACTGCCAAGGCTATTGCTTCACAGGTTGGAATAAAAGAAGTAATTGCAAATGTTTTGCCCGAAGACAAGTCCAAAAAAGTTTCTGAATTACAGAAGGAGGGTTTCGTGGCGTTTATTGGAGATGGAATAAATGATGCACCCGCTTTAAAGCAGAGTAATGTGGGTATTGCGATGGGAACTGGAACAGATATTGCAATTGAAGCTGGAGATATTGTTTTAGCTCGCGGTTCACTTTTGGGAGTTGTTCAAGCTATTAATTTATCAAAGGCTACTTTCAGAAAAATAAAACAAAATTTATTTTGGGCATTTGCTTATAATGTTGTTGCAATACCTCTTGCTGTTTTGGGTTTCTTGCACCCTGTTGTAGCTGAAATTGCAATGGCTTTATCATCAATTACTGTTGTTACAAATGCTAATTTATTGAGAAGAAAAAAGATTGATTAGATAAATTTAAATATATCTTGTATTACATGTAATACATGGCTGACGAGATAATCTCTTTAAGAATAGATAAAAGTCTAAAAGAAAAAATGAGGCTTTATAATCATATTAATTGGAGTGCTATTTTAAGGAGGGCTTTGATAGAAGAGATAAATAAAATGCATAGAATTGATAAAAAGAGAGCTATGAAAGCTGCTTTAGAGATTGACAAGATTAGAAAGTCAGGTGTTTTTAATGGAGGCAAAACAGGAACACAAATAATAAGGGAATGGAGAGACAAAAAAAGGTAGTTGATGCTTCTGTAATTGTAAAACTTTTTGCAGATGAAGAAAATAGTGATAAAGCGTTACTGTTAAGAGACAAGCATATTAATGAAGAAATCTGTTTGATTGCTCCAGAGTTTATTCTTTTAGAAGTTATCAATGCACTTAAATATAAAAAGTTAAATGAAGAAATATTAAAAAAGTCAAATGAGGAGTTATGGGGTATTCAATTAAAGACTATTAATCTCGATGATTCTTTAATTAAGAAGTCTATTGAAATTTCTGCTAAATATAATTTATCAATTTATGACTCTGTTTATGTTGCTCTTGCTGAAATACATAATGCTCAATTAATAACTGCAGATGAAAAACTTCTTAAATTGCCTAATTCAGTTAATTTGGAAAAGTGCTGATCAAAGGGTTATTATTAATGCAGAAATGAATACATTAATTACTGCAGTAGTTATACACCAAGAACAATAATTGTTTAGAACTCTTATTTGAATATTAATTAATATTAGAGAATATGCTGAAGCTAAAATTGAAATTAGTTTTGTTGCTAACAATAGATTTTGTGAAGGGTTTGTGAAAACAACTATTAAGATTCCTATGTAATATGCTAGGCCTATTATCTCGTTTTTAATTCCTAATGTTCTTGAGTATTTGCTGTCTAGAACTATGTTACAACTTTTTGAGTTGATTGGGCAGATGACTTTCTTTTTTAGAGCATGTGCTATTGATATGTAAAGAGTTATTGCTATGCCTATTAGGCAGAATATTAGAATAATTGTTTTTTGCATGTAACTATATGTTTTTTGGGCTTATATTGGTTTCTGTAAACTAAAGATTTATATACCATATGTTTTGACTTCCTTTATGGTTATGTTATATTTACCAGATGAAAGAGTGAGTTATTGGGTTGGAGAGAAGAAATCTCATGTTGTTCCAAGTTATTCTTTACAAGTTCCGGGAACATGGACTCAGGGATTATTTAGCTCAGCTAGACATAATTTACTTTATGAGTTAACTGAAAAAACTACGAGAAAACCAGTTAAAATAGCAAGGGTTCATAAAACAATTTCTAAAAGAGGAGAGGCTTTTGATTTCACATTTAGAGGACTTTCAGGGGCTTTATTGATAGGGCCAGTAGGACTGGGAAACTTATTGTGGTATCAAAATGAAGCTGAGTCTCATGAAAAATTAGAAGGAATAGAATTGCAGTTACACTTAATGGCAGATGGCCAAAGGTTTGGATTATCTCATCCAGCAAGTGAGCACGAAATAGTTCCTTATAATTGGATGGATTCACCTGTAAAATCTAAGAAAAAATGTGATGATGGCGATGATGAAGGTTATGATACTATGGGTCTACCATTTTGTGGTGGAGAAGCTGATGGTCCTGTGCCTTTATGTTAATTTTACTTACCCCAGTCAGATTTTTTCTTACGTTTGATTTCAGCTATTTCCATTAATGCCTTTATTTCTGTTTGACTTAGAAGATCTTTGTTTTTCTTGAATGCCTTGAATTGACTTTCACCTAATTGACTATAAAGATACTTTTTATCTGCTAATTGTCTTTCAAAGTTTGTTCCTGTTAAAGATAATGCTAATTCTTTTCCTTCTTCAGCTTCATCAACTGATTTCTTATTCTCTTCCATTGCTTTTACTCTTGCTATTTGTTCGTCTGTTTCGTCAATTAGAGGAATGCCTTTCTTTAGTGTACCTGCAAGAACCTTTACTCCAAAGATTGCTGGGTTGGAATTTCTAAATTGGTATTGGTGAAGGATTTCTAGCTTGCAGATTGATGCTAGTTCCATCATTCTTTCTTTTTCAATTTGTCCAGCTCTCTCTTGTCTCCATTCAACTAAGTCTTCAATTAATTTGTAGACTACTTGATTTGTTAGAACTTTAATGTTTTTATCGTGTTGTAAGTCTGTTTCTTTGTCAACATTGAATCCTAAAATTATAGAGTTTAATGGATTTAGTTCTAAATTTGCTTTTGCTGCAATTATATCAGATTTCCCAATGTTGCCTATATCTGCTTTGACTACTGGAATGTTTGCTTGTTTTAGTAATGTTAATAGTGCTTCTAAACTTCCCAATGAATCTGCTTTTGCTATTATACCTTCTTTGTCTATTTGTAATGTGTCTTTGAATTCCTTTGCAAATTTTTCTTGTAATTCTTTTTCATTGTTGTCTATTCTTTGGAAAGGCATTCCAGATAATATGTCTTCTTTGTTTGTCAACTGCATTCTTATTCCGTTTGTTGCATGGGTTTCTTTTACAGCTTTAAATTTGAAACTTAAAGGTAAGACTTCTTCTATAGATCTTATTCTTGTTACTATTAACTTTCCATCCAACGTAGCTATTCCTATTTGGTCCCCTTCTTTTAATACTCCGTCATAAAGGATTGCTTCTGCTGTTTCCATTGATCTTTCTTTCTTTACTTCGAGAAGAATTCCCTTTGCCTCATCTGATAGCTTTAGTTTTTCTGTTAAGAATCTTTGAGATAGACCGCATAATACCAATAAGATTTCTGGTATCCCTTCTCCTGACCTTGCTGAACAAGGAACTATTGCAATCTTTTTTGTAAAGTCAGTTACATCATAGAATAAGTCGCTATCAAATCCGTGAGCTTGCAGTGAAGCTTGGAAAGTTCCAAATGATATATCAAATTCATTTCTTGCGTGAATTGGAAGGTGTTCTAAAGATTTCTTTATTGTTTCTTCTTTTTTCCAACCTGATAGTTTATCTACTTTGTTTAGAGCTATTACGAAAGGAGTTTTGTTTGCTTTTAGAATCTGGATTACCTCTGCTGTTTGAGGTTTGATTCCTTCTTTTATATCTACTACAAGAATTACTATGTCTGCTAATGAGCCTCCCCTTTGTCTTAGGTTTGTAAATGCAGCGTGACCTGGTGTATCTATGAATAGGAAACCTGGTATCTTTAAGTCAATTTTAGCTTTGTCTATTATGGGACAGACCTTCTTTATTTGCTCAAATGGGTATTTGGTAAATGATATTTTTTGAGTAATTCCACCTGCTTCTCCTGATTGTACGGAGCTACCTCTAAAACAATCTAATAGAGATGTTTTTCCATGGTCTACATGACCTGCTACTGTTATGATTGGTTGGCGAATCGTCATATTAAGAGGTGCTGAATGTCACTTAAAAAGGTTTTTAAACGGATGAAAAATTGATTTTATATGGTATTCATAACTAATGAAGGCAGATTCATAGTGAATCCTGCCAACTTTTATGACAGCAAAAGAACAAGAGAAACACTTGACAGGCTAGCTTTGCAACTAGAGACTTCTCAAGGAATTTTAGCTTTTGCAAGAAAAGACGGAAGTATAGATGTAAGGCCTATCGGTGGTAGCTCTTTAGAAATATTTGAAAAATCTTTAGTACCATATGTTGGGAGAACCCACATTCCTATGAAAAAAGAATGCAAGCTCTCTTTATGGGTTGGCGATACTCAAGTAAATTTCTACCGAAATTAATCTTATTAATTTAGATTAGTAAAATATAAATATTCTTTAATCTATTAGCATAAGATAATCAAGGTAACCGAAAACTGATTTTATTGGTTGTCTTATCTTTTCCATGTTTAAGAGAAAAGACTCGGCTTTAAAAGGGTTTATAAAATAGAGATAATGGTGTTTTTTATGGAAGAAGTATATGGACCACAAATAGATTGGAATAGATATCATGAACTTATTGACATTGAAGGTACAAGACCATTTACAGATAAAGAGAAAAGGGAATATGGCTTTTATTTGCTTATTGTTGAGGCTTTAGATAAAGCCGAACTAAGAGATTTACCTGCTCTAGATAGGTTAACTAGAAGACATGAATAAATTCTAGCCTCTTTAGACAAATTAGTTAGAGATCTAAAAGAGTTTAACGGTAG
>JBBSXJ010000012.1:0-22031 GCA_038045825.1 Nanobdellota archaeon
GCATTTACGGACCAAAAAAGCTTATAATTTGACTAAACTACAACGATATTGATGAAAAGAGGAGTTGCACGCACCTAACTTTAAAAAAATGCGGGAGGGAGGATTCGAACCTCCGAAGGCACTAAGCCGCAAGATGGCTTACATCTTGTTTGCTACAATCCCTATTGGGAAAGCGACGTCTTAAGTCTTGTGCATTTAACCGCTTTGCTACCCCCGCGTAAAGTCAATGATGTAAAAGTGCTTTAAAATGTTTCTGTCATAAACATTTTCAAATAATTTATAATCTAGCATACTTCTCAATCCAAGAGAGATATTTCTTATCTTTAGACCTTAAGAACTTGAAAAGTCCATCAATAAACATCTGATTATCTCTTCTCATTCTCTCATTTCTATTGTATTTCAAGTTGCCTCTATATTCAATCTGCGAGTAATAATTACCATATATTATTTTGCCATTTTTAGGAATCTTAGCTAATTTTCCAGCTTTGTAAAAGTAAACAGTAATCAAGACAAGTTTATCAGCAATCAAGCACAATTCATAATAGGGTTTCAATTTTTTATTATTAAAAACAACCATATCTATATCTGAATAGTTCTTTATCTTTCCTTTAGCAGTAGAACCAACAACAGCTATACCAAGAACATTTTTAGAAACAAACCTCTTCTTCAGGTAATTAAAAACACTCTCTTTTGTACTAAATTCATTCATTAAATAAACTAAAACTCTTTTAAGTTATAAAACCTTTTAACCCCAGACAACAGCCAAGAATCCAGTTAGCTTTAGAACAACCAACCAATACAATCCATTCAATGCAAAAAGTCCCCAAGGTTTTCCTTCCCACAATACAGAGTTAAGCAATGTTGAGCAAGCAAAGAATCCAAGCCACAACCAAAATCCTAGTATTGCTCCCTGCATAGGTTCTGTAATTCCAAGAAGAACAATAAGTCCTGATAGAACATAAACGAGCATGAATGTTCCAATAAATCCTAATACCATTTGCTTCCACATTCCACCCATTCCTTTCTTCTTAGCCTTAGCAATATCAGCAGCAGGTATCTTGCTTAGTTTTAACCATAAGTTACCGAATAAAGGACCATACCATAAGAAACCTATAACAAACAATATAACTGTAATTAAAAGACTAGAACTTAGATTAACAATCCCATTAAACATATACTGTAAAGATTATTTTCCTTTATATACTTTATCTTTTATTCTTACAATTAGAGCAAATACCACTTACTTCTATTTGCACGTGGCATATGTCTTCATTTATAAATTTCTTGAGAAAGTCTATCCTATCTAGTTCTATATGTTTAATCTCTCCGCATATTTCACAAACAAAATGTGAGTGTGACATCCCCTTCTTCGAATAAAGTTTTTTTCTATAACAAGTAAAAGCATGAATTATTCTCTCTTTTCTAAGTTCATTCAAAAATCTATAAATGGTAGCAATTCCAATAGATAAATTATCTTTATGTAATTTTTTGTAAATATCTTCAGCAGTAAAAAAAGTATTTATTTTTGCAATGAGCAGCTCAATTGCTTTTTTCTGCCTAGTCTCACGTTTTTCCATCTTATTGATAATCATAATCAATAAGCTTTAAATACATTATTAACAAAATAGTGTAATGAATGAAGCTCTTTTTTATACAATAATAAGTGTTGTAGCAGTTAGCTTAATCTCTCTTATCGGCGTATTTACATTATCAATAAAGACAAAACTGTTGACAAAAATTGTGATTTATTTAGTTAGTTTTGCAGCAGGAGCTTTGCTCGGAGATGTCTTCCTTCATCTTGTACCAGAATTAATAGAAGATAATAGCTTTACAACACAAACTTCATTTCTAATCCTAGGAGGAATATTATTATTCTTTGTAATAGAGAAAATAGTTCATTGGCAACACTGTCACATTCCACATAATGGAGGACACTCACATCCATTTGCAATAACTAATCTAGTTGGAGATGGAGTCCACAACTTCCTAGATGGCCTAATAATAGGAGCTAGTTATTTAGTAAGCATCCCTGTAGGAATAGCAACAACTATCGCAGTTATATTCCATGAGATACCTCAAGAAATAGGAGACTTTGGAGTTTTACTTCACGGAGGATTTTCAAAATCAAAAGCTCTATTATTCAACTTCCTTTCAGCTCTTACAGCAGTTATAGGTGGTTTGATAGCCGTTCTTGCATCAGGTATAGTTCCTTCATTAGCAGACTATCTTATCCCTATTGCAATTGGAGGATTCATATACATTGCCAGTTCCGACTTGATTCCAGAACTCCACAAGAATTTCCAAACTAAGAAATCAATTATCCAAATATTATGTTTAGTAGCGGGAATAGCTGTTATGGCATTGCTACTTTTATTAGAATAATTTTTAACCAAAACGAGATAACATTCTAAAAATATGAGAAATGCAAGATACAGTCTTGACTTTTTCTCTATCCCCTTTATATTGTGGAGGAGACTCATGTTCATAGGAAATTGCCCTTACAACTACTGGAAGAGAAAGCCTAGCTTCAGGATCAATAGTCAAACTGCTTGAATTAAACTTGACATAAATACTATCTATAGTTCTATTCATAAAATCAACTTAAATTCATATAATATAAATGTTCATATTATGTCAAAGTGTTTTTTTAAAACCACATCCTTTAGGGTGTGAACACTTTGAGCACAAGAAGTTTGTTCACAATGAAAAACTTCTGTGCAACAAATTCTCTTCAAGAAGAATTTGTTTGCATCCAAAAATCGAGCACAAATCAAACCACATACTTTAGTATATAGTGGTGCATCAATTTTTTGATAAAAAGCAAAACATTATAACATTTAGAATTCTCATAAATTTATGATAGAGTTAATAGAAAAAGTTCGTCAGCTTGAAAAGACAGAAGTAAATGATATAATAACAAAAAGACTTGCAGAATTCGAGTCTTTCAAAACAAAGTCAGAAAATGAGTGGTTTTCAGAGTTGTGTTTTTGTATTTTAACAGCAAACGCAAAACAAAAGACAGGAGCAATAATTCAAAACCAGATACATTTTGAAGGTTTTAAAACTCTTTCAGAGGAAACCCTCGCAAATCTAATAAAATTAAACAAACATAGATTTCACAATAATAAAGCAAAGTACATAGTAATGGCGAGAGAGTTTGCAAATATAAAGACAATAATAAAAGATAAAACTGAGCTAGAAGCTAGAGAATTCTTAGTAGAAAATGTAAAGGGTTTAGGTATGAAAGAGGCATCACATTTCTTAAGAAATACTGGTGGTCAAAATCTGGCAATACTGGATAGACACATTCTATCTTTATTAGCAGAACATAAAATTATAGATCGTCCAAAAACTCTAACATCTCAATTATACAAAGAAATAGAACAAAAATTCACAGAATTAGCTAGTACATTAAGGATGTCTCTAGCAAAATTAGATTTATTTCTTTGGTATATGAAAACAGGCGAAGTTCTTAAATGAAATTCAATGATCGGTGTTACAAAACTCTAAAACAAGTACCAAAAGGAAAAGTTATAACTTACAAAGATATTGCTCTCAAATTAGGTACAAAAGCATATCGTGCAGTAGGCAATGCAATGAATAAAAATCCATATGATACAAATGTCTATCCTTGCCATAGAGTAATAAGTTCAGACGGAAAAATAGGTGGATATGCTCATGGAACAGAAGCTAAAATAAAGCGTCTAAAATCAGAAGGGGTAGAAATTATAGATAACAGAATAAATCTAGAAAAGTTCAAGTTCACCTTCCCAACCAAAAGTTAAATCATTTATATAAATTCAGTCTATCTTCCTTCATTAACATATTCTGATGATTTGTACTTAGAGTCTTTCTCAATATAAGAAGTTTCGGCATTTAGATCATTTCTTATATCTGGCTGTGAAGATTTATCAAAAATATCGCAAGTAGTTAAAGACAAAATACCTAACAAAGAAGCAAGAGTAAAAGAAACACGCTCATTACCTGACGAGGCAATAATCCTAGAATCACGAGCCATAGACTATAGAGATATGCTTAATTTATAAATTTACTTCTTCTTCAAGAATTTCTCAATTCTATCCAGAGCTTGTTCTATCTTATGATATTCAGTTGCAAAACTGCATCTAATATAGCCTTCTCCAAATGGTCCAAACTCTGTTCCTGGAATAGTTGCAACTTTAGCCTCATTAATTAGCTTACGAGAAAATTCAGAAGAATTTTTAGAATATTGAGAAATATCTGAAAATGTATAAAAAGCCCCTTTAGGGTTAAGTGTAGGCAATCCCAACTCATTCAACTTAGGTACAATTAAATCTCTTCTTCTCTTATACTCAGAAACCATTGAATTAATATATTTTTTATCCAAACTTAATGCTTTAACACCCATCATTTGAGATATTGTAGGAGCTCCAAGAGTAATATAATGATGATCCTTATTCATTTCAGAAATAAATTTGCTAGGACCAGTACAATATCCTAATCTGAAACCACACATCGCATAACTTTTAGAAAAAGTATGAAAAGTCAAAACATGCTCTTGCATCCCATTCAAACTTCCAATAGATGTATGTTTAGCTCCATCATACAAAATATGTTCATAAGCCTCATCTGAAAATATTAATAAATCATTTTCAATAGCAACATCAGCAATTTCTTCCATTATTTTTCTAGACATTACATTACCTGTAGGATTGGAAGGAGAATTAAGTATCAAGACTTTTGATTTTTGTTTATCAATATGTCTCTTCAAAACATCAGAATTCAATTCAAATCCATTATCTCTAGAAAGAGGAACAAAAACAGGAGTCGCACTAACAAGATCAATTGCAGGAGTATATCCGGCATATCCAGGACTTGGAACTAAAACTTGTTCAGTTGGATCAACAGCAGTAAGCAATGCTGAAAATATTGCCTCCTGGCTTCCACAAGTTACAATGACATTCTCAACTTCAGTATGAATATTATTCTCACGAGCAAGTTTCTTAACAATCGCCTCCCGTAATTCCATCATTCCTTGAGGTTCAGTATAGTGGGTTGCTTTAGAAATTATTTTTTTACCATAATCAAGTAAAGGCTTAGGAGTCATAAAATCAGGTTCTCCAGGTCCAAGGGAAATTATCTTTTTATCTGCTGCAATCCGCCTTGAAATTTCAGGAAATTCAACATGAGGTAATTGCAAATCTCTTTCAGATATGTGTACCATTTAAACTTTCACCATCTTCATCATTATTCTTAAATGGTTTTGTTTTATATAGTTTAGTAAAAAATAAACTAAAGTTTAATATTAGATTATATAAACTAAAAGAGATTATTAATATTATAATGTCTGATAAAGGTTTTAGCGATGGAAGAGAACTACAAAGATTAGAAAACAGAATTCAGAGATTATATGATTCGGTTTCTAGAGCAACTGAGGGAGAAAAGGTTCAACTAAGAAAAGAGTTAGATTGAGACTGGAAGAGTTACGTAGCAATATAGCTACTAGGTATGATGAAGTAAGCGGAAGAGAGATTTCAGAAACAGAACGTCTATACAAAAGTGCCATGGGAATTCCTACTGAACCCTTAGGAAGACCAACTGCAGATATCCCATTTTAATTTAAACAAGTTCTATAATTAGTCACATCTAAGTGGTCGATTATCCTTAAAAATCAAGTCAACCTTACACAATTAACAAAACAAAGGCTCAAAAAGCACACTAAAAAGGACAAAATATCAATATGCGCGGGTCGTGCTCCGATACTCTTTTCCATCCGGATGCGCAACCAATTAACCAAAACATAGTTTTAAAAGCAACATAAAAATGCAGTTTTATGGTAGATATAAGTCAAATCAGCGGAAAAGAAACAAGAACAAGAATTCTAACTCCAGAGATGTGTGAAAGATTCTGGGTAGTTCCAGAAGTGACTGCTAATCATTCTAGAGAAACTCCTGAATCTAGAGACCTAACTATGAGAATCCCTGTTCAGAGCAACTTTAGGATGATCTCTAGAGATTCTAATGATTACATAGACTTCCTTTACTATGCTGGTTATAATCTTAGAATGATTGACTCTCCACTTCCCTTCATTCATAATATATTTAGGGGAGGGGCATTAACAGGATTCTACGTGGAAGGACTTATGAGACCTTCAATTGAAGATCAAGCTGTTGCAGAAATCCTTGGTTATCCATATATTAGTTTAGGGGATGAAAAAAAGCCAGAAGTGGGAGAATTAAGAGAATTACTTACAATGAATAGAATTCCTTATCTGGGATCTGTATCGGAAGAAGATATAAGAAAGAGTCCTTTATTTACAGCAACCCTTAATGCAATTAGGTTAGTAGGCCTACCACTTTGTGATCAAGAGATAATGAAAGAAACTCCTGTGAAAATTAGAAAATAAAAAAAAGCATTATAAAAATAACAAATTACGAAAGATCCCATGAAGATGGAAAAGGTATGTATGCGCGGGCAGGAATTGATAGACTTACTTCTTTTTCTTTCTAGCTTTTGGTTGAGATTTAACCTTCTTAACAGCTTCCATTTTAACAACATCAACCTTGATATTTTTATGTTTCATTTGATAAGCTACAACTTTATCAAGCGCTGTAATGGTTTCAGTAGGGAAATTAAATACAGGGATACCTCTTTCCATGAGTGACTTGGAAAGTAGTTCTGTAAATTCTCCACCAGTTGAAATGACGACAATTGGTTTCTTGCTATTGTGATGCGCCTCTGTAATTACCTCAACTATTTCCGTAGTTAGTAAAGGAGTTTGATATAAAGCAATTAAAACAATCCCGTCAATATTTTTATCAGCAAGACACAAACTAAGAGTATCTCTATATCTTTCAGTTGTAGCATCTCCGAGCAAATCTAAAGGATTTCCGATGTTCATATGTTTAGGAGTCTTCTTCTTTATATCTCCGGCAGTAATGCTTGACATATCAGCCATACGCAAGTGCTTAGAACCTGCAATTGCATCAGTTGTTACAATTCCATATCCACCACCATTTGTAATTATTTGTATTCTATTATTTGCAAAATCAACTTTCTTCTCAAACAAAGCAGCAATATGAAACATCTCCTCAAGTGAATCAGCGCGAATTGCATTTGTCTGATTCAAAATTCCAAAGAAAACATCTTTGTTACCAGCAAGACTTCCAGTATGAGAAATTGTAGCTTTCATTCCAGCATCAGTCAATCCACCCTTCATGACAATAACGGGTTTAATAGCAGTAGCTCTCCTCAGAGTCTCAAAGAATTTCTCTCCATCTTTTATTCCTTCAGCGTATAAACAAATAACTTTAGTGCTTTCATCATTCAGTAGATAATCAATAAAGTCAGATTCATCAAGCTGAGTTGCATTTCCGTAACTTATGAATTTAGAAAAAGAGTATCCGTTGTAAGCAGCTATATCTAGAATTGCAGACCCAATAGCTCCGCTTTGACATACAAAACTAATCCCTCCAGCTTTAGGTCTAGTCAGTCTATAGCGAGGTAAAAATAAAGTATCAAATTTGTGATAAGCATCAAATACTCCAAGGCAATTAACTCCAACACACCTCATTCCATTCTTATCCAACTTATCTTTCAACTGTTTCTCTAGTGTGTGATTTCCAACTTCTCCAAATCCAGCAGTCACTATTAAAACATCTTTTATCTTCTTTTTATTGCATTCATCAATTACTTTAATAACATATTCGCTGGGTACAGAGATAATAGCCAAATCAATGTTTTCATTAACAGATGTTACTGTTTTGTAAACTCTATATCCAAGAATTTCTTTAGCTTCAGGATTTATAGGAAAAACCTTCCCATGAAATCCACCATCAACCATATTTTTCATTATAACATGCCCTATTTTAGCAGGATTTCGAGAAGCTCCTATAATAGCTACAGAAGTAGGTTTGAAAAAGTTGTCTAACATCAATACCATAAGCACATGAATTAAAGGTTATATTTAATGGTTATGTCTTTTTCACATTTTGAGGATAAATATCATCCATGTGCTATATTCTTATACCATTTTCTATTATCTTAATTGTCTTTCCAGACAAGTCTGGATACTTATGAGGAAATACACCCAACCTATAGGTTTTATCTTTATACATTTTTACTCTTTTCTCAAGAATAAGTATTTCAGGATAATATCTTAGTTTTCCGATAGCCTCAAATGTTTGTTGATATGGCTCAAAAATACGTCTTTCCTCTTTCCATGAGAGATTATCTAAAAGATATAAAAATAAAGTAATATTTAGAATCATCACAGATAGAACTGAAGAAATAACTGCTACAATTATAGAGCTAGTTTCAGTTAAAATGGTGCTTAAGAGGATAATAAAAGGTAAAAATATGGCAACAAGCCATTCAAATCTAGATAATCTATCTGCAATAAGTGCAATAGTCTTTCTTCTAGCCTCGATTAAAGATGAAAAACAGTCAAGAAACTCACTATATACTTCTTTCTGTTTCTCGTTAATTACTTTAACAGATTGTATTTTGGCATAAATGGCATCGACAAATGGCTCGTTCTTATGAAAATCCCTTATTGCATAATCCAAGGTACTAATCAGATATTGGTCTATAATTTCAGCCATCTCAATTTGGTATTGTTTTCCAAAAGCACCAGCATATTTATAAATTAATATTAAATAACCGCGTTCCAATGAGTCATTACTGCGTAATTCATTTATTCTTCCATGTCTATCTGATATGGAGAATGAGATAAATATTCCAAATAAAAAAGTAGCAATAGAAATAAGAACAGTTAGAAATGTACTCTCTATTTTCTTTGGATAAAATATATTAAGAACAAGGATTCCAACAAATGCTATAATCAAGAGAATAGTAACTTTATTTGCGCGCATATAACATCCTTTAATATAAAGTACTAAAATTAATTAATAAACTTATCTAGGGATTGTTTAAAATAGATTATATATTAAGACATTGAAATTGAGCCAACGCATCTTCCATAGGTTTTAAGTCTCTAGAATTTAATCCTAAAACCAATGAGAAAATATCAGCAGTTGTTCGAGAACCTAGAGAACCATCACATCTATCAAGGACATAAAGACATCGATCAAAAGGAGTCAATCCAATATGTGGATCACTACCTCGAACAGTGATTGGAGGGCTAAGTGCAACATATACTAATTTTTCGACTGGACCTAAGCAAATAAGACCTCCTCTATCCTTCTGAGAAGTTACGTCTTTCACAAAAGTATCAAGGTAACCCGATGTATAATTGCCATCAATACTCATGTAAATCTCCATACATATTTCATTATTTTTAAGTACTAAAATCATTATATAAGTCTTTATGTTTGCCTATCACTTGAGCAAATACTCGGGTTCCTCTAAATATTCTTTCAAAGTCTCAATAAACTCAGTTGCCTCAGCCCCATCAAGTATCTGATGGTCAAATGTAAGCGAAATAGGTAAAATCTTAGCATTTCTAACTTTCCCAGTCTTTTCATCCAAAACAACCCTATCAAAAATCCTTCCAGTGCCCAATATAGCAGATTCTCCAATGTTTATAATTGGAGTGGCATATGTCCCCCCAACACTTCCATAATTTGTAATTGTAAAAGTAGAGCCTTTCAAGTCCATTATATCAATAGTTCTATTCCTAGCTTTTTCAGCTAAACTCTCAATCTCCTTAGCAATATCAGAAATACTCTTTCTTTCAGCAATTTTTAAAACAGGAACAATTAAACCAGCATCTGTCTGAACAGCTACTCCTATATTATAATATTTTTTCAAAACTATGTTATCTCCTTCTAAAGAAGAGTTTACTTTATGATGTTTCTGTAATGCTTTAACTACAGCCTTAATAATAAAAGGCATAAAAGTCAGTTTAACTCCTTCAATTGCAAAATGTTCTTTCTCTTTTTTTCTAATATCCCATAACCTGCTTACATCAATGTCTTCCATAGCTGTAACTTGGGCAGTTTGTTTTAACGAATTAATCATGTTTTGAGCAATTGTCTTTCTAACTCCCTTTATAGGAACACGCTCAACATACCCAAACATATCATATTTACGAACAGCAGTAATACCAGCAGGTCTAGGTGTTTCAACAATCTTAGTCACTTCAGTAAATCCACTTCTATCCAAGTCAGACATTATTATCTGTCCGTTAGGTCCAGAACCTTTAACATTATTCAAATTAATTCCTTTTTGAGATGCAACCTTTCTAACAGCAGGTAAAGCAAGAATCTTTCCGTCAAGACTTTCAATTTTTTCAACAACTCTTTCAATTTTTTTCTCAACAGGTTTTTCATTTACAACTTTGTTTTGAACTTTCTCTTCACTTGAACCAATAACACAAAGAACAGCACCCACATTTACAGTTTCACCCTTTGCAAAATTGATTTTTAGTATTGTCCCAGAAATAGGTGTAGGAATATCAGCAACAGCCTTGTCCGTTTCAATTTTCACAATTACTTGGTCAGCACGAACATTATCTCCTTCTTTAACAAGCCATTCAACAATTAAAGCTTCAGCAATTCCTTCTCCAATATCAGGTAATCTAAATTCAAACGCCATTCATACACTCAAAAATAAAAATGTCCTTTAATATATAAATTATGTCTATTGAGCAAATTCAACTTTCTCTACAAAATCACTAGGAACATTCCAAACCACATAACAAGTAGTTTGTTTAGAACCCCTGTTTCGCTGAATCATAATACTTTGTGGACTCAAAGGCATTTCAAGAACCAAGCTACCATCTTGGTCTTGTCTATATAATACATGCATTCCTTTTAAATACTTAGCATCAAAAAATTGGTAATCTCTTATTACTCGACCAATCATAGTATCTTTATTATGAGTTCCATTTTCTTTTTGAACTTCTATGCAATTTAATGAATCTTCAATTGTTGTCATAAATAAAAAGACTAAAAGTAATTTATAATCTTTTAGGTTATGGATGTCAAGATCCTCGAGCATTTTTCATAACTCTTTCAATTGCAGAAATTATCTTTTCAGCAGAAGGCAAGTAGTAATCTTCATGAATCCTTAATGGCACAATAGTATCAAATCCACAGACTCTTTCAACAGGAGCCTCAAGAGAGTAAAGAGCTTTCTCATTAATTCTAGCAATAATTTCAGAGGCAAGTCCTAAAGTCTTAGGGGCTTCTTGAACTATAACACACTTACCAGTCTTTTTAACAGAATTAATTATTGTTTCAGTATCCAAAGGAGAAATAGTTCTCAAGTCTATTAACTCAACATCAACATTCTTTAAACTATTAATCGCTTCTTTTGCAGTCTTTACCCAAGCACCATAAGCAATCAAAGTAACATCTTTTCCTTCCTTAATGACATTTGCTTTACCTAAAGGAATTGCATAAGCTTCATCAGGAACTTCTTCCTTAATCGCACGATAAATTTTCTTTGGTTCAAAGAATATTACAGGGTCTTTTTCACGAAGTGCAGAAATTAGCAAACCTTTAGCATCATAAGGCCCAGAAGGCATTACAACTTTTATTCCTGGAGTATGAACAAAATATGTTTCAGGAGAATCAGAGTGATGTTCAAGTGCCTTTATTCCCCCACCTATAGGACATCTAACAAGTATGGGGGTAGTAAATCTTCCTCTGCTTCTGTTCCTCATTCTAGAAGCATGATTTACAATCTGGTCAATAGCAGGAAAAATAAATCCCTCAAATTGTATTTCACAAACTGGTTTTAATCCAACAAGAGACATTCCAATTCCTGTTCCAACAATTCCGCTCTCAGCAAGTGGAGAGTCAATTACTCGCTTGTTTCCATATCCTTTAGCAAGTCCATCAGTTACTCTAAAGACTCCACCATCCTCACCAACATCTTCACCAATAATTACAATATTCTTGTCTCTTTTCATTTCAAGGCGCAGAGCGTCATTAAGAGCTTCAACCATATTGCGGACAACCATTTATATCACCATCTCAAAATATAGTTCCATTAGTAGTTAATAAATTTTCATGAGCAAGATTATATTTTATTACGTTTATTAAGTAGCAACAACAGAAAAGCTTAAATAATCTTTTTTAATGAAAAGCACATGGCAGCCAATATAGATGTTAAACCAAGCGTTGAATCAGCAGTAACTAGTGGTGTAAATTTTAGACAATCTTTAGCTGAATTAAAGAAAATATGTCATAAAGTAATAAATTTAGAACAAAATGCCCAATTAAGAATTCAGCAAGGAAAAGAATCAGATGTTTCTAAAATTGGTAATTATGTTAGGCAAGGCAGCGTCCACTATCAAGGAGAGACAGGGATTATTGTTGCAGAATCTCCTTATTTAACTAATGCTACAATGCTTCGAGAAGCCATTAAAGAAAATAGTGAAGGAAGATACTTCAGCACTCCAAATAGAAAATTATATGATAAATTTTTCAAACAAGTTCAAGAAGATGCTTCAAAACACCCAAGAGAACGCAGGGCTGTTTTCATGCCTTCAGAAGGAAGATTTACAATTTCACAAACACAAAACCCAGAAGTTTTTGAATTTTTATTGGGAGAATTTGGTCAGGATTATCTTAATTTTGTAGGGCAAAACTCTTTAGATCTCTTTCCAATATCTCAAGAAACTCTTAAATCTTATTCGGGTACAGTTCCAATCCAGTTGTGGTTTGGCAGGCTTGGCGTCTACGGGTCTGACCTTGTTGGCGACGGCTACGGCCTCAACAACAAGGATGGCATGGTTCGTGGGGTGCGTCAGTTAGTAAGCACCGAAGGTGCGAACGCTTCGCAAATTTCTAGACAAGCAGGAAGCGAACTTTATACTCCTGCTCAAATTACAGAAGCGCTTGAAGAAATGAAACTTACAGGATTAGAAGCTCAATTGATGAAGAAATTAAGAAAAAGATAATAAGTATAATTTTAGATAGAATTTAATAATAATTAAATAATCTAGTTTACATGCTAAAACCACGCTGTTTAATATCAGAAACTCATGACCCATTTTTTAATCTAGCAACAGAAGACTGGATTTTCAAAGATATGTTAACAGAAGAGCACATATTGTTTCTTTGGAGAAATGATAAAACTGTAGTAATAGGAAGGAACCAAAATCCATGGGCTGAATGCAATCTTAGCAAGTTGGAGGAGAATAAAGTCAGTTTAGTCAGAAGACAAAGCGGAGGAGGGGCAGTTTTTCAAGATTTAGGCAACACTAATTTTACATTTCTTTCATCAAGAAGCGAATATGATAGAAAAAGAAATTTTGATATAATAATTAAAGCATTAGCAAAGTTTGGAATAAAAGCAGAACAATCAGGCAGAAATGATATTTTAGTAGATGGTAAGAAAATATCCGGCAGTGCCTTCAAAGAAAACCCAGACAGAGCATTTCATCACGGGACTTTATTAATAAATGTAAATTTAACTGAATTAGCAGGTTATCTTACTCCATCTCCAAAGAAACTTTTAGCAAAAGGCACAACTTCAGTAAGATCAAGAGTAGCAAATTTAACAGAGTTTAATCATGCAATAAATCATGAGGTTTTGACTAATGCAATAATTGATGAATTCTTTAAGACATATGAATCTGAAAAGAAAATAGAAATCTTAAATAATAAAAATCTAATAATTATTCCAGAATTAAATAATTATTATCAATTTCTAAAAAGCAATGATTGGCGTCTTGGAGAAACACCTCAATTTCAACATCAGTTAACAGAGCGCTTTGACTGGGCAACAGTAGACTTGCATTTAGACACAGAAGGTGGAAAAATAAAAAAAGCAAGACTATTTTCAGATTGTCTAGACACCAAATTAATAGAAGAAATAGAAAGAGCAATCCACAATGTTGATTATCACCCAGAGCATATTTCAAAGAGTTTAGAATCAGTAAAACAACAATTACCTCATGCATCAAGTCAAATCCAAGATTTTCAAGACTGGATAAAGAGAGAAGTCGCATAATTTTAAATACTATTTGTAATCTTAAATAAGATGGAAAAACAACTAATGGATTTTACAGTAATAATAGAGCAAGACGAAGATGGAATATATGTAGCAAGTGTTCCAGAGATACAAGGGTGTCATACACAAGCCAAAACTATTCCAGAACTATTAGAAAGAATAAAGGAAGCAATAGAATTATGTTTAGAATCAGATAATGAAGAGGTAAAGTCTATGAAATTTATTGGTTTGCAGAAATTACAATTTAAGAGGCGTCAGGCAATTTCTAATTAGTATGCCTAAACTAGTGCTTATTTCAGGCAAGAAATTATGCAAGCTATTAGAAAGATTAGGTTTTGTTTCAATACAAGGAAAAGGAAGTCATATAAGATTCAAACATCAAGATGGGAGAAGAACAGTTGTTCCAGTACACGCAAATGAAGATATTGGAAAAGGTTTGCTAAAAGCAATTCTTAATCAAATAAATCTAACTGTAGAAAAATATGATCAGCTAAGATTCGAAGTGTAGATTATCAATAGTGAGAAATTTTAAATACTGTTAAATAATCAAAAAATATGCTTGAATTAAAAGTAGACTTTAGTAAAGATGGAATTGAATCAGCAACAGTTAGTGGTCAATTTGACAAAGCAGTATCTTTTCTGAAAAGTAACGGTTATGGTATTGTTTCTTTGCCAATTAACACTCATTTAAGAATAGTTGCAGGAATAAAAACGCCAGTTACTAAAAAAGGAAACTATCTATCACATGGATTTGCTTACGCAAAGGATGCTTATCCTTTATTTCTAAGAGAGTCTCCTCTTGTTGCAGATCCAAACTTAGCAGAACTAGCAGTAAATGCAAATAATCAAGGAATGTATTTTATTACAGATAACGATTTATATAAAAGAAGCCTTGCAATTGCTAATGATGAAAAAGGAATAGAACCATTTAAAAGAAGAGTTTTAGTCCTACCATCAAAAGAACCATTTAAATTATCCGGCACAGATAATCCTGAAATATTTGAAGGAATTTTTGGAGAGCATGGAAGAGAATATCTCGAATTTTTAGAAATGGATAGTTTAACCTTCTACCCAGTTAAAACTGATGAAATAAATTCAGAAAGAACATTATTAACACAAATGTGGTTTGGTAAACGCCATGGTCCAAGTAGATCAAATCTATGTGGTAATGACATTAAACTTAATAGACTGGGAAGTGTTAGAGGAATAAAGAAAGTATCTACTTAAGCCTCTTCCAATTCACCAACAACGCCTGCGTTCTTAGCACTATTCTCTCCACTAGTAGTCTTTGTAATAATCTTATTCTCTTTAGAGGACTGTTCTCTTTGTTCTTTCATTTCTTCAGTCATAGATTCAAAAAGATAATCAAACATTTCAGTGGGAGGCTGTGATTTAGCAGCTTCAGCATTTTTAACAGCTCTTTCAATTTGCTGTTCAGCTTCAGCTTTTGTTTGGCCAATAAGAACAGGATTCAAAATCTTTTTTTGAACAAGATATTTCTCAAATCTTGTTATAGGATCTTTTTTCTCCCACTTGCGTATTTCTTCTTCACTTCTGTATCTTTTAGCATCATCGCTTGTTGTATGGTCAGCTAATCTGTAAGTAAAGCACTCAATAAGTGTAGGACCTTCCCCTTTTCTGGCTCTTTCAATTGCCTCACTAGTAGCTTTGTAGACTGCAAATATATCATTGCCATCAACTTGCACTCCAGGGAAACCATATGCAATTGCTTTTTGGGCTATGGTTTGTGAAGCAGTTTGTTCTTTAACCGGAACAGAAATAGCCCACTGATTATTTTGACAAATGAACACACAAGGTGCTTTGAAAACTCCTGCAAAATTCAAAGCAGTATGAAAATCTCCTTCACTAGTAGCTCCATCTCCAAAATAGACAATAGAAACATTTTTTTCTCCTAAATAATTAAAAGCCATTGCAGCACCGACAGCATGAGGTAAGTGAGCCCCAACAGTAATTGAAACTGGAAGTATGTTAATTCCTTTTGGTATTTGCATTCCTCTTTCATCTCCCATCCAATATCTATAAAGCATTTCTGGTTGTACTCCTTTAATCATGTAAACTCCATTCTCTCTGAAAGCAGGAAATACCCAATCATTCTTTTGCATTGCAAATGCGCTTCCAATCTGACAAGCCTCTTGTCCTCGCATAGGAGCATAAGTTCCCATTCTTCCCTGTCTTTGTAATTTAAGAGCTTTATCATCAAAAGCTTTGGTCAAAATAAGCGATTTATACATCTCCTTGAGAACATCATCAGATATTTTAGGCTTATTTTTCTCATCACAAATAGCATTCTCATCGAGGATTTGCAAATATTTTACCTCAAATTCACCAATTACTTTTTCCATCATAACTCATATAAATAATTTGAAAGAAGTATATAAAATTAGCCTTTAAACAAGTTTTAACCCATCAATCCTTTCAAAGTGTTTTTTATTGTTTGTTTTTAAAGCATGACTCGAAGATAAAGAGATACATCCAATAAAAAGATCTTTAAAATCTATGATATTTCCTTCACTTGAGAGTCTAGCGAGTTGTTTTGCTGCCTCTTTAGCACATTCTGAATCAATGGTTAGAATATCTAAACTTTCAATTATCTCTTTTACAGTCCCTAAGCTTCTTTCTGGATCAGCAGACCTGTATGCTCCATAATATAACTCAAATAAATTAATAATTGTTGTAGCTAATTGGAATTTATCTTCATGATCTCTAAACCATTGATTGGCGTCTTTTTTGCCTCTTATCAAATCAGCTAAAATATCTGTATCTAAACAGATTGCATCTTCCACGTTTTCCAACCTCTGTTAAGTTCATCTTTTATTTTTTCCCACTCAGAATCTGACATTTTCCAAGCTCCAGTCAAATCGCTAATTTTTTTCTTTTTTCTTTTTTCTTTTGCTAACTCCTTAATCGCATCATCAAAAGAAGCTCTCACTCCATTTATTTTCTGTATTTCAGTAGCTATCTCTAAAAGTTTTTTATAATTTTCTTCGCTGATTTTAATTGTCTTTGATGCCATGGTTACTAAGTGACCAAGTAACTAAGTGTATTTAAACTTTTCTTCTATCCTTTAGCCCACTTCTTTAAGTCTTCGTATTCACATGATCCGCAAATGTATTTGTCTGTTTTATCATTATAAAACAATGGAACGCCACCACATCTATCTTTATCACATTTAGCGAGTTTTTGTGCATTCGCAGCATTATGCCATGTCTCAACTCTTTCAACCTTTACTTTAAGTTCTTTCTCAAGTTTTTCAACCATAGGCATCATTTCATGACAATGCACACACTCAGTACCATAGAACATAATCAAACTCATACGGATAAAATAGTTAATATATATTTAAACTTAACATATACAAAACCTATTTAACATCAAAAAGCCTAAAAATACTATGAAAACAGAGGTTCTAGATGCTAGAGAATCCCAGACAATTATAAGTAAGTATATAGAAGTCCCTGAAACTCAAGTTATTTCTTCTCTTAAAGACCTAAAGATTAAAGCACCATTAGTTATGAAAATATTATCTCCAGACGCAGTCCATAAAACAGAATTTGGTGGGGTTTCAATAGTCCATAGAAACGAAGAGATAGAATCGGCATTTAATGAACTACTATCAAAAGCAAAGAACCATAAACTAAAACTAAAAGGAATCCTTGTTCAAAAATTCATAGAAGGCCAGCAATTAATTATAGGCCTGAAAAAAGACGCCACTTTTAATCATGTTATTTTATTTGGTCTAGGAGGGATATTTACAGAACTATTGAATGATGTATCTATAAGAAAGTGCCCCATAACAAAAGAAGAAGCACATGGAATGATAGAAGAATTAAAATCAAGAAGATTATTCGAAGGATTCAGAAACATAAAATTAAACATAAATAAATTAAAAGAGGATTTAGTAGCAGTTTCAAGAATACCTCAAAAGAATAAAGATATTCTAGAATTAGACATTAACCCTTATATCCTAAACAGCAAGGAAGGAAAAGCTGTAGATGTTAGAATAGTTACTCAATAACTATTTTATAGTATATTAATCTTTCAAATCTTCAACTTAGAAACAGGCGTTAATTCTTTCCAAGTGGTTTCTACCATTTGGTTCATTGACTTAGCAAAATAATCGCTGGATATCCAAGCAGCAAAATCGTAATTTGGGTGCACAGTCTTATCATCAAGAAGCATTAATACCATTTGTTCATTATCAACAATAGCAAATCTTCCATGAGGTTTATCAAGATGCCTTACGTCAGCAAATTTTGAAAGCTCACGAGCAAACTTAACATTATCCGAGTTTATGGGAGCAGCTATTTTAAGAGAAACTCCTCTTTTTTTTGCTTTTTCAAGACTAGGCATTAAAGATTCAAATTTTCTTCCAAGCCCTTCAGAAGTTGTCATAATGACTGCGCTTTTTTTAGCATTGCGCAACATCATATCTATATGGGAATAAATATTCTGTCTTCCTTTAAGACTTCCAGACAAATCAGATGGCTCAACATATTTTACACCATTCTCATACAATGAAGCAAGTTCATTCAATACATCCCCGCCCTTTATTTCTTCAAGATATTTTGTTTTCTCCTGAGCAACATTAATCATATGTTTTTTAACTCTATCAACAACCTCTTCAGGTTTCAAAGCTAAGAATTTTATAGGTTTCCCAAGTTTCATTACAACAAAGCCTTTCTTTTCTAAAGACTCTAGGATATCATATGTTCTGCTTCTAGGAACATCAGAGATAGTACTCAACTCTCCAGCAGTAGAAACTCCCCTTGAAAGTAAAGAAGTCCAAACTTTTACCTCATATAAGTTAAGATCAAAGATTTTACGAAGCCTACTCAAAAATTCCGCATTAACAATCATCAAAGAAAATAAGCCAATCCAGTATTTAAATGTTTTCGAAAATCTTACACTTCAAAAGTTAAATAAAACTTCTTCTTCCTTTATTTTAAATGGAATCATATTTTTACCCTTGCCGTCGGAAAAGCGCAAATTATTAGCTCCCACCCTTTTAGAGATAAAATCAACAAAGGGAATTAAATTTATCTTCAGTTTATCACTCAGGTGCAACTCCAGAGTAATTCTTTCTTCTTTCTTCATATTCCTTTCTTTGCGGACAGATTGTATTTTTCTAGCAATTTCACGTGCAAATCCCTCTGCTTCAAGTTCAGGAGTAATATTCAGATCTAAAACTACTTTATCTTCATCTCCTGTCTCAAATTCCAAACTCTTTATGTTGAGTTGCTTTATTATCAAGTCTACTAATTCTTCACTAAGTTTTACTTTTGTTTGAACTAATGCTGAACCTAGTGGCCATCTAAGACCAATCTTTGCTTTATCTCTTTCAGCTAAACCCTTTTCTATTATCTTCAGAACAAAGGAGAATCTTTCTTCTAACTCTTTGTTTATTTTATTTTTATTAGATTCAGGCCACGAAGAAGAATGTACTGGTTTATCAGAAAAATCTGAATAAATTACTTCAGAGATATTAGGAGCATAAGGAGCAAGCAATTGAGCTATTTTTTCTATAATCTCTCCAATTATTTCTTTCACACCTTTATCTTCTCTATCTCTAATTATCTTGATATATGTCTTCGA
This sequence comes from Nanobdellota archaeon, assembly GCA_038045825.1. Lineage (GTDB taxonomy): Archaea > Nanobdellota > Nanobdellia > Pacearchaeales > GW2011-AR1 > SICU01. The sequence goes on from JBBSXJ010000012.1 coordinate 19,519, forward strand.
AAAATCATTTACTATAAACTCCATCAATGGGTTCAAAGCCCTTTCAATTTGATAATTTTCCAAATTATTAGTTACTGTCTCAATAGTAGAATTTAGTCTCGATAATACCCATTTATCTTCTATTCTATTCTCTGCTTTCTTTGTATTATTCGTTTCTTTGTAAAATTGATGCAAGTTAACTAAAGTATTCATAAATGGCATTATTTCTTTTTTTACTGTCTCTATTCCAAACTTCTTTGAATTACCTATTTCAACCGTACAGAATTGTAATCTCGTTGCATCTACACCTAATGTATCTAAAACCATATCATGATCAAGAACATTTCCTTTCGATTTAGACATTTTCTCTCCTTTTTCATCCACTATATGTCCTGCACAAATTACATTCTTATATGCAACATCATCGAATAATATTGTAGAAATAACGTGTAATGTGTAGAACCATCCACGTGTCTGGTCAATTGCTTCAGAAATAAAGTCATAAGGAAATCTTTTATCAAACTGGGCTTTATTTTCAAAAGGGTAATGGAATTGTGCAAAACTAGCAGATCCAGAATCATACCAACAATCAATTACATCTAGAACTCTTCTCATTTCTTTTTTGCATTTCTTACAATTAAAGGTTATATTATCTATCCAAGGTTTATGTAAATCTATTTCTTTGTCAACTATTTTTTTAGTTGATCTCTTTTTTAATTCTTCTATACTTCCAATTATCTCTTCTTCACCGCAAGAGCATCTCCATATTGGCAAGGGAGTTCCCCAAAATTTCTTTCTAGATAATGCCCAGTCTTTAACATTTTTTAACCATTCCCCGAATCTACCTTCCTTAATATGTTTAGGGGTCCAATTTATTTTATTATTCAGTTCTATTAATCTATCTTTATACTTGGTAACTTTGATAAACCATGATTTGATTGCATAATACATCAAAGGAGTATCACATCTCCAGCAGAATGGATACTCATGCTCATATCTTATTTTTTTGAATAATTTGCCTTCTGTCTTTAATTTTATTATAATTGGCAAATTTGCATCCCGAATAGACATTTCTTTGTAGTCGGTAACTTCATGAGTAAACTTACCATTCTCATCTACTGGTTGTACAAAAGGTAATTTTTCTTTTTTGCAAGCTTCATAGTCTACCTCTCCAAATGCAGGAGCCATGTGGACCAAGCCTGTTCCATCTGTTTCGGTAACGAAATCTCCTGCAATGACTCTAAATGCATCTAAATCTTTGAAATAAGGAAATAATGGTTCATAATGCATTCCAATTAGTTTATTTCCTTTAACAGTCTTTATTATTTTTGCCTCAGGAAAGTGAACTTTAGTTAATTCTTTTGCAATTATCAAAACATCTCCAGTTTCTTTATCTGAAACATAATTGTAATCTATTTTTGGATTTACAGCTATTCCTACGTTTGAAGGTAGTGTCCAAGGAGTTGTTGTGAAGACAAGAAAATATTCATTCTTCTTTTCTTTAAGTTTGAATTTAACTATTATAGAATCATCTTTTACATTCTTGTATCCTTGAGCTACTTCGTGAGAAGATAGAGGAGTTTGACATCTTGGACAAAAAGGTACAACTTTGTGAGATTCATAGAGCACTTTTTTATTATATAATTCTTTCAAAGACCACCAAACGCTTTCAATATAATTATTGTCAAGCGTTTCATAAGGTTCATCTAAATTAACTTCATAGTTTAATCTTTCAGTAGATTTATTCCATTTTCCTATATATGAAAATACGCTTTCTTTACATTCATTGATAAATTTACCTTCCCCAAATGTAAGAATATCTTTTTTACTATTCAATTTCAATTTCTTTTCTATTTGTACTTCAACAGGCAATCCATGACAATCCCAACCAGCCTTTCTCGGAACATTAAATCCTTGCATGTACTTAAATTTGTTAATAATATCTTTGTAAGTTCTAACTTCAAGATGGTGTAGTGCAGGAGGAGCATTAGCAGTAGGAGGTCCTTCTAAAAAGCTGAATAATTTCTTTCTTTTAGAATCGTCATTTACTCTTTTTTTAGAATCCTTACTATTCAATACTTTATGGGCTTTTTCTTCAATTCCCTTAAAATCATACATGTTATTTCTCCTTTAAATAATGCCTAAATCTACCTTTTATAGTTTACTTTTATCTATTTCTTTCAACAGCCCAGCGTTTATCATATCTCTTTAACAAGCTAACATAACTCACAATACATATAAAGCCCAAAGAAACAGTAATAACTTCATCATAGAAAGAGAAAATCATTACAAGCAGGAAAGAAATCTCACAAAGTAATTTTATATAAATAAATCCATCAATAAGCTCATCATGGGCAAGTTTAGCAATAACAATACCTGTCGGAACCGCAAGAATCAGTATAAGTAAGTAAAATATCATTATTCAATTAAAAAGTCATCTTCATCCCAGACCTTTAGCAAATCCTTCGAGTCTAGGATACCAACAAGCTTCCCCTTATTATCTACAACAGGGAATATACCTATTCCCTTTTCCC
>JBBSXJ010000013.1:0-51166 GCA_038045825.1 Nanobdellota archaeon
CCAACAAGCTTCCCCTTATTATCTACAACAGGGAATATACCTATTCCCTTTTCCCTTACTATTTCTATAGCTTTCTGTATTTTATCATCGTCTCTTACTGTTAAAACATTCTTAGTCATTATTTCAAAAACTTTCTTTGTCTGTCCGAAATATTTTATCAAGTCGTGATGAGTTACTATACCTACTATTCTTTCATCCTTAACCACAATCAAACTGTTTATAGAATATTTATCCATGACTTTAGCAACCTCGGATAAAGTAACATCTTTTTCAGTAACAACAGGCTTTTTCATCAAATCTTTTATTTTCATATCAAGATTATTTGGTTTTATACTTTTTAAAATGTCTTAAGATTGATATACTAATAACTTGTAAAAGTTATTTTCATATAAATTATAGAACTGTAGCCTTTATTATAACTACCTCTTCAAGAGGTCTATCTTGGGAATCTGTTTCAACATCAGCTATAGCATCTATAACTTCAATTCCCTCTATTATCTTCCCAAAAACAGGATGTCTCCCATCAAGGAAGTTATTATCTACAAGATTAATGAAAAACTGGCTTCCTCCAGTATTAGGACCAGCATTAGCCATTGATATAGTTCCTCTATCATTTCTGTCAATGTTAGTTCCAGTAAACTCATCTTTTATTTTATATCCGGGTCCACCCATTCCTGTTCCAGTAGGATCTCCTCCTTGAATCATGAAACCATCAATAACTCTATGGAATATAACCCCATCATAGAATCCCTCTTTTACAAGTTTAACAAAATTTCCTCCAGTTATAGGCATCTCCCCCGTATAAATCTCGAGAACCATAACTCCTTTGTTTGTTTCAATTCTAACTTTTGTATGTTTTGATGCCATTGTATTTGATATAATTATCGCAACTATTACAATTACAGCTACAACACACCATATTAAAACTTTTTTCTTCATCATTTTCATAAATTAAATAAAAACTCATTATTAATAAACTTACTTTCTTGCAAGTTTCCATAACAAATCAAAATATTTTCTATATCCTGAAGCAAATTCTTGTTGTTCTATAACTATTGCAAATGGGTTCTTTGCCCACAAAATCATCGCAACACTATTACCATATATGTTAAGGACCATATGATCAGCATATTTATCTGCAAGATACCTTGTTTCAGCAAGTATTTTAGGATTAATGCTCCTATCAGAAGTTATTACTTTTATCTTAACTTTCTTCTGTTTTCTTCTTTCATTAAACCATTTGAAATAATAAGGCATTTTTTCATAGGCTTGTCTATTTGCACCTAGGATCAATATTTCAGGATATTCAAGTTGAGACTCAAAGACCATTTTAAGCCCATTTTTACCTCTGTAAAAATTAGTTGTCTCTTTATGTTTGCTTGATTCAAATCTTTTAGTTAAATCAGAAATCATTGGCATTAAAGTTAATTTTTTCTCTTCAATAGAGTCAATTATTCTTTGAGGATTTACAGCAGAAAAAACTCTCCTATTGTTATTGAGTATATAGCTTAGAAGACCCTTTTGAATTAGAGTTTCAGTAACGTCATAAACTGTTCTTCTATGCAACCCAGTCTTTCTTGATATTTTTCCAGCAAGGCTTGGCCCCAAATCGATAAGCGCAGTATATACTCTTTGTTCATTTTCAGTAAGTCCCGCGTTCTTTAAATCCATCAATTATTTAGCAATTCACCATTTTTAATTATTTCTAGTGTGGGGGCTAATCTCACCTCATAAATTAATCTGCAGTCTTTTCGAACTATTTTCAAGAAATGTAAGGAGGAAAAAACAAAAAACAAAATGGAAACAGAAACAAAATTGCTTGAGTTAATAGCAATGGACAGAATAGAAATTCCTATTTCAAGTATGTCCGGTAAATTGAAAAGACAAAAACCCAAATTAGCTGGAGAAATAGATTTACAAGGTAAGGCAAAATATCAAGGAGAAAGGTGCTACGCCAGAATAGAATCAGAAGATCTTGAAGTTGCTCGCGGAATAAGAGAGGGAGTAGATGAGTTTGCAAAAAGATTTCCTAAATACGGAACAATTCTAAATGGTTTGATAGAAGAGAAACGTACAGAAAAGGAAACACATCTTTATTTTGGGATGAAAGAAGATTGCAGATTATCAGAAGGAGATTATATGGGTGTAATGCAGTCTCTAGGTTTCACAGAAAACGCTGCAAGAAGCCTTTATCCAGAACTAATGTCTGTGAGCAGAAACTTATCTCGTAAAAGAGATGAAGAACGCAGAATACTAATAGGTTAAATCAAATAGTTCTTATTCTTATTTTTTATTTAATTCAGCATAACTAAAAAGTGTTCTGAAAGCCCTGCACCATATAAGTACAGTATCATATTTTTCTAAATCTAGACCTATAGGAATATCATAATTCACATTTCCCTTTGTTGCCTTTACTTCTCCAAGGTTTACAAAATCTTTCGCAGTAGTATCTGTAGCCAGATAAATAAATAAGTCAGGACCATTTACTGTATTTAAATTCTCAAATCTTAAAGTTCTTTGCCCAATATTATCATAAACAGCAACTCTTCCAGAAACATCATGAGCAGAGGCAACAAGATTAGAGGATAGTAATTTATTAACAGGTTGAATGTTCATATTTCCTAGAGAGTCCATAGCATAATTAATCATCGGAAGCTCATCATTGACTTCCTTAACAATAAATAAAGGAGAAATTAAATAATAAGCTACTAATAATAAAATAACAATCACGATCATTAAAATCTTCTTTCTCATATATGACATGATGTCTGACCCCTCTTCAAGAGATACTTTTGATGATAGTCCTCAGCCTTTATATAAGTTGAGACTTTCTCGGTAACTGTTGTAATAGCTTTGATTTGTTTCTTTTGCTCTTTTTTTAAGACTTCTTGAGCAGTCTTCTTTTGTTTATCATCAAAATAAAATATAACGCTTCTATATTGATAACCAACGTCAGGACCCTGTCTATTCATCTGAGTGGGGTCGTGAACAGAAAAGAAAACTTCAACAAGCTTAGAATATTTTATTTTTTCAGGATTAAATTCAATTCTAACAACTTCAGCGTGTCCTGTATCTCCTTCGCAAACTTCTCCATAAGTGCCTTTATTCTTATCTCCACCAGCATACCCAACTTCAGTATTTATTACCCCGGGCAAGATGCGAAAAGCTTCTTCAACACCCCAGAAACAACCTCCTCCAAACATCGCAATTTCAATTTTATTCTTTTCAGTTTTCATCTTTTATACATAAAAGCATCAATCTTGCTTTTAGCAACATTTCTTTTCTTCTGGTGTTCTTTCAAGAATTCATTTATCTTTTTGATTGTAATTTCCTTTAACTCTCCAGAAGTCATTGCACCTGATTTATAAGAATTGTAAATATCTCTGAGTTTTTTATCGTCCGGTTCGAACATGTATCTCAGATATTGGAATGAAACATCAATATCAGGATTTCCACCATGTCTTCTATGTTCTTCTAAAGTATCTCTTCCTCCAGAGAAAGCGTATTTCTTTATTTTTCTTTCAACTTCTTTTGGCGAGTCTGTTAAAAAAATTGACTCTCCAGTTGAAGAACTCATCTTACCATTAGGCCCAGTTAAAGCAGGAAGAAAAGAACACTGAATAGAAGCCGGCTTATAATGTCCTAATTTAGGCAAAATATCTCTAGTTAATCTAAAGTGGGGATCCTGATCAACAGCATGGGGAATTAAACAAGGAATCTTCTTACCTTTCAAAACAGAAGGCAAGTAAGCAGGAACAGCCTGCATTGAAGTGTAGAATATTTGTCCAATGTTTGAACTATCATCTAACCCAAAAGAAGACTTAACCATAGAATAGGTTATTTTCTTTGCAACTTTGCAAGCTTCAGGGTAAATCAGATCAGCATGCTTTGTATTAACAATAAAATGAGTTTTCTTAGGATTGAAACCAAGTGCAATTACATCAAGCATATTTTCTTCTAAATACTTCTGAGTATCCTCATAAGTTAAATCTTTCTTAAATAGGAATTTTTCTTCATCTGGAAATTGAAACCATAAGTCGCAGTCAAAAGCGTCCTGTATCCATTTAGCAAATATCCATGAAATCAAGTGACCTAAATGTATTGGACCGGAAGGAGATCTACCAGTATAAAGGAAGAACTTATTTCCTTTATCATATTCATCAAGTAACCACTTCAAATCTCTATGAGCAAAGAATATCTTCCTATCAAGCATAAAATGTTTACCAGTTATTTTCTCAAACCTTTTCAATAATTCAGGATTAATCTCTTCGACTCCAAATTCTCTAATCAATTTATCATAATCTACATTTTCAGAAACATTCCAAGGAGTTACAACGTGCCTTTCATCAACCATAAAAGACTAACTCTTAGTTCCAATATAAACATTTCCGTCAATAACCTTTTTATAGTATATTGTACCTACATTCTAAAGATGGTGTTTGATTTTGTTGTAATGGGTGCTACGGGTATGCAGGGCCGTATAGTATCTCGTGACTTGCTTGAAAATGGGTATTCTGTTCTTCTCTGTGGCAGAGATAAGAAAAGACTAGATCATATAATGCAGAGGTACAAGAAAACGGCATTTGAATATGTAGATGCAAGAAACATAGAAAAAATGACTACAATATTCAAAAGATCAAAAGCAGGCGTTATAGTAAATTGTGTTGAAGGCGACTGGAATCTCAATGTTCTAAAAGCATGCATAAAAGCAAATATGCACTCAGTAGATTTAGGATCTGAAATACCTATGACCAAGGACCAGTTTGCCCTACACGATATTTTAAAACAAAAAGGACTTACCCATATAACTGGATGTGGTTCAGTTCCTGGAATAGGAAATGTTCTCCTAAATCACGCATCTCAGAGATTCGACAGTCTTCACACTATAGAAGTCGGTTTTGCATGGAACTCTAACATAAAAAAGTTTGTTGTTCCTTTCTCAATGGAAAGTATTATAGAAGAATTCACAGAGCCTGCAACAAATATTAAAGATGGTAGGTTTATAAAATTAAGACCTCTAGACACACTAAATAAAACAAAAGAACCATTTATTGGTAAACAAGACTCAATGTTTGTTAGACATCCTGAAACATATACTTTTTACCATTATTTCAAAAATAAAGGGCTGAAGAATGTAAGGTTCTATGCAGAATTCCCACCCCATTCATTTGAGGTTATAAAACAATTAATTGATTTAGGATTTGATAAAAAAGAAAAAATACTTGTTGATGGAGTAGAAGTAAGACCTATAGATGTAGTGACTGAGACTCTGAAAGATCTCAAGTTTCCAGAAGGTTACAAAGAAAAAGAGAATCTATGGTTAAGATTATATGGAAAACATAAAGGCGAAACAAAGAATGTTCTTATAGAATGCATTGTAGGTACAAATAAAGGTTGGGAAGATGCAGGTTGCAATATTGATACAGGAATGCCTGCTAGTATAATGGCCCAAATGATTAAAGAAGGGGTGATAAAAGACAGAGGTTCTTTTGCTCCAGAAGCAATAGTTCCTCCAATTCAATTTTTCAAGGAATTAAAGAAACGCCAGATGGTTGTTTATGAAAACGGCAAGAGAATAAATTAAAATGAAAATAAAACACGAAGTATTTTGGAAGAATCCAGGATACAAAGGGTATCCTAAACTAAAAGAAAATATAGAATGCGACTATCTTATAGTTGGCGGGGGAATTTCAGGTGTTTCTCTAGCTTACTTTCTTGCGACATTAGGAAACAAAAAGGTAGTCTTAATAGAAAAAGACAAGATAGGATCTGGAGCTACATCTAATTCAGCAGGAATGTTGACTGTAAAGGCGGAGCTAGACATAACAAACATATTTGATATTCTTGGAAGAAAAAAAGGTTTAGAATATTGGGAAGCAAACAAAAAAGGTCTTGAAATTGTAAGACATATTATCGCAAGAGAAGGGATACATTGCGATTATGAACCAAATAATACATTATTTGGAAATATTCAAGGAGATCAAAATCATTCATATATGACTAAAGAATATTTATTAGAGAAAGCCCTTGACGAGAAAGCAAAGTTTATGATAGGAGATGACATAAAAAAAGAACTTAACACTTCTTTATTTGATCAAGCAATCCTTTCATACGATCACGGAATTTCTGTAAACCCTGTAAAGCATGTTCAAGAACTAGCCAGAGTAACATCTAAGAAAGGAGTCCATTTTTACGAGAATACAAAACTAACTAGTTACAATAAAGATACGGCGATAGTAAATAATCATAAAGTTAAGTTCAATAAAATAATTCTTGCAATAGATAAAGACTTCAAACATCCTCATGTAAAAAGCAGAAGATCAACTCTTGTTGTTACAGCACCACTCTCAGAAAAAGAAATTGAAGATATAGGTATGAAAACAAAGAAGTTTGTTTGGGACTCAAGAGATGAATATGCTTATTTGAAAATAACTAAGGAAAATCGTCTTATGGTAGGATTTGGAGATTTATTTATTAAAAGAAAGAATAAGAAAATCTCTCCACATACACATCATTTAAATGAAATAATCTCATTTATTAAGAAATTATTTCCTCAACTCAATGTAAGGCCAGAATATGCTTGGTCTGGAGTTTTCTCGACAAGCAAAAACTTACTTCCAGTAATACATGAGAATAATAGTAGGATATCTGTTGCAGGAGCAGGCTCACAAGTAGTATGTGTTCTTGCCTCACACCATATAGCTCATAAACTAATGGGTGGAAAGTCACCATTAGACAAAATACTTAAAAACGCTTGGACGATGAAACCTAAAGGAGATTCAACTAAAATATTAAGTTAAAATGGGGTTCATAAAAGCAGGATTCACCGGAGGATTTTTAGGCATAGTTATAAGCATAGCAGACATATTTGTAGCCTCAGCAATTCTTGAGAGACTATCTTCAATTGGATTGTATCTTGCAAGCTCATTTGGAAAAGTATGTATTAATACAACAGAAATACAATGCACATTACAAGATAGATTCACTACAATCTTAGCAACTATAGTTGGAAACACAATAGCTTATTTCATAATATTTGCTTTAATCAGCATGGCTATAAGCATAATAGTTATGTGGTTTACTCCATCCAAGAAAGAAACAGTTATTCAACAGACACAAGCACCCCAAGTTATCCAAGTACCAGCACAGCAAATTCAACAACCTCAACAAATAGTAAAAGTAGTAAAAGTTGTTGAAAAAAGACCTGTAAAGAAAGCAAAAGTTAGAAAAGTGAAAAAATAAGATTAATTTTAATTAATTTCTTCTTCGTCAGAATCATCTGAATTCTCATCAGATTCATCAGCTTCAACATCAAGCTCTAACTCACCCAATATTTTAATTATTTTATCAAGTTTAGCGTTAATTTCTGTTAAATCTACTGATCCAGAACCATTTCCTCTTCTGTCTCCCCCATCTTTGCTGAAGCAATCACTGCAAAGAACTGGTTTGTTTCCAGTTGGTTTGAAAGGAACCCTAGCATCTTTACCACATTTAGTGCATTGAACATCAAACATTTCTCTTCTTTGAGGTCTATCACGTGAGAATCCTCTATCATTTGATCTAAAATTATCTCTACCTCTACCAGCATTAAAGCCTCCTCGATTATTTCCTCTATCAAATCCCATACACTTTCTTTAAAAAGATGCTATTTAAATGTACGTAATTAGCTCAATTTTTCTTCTTGAGGTCTTTTATTCGTACACTAAGCATTACATTTTCTCCTATTTCCTTGATGTAAGTTGCAGGGATTGCAATTTCGTTCTTGCTAAAGAATGAGAAGAAACTAGGTCTTACAATCAAGTTTACAATTTGGTTTTTGTTTTCATATAATTCAATTGAAGAAACTCTTCCAATCACTTTTCCTTCTTTGTCAAATACAATTTTTCCTTTTACTTCATATGATACTCTAATCTTAAGAAAAACGGCGTGATCAGTTATATTATTGATATAATTTCTTCCAATAGTTAATCCCTTTCTTAAGAATCCTTTATCTATTGAAATACCTACAAAATCTAATTCTGATGGATCAATAAGTACTTTTTCAACTACACCTATGAAAGTTCCATCAAAATCAATGACTTCTTTTCCCAGTAAGTCTTCAGACGTTAGCGTTTTGCTTAAATCCCTTCCAGAGATAGACTTTTGTGGCATCATATTTGGCTTTCACGGTAATTGAAGAGGCTATTTGTTTAAGGTCATTCTCAGGGACAAGGTATTTTCTCCACCAACTTCTTATAACAATGCTATCTATTTCGTTTGTAGTTCCTCTTCTATTTACTTGTATTACTCTTCCTAGCACTTTTCCATCCGTCGTTATTACTTTCTTTCCTTTAAGCAATATACTAAGTTCTGTATTAAGTATTACAGAGTCCATTGAAAGTCTAGCAAAATAAGCTTTTCCAATGTAAATTGGTTTGTCAAATTCTCTTTTAACAACTATCCCCTCTAATTCTAAGTTTTCAGAGTTAACTCTTACTTCAGAAATCCTACCAACAATAACTCCACCACTAGATAAAACTCTTTTACCTATTAACTTTCTTATATTTACAGTCTGATCTAGGTTCACTTCTTTTTTCGTTACATATTGATAATCTACCACTCTTTTAGATAGTTCCTTAGTATAAATACTATGCGGAAATTACGTAGAAAATAATAATAATAATTGCTTTTACCTAACAAATATCTAATTAAAACGAGATATCATTTCTTATTAGCAACATACTTACTAACCAGAGCACGCACAGTCATAGGAGAAGCAAATATCAAAGACTCTCCATAATCTCCAGATGGTTCAATTCTTAAAAGAGGTCCTTGGTAAATGCCTTTCTCAGTAAAATATCCTGCTCCAGAGGTAGCTCTTGAATCAAAACCTTGAATAATATTTTGAAGCTTTGAAACTCTTAAAGTTCTTTCCCAAATATTTCCTCCTTCCTGTTGTGTATGGGATAATCCGTTATAATAGATTACTCTCTGATCAATCAGTTCTGTAGATGTATAAGGAAACGTTTTTGTTAAATCTAAAGAAGTCATCTCTTGACTAATTTCTTGCCTATCAAGAAGTAATGTACAAGAAGCAGAATCATCAGTAAGTTCTCCATTAGCCAGAAGTAAACCTTTGTAAGTTTTAGGAGGCACATTTGTTTGCAAAAGCGCAAGATCATATTTAGCTGAATGGGCTAAAACTTTTGAATCAGAAAATATCCTTCTGGCAGGATCGAAAAATATTATCCTTGCCTCTCCATCTATTACAGGATCAACAATATGTCTGCTAGTTATAGTAAAACCGTCTTCAGTAATTACATTACAAGAACCTAAAGAATCAACTCTGTAATCATTATTTTTAATGATAATTGAGTATAAAAGTTGAGGGGCCTTATGAAAATCAAACTCTTTCCCATCTTCCATGAGGGGTTCTGATACACCTTTGCCCTCTAAAAATCCAACTAAAGAATCAAGTGAAACATTTTGAGGATAACTCTCTATAGTTATATGCTGCCAAGGATTATCTGCATTTATTCTTTCTTCTAACTCTTCTCTGCTCAATGGAGGAGTATTTATTACATTATGAATTAGATATCTAATGCCAAAAAATCCAGCAACAGCAATTGCTACAATCCCTATTGCACCAATAAAACTTTTAGTATTCATAAAAAACAAATTTCAAGATCATTTTTAAATTTATCTAATTAGACAGATATAAGCATGAAAATAAGAATCAGTGTAACATATTTAGCTATTTTTCCAAGGAGTGTAATTACAAATAATCTTGTGAAGTTGTATCTGGCAATTCCCAAAGCAAATGTTAAGAGAGGTCCAGGGAAGGGAAGGAAGTTAAACAGGAATATTCCAAGAGTTCCATATTTGTTGATATATCTTCGTGTTTCGTAAACTTTTTTCTTAGAAACTATGTGCATTATCAAAGGGCTTATTTTAAGTCCGATATAATAATTAGCAAATTGAGCAAGCATATAACCTAATGTAGAGAAGAACAATGCAAGAATGAGGTTATTTCCCTTAATTAGACCATAATAGAATACTATTTCATCTGGCGAAGGAACAAAGAATATTCCTCCAACCAAATGTGCTAAAAACAGCCCCCACAATGTGAGATTCTTTATATTTTCAGTCAGGAAAGCGACGAGGCTAGTAAAATAAGGAATGTTATTCAAAAGTTGCCAGAAGAAGGTTGAAAAAAATATACTAATGCTCAAAATAACAAGCAAAATCATTAGAGATGTTATGAGTGTCCAGATTTTAGTATAATGAGGGTTTTCTTGAATAAAATTATAATCCTTCATGAAATAAATAATGTTTAGACCTTATTATATTTGACCGTTTTGTGTAAACTTTCTCATCGCTTGTTCTAGAACAACTTGGGGAGCAAATCCCTTTTTACTGCATGCTTTCATAAATTCATCAAAAGTATTCTGATCAACCATATAGTCAAGCTTTCTTTTCTTTGCTCCAGGTGGTGTTGCTGCCATAAATAAAGAAAACAATAACTCCATATAAACATTAGTTCATTATATATTATGAGAAAATCAGCAAGAATAGCAAGAAAAAGAAACGCTAAAAAACGCAGAAAAAACAAGTAATACTAATTTTTCTTAGGTAAACTTTTGGCAATATGAGGGTTTTCTTTTTTGAATCTTTTTATGATCCTCTCAAGGAATAATTTCTGACCACTTTTGAGATAAATATACCCAATTAGAGATGAAATGAATGCCCCACCATTATTAACAATAATATCTCCCATTGTATCCATAAGTCCAGATTTCTGCATATGAAGTCCAAATAGTTGGTCCATTCCAAATTCAAAAATCTCCCAAAGTCCCCCTATAGCAGCAGCCAATGAAAATGAGAATATTGCAATGCTGCCAGGAGCAGCTACAATATTTTGGTTTCTATAAAGAACTAAAAGAACAAGAAAACCAACTAAACCTACAACTACACCAGTCAGAGTATGCAATATAAGATCCCACCACCAAAATGCAGTATAATATCCATTCAACTCGCCTAGAAAAATTGAGCCGTAAATCAAAACAACTAAACCTATCTCGAATTCTATAGGTATATCAATATTGTAACGTCTTTCAATAAAATAAGCAAGAAAAGTAAGTAATAGTGCAAATAATGTCATTCCTAAAACATACCAATTAAGGGTAAAAGCAGATCTGTAGAATGCAATTAACAAAGTAATTCTAACAAACCAGATAAAAAAGAAATGAAATTTTTCAAGTAGTGGATCCTTTCTTCTCAAAGGTGGCCTAATATTCTTTTTCATAAATGTGTTAAGTAATTTTCTCTTTAATTATGTTCTTAAGCACAAACGCCAGGACCAAGCAAGAAACCACTTTAATATATTGATGGGCGATTTTGTATACAAGTAATGTACAATATTTCCCAATAGCCCTTTGTGTTAGGTAAACTATTAGACTTCTTGAAGATGAATAATTTGCTTCTTGCCATATCTAATTTATCTTTAAAATAATGGGCTCTCTTGATAGGCTACATCTGTAAATATCATTTTTATCTTAGGTAAAACTTACGCCCAAACCAGGAATCGAACCTGGGTATCCTTGCGGAAATACGATTTCCAATCGTACGCAATGCCATTATGCGATTTGGGCATTTCAAACTCCGTAGCGAGTGTCCAAGCATGTTGAGGACGGTCGAGCAAGAGAGTTCGAAATTATCTATCTTCAAAATATCTAATAAATATGTCTTTTAAGATTATCTGTTTCACCTCAATAATCATTATATACTAATTTTCATCAAAATAAGGTAATGGATGAGGGTGTAGAACCATTTGCACATTGGGATAAACCTTCTTGGGACGAATATTTTATGTCCATGGCTTTACTTGTTTCAACTCGTTCAATGGATGGTTCTAATAAACAAGGTTGTGTTATAGTTGGAAAAGATAAAAAAGTTCTTTCTCTAGGTTATAACGGTCCTCCTAAGGGTTCTTTAGACAAAGAAATTCCTTTAACCGAAAGACCTTACAAATATCTTCTGATGGAACATGCAGAACTAAATGCATTACACAACAGACAATTTGCTATTGAAGGCTCAACTCTATATGTTACGAGTATGCCTTGTGTAAATTGTTTGCGTTCAGTCTTGCAAGCAGGAGTTTCAAGAGTAGTTCATGGACCTTTCAAATCAAGAGCAATTTCAACTATTGACGAAGAAGCAATGGAAATGATGATGCGTGGCAGAGATAATACTTTTAAGATGGAAGAATTCCAAGGACAAATGTTAAAGTGTATAGACAGAGCTAAAGACTATTACAATATCAAGTCAGAAATAGTAAGAAAACGCAACGAAGAAGAAAATAATTCTCAATAAATTAAACAGCCATTGATCTAACTATTTTAGGGTGATATTGATAATCTTCAATCTTAAAGTCTTCGAAAACTAATTGATCTAATGGTTTATTAGCAACTACAAGTTTTGGTTTAGTTTTAGGGTTTCTTGACATTTGCTCTAATATTGCACTAACATGGTCATATTTTACTTCGTTAGGGTTGCCTGGAGCATTCTTATTCACCCAGTCAAGAACTTCTAAATATCTTTTAGGATCATCCAAGGGGATAGCTGCAACTTTTTTTTGTAAATCTTTGAAATGATCTCCATACCATTGACTTCTTGCTCCTAATCCAGTATAGAAATGAGCATCTCCAAACGTATGAACTAATCTTCTATCTTTTAACCCAGCTTCTCTAGATATAAGGTGCATTAGTATAGCATAACTAACAATATTGAAAGGAACCCCTAAGAATACATCACAACTTCTTTGATAAAATTGTAAGTCCATATTACCTTTACCATCAGAAGTTGCTTGATATAAAACATGGCAAGGGGCAAGAGACATATCAGGAACATCAGCAGGATTCCAAGCACTTACAAGGTGTTTCTTACTTGTTGGGCTTTTTCTAAGCCCATCAATCATTCTTTGCAATTGATCAACAGGTTTTCCATCATTTCCAGTCCAAGCTCTCCATTGTTTGCCATATATCGGTCCAGCATCTCCAAATTGTTCAGCAAATCCTTTTTCCCCTGTTATTTTTTGAGCATATTCTTCTAATGCTCTATCCCATGCATGAGAATATTTAACTAAAACATCATTAGAAAATATTCTTCTAGAAACCATTGCATCTACATTATGTTCAAAAGCATCTTTTCTCCAAAATGGCACTTTATTTTGTTCCAAGTATTTTATGTTTGTATCTCCCTGCAGAAACCAGACAAGTTCATGTATTCCACTTCTTACAAACATTTGCCTTGTTGTAAGTAAAGGAAGGCCTTGAGATAAGTCATGTGCATTTTGACTTCCAAACAAAGAAATTAATCCTGACTCTTTACTTCCAGGTTTAAACACTGAGTAAGGAGATGTTAATACTTCTCTTGCATGATGAAGATATTCTTTAGACATACAATTTATTTTTATTAATTCTGAGTTTCTTTCTTACCATCACTAGTAACTCTTCCGCCTTGATTCTGGCCGGAATAAGCTCTTGCTAACTCTCCAGTTACTTCTTGTATCAGAACATTAAACATTCTAGCTCCTAATTCAAAAGTAAACTTTTGTTTTCCAAGGTTAGCTATTCCAAATGTCAATTCTCCTGAATATCCAGGATCAGTTTTAGTCTTGAACAAACCAACACCACATCTTTGAAGAGTACTTCTAGGATTAATAATTGGTGTCAAATATTTATGAACCCCCTTTTCAACCTCTACTTTTTCTCCAGGAATGTTAAACTTCTCAATTGTCTTTACAAGTAAATAATCTCCAGGATTCATAGTAACTTGTTTATCACCCTTAGTAATACTTGCTATCATTTTTATGTTGGGCATTTTTCTTTCAGTAACGCCCAAGAAACCATCTCCTTCAATTTCATAAACTTCTCCTACCCTAATATCAATTCCAACACCTTCAGGATTATTTAATTCTCTATCAGATAAACCTTCTATTAAATTATACTTTTGATTTAATTCAAGAATCTTTACTGCAGATAATGCCATAATAATTTTCTAACTAGTAGTATTATTAAGCTTTTAGATAAACTAATGATTAATATTGTAAAATATAATGATGTTTATAAAAGAAGCATCAAATAAGATTAGATGAATACCACTCCAATATATAGAGGATCTGAAATTAAAGTTTTAGATGATGTGTGTAGATTAGATTGGAGCAAAGTAACGGGTAGAAGAGTATTATCAGCTACAGAAGCATCTAGATTGGATGTGGGAGTTAGCTTTGAACTAAGAACGCAGATCAACTATAATATAGTTTATGATGATGGAGAAACAGAACACAGAAGAGTACTTTTAGTACTTAAAAAAGATGAAACAACAGTTGTATATGCAAACTTAGATTATAAAATATAATTATTTCCTTTCGTAACTCTCAAAGTCGTAACCCTCTCTAACATCTTTCTTTGCTAAAGTCCATTCCTCAGCGTTGAAAAGTGGAAAGAAAGCATTTCCTTGACAAAGCGTTCTAACTCGAGTAAGTTCTATATTTGATGCAATAGGAAGAAAAGCAGAGTATACTCTAGATCCACCAATTACATAACAATTCTCATCCCTTGATGGCGAGGATATAGCAATTTTCAATGCTTCATCTAGATTTCTAGCGACAAATATCCCACTAGTTTGTTTATCAAGTCCGCTGCTCAAAACAATATTTGTTCTATCACTTAAAGGATTTCCATTCAATGAATCATATGTCTTTCTTCCCATAACAACAGGGTTTCCTATAGTAAGCTGTCTAAAATGTCTCATGTCCTCAGGTATTTTATCCCATGGAATTGAATCATTATAACCAATAACCCCATTATCAGAAACAGCCGCAATTAATGTAATTTTTCTCATAATTATTTTAGAATTAAAGTATATTTAAGCTAATAAGTCAAAATAAAATACAAATCTTTAAATAATAATCCTCTAATTTTCTAACATGGCAAATAATACAGAATATAAGCCAGATTATTTGAAAGTTACTCCTAAGGGTAAAGATGATAGGTTTAGAGCTCTAGGTGGTGTTTTAAGAGAACATTCTCAAATTATACAGCGAGCTAACAGATCAATAGAGCCTGATCCAAGAATGTTTGGTTATTTTAATGAACTGTTTAGGACAGGTAATTGGCTTGTCTTGAAATTTGATGCATACTCTGCTGATCTTGGAATTGAAGGAAGAGAAACAGCTTACTCAACAAGAGCTCAGGCATTAAATGCTGCTATAAGACATTTAGATAATGAGGGATATGAAGCAAAACCATTCGATCTTGAAGGAATGATTAACAAAGTCTAAACCTTTATCTAAATCCAGACATAACCATTTTCTCAATACAAGCTTTAAGAAGAGCAGGGATCCAGCCAGTCATTACAAATCCTTTATTCTCTATTACCCCTCTATTCCTTCCTAAAGAAATAACCATCAATCTCTTCTTGGAAATATATTTTCTCATCTCTTTTCCAGATATTAAAGCAATAATATTATTTGCAACAACATCTCCGTGTTTCTCAGCAGTTTGAGCTGTTTTTTCTTCAACTATATTTGAAACATCACCTGCAACAAAAATATTCTCCATTTGAGGAATCTGTAAATATTCATTTACTTCTATTCCTTTAGGAGCATACTTAGAAAAGTCTCCTTGCATAAATGAGATATTAGGTTCTATTCCGACTGTGAAGAAAACCATATCATAAGGATATTCTTTCCCACTTTCACCCTTAAGTTTATTCTTATCTTTGTCAATAATCCTTTCATTGAATATAATTTCAACTCCTCTATCTGTAAGAAACTTAGTAGCGTAGTTTTGTGTTTTAACACTATTTCTCTCAAGTATATTTGGCCCAGAGCTTATTACAGAGATTTTCTTGTCATCATAATGCGTAGCAATTTCAGCAGCAAGTTCAATTCCAACTAAACCTCCTCCGACAATAGCAATTTTATTTGAGTTTTGAATTCTTTTATTAGCTTCAAGCAAATGCTTTACTCTAGTTGCAAAAAAAGTATCTTGCTCTTTTATTGGATTATTATAATGGCTTCCAGAGGCTATTACAAGATAATCATAATTTACTTTCTTCCCTCCAACAAGAACAACACTCTTCTTGTCTATTCTTTTAACATGTCCGACAACAATCTTAGCATCAGCCAAATAATCTTTATGTTTTACATGAAGTCTTTCATAATGTTCAGGTTCAACTAAAACTCTAAGAATTCCAGGAGTATACTCAAAATAATCTTCAGTATCAATTAAAGTTAAGTTGCATTTACCATTCAGTTTTTTAGCAACTTTAGCTCCAGCAAATCCACCACCAATAACAACAACTCTTTTCATAAACAAATATAGAAAACTGAATTATAAACCTTATTCTTTAATATCTATCTTAATTTGAACACTTCTAGGAATCTTAAGCATCATTAAAGGTCTAAGAACTCTATCTTGAGCAGGCATATCAATTATTCTCTTATGAACTCTCATTTCAAATCTGTCAAAAGTAGCTGTTCCGTTTCCACATGGAGATTTTCTTGTAGTAACTTTCATGTGTCTTGTAGGCAGTGGGATAGGTCCTCTCATGTTTATTCCTGATTTATTAGAAAGATCCTTAATCATCTCGATAACTGAGTTCAACTGACCGATGTCGATGCTTGATAGTTTTATTCTTACTACTCCCATACAATCGTTCAATAAAAATCACTTTAAAAAGCCTTCTATTCTGAAATTAATTATCAAGCTTCTTCTGAATACCAAGTCCAATAAGACTCAATATTAATACTGCAAAAGTTGTTATTGCAATATAACTCCAGTCTCTCAAGTTTAAAGCAACAGTGTCAAATAAACTGCTCAAAGGAGTATATATTACAAGCATTTGCAATCCAAATGACGCAAGTACTGCAATAACAAGCCAGAAGTTGCTAAACATAGGAATATTACTTTCACTCCTTACCATATATGCACGTACAAGTTCAAGTATAACAACAGATGTGAAAACAATTGTTTGAGCATGAGCCAAATCATTAAAACTTCTCAAGCTCCAAACAAACAAACCAAGAACCCCCGCAGCAATTAATACAGAGGTGTAAATCATGCTGAACAATCTTGCTCTAGTTAATATTGGTTCATTTTTTTGCCTAGGAGCTTTATCCATCATTCCTTTAGGATAAGGGTCAACACTAAGTGCTAAAGCAGGAAGTCCATCAGTAACTAAATTTATCCACAAAAGCATCAAAGCTGTAAATGGCAAAGGTAATCCAAATAATATTGCAAAGACAACAATCATTACTTCAGCTAAGTTTGAAGATAAAAGATATTTAACAAATGAAAGTATGTTGGAATATATTCCTCTGCCTTCTTCAACAGCAGAAACAATTGTTGAGAAATTGTCATCTGTTAGAACCATATCACTAGCTTCTTTTGACACATCAGTTCCTTTGATTCCCATCGCTATCCCAAGATTAGCAGACTTCAAAGCAGGAGCATCATTTACTCCATCTCCAGTCATTGCAACTATCGCTCCAGATTCCTGAAGCAATTTAACAATCTCTAATTTGTGAGCAGGCTCAACTCTCGCAAAAATATTATTTGTCTTTATTACATTTCTTTTTTCAATATCTCCAAGCATTGAAAAGTGAATTCCTTCAATTGCATCCCCAGTTAATCCAATATCTCTACCAATTGCAACTGCAGTGTTGATATTGTCTCCAGTAATCATTATAACTCTAATTCCAGCAGTTGTAGTCCTAGACATATAGTCTCTAATTTCAGTCTTAGGAGGATCAATCATTCCCTGAAGACCAACGAAAGTCAGATCATTTTCTTTCATTTTATCTTTCTTTCTCATTATCTTATATGCAAATCCTAAAACACGAAGAGCTTGAGAAGCGTAAAACTTGTTTTTATCCAATATTTCTTTCTTCATTCTCTCAGTTAATTTTACAACCCTTCCTTCAATAAGAATATGTGAACATTTTTCTATCACTCTCTCAGGAGCTCCCTTCGTATAAAATAAAAATTCCTTTCCACTTTTATGGAGAGTACTCATCATCTTCCTTGAAGCATCAAATGGCATTTCATCAACTCTTACAAACTTTTCTCTCAAAACATTATAATCGACTCCAGCCTTCAATGCAGAAACAAGCAACGCAGCCTCAGTAGGATCCCCAGTTATAGTTGTTTCAGGTCCTTTATGCAATACAGCATTATTACACAAAGCTCCTATATTCAATATAATAGAATCTCTATCATTGAATGATTTACCATTCAAAGATATTAATCCCCTATCAGAATAACCCTCTCCTGAAACAACATAATCTCTTTTATTTACAAAAATATGCCTTACAGTCATTTCATTTTTAGTTAATGTTCCAGTCTTATCACAGCATATTACATTAGTTTCTCCTAATGTCTCAACAGAAGGTAATCTTCTAATAAGGGAATTTTTCTTCAAGAGTCTTTTAACTCCAATAGCCAAAGAAATAGTAACAACAGCAGGCAAACCTTCAGGAACGGCGGCAACTGCTAAAGCAATAGCTGTAAGAAGCCATGTTTTAACATGCAAACTAAAATTAGAATAATCTCCAGCCAGTAATTCATAAAGCAAACCCTCTCTAAAGAATCCAATAATAAAAATAAGTGTTGAAATAATAACAACCCCTATTCCAACAAATTTACCAAACTTGTCGAGTTTAATTTGTAAGGGTGTAGGTTCTTTTTCAACATCACTAAGAAGATGAGCAATCTTTCCAAGTTCTGTCTTCATTCCAGTTTCAGTAACAACGCACTTTCCTCTTCCATTAGTTATTAAAGTTCCAGAGAAAATCATGTTTTTCTGATCATTAATTACTAGGTTTCCTTTCAACGCTTCAGTTTTTTTACCAGTCGAATTTGACTCCCCAGTTAAAGAAGATTCTAAACAAGAAAGTGAGAAACTTTCTATAACTCTGGCATCAGCAGGAACTTTGTCCCCTTCCTCAACCATAATAATGTCTCCAGGAACAAGCAATGTAGAATCAATATCTCTTAATTCTCCGTTTCTGATAACTCTAGTTTTCAATGAAGACAATTTCTTCAAAGCCTCAATAGATTTTTCAGCCCTATATTCTTGAATAAATCCAAAAGTAGCATTAAGGATCAAAATAGCAAATATTACTATTGAATCAATGTATTCCTTAAGCAAAGCAGACACAATTAAAGCAAATATAAGCAAGTATATTATGAAACTCTTGAATTGTCTAAAGAATATTACTATAGCAGAAATATTGCTCTCTCGCTTTATTTCATTCAATCCAAAATCTTTCAATCTCTGAGAAGCAACACTTTCATTCAATCCTTTTTTAATATCGCTTCCAAAAGATGAAATTACCTTTTGAGGATCAAAAAGATACGCATCACCCATTAACAAAACAAATCAATTTGAGTATAAAAGTCTATCAGAAAGTTTTAACTTAAAACTTTTGGATGCAAGAAACTTCTCTTTGGAAGAAGTTTCTGTACAGAAGTTTGTCATTGTAAACAAACTTCTTGTGCTCAAAGTGTTCTATCAAGATACACTTTGACATCAGCAGAATTCACAAACGTCTTTCTTTTTGCTATCCTCTTTCTTCACATCTTTCCCTTTCTTTCCCTTCTTACTTTTCTCTTTTTTATCCATGCAAAACAAAATCATATCTAATATATAAAGTTTATTCAGAAGAAGAGAGTGAGCCCGGCCTTCGCCGCGAAAGCCGAGCCCTTTCATCTCAGTTTAAGGAGATGAATATAAATTAAGTCTAAAATCAGATTAAATCTGGTTTAAACGTACTTTTCTCGGAGAAGATGACTTTTTAACCTTTACCCAATAGCGTACAGCAAATATTAAGCATACAAATCCTGCTACAAAATAGACTAGATGCATTCTCAACCCTAAAAACATAAAACAGAATGTGAAAATAGAGAGACAAATAGCCAAAAAGAAACTGTTATCTTTGTCAGATGTGAACTGCATATTTCAATTAAGAGCAATACATTTAAAATTGTTTCCATTCTTTAACCAATGAGGCGATGGATACTTTACTTTCACAAATAGGAATTATTGTTGGAATAGCAGCAATAGTCGCTCTTCTTGGTAGAATTATAAAACAACCATCAATAGTAGCATATCTTATAACAGGAGTTTTAGTAAGTCCATTATTCTTTAATTTAATAGACCCAGCAACTCACTTACAATCCTTAGCAGGAGTGGGAATAGCACTTCTGCTTTTTATTATAGGAACAAGTTTAGATTTTAGAATATTCAAAAGCGTAGGTGGAGCATCAGTTGTTGGAGGAATTGCTACTGTAGCGATAGTTTGTTCAGCCTCTTTCTTGATAGCGAAATTCCTTGGATTTAATTTAGCCTCATCATTATACATTGCATTAGCATTTTCATTCTCAAGCGCAGTAGTAGTAGTGAAAATACTTTCAGATAAGAAAGAAATGGAAACTCTTCATGGACAAATAGCATTAGGAATTCTAATAATAGAAAGTTTCATTGCAGCTCTGGCTTTGATGATAATTCCAGTAATCTCTTCAGGGGGAGCTTCAGCGATATTCTCACAAGTATTCAAGTTTGTTTTAATGATTTCTCTAGTAGTCATAATAGGACATTTCATATTCTCAAAACTTCTAAGCTTCGCAGCAAAGAATCAAGAAGTCTTATTCTTAGTGAGTTTAGCATGGGCTCTTTCAGTGGGTGCAATATTCGAGATTCTTGGAGTATCAGCCGAAATAGGAGCTCTTGTAGCTGGAATGGTAATTGCATCTTCTAAGTACAGCTTAGAAATAAAGTCAAAAATAAAAGGAATAAGAGACTTCTTCGTAATTCTTTTCTTTGTATATTTCGGAGCTCAATTATCTGCACCAATAACATCAACCCTAATCAAACAAGCAGTAATCTTCTCAGCATTTATTCTAGTGGTAAAGCCAATAATAGTAATGGCTCTTACAAGATCATTTGGATTCAAGAAAAGAACTAACTTCATGATTGGTACCAGTTTAACTCAAGTTAGCGAATTCTCTTTAATTGTAATATTGATGGGGCATTCCCTGGGTCATATTGAACAATCAATATTTTCTCTAACAATCTTAGTTACTCTAATAACTGTATCATTAAGTAGCTATGCAATATATTTCTCAACTCCTATATATTCATCAATATCTAGATTCCTTGGGTTATTTGACGGAAAAAGAAGAAACTTAGGAATGTATGAAAAAACAGAGAAATACGATCTAATATTATTAGGATACAGCAGACTTGGATTCAATCTAGTAAAAGCATTTGATCTTGCAAAGAAAAAATATCTTGTTGTAGACTACAATCCAATTACAATAATGAACTTATCAAAGAAAGGAATAAGTTGTGTTTATGGTGATGTAAATGATTCTGAATTCTTGAAGAGTATAAATCTTAAATCTGCAAAAATGATTGTATCAACAATACCAGATTATTCTGCAAACATAAATATAATGAAATCAATAGACAAAGAAGCAACATTCATAGCAACTTCAAATCAAATACATAACGCTATAGAATTATATAAAAATGGAGCAGACTATGTAATAATGCCTCATTATCTTGGAGGGGATTATATAGCAAGTATGTTAGTAAGAGATAACTTCAGCAAGAAGAGCTTAAAAGAAGAAGGAAAACACCATATAAAACAAATTCAAGAAAGACTCAAAGATAACTCATTATAGTAAAAAGTAAGAGATAAAAAGGGTCAAAATTCAATTATACTATGATAAAAATAATCCTTTTCTACAAATTTGTAGAAATAAAAAATCCAGAAAAGTTAAGAAAAACCCACATTGACTTTTGTAAAACTCTAGATCTAAAAGGAAAAGTCATTTTAGCTAATGAAGGAATAAACGGTTCTGTCTCAGGAACAGAAGAACAAATAGAACAATATATATTAGAATTAAAAAGAGACTCTAGATTCTCAGATATTGAATTCAAAGAAGAGAAAGGTATAGAACATCCATTTGATAAAATGATAGTAAGAGTAAGAAAAGAGATAATTAGATTAGGAGAAGAAATTGATCTTACTAAAGTAGGTAAATATGCTTCACCTCAAGAATTTCTAGATTCATACAATGATCCAAATACTGTAATAATAGATGCAAGAAATGAATATGAATCTAAAGTTGGAAAATTCAAAAATGCAATTATTCCAAAAATTGAAACATTTAGACAATTTCCTCAATTTGTAAAGAACCTTAATCTTCCCAAAGACGCAAAGATTCTAACTTATTGTACTGGAGGGATTAGATGTGAAAAAGCAAGTGCATATATGGTAAAAGAAGGTTTCACAAACGTAAAACAACTTCAAGGAGGAATAATCAAATTCTGCCAAACCATTCCAAATACAGATGTATGGGAAGGACAATGTTTCGTTTTTGACAATCGCCTCTCTTCACCAATAGGCCAAGATAAAGAACAAATCAATAATTGCATACACTGTAGCACTCAATCAGATCTTTATAGAAATTGTAAGATTAAGTCATGCAACAAATTAATATTCATATGCAATGAATGCAGAAAAGACTTTCATTCTTGCTGTTCACAAGATTGTATGAAGAAATTATTGAGGTAAAGGATTTATAATTCAATTATACTAAACTAATAGATGAAATATCCAATACTATCTCATGAAGAGGCAGTAAAGATATGTTATGATTTACCTTACATTTATGAGCTTACTAATGGCAAGAAAAAGCTTATAGTATTAGGCGCAGGGCATATTGCTGATCCCAGCCACATTCAATATAAAAAATTCAGAGATTTATTTAAGAAATTAAAGCCAGATGCTGTCTTTGTTGAATCTTGGTCTAATGAAAAGAATTGGAGCGACTTTAAATCAGAAAATGATATAATAAAAGTAGGTGGGGAAAGCACGTGGCTTGTCTATTGTGCACAAAAAAATAAAATCCCTGCATTTTCATGAGATTTACCTTATAATAAAGAAATAAATTTTCTTTTAGGAAAATATCCAAAAGAATTAATTTTTGCAAAGTACATCTTGAGAAATATTCCTTATCTCGATAAAGATAGATTGGAGACTCAATTGCAAAGTAGAATTAACCAGTTTAGGAATGCATCAAATTGGAAACGTTTTGATTATAGTAAAGATAATTTAAATAAAATACATAATAAGTTGTTCAAAAAAGAAATTGATTTTAGTAATCATGAATTTTACTTAATTGCTCCATATCCTTTCAAAAATGATTCTATCCTAAATAAAATATCAAGAGATGCTTCAATAGAAAGAGATAAACATGGAGTAAAGACAATTCTAGGTGCTTTTAAGAAATATGATAAAGTTATAGCAATTATGGGTGCTACTCATGCAGTTATGCAAGAGCCAGCTTACAAAACCTATTTTAATTAAAAATGAAAATATTATATTATACATTTAGAACCTTTCCTAAAAAAGATCAAGTCAGATGTATTTTTAACTTATAAATCTCTAATTATTTCATGAATTGGTTACTTCTTGCATTTATAGCTCCTCTTTTATGGGCAATATCTAATTTTATTGACAAATTTTTAATTTCAAAATATTTCAAAGGAGGGTCTGGCACATTAGTAATGTTTTCATGTTTTATAGCGTTACCTGTTGCAATACTAATTTTAATCTTTAAACCTTCAGTGTTAGATGTAAATATTAGTACAGCACTTCTAATGACATTGATAGGTTTTATATCAATTTCTTATTTATTTCCTTACCTTAAAGCATTAAATCAAGCAGATACTTCGACAGTTATTCCAATTTTTCAGATAATACCAGTCTTTAATTATTTCTTATCTTTTATTATCCTAGGCGAAATTCTATCTAAATCTCAAATTTTAGCATCACTAATGATCCTTATTGGAGCTGTAGGAATTTCGCTAAAATTTGATGGAAGAAAAACAAAATTGAGGGGAAATATTGTTTTCTTAATGATCTTAGCTTCATTAATAGTCAGCCTTAATGCTGTACTGTTTAAGTTTTTTGCAATAGAGTTAGATTATTGGACAGTTAGTTTTTGGGAATATTTAGGAAGTTTAATTTTTGGGATAATTCTATTTATTGGAGTAAAAAGTTATAGATCTGATTTTATTTCATCATTAAAACGAAATGGTAAAAATATACTTGGTTTAAATACCATAAATGAAACCGTAAATGTTATTGCAGTTATGATCTTTAGTTATGCTCTTCTTTTAGCTCCTATCGCACTTGTTTCAGTAATCAATGGGTTCCAACCCTTTTTTGTATTCTTGATTGGCTTATTCTTAACGATTTTTGCTCCACATCTAATAAAAGAGGATTTAAGTAAGAAGATCCTTTTACAAAAAGTAGTCTTTATTCTTCTTATGTTTATAGGAGCTTATCTTTTACAATCTAGTTAAATAATTAGTAGAAGTCTACTTCTCATAAATAACCCATTGAGGCTCGCCGATAAGTTCACTATGGTAACTTGCTTTTGCTGGTGTAATTGACGGCCAGTTTACCCAAGAGTCCATCCAGCCCTTTGAAGTCTTTACTAAGTAATGCCCCCATATATCATCTTCTCCTTCTTTAACAAAAACTATAGTTCCTTGTTTTTTAAGTAATTCTGTATCTTCAGACTTGAATTTCTTACAAGAATAACTCTTTCCTTTCTTATTCAACATCTTAACTAAATCTTTGCAATTATAACCATTAATGTAAGATCCTTCAGGTCTATCTGAGAGTTTTCTAGCTTCTTGGTATGTTATTCCAAGTGCAGATGCTACACAAGCTATGCCACACCCCATTCCTTCTTCCTGAACCACAAGTTTTCCTACCATAGAAAATATGCACAAAACTTGCTTAAAAACCTGTCGATATTTTTTTAATTTTATATTCGATAAAATAATAATTAAACCTTTGACAGTATCATTTACAAGACATTCATTCTAAAAATAGAAATTCATTTCCTTAAAATCAAACACCATTATAGAATCTAGCAAAAGCCCAACCCATTACATAGAACATTACATAACTCTGCAACAATCCAATCAGTACTGTCCAATCATAGAATGAAAACCCTATTGGATATTTTGCAATTATAAATGCAGTCTCAAAGTTACTAAACCATACAAACAACCCATAAAAAACAAGAACAATCATAGCCATCATTCCAAGAGCATGTCCTAAAGCATAAGGCTTCAAGTCCCCAGGTTTGAAATGTTCATGATATCCATCATGGTGCATATGGTCGTCTTTAGAATGATTCATCATCTTCCTTTTCATACAACATATATGTTAGAATGATATATAAACTTTACTCGATAAAGTTTATGCATGTTGTCGTCAGACAACTTTGTTTAAATTTTATAACAACATAAGGTTTAAAAACAATTTTTATAATCAAATATCAAGCTCGTCTAGTATATCGGTTAGTACATAGCCCTGTCGCGGCTAAGAGCCGGGTTCGATTCCCGGGACGGGCGTAGTATGGAATGTATCATTTTATAAAGCCTAAAGAATACAATAAAATATGGCTTTTGAGAAGGTAAATCTTTATTCATACACCATTTTTGGGTAAATTTATATAAGAAGATAGTTTACCATTTTTGGTGTAGTATAAAATGCCGACATTAAACTGGATAGGAAAAGAGCAAGTAGTGAATCATGATAAAGAAGTCCCATTTAGACTTTTAAAGAAAGTAAAATCTCTATCTGTTGGAGAAAACTCCCAAAATCTTATTATTCATGGAGATAATTTAGAAGCTCTAAAAGCTTTAATGCCTTATTATTATGGAAAAATAAAGTGTATCTATATAGATCCGCCTTACAACACAGGAAATGAAGGTTGGGTCTATAATGATAATGTTAATTCTCCAAAAATCAAGAAATGGTTGGGCAAGGTAGTTGGTGGAGAGAGTGAAGATTTGTGCAGACATGATAAATGGTTATGTATGATGTTTCCTAGGCTTAAATTATTAAGAGAGCTACTAAGAGATGATGGTGTAATTTTTATTAGTATTGATGATGTAGAATATGAGAATCTAAAATACCTTCTGAATGAGATATTTGGACTAGAGAACTACATTAATACTTTAGTATGGCGAAAGAAAGCTGGCGGAGGAAATGATAATAAATATTTTGCAGTTGAACATGAATATATACTATGCTTTGCAAAAAATAAAAATCTACAACCTAGATTTCTTACCAAACTAAATGAAAAAACAGTTAAGGATTATAAATTAAAAGATGAAAATTTCGAGAAATGGGGATATTATAAACTAAAAAATTTGTATGAACCTGGTATAGATCAAAATAGACCAAACTTGATTTATCCCATAAAAGCTCCAGATGGAAGTTTAATTGATATTTCTCCTGGTATTTGGAGATGGAGTAAAGAGAGGTTTGAAAAAGAAAAATCAAGAGGGAAGGTGGAATTTAAGAAAGATAAAAAATCTGGCACTTGGAAAGTATTCTATAAATTATACCTTTATGAAGATGGGGAGGATAGAAAAACAGCTCCAAGAAGCATACTAATGGATTATGGGATGAATGCTCAAGCAGCTCAAGCAATAAAAGAACTATTTGATGAAAAAATCTTTAACTACCCAAAGCCAGTAAATATGATAAAACACCTTATAGAAATAATTACTTCTTCAGATTCTATCATTCTTGATTCATTTGCAG
This sequence comes from Nanobdellota archaeon, assembly GCA_038045825.1. GTDB lineage: Archaea > Nanobdellota > Nanobdellia > Pacearchaeales > GW2011-AR1 > SICU01. The sequence continues at coordinate 26,690 of JBBSXJ010000013.1, forward strand.
GTTCTGGAACAACAGGACATGCAGTCATGGAATTAAATAAGGTAGATAAGAGCAATAGAAAATTTATTTTAATTGAATTAGAAGACAAAGTTGCAAAAGATGTAACTGCTGAAAGAGTAAAAAGAGCAATTAAAAAGTATAATTATGAAGAGGATTTTGAATTTTGTGAACTCGATAAACCATTATTCAATGAAGATGGAAAGATAGATGAGAATTGCGAATTTGAACAGCTCGCAACCTATATTTATTTTACAGAAACACAGACTAACTTAGATAAAAGGCAAATTAAAGGAAATTTTATTTCAAACCTTAATGAAACTGATTATTACCTCATCTTTAAAGAGAAAGGTAAGAATGTGCTCAATAAATCTTTTTTGAAGAATATTAAGAAAGATGATAATCGGAGAGTTATTTATGCAGACAAATGTTTACTTGATGAAGAGAGTTTAGAGAAGCACAAAATTCAGTTTAAGCAAATTCCTTATGAGGTGAGAATTTACTAATGGAGCTTAAAAAATATCAAGAAAAGGCGATTGAGGAATTAAAAGATTATTTGAAAGAATTAAATAAGTTTGGAGCAAAACATGCCTTTATCTCAAAAGTAGGAGAGAAATACAATGAAGAATTTGAAAATATTCCCTTTGTTTGTATTAAAATTCCTACTGGTGGCGGTAAGACATTGGTTGCTTGTCATTCCATCAAAGAAATCATTGATATTTCTTTAGAAAATAAACTAGAAAGAGGCATAATTATGTGGTTTGTTCCATCTGAAGCTATCAAATCCCAGACGCTAAGGAAACTTAACGATAAGAATGATTTTCATAGAAGAATATTGGACGAATATTTTGATAATAAAATAAGAATTTTCTCTAATGAAGAAGCTCTAAGAATAAGAAAGCAAGATGTGGAAAATAATCTTTGCATTATTGTATCTAGTTTAGATTCTTTTAGAAAAGACAAGAAGCTACAGAATAAGTATAAAGTGTATCAAGAAAATGGAGAACTCATAAGCCACTTTGAGAACTTAGCAGATGATAGTAAACTACAGAAAGACGAGTCTAATACTGTAATCAATTCTTTAGCTAATGTCATAAGAATAAGCAATCCCTTAATTGTAATAGATGAAGGGCATAGAACAAAGACAGATTTATCCATTCAGTTCTTGAAAGAACTTAATCCTTGCTTTATTATTGAATATACTGCCACCCCAAGAAAAGAAAGTAATGTCTTGGTAAAGACAAGTTCTGTTGAATTAAAAGAAGAAAAGATGGTTAAGATTCCTATTGTGCTAGAGAGTGTTTCACAATGGCAACAGGCAGTTACTAGAGGAATCTTTAAGAGAAAAGAATTATCTGATATTGCAAAGAAAGAGAAGGGCGAATACATTAGACCTATCGCACTCTTACAAGCACAACAAGAAAAGGAAAGTGATAAGACTACAGTTATTACTGTTCAACACATAAAAGACTTCTTAATGAAAGAGCATAAGATTCCAGAAGAAGAAATTGCAATAAAAACCTCTTCTCAAAATCAACTAGAAGGTGTAGACTTATTCAGTAGGAAATGTTCGATAAACTACATCATAACAGTTAATGCTTTAGCGGAAGGATGGGACTGTTCATTTGCATATATTTTGATTTCGGTGGCTAATATTGGATCTAAGATTTCTGTCGAACAGATAATAGGGAGAATTGTAAGACTACCTAATGCTAAAGAAAAGAAGAATCCTGAATTAAATAATTCCTATATTTTTGCTACAGGTAAGAATTTCAATGAAGTAGCAAATGAGATTATAGACGGATTAGAAACCAATGGATTCAGTAGACATGATTTAATTAATGCAGAAGAGAAAAATGCTAAATATGAGTTTGAAGTAGGAAAGACTGTAAAAGATGATTTGTTTGCTCCGATTATGGCTTTTGAAGATGAGCCTTTGGAGTTTGCAGATCTTATCGGTGAAGATTTTGAACTTTCTAAGCAAGACACGCAATTTGATTTTAAAATTCATTATGATAACGATGGCAGACTTCTTTTAGACATACATAAAGAAAACGAATGGATAAAAGAGAGGCAGACAACTCTCAATATTACATATCTTGATAAGAACTTCTCTCAAAAAGAGCTTATTTCATGGCTAGATGGAAAGCTTAAGTTTGTTATGATTGATCAAGAGGATAAAATCAAGTTTTTAGATAAAGCGGTTGAGTATCAACTCAAGAAATATAGCTTATCTGAGCTTTCAGTTAATCGTTTTATCTTTAAAGATAAGTTAGATGACATTATCCGAGATAGGCTTATTGAATACTCTAAGAAACAGTTTGACAAGTATGTGAGGGAAAAGAAGATTAAAGTAAAAGAGTTTGAAAAGTTCTCAGATAAGGTGATGATTGCAGATAGAATAGGGGAGAAGTTTAAGAGAAACTTCTATGAAGATATTGGTAAGCTGAATAAAGAAGAACATGCTTTCATATCTCGGCTCGATTCGGAAGCTTTACCAAATATTAAGTTCTGGGTAAGAAATAAAGAGAAGAAAGATCCGTTCTATATACAAGGATGGAGACCAAATAAATTCTATCCTGATTTTATAGCAATAACAAAGAAAGGAAACTTCCTAGCTATTGAGTGGAAAGGTGGAGATAGAATAAGCAACGAGGATACGGCTTATAAGGTAGAGATCGCTGATAAGTGGGCTGAGCTTGGAAAAGGCAAGTTACATTTCTTTTTAGCGCATACTGGTAATACAGAAGAGGTATTGAATCAGATTAAAGACATATAATATTAAATAACATATAATATCAAAATATAATGTCTAGTATTAATATACGATAAAATAAAGATACCGAAAGATTTATATATTATATCTATTTTAGCGAAACATGGTAGACCAAAAAGAATTTGATGATTTAAAGAAAGATGTAGAAGACATAAAAGCATTGTTAATACTCTTTCTCCAAAAAATAGAAGTTGACAATCAAAAGATAGCTGACGCTATTGGTATGTCTGCTGGAAGAGTTAGCCAGCTCATAAATAAAAATAAATACGCTAGAAAATGAGTGAAAAATTTCAAAAAGAAGTAATTGAACGCTTAGACCTAATGGTTAAGCTCTTATCTAGAATGAACCTTGATAAAGATGCCAGCCAGACAGATGCAATTTTACAGCTCAGCAATATAGGCCTTAAACCCTCGCAGATCGCGCAGACACTCAACACTACTCAGAATTATGTGAATGTTATTTTATCTAAAAAGCGTAAGGGAGGAAAGAATGATGGATCAGAAACAGTTTGAAATAATATGCAACAAACTTGATAAGATTGCAACAGTCTTAGCTACTCAGAGCATTGAAGATAAAGATGACAAGATATATCATCTTAAGAAAGCAGGACTCACTTCGGACGAGATAAGTCCACTAATAGGAATAAAGAACGTAAGAGACACTAGAGGGTGGAAGAGAAAATGAGTGAAGATCTTGTTGCAAAAAAGTTAGACTTACTAATTAAACTAACTGCAGTAAATGTAGTGAGAGATGATAAAACTCAGACAGAATCTATTCTTAAGTTGAATAGCCTTGGTATTGGTTACAAAGATATAGCAAATATATTAGGCACAAGTGAAAGTTATGCTGCTTTAATACTTTCTAAAAACAAAAAAAAGAAAAATGATGAAAAAAGATAAAACTGAAAAAGAGCTATTACAAGATGTTAATAATAAATTAGATCTGCTTATAGTTGTCACTTCTTTGAATGGAAGAAGTAAGGATGAACAGAAAAGAATACTAAAAAATTATGAAGGTCCACTGAGTAAACGAGATCTTGAAAAAATAACAGGGATTGATCGTCACGAGTTCTAGGAGAAAGATGTCAGAAATTATTGATGTAGAAATTTTAAAAAGAAATTGTATGGAATATGCCAATACTCATAACAAATCTAAGACGGTCTTAAGAAATGCAAATGGCGAGAGAAGTTATGAGAAAATCTCCAAGATTGTTGGTTTGCATCCTACTCAGGTAAGTTCCTTACTCAAAAAAAGTGCAAAACTCGGTTTATCTAAAAAGAATAATCAAGGATTCTATCATAAAAACTCTGGAGTTTTGAGTTATATTCCAGAATCAATCAATAAAATAGATCAACCAAAAAGAGAAGATAAATCTAAAATTTTGGGAAATAAGGTTCAAAAAATAGTAAAAAAGCAGACATCCTTCTCTGTCAACTTAAAAGGCATCACTTCGGTAGAGAAAATGTCTGAAGCATATGCATGGTTATATGTAACGGAGAACACATTAAGAAGCATGATAAGAATTGCATTGGGAGATCCTTCTATTTGGTGGAATTCTCGCACTACTCCTGGAGTCAAAGACTCAGTTAAATTAGAGATTCAAAGGTATCCATATGATGGTGCAAAAAGAAAAGACGAATTGGAATACACTCACTTAGGCCATTTAAAAGAGATAATTATGTTTGGAAAAAACTGGAACGATTTTAGACCATATTTACATGAACAAGATAAGGTTAAATTTGGAGTTATAGTTGATAAAGCCATTCCAACAAGGAATTCTGTCGGACATTGTATTCCTTTAATCGGAAATGATTTAAAAGAAGTAAGTGTCAGGTTCAATGACATTCTAAAGATGATAAAATGACTAACCAGAAACTTAATCCCAAGATACTATCTAAATTGAAGAAAAAATTCCCAAAAAAGACTGAAAATGCATTATATGTAAAATTATCTAAGCTTTCAAGTAAAAATAATGTTACTTTAAATGCTGCTGGGGAAATTTGGGGAAAGAAAGATGGATTTACAGTTAGGAGCTATTTGGATGAAAAAGACAGAGATAGCCTAAAAGATAAAAGTTTTCAAGTCATAAAGATTAAAAAAAACAATAATCATGGAAACTTGAAAAAAAGAATAGTGGATTTTGTTAGCTTCTCTACTCAAAACAAATTCCTTAAAGCTCATATTGATGAAATAAACAGGGCTTATTCATCTGGATGTTACACTGCTTCTTTCATTCTTATTAGAAAAGTCATAGAGAACCTAATAGTTGAAATGATAAAAAAGAAATTTCCTGGTAAAACTAAGGAAGATAAAGCCCTCTATTTAGATATAGATAGAAATAGAATACAAGATCTATCAGTGCTAATAAAGAATTTTAGGAGTAAGCTTAAAAGTTTTGATGCAGATGAATCAAAATTAATAGAAAGAATACTACAAAAAGCCGATGAATTTAAAGATGATGCTAATGATAAAACTCATTCTCTTTACCATATAAGCAGCAAAAAAGAATTAGAAGATAAGGCTCCGCAAATGACTTTTGACTTAATAGCTGAATTTTTCTCAAAGTATTAATCCATCACTTTAATCTCGACAATGTTTTTAAACTCTTAACGTCTGAGAAATATTGTATAAAACCTGTACATAAAACATTCCATTCTAATCGCAAAACGGGGAGTATGCCGGGACGGGCGTAACCCCATCTTGAGATTTTAATGGGGCGTCGAACATTTATAAATTATAAGAAAATATTCCAATAAGTATCTACCATCTCTTCTGCATTAAATTTAACTATTTCTGAATAATTTTCTATTGAAGATTTGGTTAGATCACTTTTATCTGCCTTTCTTAATGCATTAAGATAAGCTGATTTGGTTTTTTTACGAATTATTAAAGGTGGATATTCGTTAATTAACAAAATATAGCTCAAAATCATTCTTCCTGTTCTACCATTTCCATCCATAAATGGGTGAATCTTTTCAAACTTATGATGGAAAATAGTTGCTAACACCAAAGGGTTCAGTTTATCTTTATGGTCTTCATACCATTTTAATAATAAATCCATATCTGTTTTAACATATGGAGCAGGAGTAGCATCGAAATTACTTCTTATGACTCTTACATCTGTTGTCCTATAACCTTTTCTGGGATCAATATTCTCAAGTAGAGCATCATGAACTCTAATTATAAATTCATGAGTAATTTCTTCCTTTAAGTGAATTAATTCAAAAAAGACTTTTTCTGTATTTTGAAGATCATAAATTTCCCTTAAAGTCTTATTTTCTGGAGTTAGACCATCTTGGAGTAAGTTTCTAGCTTGTTCTAAACTTATGGTGTTTCCTTCAATTGATGCAGTGTTAAATGCAAACTCTATTATAAAATTTTTTAAAATCTCTTTTTTTGTTAAATTGTCTAATTTCTTAAAATGATCATTATAATGTAATTTACAAGATTCTACCCCATATAATTTTTCTTCAAGAAAATTATCTTTTTTTAGTTTTAACTCTTTAGCCTTCTCAAGCCAATGATTTGATTCTAGAAAGCCTTTAATTGTTTTATAGGCTTTCCTTATTTTGTTCTTGAATTCTACCTTTTCAAGAGATATTCTTACCTCATCTATTGAACTTCCTAAGTAAGCAATGTCCTTTGAAAGCACCTTTTTACCTTTTCTTTCAGATGCCCTAAGGTAATAGTAAGGTTTACCACTAACTATCTTTTTGTATAGATATACCATGAATAATCTACTAATCAAATGTTTATAAACTTTACCCTCTACATTATAGAAATACAATTGTAGTGGGTAACTAGAGAAAACTATCTGTTGTATGGTGTATCTTTCACCTGTTCGCAGATAAAAGATGGTAAACAAAGTTTATAATTTTTGGTCTGTAAATGTCTCAATCACCAAGATCTATTAAAAAGACCATTTGACTCATCAGATATAGTGTGCTAGTCACATTTAAACAAATAAATAATTAATTTTTATTACTATCTCTGAACAAAAAAACTTGCAGAAATTATATAAAAGATTGTTTGCAAAAGATTATGTGAGCCAAGACTTAGTTTCTAAATTAATCCCTGAAGATGCTACAGCAAGAAGACAAGCTCTTCGTTCAGTTTCTCCCGACGATGGCAAATACGCAATGTCATCCTCAAAATTAACAGATTATATAAGTGCTGAAGCAGAATGGAGGGCTTGTGCATTGGTTCAAAAAGTTCTTTTAGAAACGAGAGCCGAGTTTGGTCAGGCAGAGCAGAGTAATGTAGATGAAGTTGAAAGAGCTTTGGAGCAAATTGATCCTCTGAATATGGCTCTTCTTGAAGAAAAAGTTACAAAACACGACCAATTGGCAGTCATAGACGAAATAGGAAGATTTGTATCTGCAGAAACAAAGGCATTGCTTCACCCCGGAACAACATCTTATGATATATTAGATACAGCAAGGTCATACCTTTTAAGAAAAGCCTGGACAGATGTTGTTGCTCCAAAAGTTGCTGAGTCAGTAAGAAAACTTTGTGACTTAGCAGAATCTTCAGCAGATATTGTTCAAGCAGGAAGAACTCATTTGCAAGATACATCTCCTGTTACTTTTGGTTTAACATTTTCAGGTTATGCTGCTAGATTAGCAGACAGATTAGTTATGGCATGTAGAAATTTCGATGGCCTAAGAGGAAAAGTCTCAGGAATTGTAGGAACAGGAGCGAGCGTAGATATGGTTATAGGAAGTAGAAAGTCTGTAGAATTTGAAAAAGTTGCTCTAGCTAAACTAGGCTTAGAACCAGACTACACAGCAACACAAGTAGTACAAAAAGAAAGACTAACTGATGTCGGACATGGACTAGTTTCTTTAATGCATGTCTTAGGAGATTTTGCAAATGATATGAGAATATTATATTCATCAGCAATCGGAGAAGTAACTTCACTAGATGCAAAGAAAAGACTTGGTGGTTCAAGTGCAGATGCAACAAAAAATAATCCAATTGACTGGGAAAATATTGCTGGAAAAGTTGCAGTGGTTGAAAGCGGAATGCGTGTGTTATATGCAATGGTTCAAACTGATTTACAAAGAGACCTACGATCATCTGTTCAAGGAAGATATCAACCTCAAGCGATGATGGCAGAGACTTATGAATCATTTGAGAGAGCATCAAAAGCTTTAGATCAATTACATATCAACAGAGATGTAGTATCTGTAAATCTTCAAGCAGTTAGAGATAATCCTTCCGAGGCTATGGTCGCTATTTTAAGAGGAGAAGGATGGGTCCATCCAAAACATGGAATTGGTCACGATTTTGTTAAAGCAATGGGAAAAGAAGCAAAATCAAAAGGAAGAAAATTGTTAGATGTTTCAATGGGTGATCCAGACTTCGAAGCATTACACAATGCTCTTTCAGCAAATAAAAGAGCTATTTTAGCAGGACAGATAGAGAGTTATTTAGGCTCAGCAAAAGAAAGAATGGAAAAAAATATAAGTTACGCAAGAAGTAAAGTTTCTTTTTGAAATTAATAAATCTCTTTCTAAAACATATCTTAATTACCAACAATGCTTAAATAATACAATTACAAATTCAACATATGTCAATAAGAGCTTTAGAAGGACAAGTCTTAGATCATATTCCAGTTGACAATGTATTAGTTAGCGTTTTTGATAAAACTGGTTTAGATGTTCTAGTTCATGGACTCACAGCAGCTAATCCAAAAGTTAGGTTTTTATCTACGGGTGGAACTTATACTGCAATACAAAAAATGCTAGGAGATAGAGCAGCAAATAATCTTGTAGAAGTCGCAACATATACGGGCTTTCCCGAAATGGACGGGGGACTTGTAAAAACTTTACATCCAAAGATTCATGCAGGAATACTTGGCGAAAGAGGAAATCAAAAACATCAAGAATATTTAAGACAAACTCTTAACGGAGGAGTCTTTATTGATATGGTTGTTGTAAATGCTTATCCATTTGAACAAATGGTTTCAAAAATAAAAGCTGGAGATGTTGATGAAAAAACAGGACAACCATTTAATTTTGAAAATGCTAGGGGAAATATTGACATTGGTGGACCTACTATAATAAGAGCAGCAGCTAAAAACTTCCCTAGTTGCGCAGTTGTTTGTGATCCAAATGATTATCAATCAGTAGTAGAGGGAGTAACTGTTGAAACTGGATGTACTACTTTTGCACAGAGAGCAAGATTAGTTCCTAAAGTGTTTGAATTAACTGCAAGGTATGATACAGCAGTAGCAGCTTTCATGAGTGAATCTATGAAAGACCCTCGCGCTGTAAGATCATTGTATAAATTTGGAACCGGATAAATGAGTAACAAAAGAAAAGAAGATAGAGCTCAATATAGAAAAAAAGTAGAAGAAAATCTACCAGAAAAATTGGATTTTCCAATATTTATTAAAAGACATTCTTTAAGATACGGAATAAATCCTGGCTCTCCTGCCGCATTTTATGCTGAGAAAGGAGCAAGTGGTCCTACGATGGCAAACTTCGATGTTTTGCAAGAAGGAAGAGGATTAGGATATATCAATTTAGGAGATATGGATCTAGGTTTGGCTGTAGTAAAATCATTACATGACTCGCGTTGGGGTCAAGCAGCTTATTGTATCGTGAAGCATGAAATGCCTTCAGGAGTTGGATTAGCCAAGAACACGGGCGTTGCTTTTGATTATGCATGGGGCTCAGATCCTCTTTCAAGTTTCGGAGGAGTACACGTTACATCAGGAATTGTTTATGAATATGTTGCTCGCGAGTTAGTAGATAAGGCAAAAAATGTTGAAGTTATTTTTGCACCTTCGTTTAGTAATGGAGCATTAGATATTCTAAAACAAAGACAAGACCTAAGAGTAGTAGAAATAAATAATTTTGACGAAGCTGTAGTAGACAATGGACTGGATTATAAAAGAGTATCTGGTGGGATGTTAGTCCAGCCTAGGTGGCAGACAAGAATAGAATTACCTTCAGATTTAGAGTGTGTATCTGATAGACAGCCAACATCAGAAGAGGTTCAGGCAGCTTTACTTCAGTGGAGAGTTGCAGGATTTACTCGTTCAAATGCGGTAGTTATAGGAAATCATTATCGCGTACATGGAATTGGATCGGGACAAAGAAGCAGAATAGATGCAGCACGCATGGCAATAGATTTAGCTAATGGAAGGGGTGGAACAAATAGTTGTTTTGGAGCCGAGGAAACATTTATGGCTTCAGACGCTTATATGCCTGCAACTGATGTTGTAGAGGCTGCTCATAAAGCTGGAGTAACTGGAATTGTTTTCCCCCTAGGCTCTATTAAAGATGCAGATGTTTTAGCTGCAGCAAATAGCCACGGAATGACAATGCTTGCTACTAGGAGCCCGGGTCAAAAAGATTCAGAGAGATGTTTTACGCATAGATAATTCTAATTATTAAAATAATTAACCTATATAACTAAATAATTTGTATACTAGAAAAGCCGGCCATATTACTGCTTTCAATATTGCTATAATAACTCCCCAGAATCCGCTTGCAACAGATATATTGTAAACTGCAGCTCCTACAAATCCAAGGCTATAAAACATACAACCTTTCGACGCATAACTTGAAGAACACTTATAGTCCCTGCAATATTCACCACTTATATTTTGTTTGCTTCTCTTCATAATTTAAAAAACACATCTATATATTAAAACATTCCTATTTCTTCAGACTAAAAAAACTTATAAAGACAAACTAACTCATGATACAATGCTTAACATAAAAAAGAGCTTATTGGTGATGAGTATTTTCCTTATTTTAGCGACAGTAACAGCTGTTGAAGTTAGAAAGACTGAATTTATTGTAATAACAAATCCTGATAATAAATTAAGTATATCGGTAGTGGACCCTGATTTAAACAATGAAGAGATTGATCTATTCGAGGGTGTTGCTAAAAAATCAGGAGAGTACAGATTTACTTATTATGGTGTTGTTGATAAAGTAAAATTAAAAGCAAGAATAATTAATAATGGCACAGGCGAGATAGTAGACGAAAAAGAGTTTGGTCCATACACTCTTGGAACAACAATTGTAAATATTAATTTCACCAGTTCAAAAGTTAAAGGAGAAGAACTAGAACAAACAACAGAATTAACAGAATCAGAAACATCTGAAAGTGAATTAACTGGACTTGCAATAAGCGAAACATTTGGAGGTTTTTCAAGCGTTTATTATTATGTTATCGGAGTGGTATTAGCATTAGTTATCTTCATTATAGTAATGAGAAAACGTATGTCTTTAGATGTTAAATCAAGCCCAACCGAACCAAATCCAAAGAAATTAATGAAGAAATCATATCCTCCTGCAAAAACAGAAGTTAAGGTTACTACAGTTGACAAAACAAATGAAACAAGCATTAATGAAACAGAAAAAAGAATAGCTGATATGCAGAAACAATTAGAACAAATAAGAAGTGAAGAGAAGTTAGTAAAATTACAGAAGCAAATTAAATTAGAGCAACAATCATTAAAGAGGATGCAAGAAGATAGTGATGACGGACCTCAATTACCACAAAATAAAGATAATAACCTAGATAATCAGCAAAAGCCTTTTTGATGTCGATAGTCTCTCACACAAACCACACCCTTTAGGGTGTGTTCAAGACTTCGATCATCCAAAAATCGAGCACCAATCAAACCACACACTAAAGTGTGTGGTGGTGCATCGATTTTTTGATTTTAATTAATCTTTTACTTTAAACCCTTAGCTCTTTTAAGCATTGCTTGCTTTACCCTTTCTATAGCAATCCTATTAGCAGCATCTCTTGGGTTGATTCCCTGTTCTTTTGCATTTGATAAAACTAACTCTGTGTTCTTAGTAATTTTATCCTTTACTGTCTTGTACATGTATTTTGCATCTTTACCTATATATTCAACCCAGCTTGAAATAACTCCGCCAGCATTAGCTACAAAATCAGGAACAATCAATATTTTCTTACTTAATTCTTGTTCAACATCTAAGGGAATAGGTATGTTGGCAGCTTCTACAATTATTTTTGCTTGAATGGAATTCATATTAGATCTGTTAATAACATCAGGCAAAGCTCCTGGAATTAAAACATCAACAGGAAGTTCAAACAACTTGTGTCCAGGTAGCATTCTTCCTTTTCCTAATGTAACACTTCCTTTGTCTTTTTTAACGCGAGCTATATCCTCAAATGACAACCCATTCTCATTATATAAACATCCTTTGCTATCGCTTATTGCAACAATCTTAGCTCCTGCTTCTTCAAGATGTTTGAATGTGAAGTATCCCACATTTCCAAACCCTTCTATTGCGATTTTAGCTCCAGATAAAGGAATTCCAGCATGTTTCAAAGCAACTTGAGTAGAACAACTCACTCCCAAACCAGTGCTTCCAAGTTCATGAGGTAATCCGCAGACTTTCTTTCCCTTAATCACTTTACAAAAATCAATTGGTTTTCCAGTTGCAGCATTAAAATCTCCATGTGCTTTTACAAATGTCTCCATTTCTTTTTCAGTTGTATTTATGTCAGGGCCAGCTATGTATTCACTAGGAACTAAATTTCTTAGAGACCTAGCAAAAGACTTAAGGAAAATATCTCTTTTATTTGAATCGATATTTTTATCAAATATTATCCCGCTCTTTCCCCCACCAAAAGGCAATCCAGCTAAAGAATTCTTCAATGTCATTGCCCTGGCCAGTCTAAATACTTCCTTAACATTAACTGAAGGAGTCATTCTTATTCCTCCCTTAGCAGGACCTAAGGCAGTATTATCAATTACAGTAAATCCCCTCATCCCTGTTACAGGGTCATAAACCTGGACAATTTTCTCAGGTCCAATATCATCTTTTAATTCTGACAAATCCACATCATCACCTTCTAATCCACAATGAAATTCCCTATTTAAATTATATTAAAATCAACCACATATAACCCTATCACAAGCACCAGAACCACTAGTGCTGGCCTTCCACTGCCCAGAAACCCAATACGGCTGATAAGAAGTTTGATTGAGAAAGACCTGAAATTGGCCCGGGATTTTTGATACATATTAAACCATTAGTTCCAGAAGGACATTGCTGATTATTGGGGACAGAGTAAGCAAGAAATGGAGGGCAACCAATTCCATTAGGTCTACAGAAATCCCAATAATTCAATCCTGCAAGAGTTTCAGCTCTTTGAGCAATAGCAGAATAAGGAGCTACAATATCCAGACTTCATGGAGCACTGCCACACCCAATAGTCGGAAACTGTTGGCAATTAGGAGTAGCACCTTCTAATTCTCCAAAACTATGCCCCATTACGTTAGGAGGACCACCACCGTAAGCCACAACAAAAACTCCTCCAGCAAGCAAAACAACAAAACCCATTAAAAAGAAAAATTGCTTTTTTTGAATATTAATTTCTATCTTCATCTTTCCTCAATAACTATAGTTGTTATCTCTTAATAAATTTTGTTCACTTTGATTTGTATTGAATGCATTATTCAAATCAGAGCTTCTCTGGCTTAGTCTACTAAATCTTTTGTTTAGGCTAGACATTCTGATAATTTTAATTGTAGTTATAATTATTCCAGTAACAAGCATAAACAAAACAATCCAAAATATAAATCTGAAAGAGTAATCTTTACTCTGATTATCAACTTCATTTCCAGAACTTGCCCCCTGAGTTAAGTCTGCAGTTAATTCAAGATTGTCTTCTTCATTAGTGCACCCATTATCAGCAGGATAGTCAACTAAGTCATCTCCATCGTTATCTATTTCATCATTGCATTGAGTAATAAGGGTATTTGTTCTCGGAGGGCTGGTAGTTCCACCAGAACTACCACTGCTACCTCCAGAAGTACTTGTGCTTCCAGAGCTAGATCCAGTAGTTGTTCCAGTAGAAGCTTGAGTGCTATAGTTGGAAAAACCAACAACATTTACAACAAGCTGACCAGTAGAAGGATTATAAGATTGTATAGAACATCTAGAAGAATCACAAGGAACAAATCCTGAAGATGTCTGAACTGTAACTAAAGGAGTTGAAGTATAATTTAAGTCGTAGAATGTAATTCTAGCAGTTTGGTTTAATTCAGGATAATCTTCTGTTTTTACACTTATTTTGTTATGGATTATTTCTATTGCATCACTAATATTTATCTCATTTAATGACTGCTCTCTATTATCAAATCTTAAAAGTCTCAATTCCTGTCCAGCATATTCTATTCTGCCCATATTGTTTACACCTACAGAAAGATCTCTATAATTCAAGAGATTATTAGACTGTGCTAAATTACTAGTTAATTGGCTAGAGAATTCATTCATTGAAGGAATAGGACATCCAGCAGAGTTCACCATTTTATTTGACCCAGTATTAGGGCATAAATCAATAACTCCAGTTATACTATCTCCATCTTGATCTCCATCTTTTTCTAATTCCAATAAAACAAATTTTCTTGCAGGTATATTAATGGTATAACTAAAACTATCACTGTAAGTTCCAAGGTATTCTCTTCCATTTTCCTTACTATATTTAAATAAGTTATAATTTGCTCCTCTTATTGCACCATATCTATCAAAGTCGAATTCAAAATTTATTGTTTGTCCAGGCTCTCTTAGATATGTGTTTAAGAACATAATCCCATATCTCTCTGCCCATGATTCATTACCCCATGGTTGTCTTACGGTACTTATTACTCTAGGCACAGAAACTTCACTAAGACCGAAGCTGTTCTGTTTGATTAACACATGATAATCTACTATGTAATAATATTTTTCATTAATCGAATTTCTTATAGTAACAGAAGGATGCCACAGACCTTGAAAATAGTTTCTAGCCAATTGTCTTGATTGAACAAGTTCCTTATTCACGTCAGCATATGACTTTAATGGATGGTACCAATATTCTTGAATGGCTCCAATAGGTGCTTGATCAAAATTTACTATAGAAGTATAATTTGCCGAACTTTTAACCCCTGGTTCTACATAGAATGGAATTGCTCCTTTATACATAAAGCCAACCATTCCAGGCAATGCATATGTCTCAGCAAGAGTTTTGTTATAATCTTGATCTACCCCATCTATTCCCTTTATAAAATCATAGAAATTTTCAGGGATATATGTAGGGATAATTAAGTTTGGATCAGACATTTCATTTGAGAATATGAAATCCTGATATCCTCCCCAAACTCTCTGATAGAATTGTATGCTTTGAGCATTATTTTTATGAGTACCAGATCCAAGAGATTCTTTTGCTATTCCTCCAGGAGTTGCTTGAACTGGAAAAAGTCCTTCATCAGTAGAGAATTGGGATGCTGCCTCATGGAATGTGTAAGTATCTGGGTCAATTCTTCTTAGTTCTTCAAATTCCTTCTTAAAAAAATCTTTTAGTGATGTCATTGCTTTTTCATCCCATCCTCTTTGATTGTAGAGTCTTGACCATGGGCCCCCACTTCCATAAACTAAACCTCCAAATATACCATCAGAATAGAAACATCTGGCACCATTATGATTATTATTAAGAATTCTATATTTTTCAAGAAACCATTTAAGATAACTTGATTCGCCTTCTTCCAATGAATCAGAATATGCACTGGTCATAGTAAATCTTCGATAAAGATCATCTGAAGAATTTATTATAACTGGTTGTCCAGTTGGATCAAATTCAGTCTCCTGCCCAATCATATTTCTATATTCTTCTTCATCAACTTGTATTTGTAATGCACCATTTACAGAATAAAAACAAGGATTCCATCCAGCTTCATTTAATTTACTTAAGAATGGTAATGTGATTCCAGGAATAGGTTCATAACGCAAGCCCCTGGCTCTATCCTGTTCACCGCCCCAGATAAATAATGTGGACTCTTCAGCTCCAAAGTAATTTCTTGATTCTTCGAATAGTTTTGCTATTTGACTCGAATTAGGGTTTTGTTTTGGTATAAGTCTCCCATCAATAATATCAAAAAATTCTCTATCTAACGGAACCAAACTGCCAAGATCCAAGTATCTTACATGCTCAGGTACATCTCTTAATTTATACGGGGTGTTTAACATATCTAGTTCTTGCTGAACTGTCTTGAAATTATCTGCAATATTTATCCAAGTTTCCTCATCTGTGAATTGAGTTCCTTTTCCTACACCTATTCTATACTTATATGGCATTTTATAATCAAAATTTGTAGGGTTGAAACTTTCAGGATAAAGAGTATTTGCAGTATTCTTGTATCTACCTCTCTCACCAACATAACTGTATCCTTTAGCATAAGTGTAATTATCTACAGGGATAGCATAAATATAATCTCCATTTTCATTCCAATATCCTATCCAGAAATCTAAATAAGAGTTCGGATGAAGTTGATACCCATCACCATCTGTTCTAATCCATTCAGCAGGCAGAAGAGATTCATACCCTGTAGCTCCGCAACTAGGCTGCCCATCAGCAGGCTCACTTTCAGTCCAATCATAACAAATATTTCTTCCACCCTTAGATAAAATATTATATGCTGGATTTTTTATTACTTCTAGACCTCTTCCTGATTGCATACCCGTTTCATTTAAGTTGAAATCATCATCTAAAAAAGTAATATAGTTTTTTACAAGATAAATGCTATAATTAGTTACATCAATATTTTCAGTATAAAAGTTCATCTCCACATAATTTCTATTATCTTCTAATAGATATTCTTGAATATAATTAAAGTGATTTTGCGAATCTATTGCACACGAATTCCATCTAATAGTCAATTTTTGGATGTTATTAATTCTATCAAACTGGCTACTTAAAGTTCTTGTGCAATCGCCAATATATGGATTAAAATAGTCTTTACTTTGAGGAGGGTTTATCCAAACAGAAAGATTCGTTGGATTTACTATTTGTCTTAATTGAATTCTCCAAGGATACATGCTATTGAGCCTATAAATATAACCAGTTTGCTTATTTTCTATCCTAGATATAGCACCATTATCTCCACTAAAAGAAATCTTGACAAGATTATTTTCTAAATTTATTTGTTGTCTTAATAAAGATTTTAATTCAAAGTAGACTTTATTTGACTTATACCTCTGATAATTTACAGAAGGTCTTCTTGGAGAGGTATCAAAATAAATACTATGAATTCCAAGAGCTAAGTTATTTAATTGTAACTCTATTGTAAATGTTCCATCAGAATTATTAATGAATATATAATCTGTTTTAGGAACAATGTTCGCATCTAAGTATAATTCTGATGTTGATTGAAAGAAATTATGTCCTGTAATATTTATAGTCGATTCTCCTACTAAAACTGAAGATGACAAGTACAATATGTCTGGATATTTTACAGTATTTTCTTTTATGTTAAATTCATTTGATCTATAATTCCCTTCATTATATACTCTTATCTTGCTTAAGCTTTCAATTTCAGTATTAAATATATAGAAATCTATTTTTTTATCTGTTCTTGTTAAAATTCTTGAACTAAGGTCATTTCCATCAATAATAATTTTTGCAATCGAATCAAAATTATTACCCCATACAGTTGCAGGTAAAACTTCAAGATTAGGCGCATTTTCCAAACCTATAGGTGAAACTTGAGCAATAGATGGACTCTGAGGAGGAACTCCAGATCTAACCTCAAAAGGATAGTAGTTTGTTTCTTCATTATTCTCATTTACTAAAGATATTTCCGCTTGTATTTGTGGGAGTCCTTGATTTAAGTTAATCCTTACTTCATTATCGCTTATCCACTCAATCTGATATAATGAAGGCTCCAAAGGAAAAACAGAGCCTTGCAGATTTACATTTATATAAAGAGATTGACTTAAATCGGAACCATAAACAGTGACTTCGCTTTGTTGAGAATTATATATAATATTAGGTGTTATCTCATCAATAGTAGGCCCAGTAGGCTGTAAAAGAACATCTTCACCGATAAATAATATTCCAAATAAAAGTAATCCTATAAAAATAAGAAAAAGTAATATTTTCCTAACCTCTTTATTCATCAAAATTAAATAGTTTTTTATTATATAAATAGCTTATGAAAGACATTATTCTTGATGAGGGTTTAATAAATCTGCCGTTTTTTGATTAATCATATTTTTAAATCTTTTATGTTTTATTACATGCTTAGTGATTTCTATAACAACTATAACTATTCCAGTAATTAAAATAAATGAAACAATCCAGAATATAATCATTATTTTAGAATTATTTTCAACATTACTGATTGAATCTTGTTCATCATCTCTTGTTTGATTTGTAAGAAGTATATCTTCGGTAAATTCTATATTATCATTAGCATTCAAGCATCCTAAATCAAGAGGGAAGTCAATTAAATGATCTCCATCGTTATCTACTTCATCATTACATTGAGTGACTAAATTAAATCTGCTAGGAGGTCCACCGCTTCCTCCAGAACTACCACCTGATGATCCCCCAGAAGAACCACCTGAACTACTACTTACAGTCCCACACGATCCACAATCAGAACTACAAGAAGAACAAGTCTCGGTTAATATATGACAATACGAATCTCCGCAAGTAGAGTTCTGAGTACTGTAATTGCTAAATCCTACAGCAGTCATTACAAATTCTCCGTTGTTGTATGAAACAACAGAGCATCTGGAAAGAGGGCATATAATACTGCTTGGGCCGTTTCTAATGATTGGTACAGGAGCAGAAGAGTAAGTCAAATTGTAAATAGTAACAGTAGCTGTTTGGTTAAGCTCAGCATAATTTTCAGAGTTTACCCCTACCAAATTACCAGACATAACAATTGCACTATCCAAGCTTAATGCCTGATAAACACCAGAAACAAGTCTCCACAAGCTAACCGTTTGTCCGATATATTGTATTCTTCCAATTCTTGGAATTCCTATAGAAAAGTTAACCACTCTAGTTAGATCACTAACATTTGTAAGGTTGGTTGTAATATTATTGTTAAATCTTGAATAAAGAGGAATAGGACATCCAGAATCCCCGCCCAAATCACGAGATCCATCACAATCATTATCTAATCCATCACGACACAAAGCCACTCCCGTTTCAACAGTAGCATATCCAGTAATCAAACCATAATTGCATCCAGGCCAATTACTATTTGTACAAGTCTCAAATGAATTCAGACAAACTCCAAGTTGCAACTGACAATTTCTAACCTGTCCATTAGTGCAAACAGGTACACTCAAAACAGTCAAGTTATAATTCACATTTCTAACAACTGCTCCGCTTGTCCCAGTAATTATAACACTTTGATTAGAAACCAAAGCAGCGCTAGAAGAAGCAGATAGTGTAAGAGTAGAAGAGCAAGGACTTCCGCTGGAAGGAGTGCAGCTTATTGGACTAAACAATGCAGAAATTCCAGCAGATAAGTTAGTAGCAGTAAATGCTACAACAGATGAAGTTCCAGAAGTATAAGCTGCAGTAACTGTAGTAGAAATAGAATTCCCTCTTTGTACAGATCCAGATATAGGGTTTCTAGAAAGACTAAAGCTTAAAGGAGTTCCAGTTCCAGATGATTGAGGAACACAATTAAGTGAAGCATACCAGACTTGAGAAGGATATGGACCATTCAAATTAGTAGATCTTCCACCTAAAACATAAATATTATTATTGTAAATTACTGATGTATGGTCTCCTCTAGGAGATGGAAGGTTAGATCCATTATACCATCTAACAATATTACCATTTTGATCTAATCTTGCTATAAATACAGAATCTTTAGCAGTAGCATCCTGAAATGCACAAGTATTAGAAGTATGCAATGGACGATTCATTCCACCAACAACTATTATACTATCTTTTACAAAATTAGCGGAATGATCAAATCTTCCTTCTGGCAAAGATATAGTTGAAGACCAAGAGGTTATTTCTCCATTTGATTGAGGTGTAGCAACAAAAACAGAATTTAAGTTAGTATTTATTGGAGGAGTAGTAGTTGGAACACACATAGAATCATCTTCTCCACCAATAGCATAAACTTTATTTGGAACTATTCCTGTTCCAGCAACATCCCATTCAGGATAAGGTCCTCCTGCAAGATAATAAGCTCTAGATACTGGAAGATTTTGCGTAGGTCCTCTAATCCAACTATTAGAACCGTCCCCAGTTAAACTACCATCATTATTAATTGTAACATACTCAACTATATTGATTCCAGCACCACCACTTCCACCACCATATTTATACATTTTATTATTAGTTATTGCAATATCATGTCCATGAGTTGTGAAATCTAATCTAGGTCCAGCAATCCAATTTCCTATTGTTCCATCACCTAAAACAGGAGCATAATATACATTATTTATTGCAACTTCCCCACTTCCTCTATCTGCCAATCCACCTATAAGATAAATTGTAGCTCCTGTTCCAGAAGGATTTCTGTTAATTACCATCTTATGATCCTGTAAACCTTCAGGCATGGTAGTCAATAAATTCCAAGTCCCAAGAGAACCATCAGAGTTTATAGAAGCCCTATATATTTGATTATTTGGTCTAACAGTACCCCATTGTCCTCCTGAAATATAAATATAATTATTATATGCGGTAGCAGCACTATCATGAGCTCCTTGTGTAGAGAATCCAGAAAGCGAAGAAGTTGTTTGCCAAGAACTTATTGTACATGAAGGCATTCCCAAAGTAGATGATTGCAGGGTTAAACTTTGAGCTGAGCTAGTCTGAAAATCAAGATTTCTTACTTTTATTTGATAAATTCCAAGTGGATAATTAGAAGGAATTGTAATATCTATTCTTGAACTGGTTACAAAACTAGATACAATAGAAGAAGGAAGACTCTGTCCATTAAATAAAACAGTAGCTCCGGGAACAAAATTACTTCCTATAAGCTGAACTGTTTGAGGAAGAGTAGTAGTTGTAGAAGGATTCAATGAACTTAAAATAGGAGCAGGGTCTCCTCCTCCAGAAGATTGCATAAAGAAATGATAATTTTTAACAACAGAGAATATACTATCATCTGCTCTAACCTCCCAATCATATCTTCCTTGAGGCCATGAAACTAATGGAGAAGCATGAGCTTGGATTTCTAAAGCGTTAAGAGATCTATTATAAACAAGAACTTCATCTACAATTCCTGTAAAAGATCCTCCAGATTCATTTGAAGAAGGAGTTCTAGAAGGACTACCCATTGTAAATGACCAAGAATTTGTATGCGTTAATCTATTGTTATTTAATCCAGAAGCTGACTCAACCCATGGAGCATTTCCAGCCTCCTGACCATCAAGATAAATAGTAATATTTCCACTCGTACCACTTGTAGATTTTAAAACAAGTGCAACATGGTGCCATTGATTTAATGTAATTGAACCAGAAGAAGTTACTGTTCGAGTCTGACCGCCAAGACTATTTGGATAACCAACTATTCCCCTCAAGAAATAATTTCCACCCTGTTGGATCAATCTTAAACCATATCCTTGATTGTCTCCTTTTTTACCAAAAAGATAAACATTAGGAATACCTCCGGGAGAGTTATTTATTCCTGGTTGTGTCAAGTCAGGCTTAATCCATCCCTCAAGAGTTAATTCTCTGCCTGCTGTAAATTGTAACAAACCTGCATTTGAAGCAGTATTGGAAGCTATATTTCCTAAACTAATTATTTGTTTTTGACTTCCATCAAAATAACGCCCAGTGCCAAAAATTCCCTGTGTGCTAGAACCTTGTATAGTGACTGGGTTATTATTTCTCCCAGACTTATCATTAGTATTTCCTTCAAAATCATAGAATGCATTAAGAGTTGGTTCTAAATTTATTCGTTGAGGCAATTCAGTATAAGTTCTAATGTTACTTCCAGCAGGAAGAGATTCTTGTAAAATCAAATTAAATCCTTGTTCATTAGGTTTTTTCAAATATACTTCTAGATCCATTGGATATTCGTCATTTACGTTTGTTTGAATACTCAAAGAATTAGTATTTGGAATTGTAGAATCATTTGCTGGAACAGGATTAGTAACTCTTGGAGCTGTTCCATCTAATGTAAATCTAAGCAGAAAGTCTTGTATATTTACTAAATTATTAGACACTCCTTGACAACGAACATGGTAAGTATGAGCTCCTTCAATTAGTCCGCTTAATTGATGGGAATGTGTCAATCCACCAGTAGTTGAGAAAGTATTTTGCATTGATGAGTAATCTATATTCGGCCTTATATCAAATTTACAAACTGATTCCACATTAGTACCAACGCCAATTGTTGTAGGATTTGTAAGCATTACACGACCAAGAGGTATTGGATTACGAACAGTTGGAGGAGCAACACCTAAAGAACAAAGACAATTTAATCCAGGAGCATAAGCATATGATGGAACACATCTACCTTCAGAACATGAATTTGCACCAACTGTATTAAGAGGATTAACATCACATTGTTCACCTATTGAAGGCTCAGATACAAGATTGCCACAATAAGCTATTCCTACGCAAGCAGAACTACTAAATGTAGGATTACTGCATTGAGCATCATTACAATCTCTCAAAGTGTTACAATTATTATCTAAGCTATCGCTACAAAGAGCACCTCTTTCTATAATATTTGGATTAATGTTAATATCATTGTCATTACAATCTCCAAGACAATTAGACCACCCATCACCATCGTTATCAGTGCATACAGATCCCTGACCAGTAGCTGTAGAAATATTCATTAAATAAGTCAATGAACAAAGCTGATATCCTTCAAACTTTCCTAAGTTAAGTCCTCTATCTGCCCAGTCCTGACTTGCATCTCCTCCTCCAAGATAATAAACATATGCAGATTCAAAAGCTCTTTTTAGTTTCTGTTTGAGAGTAGGGTCTTGAGAGTAATCCCTAATCATTGCACACATTGAATATTGCATCCAATAAAAGAATCTATCAGTGTGGTAAAATCTAGTATAATCATTGAAATTTTGTAATGGGAATCCAGAAGCTGGACCAACGACAGTCCATTGAGTGAAAGTGCCACTACCTTCAGCAACAGGGACATTTTGACCGCTCAAAGAATGAGTAAGAGATACACCATTTCTTACTTCAGTAGGTTCCTTGTAAGCATATTGAAATAAATAAGTAAGTTGATGATCAAATATTCTCTCTATCGTAGATAAAACTAGTTGATCATCAGTTATATCGGCATAAATATTGTAAAGTCCTTCATCAACGATTGCATCTTCCCATGCAACCCCCACATTTGTATTACCACTTGCATGACGATTAATTGCTGCAGGGTCATTCTTTGTACCCATAAATCCGACAGGAAATGGATCTCCCGTAACTGGATTAGTCCCTCTACTACCAATAGCATTTCTATTAAGAGTGTATAGTTCAATTAAAGATGGTTGAAACTCTAAAGTCCTTTTATAATAAGGATTTTTAGTTATTCTATATAATTCTGATATAGCAACCATTGCTCTTCCTTGTCCTCTTTGTTGTCCTCTTATTCCTCCAAGAGATCCAACATTATGGAAAACGCTAGCCCATGTATCAGTTATATCTTTGTATAAATGTAAAACCATTAAATCTCCTGTAGACTCATAATAATTTGCTAGTCTATTTGGTCCAAAATGTGCATCATCCCACCCAGTCCACTGTCTTGACAAACCATAAATCCCAACAGGATAATTTAGAGCATGAGGTTGAGAATTGTTGACCTGATCGCAATAACCAAGAAAATCTTTAGGAGTAAACGGCTGACCAGTTCTCTGAATTGTTATTCTTGCTAGTCCGCAGAAAGTACCATCCTCCGCAGGATTAACTTGCGAGCTAATAGAAAAAGGTCTAGTGCGATAAGGAGCTATGCTAGCTTCAGTATGATTTTCAGGATTAAATCCAACTAGATGATGAGGAATATAAGGAATACTTATACTCATATATCTCATCGCATCTAAATATTTTTTTTCACACCTTTCGAAGCAAGAAAGCATATACTTGACGTAAAGTGTTTGAATTGTGTTAACAGTCTCTCCTTCTCCAGCAGAACCCATTTCTCTTCTTCCAGTTCCACCCTCTCCAAAACGATAAGGATTGCTATTCATCAAAGGTATAGTTGAACCTATATCTGAAGAATAGAGGTTGCCTCCGTTAAGTTCTTCATTTGCATCTAATGCAAAATTCCAAATAGCATGACCAAGATATCCATTTTTAGACCCTAATGATTCAGGATCAGGAAGCTCAGAATAAATAGGGCTATCAACAAGAGAATAACGACCAAGAGATTGACCTGAATAAATTCCATTTTCAACAAAATAGTTTGAGTTTGTTCCGACTCTATTAGAAAAATAAACAACAACTTCAGTTCCTAAACCTTGCCCAGTTCCGATATAATTTTTAGGAGGGCTTTGAGGGTTAGTATACCCTCCTCTTTCAATTAAACTGCAAGAACCAGTACCACTAACTCTAGAACAAGTATAATTTCCAGGATTAAATTGGCATCCAGAACTACATCGATTCATAGATCTAATATCAGTTCCAAGCAACTCCTGACCATTAGAAGGCATTATTGAAACAGCAACAGCGTTTGTTTCTTGACTAATAGATGTAGGGAATATATATTGTCTATCTTCTAAAAAACCACTCATAGAATTTCCAGCAGTAGTGTTGATGTAAAGATTCAAGTCATGATATTTCATATGCCCATTCTGTCCTTCACTATAAACCCATTCATTGTTAGCATCACGAACTCGAGTAAGCTCCTCAAGATTATGGGTATTTACCCACAGGTGCTGAACTCTAGCAAGAGGTTCATTAGAAACAAAAGTAACATAAAATACAGAAGATCCTA
>JBBSXJ010000014.1:0-8974 GCA_038045825.1 Nanobdellota archaeon
GTTAAGTCGTCACAAGGTATCCGTAGGGGAACCTGCGGATGGATCACCTCCTAAATTATATTATATAAATAAATTAAGTTAAAATTGATTTATTAGTTACCGATTGTTATTACACGTGTTCCAATCTTTTTATTTTTAGAATATCCTCAAAATGGTAAACAGACTATCTACATCTAAAGACAATTATAATCTTAGTTTAGTGCCTGATCCTAGATCAAAAGGAATAGTTCAGATTAATGGGCTAAAATTTGAAGTTCAATGGCAAAGACCTATCCCAGCCGATGCTACATTGATGAAAAAAATGACTGATGAATGTTTTTTTCTTGGAAGAATTTTATTAGAAAGAGGAGAAATTCCTTCTAAAATTTTATCTATTGGTATGCCTGAGACTCATCTTACTTATACATACTACATCCCACAAAATATGGAAGATGTTGAATATTTACTTAAAATGACTCCTTCTAATCAAGGTTTTTTAATGGGTGGAAGATATTATGGATATCATTGGGAAGTTAGACCAGAAATACTCCAAAGAGATAAAGCTCGTAAATTATTAATTGAAGCAAATCGAACTGGTGAAGAACTTATAAGACTTCATAATCGTCTTCCGAAAGAAATTACTGCTTATTCTAAACTAGAATCTGATCTTGTCTATTCGCGAGCAGAATAATCTTTAAAAGGCTAAAATTTTTATATAAAAAATGAGATATGAAAGTGAAGAAGGATATGACAACTTATATATATGTGAACTTATTCCAAAAGAAGATGGTAGGTTTCAGATTTGCAATGAAAATTATGCGCCTAAATGGATAAGACATCCTAAATTACCTGATAGAGTCTTTATGAATGATATTGTTAAAGCTTGTTTAGCTGAAGGTGAGCGTTTTGAGCATAAAGAAGCATTTTTACCTCAAATAGTAAGAGGTCAAGCTTGGGGTTCCATAGGAAGTATTTTAACAATAGCAGAATAGTTTATAAGGAAAGTTTTTTGATTCTATTCATGGAAAAGAGAAAACATATTTTTTGGGAAGTATTATTATTGATTGCCAGCGTGTTCGTGTTCAGAGGACTTTGGATAATTCTTGATAGAACTTTGTGGTTTAATACAATTGAATTACTTTGGGCTTCTGTAATTTTTGGATCTATTTTGTTTGCAGTAGCTTTGTCAAAGATTGTTCATGCCGATAGAAAATTTGTGAAACATTAAATTAGAATTTATTTGTAATATCTTTTTCCACCTTGTGGTATTGCTTCAGGACAATTACCTGAAGAACTGTAGTAGACATCCATCGTTGATGCATCTATGAGCTTGAAATATGCGTAACCTCCTGATGATGAAAATTGGTAACACTTCTCATCTGTAACTTGAGAGGGTAATTTATATGTTGGGTTATCTGTATATATTCTATAAATAGGACTAGTAAGACCTATATTTCCAATAGAAACCGCCTCTTCATCACCCATAATTGAAAGAGGACTTCCATAGTCTCCTTCCTTGTAGTCTTCATATATTGTGCCAGTAATTTCTTTATTTAAGAACCACATACCTGATATTGCTCCTGCTTTGTCTCGTGAAGCACTGCCACAATCTTTTACTTCGAATATTCTTCCACCAGCCCCTCCAAGTAAATTATAATATGCTTCTTTTTTCTCGTCAGTGTAATAATCATATGGACATACCCCATTAATCAAGTTTCTTGCTCGATCATCTGAATACCTTTCTTGATTGATGAACTGGTTGACAACACTTAGATCTCTGACTACAAAATCAAATCCCGCAACAGCACCTTGTTCTCTTTGCTGGATATAATAGCCAATTAATTCTCCTGCCTTGAAGTCAACTGGACTTAACATGTCCTCACGGCTATCAGCCTTAAGCTGTGTAAGTTGACTTCCTATAGAATCAACAACTCCTTTGACGTGGCCAAGTAAAATCTCAACACCGCAACCTGCATCAAATTTTATTACATAATCTGATAATGTATTATCTGGAGAGCCTGGAATCTTGTAATGCGCACCCATAAATAAAGTCATATCTGTAGGTGAATAAAGAGGTATTTGCTGTTCATAGAATTCTTCTTTAATGCTGATATATGACCTCTCAACAATGCTTTTTCCGCCGCCATGCACAACACCGACCTGCCCTATCTTTTGAACGTATTTTGGATCAATTAAATATTCGCTAAATTTTACTTGGCAATCCTCTTCGTTATCTTTTTGTTGAGGAGAGTTTTGTATTAAACTCCTATCATAGTTTGCTTCTTCATTTTGAGAAAGACCATCTTGGTTATAACTTGGTTCATGGTTAAGAAATAAGATGGCTATAATTGCAAGAGCTATAAAAATTGCAGTAAACCAAACTCTTTTTTGCATGTAATAGTAAAGATAATTGATATTTAAGACTTTTTGAAAAATTAGTTATCTAAATGTTTTCTGCATCCTATTAAATTGATTTGATATTTACCCTTTACTTTTTCTACAAAACTTACACAGGTATTATCGTATTTGTTAGTATATTTACTAATAATTTTTTCACCCTCATCTTTACTGCCTGTTGCAAATGCCAGTAGAGTTAAACATACAGAGCCATGTGCAACTATAATTGCATTTTTACCAGTCTTTTCAATTTCTTTAAATGATTCGTTGCATCTAGAGATAAAATCTTCTAATGGCTCGTCATTAATATTATCTATAAGTCTTGAGTCATATTTAATTTCAACATTGTGAAATTTATTTATTTCTTGAGTTGTTTCTTTTGCTCTCTTTAGAGTAGAACAGAAAATAATTTCTATATTCTCGTTTTTGAGTCTTTGTGCAACTGCCTTTGCTTGAATTAAGCCCTTTTCTGTTAAAGAAGTGTCTGCCCATTCATCTCTATTTGCTTGACTCATTCTTTTAGAATTGGCTATTGATTCTGCGTGGCGTACTATTATTAGATTCATTTTATACCTTTTATTTAATTTTCAACTCTCTTGTTCGACCGTCTTCAACATGCTTGGACACTCACTGTGGATAAATTAATTTCATTCTCTATTGCTCAACTTTCCTCACATGCTCGGAGACTCGCTGTGGAGTTAAAAATGGACTCGCCGAGGATCGAACTCGGGACCCCCCGGTGCAAGCGGGGCGTTTTACCACTAGACTACGAGCCCATGATTTATTTGATAAGAAGATGATTTTTAAGGTTATCGATAATTTTCTTTAAAATTATCGCGATAGATAATTCAGATATTTTTACTCAAAGAATTATCTATATCTAAAATTGACTTATTCTAATATGTAGAAATTATCTGACCTGTCAATTGGTCTCTTTCTTCAAACTCAAAATCTTCTTGATCTTCTTCGCTTTCTTGCATATCTTCCTGTCTATCTTCATTTCCACCCATGACGACTTCAAAGAATGCTCTTGTGAAACGAACTGCTAGACCTTCTGCATCTTCTGGTGTTGTTGTTGCTGAAGACATTAATTCTCTAAACATGAAATACATCTTCACACCATCTACAGCTCCATTTACAAAACCCGTCCTTGGCTGCTGATCCCATGGAGGGCTTTCTAATTCAACATGACCTGACTCACCATATTCTACCATATCTAAAAGTTTTTCGACATCAAATTCTATTCTGACATCTTCTGTCGGATTTTCTGAAGGAAGTAGAGGCTCAAAAGATAATAAATCTTCTTCGTTGATCCTTGTATATATGTTGAATACTACTTCATTTGTTGCATAGTCTTTGAATTGAATAACTAAACTTTCTCCGAAATTTTCATTGAAGTGCTTTATATCTTCTAGTGCTCCGTCTTCAATTAGTCTTTGTATTTGCTCTTGAGTTAGTGAATTATCTGATTTTTCGCTGTCAGGACCAGGTAGCCTATGTTTCTCCATTGCTTTTTTCATCTCCGATTTATAAAAGTCTCTTGAAGGGAAAAGCCATGTTTTCATATATGGAGAGATTATCTCTACTTCTTGCGAATCTTCTGATATTTTTGTTGTTTTAATTTCTTCCCAGAATACAATGCTACCATATTCTGTTTCATATTTTAAATTGATTAAATTGTGTGGAGGAGACCCTGTTTTTTCCAGACACTGTGACCTTTCTGCTAGTTGCCTAGATAATTCAACATCTCTCCAATATAAGTCAAATATTCCTGAAATATGTCTTTCGTAGTCTTCTGCTGAACTTGCCACATATTTTTCAAAGAACCACGAGGCAAATTCTTCATCTAGAGATTCTTCCAAAGCTTCTCTCTGTTTTAAAAGATTGTCGTATTCTCTCTGACACCAATCAGTTCCACCGCCAGAATAATATTTTTCTTTTACTAAGTGGAAATCTCTAAATTCATCACCCCAACCACCGAAGTGAATGGATTCATCAACTCTATCTTTTTCCTGCCTGCATGCTCCCCCCACTGTGAAAACAAACCTCTCTTCTTTATGTTCCTGCCTTTCTGGTTCAACCCAAGTATCTTCTCCCGCAAGGCATTTAGTTGAACATTCACTAACAAAGGATTTTTCGTCAGTTTCTGACTTTGCTTTTTCTTCGCATAAAACTCTTACTTCATCTATATTACAGTCTAATTCTTCTCCGCATTCTTCTCTTAAGCAATTCTCTGTGTAAGGTCTTATTTTAGAATCATAAAACTCCCTATTACATCTTTCATTGCATTCATTTTCTCTTCTTTCTTGATCTTGCCTTTCTCTATCCTCCCTATCTTCTTCTCCATAATCTCTTTCCTGCTCTGGCTGTGAATTGAATTGCTCTGGGCTGTTTTCTGGTTGGAAGCCTGAGCTTTCTGGAGAGCCTGTTGAACCTTCGCCTGAAGAACCTTCTCCGCCGGAGCTTCCTTCACCACTACTTGAACCTTCTCCACTACCTGTGCTTTCTCCCCCCTCTACTTGAAATCCGCTAATTATAGACTTAAAGAAGTAAGAAATTGCATTTCCTGTGATTGCTGTTGGCTCTTTATTAATTTCTCCTATTGGATTTTCTTCTTGTCTTTCTGGTTCTTCTTGTTCTTGAACTGCTTTTTCTGTTTCTACTTCGTTTTCTTCGCCAACTGTTTCTTCTGAAATTATCTCTGGGAGGGTCTCGCATCTTCCATTACTGCAAACATCATTAATATTTCCACAATCAGATCTTACTGTGCAAGCGTTACCTACAATTTCTTCTAATAATGGTTCTAATTCTTGGGTATCTTGTTCTGTTTGTGGTATTTCTTCTTGAGTTTCTTCAACTATTTCTCCTTGGGAACACTGCAAGTTTGTTTGCCTCCAGATACCCCCTATACAAAATTCAGATACTAATTTCTCTCCAGAAGAACAAGATATTTTTTTCTCCTCTCCTTCAGTACATTCAGCCTCTCTGCATTCTGTCAACTGCAATAGTTGACAAGTTCCTTCTACGCATGAAGCATCTCCACAAAGAGGGTCGACACAGTCGCTGTCTGCTTCACATGAAGTCTGTTCGGTAATACAGATAGAGGCTAAATTGCAGCTCATTGAATCTTGTCCTGAGAATATTACTGTTCCATCACAAGTTATTGCCTCTGGACTAGCACAAATTGCACAGTCTGAAGAACATGTTTCTAATTCTTTTTCTTCGCAAATATTATTTCCACATACCGATCCTGCTAGTTGAATTGTTTCTGTCTTTGCTTGACAGGTTCCTGCAATACAATATAATTCTTGAATCTGATCTGTTGTTTGTCCATTCTCGTCTGTAGCAATTAATTTTCCAGAACCGCAAACTTTTCCACTACATTGATTCTCTGAACAATCCACCTGCTGATTATTATTGTCATCGATGTTATTTGTGCAGATTTCTTCTCCAAACTCCTTGAATTGCTCAAATAATCTCTTCTCCCACTGCTCTTGTGAGAAGTAAGATTCTTTTTTATCATAACTTGAGAACAACTCCAAAAAGAATTGCCTTCTTTCCTGATGGTTTTTATCTTGAAGTGCTCTCTGGGCAATCATTCTTTCTTGGTCTTTTTTTATCCAACAATAATCTTTTGAACACTTTTCTCTTTCTTCTTGAGTCATTGTTTCGAAGTCTACCTTGTATTGGTCTTGAAATTGCTCCCAGACATTATTTGATTTTTCATTCCATGTCTCTGTAAGTACCATTAACTCTTGCATTATTTTCAGAGCTTCTTCATATTTTTCAGCCTCTACATTTGATTTTGCTTCGGCAACTAGCTTTGTAGTTTCTTCCTTGAATCTATCTGTAGTGTAGCCTTCATATTCAGACCTGTCGAAATTAGAGTTTCTGTTTTCTTCAATATCTGGAGCTCTTCCTCTTGAATCAAACCACATGTGCATATTTATCCAATGCCATCCACAGTCATCGCATATTTCTAACCTTATCTTTGCTTCTAAATCATCTGATGAAACAAAATCAATTTCCTGCACCATTACTTTTTGAGGATCTCTTCTATTTTCGCTTCCGAATAATTCATCCATAGTTGCTTCACACTTTTGAGAATTCTTGTAAGGATTATTATTGAACTTTTGTTCTATGTTTACACTTTCTTCCGCCAATTTTTCTAGATTATCTTTTGTTGGATTTACAGAATACTCTTGAGCCAAAGAATTCATTTTTTCTATTTCACTACCCAAATCAATTTCCTGGCTTTCACTCTTGAAGTTTATATCATGGTGAAGACGATAAACTATTTCTTCATTAGTTCCCCTACGAATATTTGGCCATGCACTCAAATATATTTGCAAAGTTTTCCCATCAAAGAAAAGTTTTCTCCAAGCTGGAACTTCTTTATCAAGCTTTTTTTCTCTGTCTTCATTTTCAACCCATATCCAACGTGTTGATTCTGTAGAAGGTCCAAGAGCACTCTCCAGTTGTTCTTGTTTTAACACTGAGTCATGTTCACTTGAATCTGCACCCATTTCAATAGCTAATTCTTTGCTTAGAGAAGACATATATACAATAAGTTGAGCATAATTTATGCTGTCTGTTTCGTACTGCTCTGCAGCATGGCTCATTTCTTTTATTATTGAGTCAAAAGATTGTGCTGAAACAAAACCAACGAAAAATAAGACGGATAGAACAGATAGAGCAGTTAAAGCAAACAGCCTTGCCCCTTTTTTCATTTCAAAACTAATATTATCTAATATAAAAATGTGCTGTATTAAAATTAGTTTTAAATATTCAAACGAATCATATTATTTATGAGCAGAACTCAAGTTACATATTCTTTTCTTAGTATTGGTTGTATTTTTGGACTCTTTGTTTCCAGAGGAGATAATTCTCAAGAACAAAGAATACAAGACCCAAAGAAAGTTATTGCTGAAGGTTTTAATCTTAGAGATAAATTATATGCATCTGCAGACAAAGATAAGAACAGAATATTAAGCACTACTGAAAAAAGAAGTCTTCTTGACTTGTTGGATTTTGAGAGGACATTTCTAGATGAGAGTAGTCTTGTAATTATCAGACCTAAAATTGATGGAGATAGTAAATTAAATATTTATTTTAGCCATAGTACTGATGGATATGTTGGAACAGTTAATTATGCTCAAGCTGAAACTGCACTTAAAAAGAAAAAGTAATTTTATCTATCTATGATAGCTTGCAATAAATCTATCAATATCTTTTGCGCTAAATGGCCAATCTAAATCTGATGTAAAAGGAACAGAGTTATTTCCATCGCTAACATATTGGTATATTCCCCAATGACCGCTGCGTTTTATTTGATAACCGCATCTTTGTAAAATAACTCTTTGATCATCTAATTTTATTCCATTTTTGATCCAATATTCCATATCTGACAATAAACTTTGATTGATATCTCGAGAAAAGCTTATGTTATTTCCTACTACTTTTTGTTCTGGGAGTCTTTCTTGATTTTCGCCACAAGAAATTAAAGCAACAAGGCTTAATCCTGTAAGAAAGTACCTCATAAAAAAAATGGTCTGCTTTTCTTTATAAAATTGAGTCACTAATTAAAGTAGTGAATAACTTATAACATATTATCTTCTGTCGATAACCCAAAGCTTTTTAAAGACTTTATCGCTGAGAGAAACTAGATGTTACGCTACCAAAGATTACACTTACTTGCCGAAGAGTTAATCGACGGTATTTAAGCAAAACTTTCTAGCGCATCATCTCTCAATGGGTGCGCAATCACTGGTTGCGTTATCTTGCAGAGTTGATATTCAATGACGCGCGTACGCAGGAAACAAGCAAATCTAATTCCCTACAGAATTTATTTCTGTAGTCAAAAAAACATTTAGTTGTTTTTTGGATAGTCAAAGTGTTCTATCAAGATACACTTTGATACAAGGATAAAATTTGTGAGTTTAGAAGAATACTACAACGTATTCAAATTAAAATTCTGATTGAAAACAATTTCGAGCGTAAAAATTTATTTTTACGCTTTTACTATGCTAGTTAACGGATAGCTTGGCTTGAATTGTTATGAAGGACGTGGCAAGCTGCGATAAGCTTTGGGGAAGTGCATGCGACTTTTGATCCAAAGATCTCCGAATATGACAACAAACACTTTTAGTGTATGCCGAAAGGCAAATGAAACGCAGGGAATTGAAACATCTTAGTACCTGCAGGAAAAGAAAGAATTATCGAATCCCCCAGTAGTGGCGAACGAAAAGGGACGAGGGCAAACCGAATCTCCTTGCGAAAGTGAGGCAGAGATGTGGTGGAGTATAATGGCTGCGATACCGAGCAAGAGTCCTCTGGAACGAGGCGCCTTAGAGGGTGATAGCCCCGTATGCAAAGGTATTATGTCGTGCTCCGACAGAGTAGGGCTCCTTGGATAAGGAGTCTGAATACCGGTGGATTAACACCGAACCCTAAATATAGATTCAAGTCCGATAGAGAACTTAGTACCGCGAGGGAAAGCTGAAAAGTACCCTTAACCGGGTGTGAAAAGACTTGAAATTGACTAGCGACAGCTGGTTACGGCTCTTAGGAGTCGTAACGTACGTTTTGAAAAACGAGC
>JBBSXJ010000015.1:0-1325 GCA_038045825.1 Nanobdellota archaeon
AAATAACAAATCCAAGTTCCTTGTGCATTGTTTTAACATAAGATTCTTCAAGCTGTTCAGCAACAGCATCCTTGGTAGCTAGACCAAAGTGTCTGGGCTCTACACGAACATGGTCCTCAACTTCAGCAACATAAAACATAATTCATCAAGAAAAACACGGTTTTTAAAGCTTGTTCTTAAGCCCCGGCTTCAACACCAACTCTATTTTGGGCTTTAAATATGACTATTTTCTTAGGTATCTTCTTCTTTATCCCATTATCTAGAGTAGCAATGAATATTCCCTCTAGTCCTTTTTTTATTAAAGACTCATCAACTTTACCAGACCCAAGACTCATTTTTTTTACATTGCCCTTTTCAAGCATTTCAAGAGCAACATCAATTGCCAATCTATCCTCGCGAGAAGATCTATTGCTTATTCTAAGATCTTTCATCTCTTGAAAAACCTCTTTAGGAACAACAGGAATAAACCCTTGTTCAGCTAATTGAGTAAGAAAGTCTATTCTATCTCTAACACAAGATATAATAAAACTGCTATCTAAAATCACCTGCATAATAAAACAAGATAAGTAAGATATATTAATGTTTGTAGTTAATTTATAAAATGGAAGAGGTGGCACATGTAATAGATGTTCTTACAAGAGCACGTTACGCCTTAGAGCAAGAAGACACAAAGCAACTAAGAGACTTATCAGACAGAACAATACACTCCGCATCAGTTTATCAGCACACAGATTATATCCTCGTAGCAACAATAATTTATACATTAAGTAAAATAGTAGAAAGAAAAGATAAAATAGATATAAAAAACTGGAACCATTTCATAAAAGAAGTAAGCAATTTAATTTCTATGTCTATTATAACCTTACAAAGAAACAAACATTCTCAATTTATCAAATTCTTAAGTAAAACAAAACATTATATTGAAAATATATCTCCAGACATAAAGCCATTCATAGAAGAACTATCAAGAAAAGCTTCCATTAACAAAGCATCTAAAGTTTATGAGCATGGTATCTCTTTAGCGAAAACAACAAAGCTTTTAGGAGTGACACCATGGGAACTTTCAGAGTATATTGGAGAAAAAGAAAACTCCCAAATTAAATTAAATAAAACAATCGATGCGAAAACAAGAGTGCAGATTGCAATGGATTTCTTCAAATGAAAGTGTTAATCCTCGATGCAGGACCAATAATAAACTTGTCAATGAATGGTCTATTAGAAATATATGAAAAAATACACAAACAAGGAATAACAATTGTTATAACAAATTATGTATATCAAGAAGTAGTAGATAGACCATCACATATCCCAAGATTTGAACTAGG
>JBBSXJ010000016.1:0-15679 GCA_038045825.1 Nanobdellota archaeon
ATCAATTAATGATCTGAATCTCTATCGTTTCTTTGGAATCCGCCTTCGCTTTCACGCTTCTTCTTGAAGCAGTTTAAGCAATGAACTGGTCTTCCTTCAGTTGGCTTGAAAGGAACTTCGCATTCCTGCTTACATTCTGAACATACTGCCTTGTGCATTTCTCTTGGACCTGAATTAAATCTTCTTGGTCCGCCAAAACTGCGTCCGCCGCCGAATGATCTTCTTTCGCCGCCGCCAAATCTTCTTTCCATTTCGCTTTTTCCTCCGTTCACTTATTCCGGCTCTCGCCTAAATAATTTGATTAATTTGGGTATTTAAGAGTATGTATTTAATATTTTGAACATATTATTTATAAAATTGATATGTGTATTGTAATTATGAGAAAAAAAGACATATCTAGTAAAATCAAGGTAATTTTAATTAATACAGCAATAATACTCTTGATACCTTTGTTTGGAAATAAATTTATTGATGGATGGAATTGGGGTTTCGGTGAATTCATTTTTGCAGCTGTTTTCTTTATAGGCACTGGTTTGATATACAGTTTTGGGGTAAGCAGAGTACGCAATAAGAAAGGTAGATTAGCTCTTGGTATTTTTATAGCCTTAGCGCTTGCATTTATTTGGGTAGTTCTTGCTACTGGTTAGATTTTGAATAAAAAGCATAAACCTTAAAAGTCATTAATCATAAATAATTTTAAGCCCAGATCGCATAATGGAATTGCGTCGGATTGCTAGGTTTTATCACGCAAAGATCCGATTTCGCGCAAGCGATGCCCAGGTTCGATTCCTGGTCTGGGCGTTTATACCTACATATTATCTTAAATGACAATATTTAAATACTTTGTAGGTATACTTATATTATGAAAATAGTAAATAAGAAAAAAGGAGATCAAAAATATTTCTACTTAAAGCATTCATTCAGGAATGGGGAAAAAGTACTTACGAAAGAAAAATACCTGGGCGCAGAAGTTCCAAAAGATATAGAGGAGATTAAGAATAAGTTTAAAGAAGAAATTAAATCTGATTTAAATAAAAAACTAGAAATAATAAGAAACAACTTTCAAAGCGAATGGGAAAGAATTCCTGAAAGTGCTAAAAAGAAAGAGATTGAAGAGATATCTATAGCTTTTACTTACAATACTAATGCTATAGAGGGTTCTACAATTACATTAGAAGAGGTAAGGGAAATAATACAAGACAAAATATCTCCAAATAAACCCCTAAAGGATGTTAGAGAAGCAGAAGCACATAGTGAGATATTTATAAAAATGCTGTGTAAAAAAGAAGAAATAACCAATACCCTCTTATTAGAATGGCATAAAGAAATGTTTGGAATGACTAAATCTGATATTGCCGGGAAGTTTAGAGATTATCTTGTGAGAGTTGGTCCTTATCTTGCACCGGATTGGCAGGAAGTTAAAAAAATGATGGGTGAACTAATTGATTTCATTAAAAATAATAGAAAAATGAATCCTGTGGAGCTTTCAGCAAGAGCACACTACAAATTTGAGAAAATTCACCCCTTTGGGGATGGGAATGGAAGAATAGGTCGATTGCTCATGAACCACATTCTTTGGCATAAGGGTTATCCCATGCTTATAATTGAATACAAAAAAAGAAAATCTTATTATCGAGCCTTGCAAAAAGATGAAGAACTTTTTCTTTCTTACTTTGTACGAAGATATTTGACAGTACATAAGAAAAGATATATCTAATTTGAGACACTTTATTCTCGCGTGTTGTCTGCACACATATTCATTCCGATTGCTATGCTATTGTTGTTTGTCTGTTCCGTAGCCATCACTGGATTTTTGGTTTTTGGAAAGCCAGTAATGTTGTATATTGATGGAAAAAAGAGAGAGGCAGTTTCATTGTTAAGCCACACGATTGGAATGCTAGTACTTTTGACTGCAGTCTCATTTATTTTCTTAATTATACACCATATATAATCAAGCTATTGCTCAAAAAGTGAGATCTATCAAGAGTGTAGCACTTTTGGACTACTTATTAAGCGGCTTACTAGCACCTTTAGATTTATCGAACCAAGAGAAATAACTTAAGGCGCCTGCTCTTCCGCTTTCAATTAGATCTTCTTTTTGCCCCGATTTTAATTCAAACTGGGTTGCGCTGATGCCCAAGCTATCGATGTAAATTGTCCTATGCCAATCTCTATCACTTAAGTGAGTTTTATTGGCGAAATCAATAAGCCCGCCAATAAGAGTTTGAATATAGGATTGAAAAGAATTTACCTTCAAACTAGGCAACGGTTCATTTTTTATTTGATTGTTTATTTCTTCTGGACTGTCCACTCTAAAACCGAGAGTCTCTTTATTGTAATAATTTTCTTTTTTAGTTTTAACATATTTTTCATCATCAAATAGATTGATTGGGTAATTGTAATATAATCCTCCGTCAACATATAGTGAATTCTTATGATTAAATGCTTGAAAAAATAATGGTATGCTCATGGATATCTGCACTGCATCTGCTATAAGCATATTTGGAGTTGTCTCATTGCTTAAGATAACATGTGCCTTGTGATTTACATCTGTTCCAACAATGTAGAGCTGACGCATCCCTTCTTTTCCTATCTTTTCATGAAGCTGTGAAAATGTGATATCTTTGCTTACTTTTTCTGAAAGAACTTTGCCAAACCATTTTCTAAAAGCAGAACCCTTATACCAGCCATATTTTCGAAAAAGCCTGACTATATTCTGAATAATAAAAAAAGAATCATCTTTAAAATTATTAAAGTTAACTTCCTCTAGTTTTTTCTTATTTCAAGAGGCGTAAAACCAACAGCTAGTAATGCTGCTATTATTGCGCCTGCAGAAGTTCCTGCAACTCTTTCTACAGTTTGCAATATCCCTTTTTCTTCTAGAATATGAAGAGCGCCTACATAAGCGATTCCTTTTACTCCTCCTCCTTCAAAAACAAGGTTTTTGAAAGCATATTCTTGCATACTATTCTTTATTGCTTAGACATATAAATATTTGTGGTCAGATTTATTATTTATTGAAATGTGTTGATGTCTTAAATAGCTTTTTTAAATAATTATCTTGAAACATTTATATACCTGAAAGATTTTGTCTTAATATGTCAAAAAGAGGTTTGTATTTCTTTGCTTTTGCTTTTGCTTTAATTTTTGCAGGATTAGTTTTAGCTCAGTCAGCTAATGCCAACAATAATTCTCAAAGAAATTCCAATGAAACTGGTAAGAATATGACTTATGGTCAATGTGTTGTTTCTGCTGTTGGTATTAAGAACTCATGCTATGAAGGTGTAAAGGAAACAAGAGAAACTTGCATCAATGCAACAAATGAATCTTCTGTAATGTCTCAATGCAAGAAAGATTACAAGAAAGATATGAAGCAGTGCAAGATGGATTTCAAGGCTTCAAAGAGAGAATGTATTCAGAAGACAAAGCCTAAGTTCTGGGAAAGAATGAGACATTCTTTTGCCTAATAATTGTATAAGAACTTATTGAGAAACTCTTTTAAACAACTGATTAATGTTATATAGGGGGAGAGATGAATAAAAAGTTAGATCATGTTGATAAAGAAGTAACTGATTGGTTAAAACATTGGGGATATTACTTTTTGAAGTATTCTCTTTCTCTTGTGTTTATTTGGTTCGGAATACTAAAGCCACTTGGATTAAGTAGCGCTAATGACTTAGTTACTAAAACAGTTTATTTTGTTGATCCTAGCTGGTTTGTTCCACTTTTGGGATGGTGGGAAGTTGCAATTGGAGTTTGTATATTGTGTAGACCTCTTGTTAGGGTTGGACTTATTTTGATGGGACTACAAATGATTGGAACTTTCTTGCCTTTGATACTTTTGCCCGAAGTAATTTATATAAAGTTCCCATTCGTCATGACTCTTGAAGGCCAGTACATAATCAAGAATCTTGTCCTTATTGGGGCTGGAATGATTGTTGGAAGCCATGCACGTGATAGGGAGAAGAAACATAATGCTTAAATCAAGAAAAGCACTTAGTATATTTTTGATATTTGGAATGCTGATATCTGCATTTCTAATTTATGAGCATTTTTCTCTTACTGCCTCCAAATTCTGCACTTTTGGGAATAATTTAGATTGTGGAATTGTAAATAAGAGCCCTTATGCAAACTTAGATGGTATATCTTACTTATTGACCATTGATTTTAATTTACCTTTGCCTTTAATTGATATTTCTGGAATTAATTTGTTTTTTGATTTTATTACAACCAACGCATTTCTTGGGTTGTTGACTTTGCTTTTCGTTTTAATGCTCAACTTAAACTATAAAAAGAGCAAATTTCTATTTGTTCAAAGGAAGAATAATATAAAATGGGTAAGAGGAATAATGATATTTTCAATAGTCTATGGGTTTTATCTATTTCTGATACAACACTTTATTCTAAAGACATATTGTATATTTTGCCTTGGACTAGACTTAACAATTATAATCTCACTAATAATTTCATTTAAGATTAAAAATGGCTAAAAAAGAAACAAAAAAGAAAGGTAATGGAAAACTAATAATTGGAATTCTAGTTGTTGTTGCTATTATCGTTCTTTTATTTGTTATTGGAGGATCAGGACAGTCTTATGTTCAAGAAGACATTGATATTTTTGCTAAATGCCTTACTGAAAAAGGTGCTGTTATGTACGGAGCTTTCTGGTGCCCTCATTGCGCTAAAGTAAAGAAAGCTTTTGGAGAGTCTTTTAGATATGTTGAATATGTTGAGTGCGATCCTCGTGGAGAGGACGAGCAGTCACTTCTTTGTATTGAAAAGCAAATAGAATCTTATGCTACATTTGAATTCAATGATAATCCAAGCACAAGGATTGTCGGCGAACCTACATTTGAAGAGTTAGCTATTGCAACTGGATGTGTTGCCCCAAAGGCTGAATAAATATGGTTGCTGAAATTGCATTACCTGCTTTGCCTATTGTCATATTGACTGCTGCGATTGATTCAATAAACCCTTGTGCGATAGGGGTTTTGGTTTTGCTTATTGCTACTTTGTTAGGATTAAGCAAAGATAAAAGCAAGATGATAAAGGTTGGATTGATTTACATAACTGCAGTTTTTATTACTTATTTGATTGCTGGGTTTGGTTTGCTTGCTTTCATACAGAAGTTCAACATTTCTGAGCAATTAAGTTGGATTGTGGGGGTTCTTGTTATAATTCTTGGTATTATTGAAGCTAAAGACTTTTTCTGGTATGGAAAAGGAATTACTCTTGCTATCCCTGCTAGACGTGCTGAGCAAATAAAGAAGATGATGAAGAAAGTTTCTGTGCCTGGAGCAGTTGTGCTTGGGATATTTGTTGCTGCAGTTGAATTACCTTGTACAGGAGGACCTTATCTTGCAATAACTACTTTACTTGCCAAAATAGGATTTAGTATGCAAGTATTCTGGTTGCTTGTTTTGTATAACTTTATCTTTGTACTTCCTTTAATAATAATATTATGTGCTGTAGCATTTGGAGTTTCGGCTGAGAGAGTTAAAGCATGGAAAGATAAACAGAAGAAATGGATGAGATTATTTATAGGGCTGATTATGATTGCCTTAGGAATACTTTTGATATTGTGGGCTAACGGGACAATAAGCTTTGGAATATCAAGTACAGATTACATTATAAGGGTATTGTTGTAATGAGAACTTCTTGGTTGATTGGCGCTCTTGTTTGTTTTTCGATGGGTTATTTACTTACCATTACTATAATTGGAGCTGTTGTTGGAATTCCATTAATAATATTGAGTTTATTTATAATTATTATTGGAATAATTATTCCTGGTAAAAAAACTATTCATATTCATCATCACAAAAAGAGATAAACTATTGTAAAATTACTGCATAGATTTATTAACAAATTTGATTTATTTTTTACATGGTATATGTTGATGGATTTGTTCTGGTGATAAAAAATAATAGGCTTAAAGAGTATCATAAAATGGCTTCTGAAGCTGGAAAGGTATGGAAAAGATTTGGGGCTATTAGTTATGTTGAGGCTTTAGGAGATGATATGCATCCTGATACCCATGGAATGAAATCTTCCAACTTTCCAAAAATGGCCAAAGCTAAAAGTGGAGAAAAAGTATTCTTTTCTTTCATAACCTACAAGAATAAAGCACATCGTGATGCTGTTAACAAAAAAGTAATGGATTACTTTGCAAAGAAATATGTAGATAAGCCAATGGATATGCCTTTTGATATGAAGAGATTTGCTTATGGTGGATTCAGGTCGATAGTTGACTTTTGATAGAAAGTTATAGTTAATGGTTTATTTCTTGTCTTGAATAGGTTATTAACGAAAGATATATAAATGTATAACTTTTGTAGATAACATGATAAATATACCTTTACAAGCTAGACTTAAGAGAGAAGTCCATAGAAAGATAGCTTATGCTCAAGACCTAATTGCAAAGGAAGTATATCTTGTTTTTGACCGCGCTGTTTTGCATGGAGGCACTGCCATTTGGAGATGTTATGGCGGCAAAAGGTTCTCTGAAGATTTGGATTTTTATTTTCCTAAAGACAAGAAAAGAATAGAAACTTTATTCGAGAATTTGGAGAAGGCTGGTTTTAACATAATTAAAAAGAAGATTTCAAATAGTAGCGTTTATTCTGAACTTGAATTTGATAGAACTTCTGTAAGACTAGAGGCAACTTTTCAGAAAGTTTCAGGAACAATACATGATTACGAGATGTCCGACGGCAACATTATCTCAATATACAGTTTGACTGCTCCTGAATTTTTAGCTGAAAAATCTAGAACTTATCTTAAAAGACTAAAAGTAAGAGATTTGTGGGACGTTTTCTTTTTAATAAAAATGATTAATGATCCACATTCAATAAAAGAAATTGGAGAACTGATTAATAATTATAAAAAGCCTATTGATGAATCTGATTTAAAAGTTATCTTGCTTGAAGGTATAGTTCCTTCTGCTGATGAGATGATACATTATATAATGCAAAAATGGGAAAACAAATACATCTAGGCAAAATTAAAGAATTATTTGATAAAAGTCCT
This sequence comes from Nanobdellota archaeon, assembly GCA_038045825.1. Lineage (GTDB taxonomy): Archaea > Nanobdellota > Nanobdellia > Pacearchaeales > GW2011-AR1 > SICU01. The sequence continues at coordinate 7,027 of JBBSXJ010000016.1, forward strand.
GTTGTTGACTTTAAATCAATTGAAAGAATAGTTGGAAAATCTAAAAAAAGTAGCTATGCCAAACTGCTTATATTCAATTTAATAAGGAGCAGTAAAATAAGTAAAATAGGAAAGGGTGTTTACACCAAATATAATGAATTGTCACTGGCTGTTTTCTCTTTTAAACCAGCTTACCTTGGTCTGCAAACTGCGTTAAGCCATCATAAAATATGGGAGCAGGAAACAATTCCAGTTATTTTAACTGCTGGAAAGTTTAGAGTTGGAATACGCAGTTTGATGAATGGAAATATTTTACTAAGAAAAACCGACAAAAAATATCTTTTTGGCGTGGAATATACTAAAGAAGGGGATTTTTATCTTCCATATTCGGATTTAGAAAAGACACTAATTGATATGGTTGTTTTTAATCAAAAAATGGATAAAGATCATCTAAATAATATAAAAAATAAAATCAACAATAAAAAATTGCTAAATTATCTTAAGAAATATCCATTAAACATTAAAAATAGAGTATTGAAACTAATTGATTAGCTAATTATCTTTTTCTCGTTTTTCTTGAGAATAAACCTACTAACATATCATCAAGTTTTTCTTTGTTATGTGCAGGTCTTTGATTTGCAATGCTTCTTCTAACTATATCTTCTATTTGTTCTGGCAAAGTCAATAAATTTCTTTTTGCTCTTTTTTCTAGCAAATTTATTACTTCTTTATCAAGCCAAATTGTTATACTCTTTTTGAAATGGTGTTCTCTAAGAGCTTCATAGCCTGCATGTATTTCATGCATTGGCCATCCATTGCTTAGAAGAGATTCTGTGATTTTTATGTCTGTGAAACCCCTTCTTCTTGCCTCGAGAATAAATCTGATTAAGTCTGGATTTGCCATCTTTTGTATGTTAAACAATTAAGAGATTTAAATGTATTGAAGATTTAAATCATTAGATTAGTATAGAATTAGATTAAATAAAATAAGTCTTACTCTTAAATTATCTGCGCCTATTTAATCTTCTAACTTCTAATTCTTCCAATTGTTTTTCAAGCAAGCCTGTGTCAGAATTGCCTCTTAATATGGCGTTTGCAGTTTCTAACAATTGAGGAGTAGGAATTGGAGGTCTACTTATATAATCAATAAAAGTCTCTCCATTATCTTTAAACCACTCAACCATATCTTCAGTAACATAAGCCACTGGATTTTGAGGTTTTCTAAGATCTATGATCTTGTCAACATCCCCATCACGATCTCCATCAATAATTGTATAATTTAGGCCTTCTACCTTTATTGGTTCAATCCTTTGAGACTCTGGAATATATTTGATCGCAATAAGCCCAGCTAAACTAACAACTGCTGCAATTGAAGCAGCCTTAAATTCATAAGGCAAATCTCTTAGTTTCATATTTTAATAGAACCAAAGAACTATTTAAATCTTTCTAATGTTATAACTAATAAGTAGTTAATTGAGCTTTGATAGAGTCTTCAATTTGAGATATTTTAGAAAGAAGCCATCCAGCATATAGTTTACTTCTTACCTTTTGGAGATGTGTAAACTTTCTGAACATTGAATGATTTGTAAATGTTCTCTTCAATACAAAGAAAGAACTGTAACTTAGCTCTTAGAGATTAAGAAGGAATAGTGATTTTTTACATAGGATAGTCGAGAGTTAGATTCTCTTTGGGACTATGTATATAAACTAGATTGAGGAAATTTTATATACTATTGATCTTTCTTTTTGTCTATGAAAAAGAGTCTAATATTTATCATTGTTTTTTTAGCAGCGATTATCCTTGCTATTGTTTTTATTAATATTTCTGACAAATCTCAAGATGAAAATGTTGGAAATACAGCTTATGAGCCAGAACCATCCTCTGAAGATATTAGGGAAGTTATACCTTCAGAATCAGTTGCAAAAACATTATCATTTTCTTGGGAGAAAGATAGCGGGTCAAGAATTACAGATGGTTCTGTTCCGTTTGTGCATCGTTTGAAAGACGGGAAAGTTCGTTTGTATTATTGTAGTAGCAACCAAATAGTGTCTGCTATTTCCGGCGATGGCTTAACTTTTACAAAAGAGCAAGGAGTTAGAATTTCCCCTGGAACAGGATTTGAATCTATTGTCTGCGATCCTACTATCGTAGACCTTCAGGATGGAAAAATGAGGATGTATTACAAAGGTGCAGATACTATGATGGGGGGACCAGGAAATTCCATCCATAAAATTTATTCTGCGGTTTCTTCAGATGGATTGAATTTTCAAAAAGAAGGATTGAGAATAGATTCGGAAACTAGCGGCGACAGCGGTTGGGCTTCTGTTCCTGATGCGATAATTCTTCCAGATGGGCGAGTAAGATTATATTATGTGACTGCCGGAAATATGCAGCACGGGATTGGATCAGCTATATCTGATGACGGTCTTAATTTTGTAAAAGAATCGGGAATCAGAGTTGATAATTTAGTGGATCCAGCATTGGTTAAGATCGGAGATAAATATTTACTTTTCGCAGCTTCCATAAATGAAAGATTTGCGAAAGTTCCTAAAGGTATTTATTACATGGAATCCTCTGACGGTCTTAATTTCGGCGAGCCAGTTGCGGTTTTCCAAGGTAATGATGTATATGATCCTTCTGTTTTGAAGATAGATGATAATAATGTTAGAGTGTTCTATGGAAAAATCACACCTCCGCAACAACCTGCTGTTGAAAGTCATACTGGAAAGATAGTAAAATGAAAAGTAATAGGCACAAAACTATTTTTTTAATTAGCTTTAAAGGTACTAAGAAATATGCTCTTGAGACTGAAGTACAATGTTAAACTAAATACCTTTCTTAGTTAAAGAATTTAAAATGTTATTATTCTTCCACAGTAAAAGATCCTGTTTGTTTACACGGATAAGGTGATTTATCCACCCAATACCAATAACTTTTTTATTTTACCGGTTATTGGTTGGAACAATAAGGTTTTATTGATTCTTGTCTAAAATTAAGCACAATAAGCTATTTTACTTTTTATTCAGAATTGCACCGTAATCTTCTTTTAATTCTTTGAATACAATCAAAGTTTCAGTTTCTTCTAAAGCATCGACAAACTCTGAACGAATCTCTTTAATAATTTCTTGGTACTTCTCTTGACTTTCAGCTTCAATTCTAAACTCGTAATCGTGCTCACCTAATGTTTTAAAAAACCAAATAATATTTTTATGTGATTCCGCAAAAGTAAACAATTTATTATAAATCTCCTCGGATTTATCTTTGACATTAATAAAAAGCTTATAATTGCTCATTCCAACTTTGTTTAAGTCAAACAGGAGCGAATATCCCGATATAATTCCATTGGATTCAAGATTTTTAACTCTTGTTCTTACTGTAGAAAATGGAATTTTTATCTTTTCACTAATGTCGACTAAGGATGTCCTTGAACTATCAGTTAATCTAAGTAAAATTTCCTTATCAATTGTATCTAACTTAATTGATGAGAATTCATTATGCATTATTTTCTTTTCTTCTTTCATCTTTGAATCAATAAGGTATTTTTTATGAAATTTGTATCCTGCCAATCTCAAAGATACGTTATAGTCTCTAAGATAATTTGGAAATCTTTTTACGATATTGCTTAGGCTTTTATCTAATTCTTGAAGATTTTTGGCAGTTAAGACTATTGATAAGTCATATCTACCACCCATAAGACCAATATAACCTACTTCCGGATTATCTAATAGAAAATCCATCAGTTCTTTTTCATTTTTCTTATTCAAATCAGTCAATTTAAAATAAACATTTGCATAAATATTAACGCCTAAGGAACTAAAATTAAGTACTGTTTGGAATTTCTTTATAATTCCTTCTTGTTCTAACTTTTTAATTCTATAGTTAACGACCTGTTTGCTAGTTTTAAGTTGCTTTGCTAATTCGGATTCTTTTGCCCTCGAATTCAAATCAAGTAGGTATAGTAATTTTCTGTCTTTTATGTCCATAATTTAACTATTATCTGATTTAGTATATAAATGTTACTATTTGACAAACTTTTGATGGAATAGTTTTATTATTATCTTATTTGTTACTCTATTGTGACAAAAAGTCATAGAATAACATGAAAATGATAAAACAAAATAGACAACAGGTAAGGTCGTTAAAACCTTCGGATATAGAGAGAATACTTCAAATTCAGCAGGAGCAGAATATCTTAACAAAAGATGCTGACACTGCAAGTAGAGAAGGATTTCTAGTATATCTAATGGGTAGAGAAGAAGTCGAGGGATTCATAACCAATGGAAACAAATTTATGAGGGTATATGATGAAGGTCATGGGGTAGAAGGATACATCGCAGCCTATACAAAACAATTTTGGCTAGAACAAGGGAAAGAAGAATTAACACCACATGTTGAGCCAGAATATAAATCAATACTTCAAGGCGACTATATTTATCTAAGACACATAGCTAAGAAAAAAGGCGTATCGGGGAGAGTTGCAATTGCGATTGAGAATACTTTCTATGAGGAATTATCGCAGAAAGGGTATAACCATGTAATTGGAGAGATTGCTATAAAGACACCTTTAGGAGTCAGTAATAAAGCATCCATGAATTTTCACACAAAATTAGGTTTTTATAAAATAGGAGAAAGAGAAGATAACTCGGGATTTACTTGGGCAGTAATGTGCAAAGACTTACAAGATAAAGGAGGTGCAACATAATGAGAGAGGTAATACATGCAAAGATTCATAGAGCAACTGTAACAGAAGCTAATATCAATTATGTAGGAAGTATTACAATTGATAAAGATTTAATTGAAAGAGTCGGGCTCTGGCCTGGTGAAAAAGTATTGGTTGTAAGTGTAACAAGTGGTGCGAGACTAGAAACTTATGTAATAGAAGGACAATCAGGTTCTGGAGTAATTTGTATGAATGGGGCAGCGGCTCACTTGATTAAGAAAGGCGAGATAGTAATTATCATTGGATTTGAACTGACCGATAAACCAATTACACCTAAAAGGATATTAGTAAATGAAAACAATAAATTTGTGAGATACTTATAAAATGGCAACAAAACAATTCACCATCACCAAACGGATCGCCAAACACGGAAACCAAGCCATTATAGTAATTCCTCGGTTAATTGAAGAGAGTTTAAAACCTGGAACAATTGTTGAAGTCAAGATTGAAGTTCTTACAGTTGTCCCATAAATTATTAATCCTAATTGTTCTCGTTCTCCCCTGGATAAATCACCTCTTTGTTTACACCGAGTATATTAAGATAATTTAATTATAATTACTTCTTACCTTTTGGAGATGTGTAAACTTTCTGAACATTGAATGATTTGTATATTCCTTCTAAAATGTCTGTGCCTGCATAACCTGACAACAATGAGAGTCTTGGGTCAAAGTTGAAAACTATTCCTGTAAATATTCCTATTATTATTGCTGTTAATACTGTAATAAGATAATAAGTCAGATAATTCTTCTTCGCAAAGATAATGCTTTTAGAAGACCAACAACACCTCTAGTTAATCCACCAATGCCTCCGAGCAAAGCTGCTATGAATATTGGATCCATTATTGTTTTCAGTAATTGTTTTATTTAAAGGTTTTTGAATTGATAAAGCTTAAATAGAAAGATTTTGAGCTAATTTTATGGCTGAAGAACAACAAAGATATTCAGAACAAGTTAAAATAGATGCTTATAGCAATTTATGTAGAGTTATGGATGAGACTAGAGATGCTCTAAGAAGATTCTCTGATTCACCTCAAATCCTTCAGTCGACAGATGATGAAGACCCAATTATTCAAGGGGAATTGCAACTAAATAATGAAACTAGAAGAAGAGCTCTTCGAAATCTTTTTAGTGCTTATAAGACTTATATAGATGTGGTTCCTGAAAGGTTTCATGATGAAAAACTTGTTAAAGATATATTGGATATTTTCAAGTGATTTTATTTAACTATCAAAATATATTAATACTATTAATTGCTTATTATTATCATGGATGAAGAATTTGAACAATCTTTAGGGATTGTTACTAGATTAGCTTTAGCATATCATGAATCTGTTCTTGATGTTGCAATGAAGGGTAGACGTCCTACTAAAGTTTATACTGAAGTTAGTCTTCCTCCAGCAGATAAATCCATTGAACAAGTAGATCGGAAAGAAAATGGATATCTTAGGATCCTCGGGGCTAACTTAGCTATGCTTTATATGGGTACCTCTAAAGAGGTTAGAAATCAAACAGATGTTGCTAACTTAGTTGATAAAGTTGAGACTTTTATTAGAAAACATCAAAAGTAGTTATTTTCTAATCTTTCCTGATTGCCAATCTCTTAAGACTAAACGGGCAGTTCTGTCCATATCTATATTTCCGCCCTTGATCAAGAAGTTTCTTTTTCTACCAAGTTCCAGCAATAAAACTTCTGCATCTCCTTCTGCCTCAATATGATAATAATATTCGAATAAACCTGGATTGTCTGCCATTATTTCTGCTACTACAAATTCAGGATTTTTTGTAGAGTCATAAGTTCTTACACCTATCATTGCGTGTTTCTTCAAATGTGCTTGCTGACTTGCTGCCGCATCTTCATCAGACATTACTCCTGGAGTATCTAGAAGCATTATCCCATCCGCAAGTTTTACTTTCTGAATTCCTCTAGTAAATCCTGCTTTAGGGGATGTTCTTGCTGAACCTTTACCTGTTAACATATTAATTATTGAGGATTTTCCTACATTTGGATATCCTATTACTCCAACATGCACTTCATTACCTGTTTTGAAGAATTTCTTGTAACCCACTCCATGTTTATGAATATCTAGATGATCTTCTGAGTCTATTTCTTCTTTGGTCTTTTCAGAGTTCCTTTTTGCTCTTTTGAAGTTCTTTGCCTGCATCTTTATCTCTTGTCTTAATTCTCTCCTTCCTTGATGTCTTTTACACGAAACAAATATGTAATGCGGTAAATCTTTTAGTTCTCCTGATTGCTCCATTTTTACATGATCTATTAGATCAGCTTTGTTTAAAATATAAATTAAGATCTTTCCATGTTCTCTTGCATATTCTTCCATCTTGAAGTTTCTTGTTTCTTGTACAAATCTAGCATCAAGAATCTGAAGAATTATATCTGATGAAGAGATTACTTCTCTTGCAAGAGAAGGATACTCCTGTCTGTGTTTGTTGTGTGAATCTATCTTTCTAGTCTTCCTTGATGAAAAGCTGAATTTTACCCTCATAAAATATAGACTGTTTTATAGTTTAAAAAGGGATTGTTTAGCATCAAAATTCTTTTATAACTAAATAACATATATTATCATGCTTAAAAGATTGTTTTCAAAGATGTCTGTTGGACTTATTGTTACTAATGCTGTAAGACTAATTCTGATACTCGGTTTCTTTAGTTCTTTTAGTAGTGGCAGGGATTTAGCAATGGCATTTTGCTTAATTGCTTTTGCCGCAACTTTTACCCCTAAGATTCTTGCTCGTTTTGGAATTAAAACTGGTTCTGAAATGCAGATAGTTATTTTACTAATAATTTATGGTGCTTTATTTCTTGGAGAAGTTAGGGGAGCCTTTGCTGCCTTATGGTGGTGGGACGTTTTGCTTAAAGGGGTTGCTGCACTTGCACTTAGCTTTGTTGGCCTTACAATTATCCTTGTTCTTGAAGACCAAGAACATTTGGATTCAAGTACATTTATGGTGATATGCTTGGCTTTTGCATTATCATTCACATTGGGAGCTGTTTGGGAGGTTATAGAATTTTCACTTGACAATATATTTGGATTTGCGCTTCAACAGATTGGAACAGGTGTTGTTGCGCATGATTTGATAATTGACGGATTTGCTGCTTTTTTAGTCTCTGCAGGAGGTTACTTATATAGAAAAAAAGGTATATGGAATCCTACGAGCGGGCTTGTTGCTGGCATAATGAAGAAAAATCATAAATTATTTAGGTCTAATAAAAGTTTTGAAAACTCAAGCGATAAAATAAAATCTATGATTGAAAAAGGCGAGGGTCCTAAGCTAGAATTTAAATCTTCTATTAGAACTAACCTCCACACTGGCTTGATTGATAAAAATATGGAAAATGCTATTTTGAAAACAATAGCTGCTTATCTTAATAGTGATGGTGGAATTTTGATTGTAGGAGTTTCTGATAAAGGTGAAATTCTTGGACTTGAGAAAGATTCTTTTGTTAATGAAGATAAACTTAGACTATATGTAAATAATATAATTAAAGATTATATTGGGGCTCAATTTATGCATTTTGTATACTACGATTTGTTTGAGATCGATGGAAAAAAGATTCTTAAAATAGAATGCACTTCAAGCAATAAGAGGGTTTTTCTGAAAGATAATGGACAAGAGGATTTCTATATAAGAAATGGTCCTTCAACAATTAAGTTGCATGGCAACTCCTTAGTTGATTATATTAACAATAAATTTAACTAAAATTGATTAATTATATTTATAAGCTATCATAACTATGTTTTTTTATGAGGAAAGATGTGGTTGTTATTCTATCAGTTATTTCAATTTTTATTTTTCTTTTATTTTTTTACAATAGTTTTGATATTAAATTAAATAAAATAATCACTGGAAATTCTATTGCTGATTTGTTTGAGTCATTTAGAGATGATACTTCTCTTTCTCCTGAAAATGGTGGTGAAGGATCTCCAGATGCCCTT